>NZ_JNYJ01000048.1 GCF_000716715.1 Dactylosporangium aurantiacum | reverse complement strand
GCGCGTGCCCCGCCGCCTGCAGGAGCTGCGCCTGGAGATCTCCAAGGTCTCCGGCGACCTCGCCCAGGACCTCGGCCGCTCCCCGACGGTCGCCGACCTGGCCACCCGCCTCGGCGTCACCGAGGAGGAGATCATCGAGGGCCTCGACTGCGGTCAGGCGTACCGGGCGCTCTCGCTGGACGCCCCCGCCGGCGAGAACACCGACCCGGGCGCCGCAGGCCTCGGTGACCTGCTCGGCGGCGAGGACCCCGACATGGCCAACGTGGAGAACCGCGAGGCGCTGCGCCCGATCCTGGCGAAGCTGCCGGAGCGCGAGCAGAAGATCATCGCGATGCGCTTCCACGGCAACCTGACCCAGTCGCAGATCGCCGCCCAGCTCGGCATCTCCCAGATGCACGTATCCCGGCTGCTCGCCGGCGCCCTGAAGACGCTGCGCGAGGAGCTCAGCGCCGTCGCCGAGTAGTCACCCCGGCACGCATTGCGCGACAACCCGAAGGAATGGCGAGCCGGCCACCTTCGGGTTGTCGCGCATCGGCATGCGACAACGGCAGCCGCACAGACGGCAGTCAATGCACCATGATGCCCGTTTCGCCGGATGAACCCCGTGCGCCCCGAGTCCGCGGCAAACCGTCGAGCCCGCGCGTGAAACGTTCAGCCGCTGGAGCTGACGATGCCCGGGTTCGCCGCGACGAACGTCGGCACCGTCTTCGTCCGCACGGCGCTCAACAGGTCCAGCGTCGTCTGGTCGAGCGCCTCGGCGCCCGGGTTCTCCGGGGAGGCGTGGAACCCGCCGTCGTTCGTCTTGAGCGTCAGCAGGCGGTCGCCGTCGATGCCGCGCATCGCGAAGATCCAGTCGTCCAGGCCGATCTTGCCCGTGTCGATCGTCATGGCGCGGCCGATGACCTCGAGGACCTTGTTGAGGGTGCTGGGCGAGCCCAGGACCTCCTTGCTGGCGATCTTCTTCAGCAGCGCCTTGATGAACTGCTGCTGGTGGCGCTGCCGGTCGTAGTCGCTCTTGGGCAGCGTCTCGCGCTGGCGGACGAAGTCGAGCGCCTCCCAGGCGGCCAGGTGCTGGTAGCCGACCTCGTACACCTTCGGCGTGACGCCCTTGATCGGGATCAGGATGGTGCCCCCGTTGGGGTCGTCGCGCTGCTCGAAGGGGACCTTCGTGTTGCCCTTGGCGTCGTGGCCGATGTGCACCGAGACGGTGCGCTGGTCGACGTACATGTCAACGCCGCCGAGGACCCGCACGACCTCCTGGAAGCCGACGAAGTCGACGATCGCCGCCGCGTCGAAGGTGATGCCCCAGTTCTGCTTGATCGTGGAGGCGAGCAGCGTCGTGCCGTGCTTGCGCTGCTCCTTGCCGGTCAGCCCGTAGCCACCCTCGGCGAAGGCGCCGTTGATCTTGCCCTTGCCGCCGCCGTAGCTGCGCTTGCCGTTGTTGTACTTCGGGATCGCGACCCACGTGTCACGCGGGATGGAGATCAGGAACGCCATGTCATGGCTGGCGGGGATGTGCAGCACCAGGATCGAGTCGGAGCGGATCGGCTCGCTCGGGTCCTGGTTGGGCCGGGGGTCGATGCCGATGAGCAGGACGTTCTTGGCACCGCTGACCGAGGCGTGCTTCTCGCCCTCGCCCCCGAGCAGGTTCTCCTTGTTGACGCTGCGGGTCGCGTAGCCGAAGACCGCGTCCTTCAGCACGAAGGTGGTGCCCGAGGCGATCATGAGAAGTGCACCGGCGATCACGAGAAGCCGCGCCCACAGTGGATCCCGCCGGCCGCGACCCTTTCGCCGCGCCACGCCCTTCGCCAACGCCCGCCACTCCCCGTATTCGGCAATCACCTTCCGTCATGAAGGCCTGGCCCCGGAAGCCTTCTGCACCGTACCTGGACAACGCGATATCGTCACGTCCCGGCGGCGACGTTGCATCGCCGGTGGCCCCGATCGATACGGAGCGTGTTGGTGATCCGGAAGACGGCGGTGGCGCTGCTCCTCGCCTGGCTCATCCCGTTGGCGACGCATCAGGTCCGGCTGGACTTCCTCCTGCCGCTGCTGGTGCTCGCGGGCGCCGTGGCGGTCCAGCGCGGTGGGGTCACCCTGGCCGACCGGGTCGTGGTGGCGGCCGCCCAGCTGTTCGGCGCGGCCTGCGTCTTCGGGCTCGCGATCACGCTGTGGCCCGGCCACCTGCACCCGACGCTGATCGCGGGCGTCGCGTTGACGGTGCTGGTCCTGCTCGCCGCCGCCACCGGCCGCACGCCGCAAATGCCCAAGATGCGTAAAGACGCACTACTCGCGATCGCGGTCGCCGGGGTGTCGGCGGTGGCGCTCGTGCCGTATGTCGCGCGGGACCTCGGCGGCCGGCTCGGCCTGCCCCTCGCCGGGGAGGACATCGCCCGGCACTTCCTGCTGTACGACGTGATCGGCCGGACCGGCGGCTACCTGTTCCTGCGCCCGGAGGCGCTGCGCCCGTTCGTGCCGGACGCGGAGCTGACCGGGATCGCCAACTACCCGCAGGGCCTGCACTTCAGCTACGCGGTGCTGGACCGGTTCGTGCGCTCCTCGGCGCACAACGCCGCACCGGCCACCGCGGTCGACGTGATGGTGTGGCTGCTCGTCGGCACCTACCTGCTGCTCGCCCTCGCGGTGCTGTGGGCGGCGCGGCGCATCGCCGGGCCCGGCGATGGCGCCGCCCGGCTGCTGCCGGTGCTGGGGCTGGTCGCCGCCTGGCTGGTCCTCGGCGACCCGGTGACCGTGCTGTCCCGCGGGTACCCGAACGAGCTGGCCGGCCTCGCCTGCGCCGCGGTGCTGACCGCCCTGGTCGCCCGGCCGCTGACCCGGCTCGGCGAGCAGACCGCGACCGTGGCGTTGCTGCTGGTCGGCGTGTCGTTCACCTATTCGCTGTTCCTGCCCTACGCCGGGATCGTCGCGGCGCTGTGGGCGGTCCGCGCCCGGCTGTGGCGGCGCTGGTGGGCGTGGGTGTGCGCGGTGGCCGTCGGCTGCCTGGCCGCGATCGGCCCGCTGACCGCCGCCGCCGCGTCCAGCGACAGCCAGCTGCTGCTCAACGGCACCGCCCGGGTCGTGGACCGGCCGGCGACGGTGCTGCTCGTCGCGCTGGCCGCGGTCGGCGTGCTGGCCACCGGGACCCCCCGCCGCAGCCCCCGCCTGCGGGCCGCCGGGTTCGCGCTCGCCACGGCCGGGGTGATGGCCGCCGGGCTCGGCGCGTACCAGATCGCGACCATCGGCCGTCCGGTCTACTACTTCGACAAGCTGCTACACCTGCTGATCGTGGTCGCGCTGTGCGTGCTCGGCGGGCTGGCCCGCTTCCGGGTCAGGCTCAGCGCCACGGTCGCGGTGCCGGTCGCGCTGTTCATGCTGGTCGCCGGCGGCGAGTGGCACACGACGCCGGTCGCGCCGGGGGTGAAGCTCGCGCTCGGCCGGGACCGTGGCTCTCCGGAGGCGGCCCGCGACGCGCTGCTGATGGCCAGGATGTTCCCCGACGGCGGCGGCGCGGTGAACGTCGACCTCATGGGCAGCCCGTGGCGCAACTGGTCGGCCACGCTCGGTGCCGCCGCCCTGCAGGGCCAGTACCGGCACTTCCCCGGCTGGTCCGGCCTGCTGTACCCGGGCGGCAAGGGCGGCACGATGGACGACCTGGATCGTTTGGTGGCGAACAGCCCCGTGACCGTGCGGTTCTTCCTGCACGACCCGGCGGCGAGCCTGCTCGTCGTGGACACGGATCACCCGAACCGCCCCGCGGTGCGGCCCGGCCAGCCGCTGCCGGTAGCCTTCGGTGATCCGGTTGCGCCGTCGAACATCGAGGCCGCCCGCCTGCTGGCTGCGAAGTATCCGACAAAAGTGCAGCTCGTGTACGCTACGCCAGCGAACCCTTAAGGATCGCCGAGACGGATTGGTCATCGTGCAAAGACCCGTGGTGAGCGTCGTCATCCCGACGCGCAACCGGCCCGAGCTGGTGGTGCGTGCGGTCCGCAGCGCACTGGCGCAGACCCTGGCGGAGCTGGAGGTCGTCGTCATCATTGACGGACCCGACGCCGCGACGGTTGCAGCCCTCGGCGAGATCGGCGACGAGCGGGTCCGCTGGGTCGAGCGGGAGACGTCCGGTGGGGCGCCCGCCGCCCGCAACCACGGCGTCGACGTCGCCAACGCCGAGTGGGTCGCGTTCCTCGACGACGACGACGAGTGGCTGCCGGAGAAGCTCGAGACGCAGCTGGCCCGGGCCAAGGCGTCCGGGGTGCCGCTGCCGATCGTCGGCAGCCGCCTCTACATGCGCACCCCGCGGGCCGAGCTGATCATGCCGCGCCGCATCCCGGCGCCGGACGAGCCGATCAGCGAATACCTGGCGGTGCGGCACGGGCTGTTCCACGGCGACGGGTTCATCCAGACCTCGACGATCATGGCGCCGACGGCGTTGCTGCGGAAGGTGCCGTTCGCCGACGGGCTGCGCCGGCTGCAGGAGCTCGACTGGACGCTGCGCAGCCTCCAGGAGGACGGCGTCGACCTGATCTACGCCGAGGAGCCCCTGGTCATCTGGTATGCGGACGAGAACCGGCCGCGGATCAGCTTCGACGCGCCGTGGAAGCAGTCGCTGGACTGGCTGCGCGAGACCCGCCCGCGGGTCACGCCGCGCGCCTACGCCGCGCTGGCCATGAGCGTGGTCGGCTCGATGGCCGCCGCCAGCCGCAGCCCCCGGGTCTTCTTCGACCTGCTGGGCGAGGCCCGCCGGCACGGCAAGCCCAGCGTGACCGACTATGTGACCTTCCTGCAGGTGTGGCTGGTCCCGGCCGGGCCGCGGCGGGTGGTGCGCGACTTCTTCCTGAGCCGCAAGCGCAGCAAGGGCAAGAAGCAGCTGCAGGCCAGCGCCCGATGACCCGGCGCACCGCGATCACCGCGGGCTCGGCCGCCGCGGCGGTCCTGGCGGTCCTGGCGGCCGTCATGGAGCACGGCCGCACCGGCAGCGTCAGCGAGTCTGCGGAGGCGTTCGCGGCGGCGGTGATCGCCCTCGGCGTCGTCGCCCTCGCGGTGAGCCTGCCCGGCATCACCCTGCGCGGCGCGGCCACCGGCGGGCTGTTCACCCTCGCCGGCATCCTCACCTGGACCTCGACGCAGCGGCCGATCGTCATCTGGGCGGTGCTGTTCGTCGAGGTCGTCGTCTTCGCCGTGTGGGGCCGGCCATGGCTGCGCACCCTGCGGGAGCTGCCGGGGCTGGGCGGCGCCTGGCTCGGCCTGTCCTACTGGGTGTTCGGCGTGCTCGGCGCGCTGTTCGTCCTGCGCGCCGGCCACCTCACCGTCGCCGCGCAACGCCTGGCCTATCTCGGCGTGTTCACCCTGGCGGTCCTCGCCGTCGTCGCCACGACCCGCCGCGACCGCGGCAGGGACCTCACCGTCGGCATGGCCGCGGCGATCCTGGTCGGCATCGGCGCGCTGCTGTACTTCGGCGCCGGCAGCCTCTTCGACGAGCTGCACGCCATCCCGGACAGCGCGTCGGCGCGGGTGATGCGCAACCGGTTCTGGGGCGGGCCGGGGCTGTTCTACCACCCCAACTCCCTCGCCGGCCTGGTCGTGATCGCCGCGGTGCGGGTCGGCTTCGACCGGGCGTTCGCCGCGTGGCAGCGCGTCGGCGTGGCCGTGGTGTCGGCGCTGGTGCTGTCGATCAGCGACTCGCGGACCGGGTTCGTGTTCGCGGCCGCCGCCGCCGTGGTGCACGCCGTCGTGGTGCTGCTGCCGCGGGCCGGCCACACCGGTGAAGAGGACCTGGACCGCGGCCGGGCCCGGTGGGTCGCGGTCGCGATGCCGTTCGTGGTCCTCGCCGCCGTCTTTACCGTCGGCGGTGGCAGCACGTTCCTGTTCCGCGACCGGTTCACCCCGGACGGCGGCGACGTCACCAGCGGCCGCACCGACACGTGGCGGCAGGTCTGGGTCGACTGGCAGCACGCCGGCTGGGCGGAGAAGACGTTCGGCGACGCCCGCACGTCCCGCGCGGTCGTGCACCGCGACAACGACGGCGCCCCGAAGGAGGGGCCACGCCGGGACCTCAACACCGACAACGCCGCCGTCGGCGCGTTCCGCCGCGGCGGGGTCCTCGGCGCCATCGGCTTCCTGATCGGGTTGGCCCTGCTGCTCTGGCACGCGCTGCGCGGCCTCTGGTACGCGGTCGTCCTGCGCCGCCCGGGCGTGGCGCAGCCGGCGCTGTGGTTCACGGTCGGCGCCGCCGCCGCGGTACCGACGATCATGACCGAGGACTGGGTCATCGGCGGCACCAACGGCGCGATCTGGCTGGTGCTGCTCGCCGGTGAGGTCAGGGCGCGGCAGCGGCCGGAGCCGGCCGCCGTCGTGCCGGGCCAGGGCTCGGGCGGCCAGGCGCGGGCCGCCGAAGGGCGTCAGGGCGCCAGCGCGTAGGCCACGTCGCCCCGGCGGTGCACCGGCCACGCCGGCGGCACGTAGAACTCGCAGGTGTGCGGCGGTTTCACGCACAGCACCGCGTCCACGTCGTTAACGGTCGCCGGCGCCAGGCCCGGCTGCAGCGACTGCATGGACACGATCCGGGTGCCGCGCAGCAGGATCCACCAGGGGTACTCCCACGTGTTGTACCCCTGGACCAGCCCGACCCGCCGCGCGCCGGCCCCGCGGACCGCGGCCGCGGCCCACTCGTAGTCGCCCTGCCAGCCCGGCTCCCGGATGAACCGCTGCTCCAGTTGCGGGGTGGTGAGCACGGATCCGGGCCCGACGAGGCGGCGCGGCCAGCCGTAGGCGACGGCGAGCCCGCCGACGGCGACCCCGGCCACGAGCGTGCCGGTGGTGGCCCAGGTGGCGAGCCGCCGCCCGCGCAGCCCGGCGATCCACAGCCCGGCCAGGGGCGCGCCGAGCACGAGCAGGAAGACGACGAGCCGGTTGCCCCACGGCTGCCACTTGACGGTGACGACGTAGGCGAGGACCGCCAGCCAGAAGACGGCGGCGTAGAGCCGGGTGGTGGGCGCCGAGTCCCGGCGCAGGGCCATCAGCAGCGCGCCGAGCAGGATCAGCACGCCCTGCGCGGGCATCGACACCCGGTCCTCGTCCGGCGGCCACGACCGGTAGGGGAACGTCTCGTTCCAGTACGTGATGTCGCGGTCCTGCGGGTCGACGCGCAGCACGCCGGCGAGGCCGACGATCCCGGCCTCGATCGCCTCGTTGAGGGGCTTCACCGGGGTCTGCAGCGCCGTCTCCGCGATGCGCAGCGCGTTCACCAGCACCGCCGGCGGGTCGTGCCGCTGCATGGAGATGGACTCGCGCAGGTGCGCCGGGCCGAGCGGGTTGCCGTAGGTGTCCTGGACCCGCACCAGGTTGGGCCCGGCGAGCAGCACCATCAGCGCCCCGACGGCGGCCGCGCCGGCCAGGCCGCGCCACCGGGTGAGCCGCAGCTGCGCGGCGGCCCAGGCGGCGAGCAGCAGGCCGGCGGCGAGCAGCCCGGTCGCCTTCGTCAACAGCGTCAGCCCGGCGGCGACGCCGATCAGCAGGACGTCGAACCAGCCGGATCGGGCGCGCAGGCCGTCGAGGGTGCACGTAGCGGTGCAGGCGACCCAGCACGCGACGACGAGGTCCGTCTGGGTGCTGGTCGCCTCCAGCACGACCATCGGGGTGGTGCCGACGACGAGCGCGGTGACGAGCTGCGCCCTGGTGCCGCCGCCGAGCTGCTGGGCGATGCGGGCCGCGGCGAGCACGGCGCCGACGCCGGCGGCGAGCTGCAGCAGGTTGTAGGCGCCGTCGCCGCCGGTGAGCAGGCGCAGGTGCAGCAGCAGGTACTCCGCGCCCGGCGCCATCGCCAGCTGCCGGTCGATCATCGTCGGGTGGAAGCCGGCGTGGCCCTGCTGGACCCAGTGCTCGATCTTCGGCAGGTGGTAGGTCTGGGAGTCGAAGTTGTTCGGCGGGGCGATCACGGCGACGACGAGGTCGAGCCCGAAGAGCCCGACGAGCGCGCCCACCATGAGCCGCTCCGCCCCGCCCAGCGCCGTCCACCGGTCCCGGACGGCGCGCAGCGCCGGCCGTGCCGCGCGCGGGCCACCGGACCGGCGGATCGCGAGGCCGCCGGTGACGAGCAGCGCGGCGAGCCAGGCGGTGATGAACGCGGGCCGGTGCAGCGCGTGCACCGCCGACAGCACCTCGACGGTGAGGGCGGCGGCGCCGCCGACGATGACCGCGGCCCGCAGCAGCGCGATCCGGACTCCGCCGTCGCTCGGCCGGCACAGCGAGGCGACGGCCAAGAATGTGAGCAGCGGCACCACGATCACGCGGGCAAAGCTACCCGACGGACGTGGCGCCGCCTCACATCGATGGATTACAGGCGTTCGACGGCATCGCCGTAGCAGCGGGCCCGGGTGTCGAAGACGTACCGGGCGTGCCGCTCGACCATGTCGTAGTCGAAGTCGTCGTGGTCGGTGAGCAGCACGACGGCGTCGGCGGCGGCCAGCTCGGCCGGGGTCAGATCGACGATGGTCACGCCGCCGACGTGGCCGGTGTCGCGCTGCGACGCGTGCGGCTCGACGGCGTGCACGTCGGCGCCCTGCGCGACGAGCAGCTCGGCGACGGCGCGGGCGGGTGACTCGCGCAGGTCGCCGACGTTGCTCTTGTACGCCAGGCCCAGCAGCAGGATCCGGCTGCCCTTGACCGGCTTGCAGCGGGTGTTGAGGCCGGCGGCGAGGCGCTGCACGACGTAGCGGGGCATCCCCTCGTTCACGTCGTTGGCCAGTTCGATGAACCGGAAGCGCTGCCCGACCTCGCGCTTGACCTGCCAGGACAGGTAGGACGGGTCGATCGGCAGGCAGTGCCCGCCGACGCCGGGGCCGGGCTCGAACGCCATGAACCCGAACGGTTTGGTCGCGGCGGCGCCGATCGCCTCGCGCACGTCGACGCCGAGCTGGTTGGCGACGATGGCAAGCTCGTTGACCAGGGCGATGTTGATGTGCCGGAACGTGTTCTCGAACAGCTTGGTCAGCTCGGCGGTCCGCGGCGCGGAGACGGGCACCAGGCGCTCGACGAACCGCTGGTAGAACCGCATCGTCGCGGCCAGGGACGCCTCGTCGATGCCGGAGACGAGCTTCGGCGTGTTGTCCAGGTGCCAGGTCGGGTTGCCGGGGTCGATGCGCTCAGGGCTGTAGCCGAGGAAGAAGTCGTCCGGTGTGCTGAGCCCGGACGCGTGCTCGAGCAGCGGCCGCAGGACGGTCTCGGTGGTGCCGGGGTAGGTGGTGGACTCGAGGATGACGGTGCAGCCGGTCCGCAGGTGCGGGGCGAGCCGCAACGCGGCCTGTTCGATGTGGCTGATGTCGGGCACGCCGTCGGTGAGCGGCGTCGGCACGGTGATCGCGCAGGTGTCGAAGCCGGCGGCGTCGGCGTAGTCGTCGCTCGGGCGGTACCGCCCGGTTTCCAGCGCCCAGGCGAGCCGGTCGTCCGGCACGTCCTCGACGAAGGAGATGCCGGCGCCGAGAGACTTGACCCGGTCGGTGTCGACGTCGAGCCCGACGACGTCGTCGCCCGCTTCGACCGCCCGCATGGCGAGCGGCAGGCCGACGTAGCCCTGCCCGATGATGACTGTTCTGCCCATGATCATCCTAAGGGTGGGAACACTCGACCCGCCGGCCGTGACGAGGGCCGACGGGTCGAACGCATTGACGTGTTGGGTGATGGCTGCGGCTAGGAGACGCGGCGGCGGCGCAGCATGAGGCCGCTGCCGACGAGTGCGGTGAGGCCGAGCAGGCCGGCGACCAGGTCGGCGCCGTGGACGGGGTCCGGCTGGCCCTGCGCGGCGAGGTTGTCGCTGCCGGCACCGGCGGTGTCGTTGAGGCTGGTCTCGTTGCCGGACAGCCGGAACGGGCTCCAGCCGCCGAAGAACGGGCCGTAGAAGCCGGCCGGCCGGTCGCCGCCGTCCCAGCGGTGGTGGCCGCCGTTGTCGCGCACGCCGTCGCCGAGCGGCGTGCCGGCGAAGAAGTCGTCGCCACCGAAGCTGTACGAGCCGCGCCAGGCGAGCACCCGCACGGTGACGGAGGCCGACTGTCCCGACTTCTTGCCGGTGACCTTGATGGTGGCGTAGCCCGGCGACGTGAGCCGGACCTTGGCGGAGAACCTGCCGTCCTCGTCGGCGCGGCGGTCCCCGCTCACCCTGGCCGGGAACGGGCTGTCGAAGCCGCCCGAGTGCCGGGTGATGCGGTACTTGACACGGATCGAGATCGGCTCGCCGGGAAGGAACCGCTTCCCCGCGATGCGGACCGCGCCACCGGTGCTGACGGAGGCGGAGCTCACCCTGACGACGGGCTCCGGCGCCGGATAGTTGGCTGCTGCCGCAGCGGCGCCACCGGGTTCGGCGTGCGCTGCGGTCGGTGCTCCCAGCACTGCCGCCGCGACGAGTGCCCCCGCGAGGGCGGTCAATGCGGATCTTGTTCGGGGTCGCATAAATTTCACCGTAGACTTCACATCACCCCGATATGGGCATTTTTCATCATTTGCCGCATGCCTCGGCGGATTGCAACCGGAGCGTCCAGGGTGCGATGCCCGGGGTGGTGAGCAGGCGCGGCGTGAACGCGGCCCCCGGCACCGGCAGCGGACCCGTGATGAGGTTCAGCTCCAGCGTGCTGCTGCGCCCGGGGGCCAGGTCGACGGTGAAGACCGCGACGGTGCGGCCCAGCTCGAAGCCGCTGCCGTAGTCGACCGGCGCGCCGTCCTGGGTGGCGTCCACCGGCGCGCCGCCGCTGGGCAGGTACACCATGACGTTGGTGCGGATCACGTACTCGCCGGCCAGGCCGAGGCCGAGGACGCTGCGCGGCAGCCCGGCGCTCGGCGCGGTCGAGGCGAGCCGCACGGTGAGCTTCAGGTGCCGGGAGCCGTCCTCCAGGCACTCGCCGGCGCTCAGCCCCGCCTCGCGGGTCAGGTAGTAGCCGAGCTTGGCGCCCGTGCCGTCGTTGAGGAACACCCCGACGGTCGGCCGGGCGCCGTCCTCGGCGGGCAGGGTGCCGGCGAAGGCGGTCGCGGCGATCTCCGCCTGCTCCTGCGGGTGCGCGCTCCAGGCGAGCAGCCGCCGCTCCTGGGCCGCCCGCCGCAGCGCCGGCACGAGCGCCGCGGTGGAGAACGCGGCGGTGGTCAGCTTGTCGAACACGGCCTTGGCCGCGCCGGCGAAGAACGCGTCCTGCGACGCCTGGTCGGGGATCGTCAGGTACACGTCCGACAGCAGCCGGCGCACCGCGGTCGCCCCGGTCAGCGGCGGGCCACCGGCGACGTCGACGGGCCCGGTCGCCTGCAGCAGGTAGGCCAGCGCCACGGGGTCGGTGGCCAGGACACCGTCGACGGCACGGCCCGAGCGCAGCCGGTACATCTCGCGGTACAGCGCCGCCGCGGTCGGGAAGTCGGGGGTGAGGTTCACGTCGGCGGGGAACGTGCCGAGCCGGTCGGTGTGCAGCTCCTCCTGGTCGGGGTCGAGCGGCAGCACCGGCTCCGGGAACGTGCCGATGCCGGTCGCCGCGGCGCCCTGCTCGACGATGCCGATCGCGCCCCGGTCGGCCCGCAGCACCACGTACGCGCCCATCATGCCGCCGGTGGCCCGCACCTCGGCGAGGTTCTGGAAGAGCACGAGATACGTGCGGGGCCCGGCGGCGCCGAGCATCGCGGGCAGCAGCCTGGCCGCCCGGGCGACCGGCTCCAGCAGCGGCACGACCCGCCGCAGCCCGTCGTCGAGCCGGTCGACCGCGGCGCGGACCCGCGGGTCGAGACCGTCGCGGTCGAGGGCGGCCAGGCGCCGCTGCGCCGAGCGGGCCAGCGCGCCCGCGGCGGCGATCTTCGGCGCGGCCGCGGTGACCGCCGCCAGCCCTCGCGGGTCGTGGTCGCCGGCGAGCGTCGTCTGCAGGCCACCGGCCGCGTCCAGCAGCGGCGGCAGGACCCGGTCGGCGAGGTCGTCGACGATCCGGGCGACCGCGCCGACCGCGGTGAGGTCGTCGCCGGCGACCGGGGCGGCGGTCCCCAGCCCCCAGGTGAGGCCCTGCGTGTCGGCGCGGGCGGCGTCCGTCTGCCGGCGCAGGTCCGCGGTCGCGCGCCGGGCGGCGGTCAGGTCGCCCGCGCGCAGTGACCGCTCCAGGGTGCCGACCAGCGTGGCGGCGCGCCGCAGGTGCCCGGCGGCCGAGCCGGCGACGACGAGCAGCCGCAGGCCAAGCCCGGCGGCGAGCACCAGCACGACGGCGGCGGCGAGCACCGCCCTGCGCCGCCGGGTGCGCAGCAGCGCCCGCAGGTGCGATCGGACCCCGGTGATCTCAGTCGAGCTGTCGGGCACCGCCGACGACCTCCTTGACCTGTGCTGGCTGGGTGATGACGCGCAGGGCGCGGTAGAAGTCGGTGCGCCGCCGGGCCAGGGTGTCGGCGGCGTAGCCGCGGGCGCGGGCGAGGTTGCGTCGCGACGCGGCCGCGGCCGCCGCCGGGTCCGCGACCAGGGCGGTGATCGCGTAGGCGAGGGCGACCGGGTCGTCGGGCGGCACCAGGTGCGCCGGGTCCAGCAGCTCCGGGGTGCCGCCAACGCGGGTACCGACCGCGGGCAGGGCCCGGGCCATCGCCTCGATCAGCGCTCTGGGCAGCCCTTCGGTCCGCGACGGGAGCACGAACAGGTCGGCGTCGTCGAGGAACAGCCGCACGGCCGCGCCGGGCGGCACGGCACCGGCGAACGCGACCCGCCCGCCGAGGCGCCGCTGCCGGACGAGGCGCTCCAGGTCGGGGCGGCAGCGGCCGTCGCCCAGGTGCACGAGGTGCGCCTCCAGGCCGGCCCGCACCAGGATCGGCAGCGCCTCGATGAGGGTGTCGATCCCCTTGTACGGCATCTCGAGCGAGCCGACGGACACCAGCCGGACCGCGACCTTGGGTGCGGCGGGGGCGCGGGGCCGGTCGACGAACGCCGGCTCGTCGAGCTGGATGCTGGAGTACGCGGCCGTCACCGCCCCGGGCGCGGCCGGGTACCGCGACTGCAGCGCCCGCTCGGTGACGTAGGCGACGGCGACGGCGGTGCGGCACTGGAAGCGCAGCCTGGCGGTGAACCAGGCGCGCAGCAGCGGGCGCAGCGGGTGGCGCATGACTTCGGGGGCGAACACGTCGTAGGGGTCGCCGACCACCTCCAGCCCGAACGGCCATCCCCGGCGGCGCAGGCGGCGGTGCAGCAGCGTGCCGATCGGCGACGGCACCCGCAGCAGGGCGGCGTCGCCGGGCTCGACCGCGGTACGCACGGCGGCGCGCACTCCGCGCAGCCGCAGCAGGTACTGCAGCGGGCCCACGTAGTGCGGCACGGCGCGCACGGTGACGTGCTCCCCGTCGACGCGCCGCGCGTCCGGCGGGCGGCCCGGCCGCTCGGCGACCCTGGCCACGACCCGTACCTCGTCGAAGACGGTCAGGTACCGCTGCCAGAAGTCGTACGCGCCGCCGGTGGTGGACCAGACCCGGCCGTCCGGGGTGCGGACGTACCGCTGCTCACAGCTCACGACGAGACGCACCGCGCCGTCACCTCCTCCTCGCCGCGCACCGAGACCAGGCGCAGCACGCCGTAGAAGACGAGCCCGTAGACGCAGGTCTTGAGCAGGCCGGCGCTCTCGCCGCGGAAGCCGTACATCCAGGCGACCGTGAACAGCACGCTCGCGTACGCGTAGACCGGCGCCCGGTCGATGCGGTTGATCAGCAGCCGGTGCACGACGGTGAGGCCGGCGAACAGCACCGGGATGCCCCACAGCCCGTAGTTCAGGTACGCCTCGCCGGTCAGGGAGAAGCCGTAGCCGGACGCGCTGCCCGGGGCATACCGGTCGACGAGCCACTGCGCCAGCGGCGGCTGGGCGTGCCCGGGCACGAGATTCAGCACGGCGTGCCAGTAGGTGGCGCCGTGCGTGAACGGGTCGACGGCCGGCACGTGCGTCATGACCCACGTGTCGACGAACAGCACGGACCCCTGGTTGAGCACCTGCGTGGTGCCGGCCGGCCCGCCGCCGCGGAGGCTGAAGATCGCGGTGGCGCCGAGCAGCAGCACGGCGCCGTAGCCGGCGGGCCTGGCGAAGGAGCCGCCACGGGCCAGCTCCCGGTGCAGGATGATGCTGAACAGGACGAAGACGAAGTCCCGCTCGCCGGTCGACAGGCAGTAGACGACGTAGACGACGAGGTTCAGCCGGTACGTGAAGCGCCCGGCGCCGCTGCCGTCGGCCATGAAGTACAGCGCGCAGGCGAACATCTCGAACAGCAGGTAGTCGTAGTGGCCGGGGCCGGCGACGCCGATGCGGTCGATCTTGGTGCCGGCCAGGAAGCCGGTGCCGCCGAGGACCAGGACCGTCGTCGCGTAGAGGGTCAGCGCGACCAGCACGACCGGCAGCAACGGGAAGCGGTGGGTGGTGCCGCCGGCACCCCCCGCGCCGGCGGCACCCCCGGCACCGGCGGCACCGCCGGTGCCGGCCAGGTCGCGGCGCTGCCGCACGAGCAGGCCGCCGGTGAGCACGCCGGCGAAGGCGAGCAGCAGCCCCAGCGCCGCGCGGTCGATGAGCGCGGTGTTGATGCCGAAGTAGATCGAGCCGCCGAGCAGGTGGCTGACGACGGGGCCGAAGCCGAAGAGGAAGAAGTACGCGGCGACGTAGGCGAGCACGTCGCGGCCCCCGCCCACCAGCAGCAGCACCGGGATCACCAGCCCGGCCAGCAGCACCGCGTACCACGGGTCAAAGCTCACGCCGCAGCAGCTCCCATTTCAGGCCGGCGTGGACCGCGGCGGCCACGGCGGTGGCCCAGGCCGCGCCGGTGATGCCGTACCGCGGCACCAGCACCAGTGCGGCAAGGACCGCGGCGGCCAGGACCGCGGCGTTGACGGCGAGCTGGCCGGTGAAGCGGCGCACCGCCGACAGCGCGGCGTCCAGCACGAAGCAGGTGGCGGCGACGGCGGTGGCGACGGTGAGGACGGTGAGGGTGCCGGCGTCCTCGGCGTACCCGTCGCCGTAGACGGCCCGCAGCACGCCCGCGCCGAACAGCTCGGCGGCCCACACGGCCAGCACGCCGGCGACGGCGACACCGGTCAGCGCCTGGCGCACCAGCGCGGCGAAGCGGTCCCGGGCGCCGGTGGTGCGCAGCTCGACCAGGCGCGGCAGGAGCGTCTGCGCGACGGCGGAGACGAGCAGGTTGCCGGTGAGGACCAGGTACCCGGCGGCGGCGAACGCGCCGAGGGCGGCGGCGCCGAGCTGGTCCTGCAGCGCGTAGCGGGGCACGTTCGCGGTCAGCGAGGTGAGTCCGGAGGCGAGGCCGAGCGGCAGCGCCGTCCAGACCAGGGCACCGGGGCCGGGCGGGCTGGAGCGGTGCCGGTGCCGCCTGGGCACGCTGGTGCGGGCGTCGGCGTCCAGGACCCGCGAGGCGAGCGGGACGCAGCAGCCGAGCCACGCGATGAGCGAGCCCATCGCGGACCCGGCGGCGGCCCAGGCGACGCTGCCGGTCGCGGCGAGCAGCACCGCGGTCAGCCCGACGGTGAGCGCGCCGTTGACGACCTGGGCGGCGGCGACGGCGCGCTGGTCGTGGTGGCGCTGCAGCAGGCCGAGGTAGATGTCGCCGATGCCGTCGAACGCCTTGGCCACGCCGACGGGGATGACCACCGCGGCGGGCAGGTCGAAGATCCACGCGGCGGCGCAGACCGCGGTGACGGCGACGGCCATCCCGCCGGCGCGGACCCGCAGGTACCGCCGGAACGGGTGCTCGTGGACGGTGTCGGTGACCAGGACGGTACGCAACGACAGGTTCGCCAGCAGCACCAGCGGGGCGCCGACGGCCAGGCCGAGCGCATAGTCGCCGACCATCGCCGGGGTGCCGAGCCGGGCCACGACGACGAGGACGAGCCACTGGCACAGGGCGTATCCGGCGTTGCCGGCGACGCCCCAGCCGACGTTGCGGGCGAAGGACGGCCGCCGCGCGTGCCGGACCCGGGGGCGCACGGACGGGCGCAGCGTCTGGCGCGGCGACTGCCGGCCGGCCGGGCGGGCGGCCGGACCGCCGGAGGGATTGACGGGTCGCAGCTGGGTCATCTTCGGGCGACCCGTTCCAGCACGTCGGCGACCGCGGCGGCGGCCCGGTCCTGCGCGAAGCGCGCCTCGGTGCGGGCCCGGGCGAGCTGCCCGCGCCGGCGCAGCACGCCGCTGCGGAACTCGGCGTGCGCCTCGTGCAGGGCGGCGACGAGCGCGTCGACGTCATCGCGGGGCACGGTCCAGCCGGTCGACGGGTCCACGGTCTCCGGCAGCGCCCCGGCGTCGGAGACGATGCTCGGCACGCCCATCGCGCCCGCCTCCAGCGCGGCGCCGTGGTTCTCCGACAGTGACGGGCTGATGCTGACGTCGGCGGCGGCGTAGCAGTCCCGCACGTCCAGGACCGAGTCCTGCCAGTCGACGCCCGGGTCGTCCGCGACGCCGAAGCGGCGCATCAGCGCCCGCTTGTGGGTCTCGCCGGCCGGGGTGAAGCCGCCGCCGAGCAGGATGAGCCGGGCACCGCCGGGCGTCTCCCGGCGGAAGCGCCGCCACGCCTCGAGCAGCACGTCGTGGCCCTTGATGCCGCGGCCGCGGTGGGTGAGCCGCTTCGGCGGGTACACGTAGGCGACCATGCAGGCGGTGAACGTGCCGGGGGCGACGCCGAACGCGTCCCGGCAGGCGGCCCGGTAGGCCGGCGACGGGGGCGTGAAATGCGCGGTGTCCACGCCGTACGGGATCGCGGTGACCCGGGCGGCGGGCATGCCGATGCGGCGGTAGCGCGCGGCGGTGTGCTCGCTGCCGCCGACGACGACCGTGTCGAGGCGGCACAGCAGCCGCTCCACCAGCCGGATCAGCGGCGACTCGAGGTACAGCGGCCCGGCCACCATGTGCACCCGCCGGGCGGGCAGGCGCAGGCTCGCGATCCGGGTGGCGAGCGCGGAGGCGTACAGGTGGTAGTGCAACACGTCCGGGGCGAGCGCGCGCAACTGGCGGCGCAGGCCGAGCAGCCCGGCCGCGGTGGCCGGCGAGGGGCGGAACCGGAAGTCGAACGCGGACTGCACGACGTCGATCCCGCGGTCGTGCAGGGCCTTGCGCAGCCGGCCCTCGCTGCCGGGCGGCAGGACCGCGACCACGTCGTGGCCGCGCCCGCGCAGCTCGTCGAGGTGCGGCAGGGTCCACCGGCCGCCGTCGTCGGTCTTGACGAGCATGGCGACCTTCATCGGGCCGGCACCCCTTTCACGGTGGTCTTCGGCTCGACGTCGCGGGTCACGCACGCCCCCGCGCCGACGGTGGCGCCCTCGCCGACGCGCAGACCCTGCAGCACGCAGGCGGTCGTGCCGATGAGCACCTCGGGGCCGACGCGGCAGTCGCCGGAGATCGCGGCGAGGGGGTTGACCTGCACGAAGTCGGACAGTTCGGTGTCGTGCCCGACGGTGCTGTTCTGGCTGAGGTGGACGTGCCGGCCGATGCGCACGTTCGTGGTGACGCGGGCGCCGGCGAACGCGACGAACCCCTCGCCGACGCAGGCGTCGGGTCCGATCGTCGCGGCCGGGTGGACCAGGGTCGCCGCGGCGAGGCCGTGCAGGCGCAGCTGCTCGTCGAGCCGGGCCCGGATCCGCGGGTCGCCGATGCCGATGACGTAGCCGATCGAGGGCCGCTCGTCGCCGAGGCGGGCGCTCGGGCCGAGGAACGGCACGCCGAGCGCCGACACCCGGTCGAGGTTGCGCTGGGTGGGGCCGTCGTCGACGAAGCCGCGCACCGGCATGCCGGCGGCCCGCGCGATGGTCAGGATCTCCCGGCCGTGGCCGCCGATACCGACGATGACGAGACCGTTCTTCACGTCTGCCGTCCTGCCGTTGGAGCGCGGAGCTCGTGGTTGGTTGCCGAGCCGATCGCGGTGACGCCGTCGCGGCGCAGCACGGTGCGCACGGTGGTGGCGAGGATCCGCAGGTCCATCCGCAGCGTGCGGTGCCGCACGTAGTGCAGGTCGTGCGCGAACTTCTGCTCCCACGTGAGGTTGTTGCGGCCGAGGACCTGGGCCAGGCCGGTGATGCCGGGCCGCACGTCGTGGCGATGCGCCTCCCGCTCGGTGTACCGGCCGAGGTACGCGCTCGGCAGCGGCCGCGGGCCGACGAGGCTCATGTCGCCGCGCAGCACGTTCCACAGCGCGGGCAGCTCGTCGAGGCTGGTGGCGCGCAGGAACCGGCCGGCGGGGGTGAGCCGCCCGGCGTCGCTGCCCGGGTCGAAGCCGGGCGCCGCCGGCGGGCGCATGGTGCGGAACTTGACGAACGTGAACGGCCGCCCGTGCAGCCCGGTGCGCTCCTGCCGGAACAGCACCGGCGCGCCCATGGTGCAGCGCACGAAGACGGCGGTGGCCGCGATGACCGGGGCGAGGACGACCGCGGCGATCCCGGCGCCGGCGAGGTCCAGGGCGCGGTTCACAGGAACTCGTCGATCGCGTCGAAGACGCGCTGCCGCGCGGCGTCGGTCAGCTGCGAGCCGCTGGGCAGCGCCAGGCCGGTCGCGAAGAGCCGGTCGGCGGCGCCGGTGAGCCAGGCGCGGGCCCCGCGGTACACCGGCTGCCGGTGCATCGGCTTCCAGACCGGCCGGGTCTCGATGTCGTGCCGGGCGAGGTGCGCGCCGAGGTCGGCGGCGCGCCAGCCGGCATCGCGGTCCTCGACGGCGATGACGGTCAGCCAGCAGTTGGAGCCGTGGTCGGACTCGCCGACGATCCGCACGCCGGGCACGCCGGCGAAGGTCTTGGCGTAGCGTTCCCGCAGCTGCCGGCGCCGGGCGAGCATCCCGTCCAGGCGCGACAGCTGGGCCCGGCCGACCGCGGCGAGCAGGTTGCTGAGCCGGTAGTTGTACCCGACGTCGACGTGCTCGTAGTGCGGCACCGGCTGGCGGGCCTGCGTGGCCAGGTAGCGGCAGCGGTCGGCGAGCGCGGCGTCGCCGGTGACCAGCATCCCGCCGCCGGACGTGGTGATGATCTTGTTGCCGTTGAACGACAGGGCGGCGGCCCGGCCGAACGACCCGGCGGGGCGCCCGTCCCGGCTCGCCCCGAGCGCCTCGGCGGCGTCCTCCAGCAGTGGCACGTCCAGCGCCTCGAGCCGCCGGTTGTCGGCGCAGGCGCCGAACAGGTCCACCGGGACGACGGCGCCGACGTGCCGCCCGTCGCGGCGCAGCTCGGCGACCGCCCGCTCGACGAGGCCGGCGTCGACGTTGCCGGTGTCGGGCTCGCAGTCGACGAAGACCGGCTCGGCGCCGGTGTAGACGACGGCGTTGGCGGTGGCCGCGAACGTCAGCGTCGGCACGACGACCACCTGCCCGGGCCCGACGCCGAGGGCGAGCAGGGCCAGGTGCAGGGCGGCGGTGCCGGAGCTGACCCCGACGGCGTAGGCGGTGCCGCACCGCCGGGCGATCTCGACCTCGAACGCGTCGAGATCCGGCCCGACGGGCGCGACCCATCCGGACCGTAAGGCGTTGACCAGGTAGCGCTCCTCGGTGCCCGACATGTCGGGCGCCGACAGGTGGATGCGTGCGTTCATCGGGGGCTTTCCATGCTGTTCGTCTGTCGGGCCAACCTGTGCCGGTCGGCCATGGCGGAGCGGCTGGCCCGCGCCGGCGGCCTGGCCGCCACGAGCGCGGGCACCCACGCGGTGCCGGGGCTGGACATGCCGCCGGAGGCGAAGGCGGTGCTGCGCGAGCTCGGCGCGGACCCGGAGGGCTTCGCCAGCCGGCGCGTCGACGGCGGCCTGCTCGCCGGCGCCGACCTGGTGCTGACCGCGACGCGGGCGGAGCGGGCGCACTGCGTGACCCTCGCCCCGGCGGTGGCGGCGCGGACGTTCACGCTGCGGCAGTTCGGCCGGTACCTGGAGGCGTCGCCGCCGGGTCCGACCGCGCTGCGGGACGTGGCCCGGGCGCGGGGGCGGCTGCAGCCGGGGTCGCCGCTCGACGACGACCTGCCCGACCCGTACGGCGGCCCGATCGACGGGTACCGGGACTGCGCCGCGACCATTGCGCGCATCCTCACCCTCCTGGCCGACCGGCCGCGTCGAGATCCCGGCTGAGCGGTGCGGGCCGCGCGGTGAGCAGGGGCGCGCCGGGCCGGGTGCCGTAGTAGGCGTACGTGTAGGCGTCGTCGCCGCCGGCCTTGGCGCCGTTGAGCACCGCGCCGAAGAGCCGGGCGGAGACCGCCTCGATCGCCAGGACGGCGGAGCGCACCTGGGCGACGGTGGTCCTGCCGGCGCGGGTGACCAGCACGGCGCCGTCGGCACGGCTGGCCACGACCGCCGCGTCGGTGACGACGAGCAGCGGCGAGGTGTCCACCACGACGTAGTCGAAGTCCTCGCCGGCGGCGGCCAGCAGGCTGGCCATCTGCTGGGAGCCGAGCAGCTCGCTGGGGTTGGGTGGGATCGAGCCGCTGGCGAGGACCCACAGGTCGCGGTCGCCCCACGGCTGCGCGGCGGTGTCCAGGTCGACCTGGCCGACGAGCACGTTGGTGAGGCCGACGGCGCCCTCGAGGTCGAGGTACTCGGCGAGCTTCGGGCGGCGCACGTCGGCGTCGACGAGCAGGACCCGGTGCCCGTTCTCGGCGAGGACGATCGCGAGGTTGCAGGCGATCGTCGACTTGCCCTCGTCGGGCAGCGCGCTGGTGACGACGATGCAGCGGGCCCGCCGGTCCGGGTCGACGAACTGCAGGTTGGTGCGCAGGTGGCGCATCGCCTCGCCGCGCGGTGACCAGGCGGCGTCCTCGACCAGCAGCGGCTCCTGCCGGGCCCGGGGATCCATCGGCACGGTGGCCAGGACGGCCTTGCCGGCGGCCTGGCGCAGGGCGGCCGCGGTGCGCACGCTGCTGTCCAGGATCTCCCGCAGGACCGCGCCGGCCGCGCCGACGAGCAACCCCATGAGCAGGGCGACCGCGAAGTTGCGGGCGGGCTGTGGGGAGACCGGCTCGGTCCCGACGCGGGGCCCGGTGACGACGTCGACGCGGACGGTCGGGTTGTCCGCGCCCGGCGGGGTCTCCAGCACCGCGACGAGCGCGGCGAACCGCAGCGCGACGGCCTGGGCGATGCGCAGGGCCCGGTCGCTGCTGGTGTCCAGCACGGTGATGTCCAGCAGCACGGTATCGGGCACGGTCCGGGCGCTGATGCGCTGCTGGACGCCGTCGGCGTCGAGGCCGACCGCCGGGTCGGACGCCACGGCCCGCGCCAGACGGTCGCTGCGCACCAGGTTGACGTAGGACCGGGCGCGCTGCTGGGAGAACAGGCCGCCCTGGTACGCGTCGGTCACGCCGCTGCTGGGCGTGCTGACGAAGAACGTCACCGAGGCGGCGTACGTCGGTGCCGTGCGCGCGGTGACGACGACCGCGGCGACCAGGGCCAGGCAGGCGGTCGTGGCCACCAGCCACCAGCGTTTCCGGACCGCGCTGACATAGTCGCGCAGCTCCATACGCCATGACCTCCCGTGCTCGCTTCTTTACGAAGAGTGACAGGTTGCCGCGACGAAAGAGGTGAAACCGTCTAATTTCCCCGATCCACTTTTTATCCGGATGTCACTCCCCAAATCGTGAAGAATGGTCGCTATCCGAAGGAGCTCCGGGGGAACCGATGGATGAGCACAGGCCTTCAGGGCCCGCAGACTGGCCCGCCGACCTCTGCGCCTGGGCCGGTGGGCTCGCGCTCGCGGTCACCGTCGCACCCGCGCCGCCGTCGCTGTTCGCCACCGGCGTCGCGGTCGTGCTGGCCGCCGCGCTGCACACGGTGACGGCCTGGCCGGTGCACCTGTACCGGCGCCGCTACGGCCGCGGCACGCTGCCGGAGCTGCGGGCGCTCGCGCTCACCGTCGCCGTGACGGGCGGGCTGCTGTGGGCGCTCGGCGGGGCGCAGGCCGCGGTCGCGGTGCCCGGCGCGATGACCGCCCTGCTCGCGATGGTCACCGGCCGGGCCACCGGCCGGCTGCGGCGCGAGCGCCGGCGCCGGGTCGCCCCGGCGACCGGGCCGGCCGTGCCGGCGCTGGTCTTCGGCGCCGGCGCCGCCGGGCACCGGCTGCTGCGCTCGATGGCGCACGACCCGCACTGCCGGTACCGGCCGGTCGGCCTGATCGACGACGACCCGGCCAAGCGCAACCTGCGCGTCGAGGGCGTCGCCGTGCTCGGCGGGCGAGCCTGCCTGATCGCCGCGATCGAGCGCACCGGCGCCCAGGTCGTCATCTTCGCGATCCGGGCCGGCGACGGCGCGCTGCTGCGCGACGTCCGCGCGATGGTCACCGCCACCGGCCGGGAGCTCAAGGTCCTGCCGTCGATCAACGAGACCCTCGACGGCGGCGGACCCGTCGGGGTGGCGCAGGTGCGCGACGTGCGCCTGTCCGACCTGCTCGGCCGCCGCCAGATCGACACCGACCTCGAAGCGATCGGCGACTACCTGACCGGCCGCCGGGTGCTGGTCACCGGCGCCGGCGGCTCGATCGGCTCCGAGCTGTGCCGCCAGCTGCACCGCTTCGCCCCGGCCGAGCTGATGATGCTCGACCGCGACGAGTCGGCGCTGCACGCGGTGCAGCTGTCGATCCACGGCCGGGCGCTGCTGGACAGCCCGGAGCTGATCCTCGCCGACCTGCGCGACGCCGCGTCGATCGCGGCGATCTTCGCCGAGCGCCGGCCGGAGGTGGTGTTCCACGCCGCCGCGCTCAAGCACCTGACGCTGCTGGAGCGGCACCCGGCCGAGGCGGTGCAGACCAACGTGCTGGGCACGCTCAACGTGCTGTCGGCGGCCGCGGCGGTGGGCGTCGAGCGGTTCGTGAACATCTCCACCGACAAGGCCGCGAACCCGGTCAGCGTGCTCGGCTACTCCAAGCGGATCACCGAGCGGCTCACCGCGCACCGGTCCACCGTCGCCGCCGGCACGTACCTCAACGTGCGCTTCGGCAACGTGCTGGGCAGCCGCGGCTCGGTGGTGACGGCCTTCCAGGCGCAGATCGCGGCCGGCGGGCCGGTCACCGTCACCGACCCGGAGGTGACCCGCTTCATGATGACCGTCCAGGAGGCGGTGCAGCTGGTCATCCAGGCCGCGGCGCTCGGCGCCGGCGGCGAGGCGCTGGTGCTGGACATGGGCAGCCCGGTGCGCATCGACGAGCTGGCGCACCAGCTCGCCGCGCAGGCCGAGCGGCCGGTCGACTTCGTCTACACCGGGCTGCGCCCGGGCGAGAAGCTGCACGAGGAGCTCTTCGGCGACGGCGAGACCGACCTGCGGCCGCTGCACCCGCTGATCTCGCACGTGTCGGTGCCGCCGCTGGACCCGGCGCTCGCCCTCGCGCTGGACGTGCGCTCGGCGCCGGGCGCGCTGGTCGGGCAGCTCGCCGACCTGTGCGTGGTGCCGCACCTGCCGCAGGTGCCGGACCAGGTGCCGGACGCGGCTACCGCGCTGCCGACGCTATCCGCCGCTCGTACCAGCTGACCGTCTCGGCGAGCCCGTCGGCCAGCGGGATTGGGGCGTGGCCGGGGAACAGCTCGCGCAGCCGGGCCGGCTCGGCCTGGGAGTCACGCACGTCGCCGGGGCGGGCCGGGTCGAAGACCACCTCGATCGGCCGCCCCACCAGCCCGCGGATCATGTCGATCAGCTCCAGCAGCGAGGTGCGCGTGCCGAACGCCAGGTTGACCGGCGCCGGGCTGACGACCCGGCGCACGGCGGCGTCGGTGAGCAGCCGGGCGACCGAGCCGACGAAGGTGAAGTCCCTGGTCTGCCGCCCGTCGCCCTGCACGTGCAGCGGCTGCCCGCGCAGCGCCGCGTCGGCGAACCTGGGGATCACCGCGGCGTACGCGTGCCCGGTGGATTGCAGCGGCCCGTACACGTTGAAGAACCGCAACGCGAGCACCGGCAGCCCGTAGGTGGCGCCGTAGGCCAGGACCGCGGACTCGGCGGCGAGCTTGCTGGCGGCGTACGGGCTCTGCGGCAGCGTCGGCAGCTCCTCGTGCTTGGGCAGGACCTTCGTCGGCCCGTACACCGACGACGAGGACGCCACGATGACCGGCGTGCCGTCGCGCCGGCACGCCTCCAGCACGTGCATCGTGCCGGTGGCGTTGACCAGGTGGCTGCGCATCGGGTCGGCCACGGACCGCGGCACCGACGGCCGGGCGGCCAGGTGGATCACGACGTCGGCGCCGCCGACCGCGTCGTCGATCGCGGGCCGGTCCAGGATGCTGCCGCAGACCAGCGTCGCGCCGACGCCGTCGAGGTTGCTCTCGCTGCCGGTGCTGAGGTCGTCGAACGCGACGACCTCGGTCACGGCAGGGTGGCTGACCAGCTCCCGGCACAGGTTTCCCCCGATGAACCCCGCGCCGCCGGTGACCAGAACTCTCATCGACCGGTGCAACGGCACCGGGCGGCGCAGGTGACGCCACGCACGAGGTCGCCGCTTTTCCGGATCAACCGGTCCTTTCGGACAACATCGAGTCCTGCGAATCGGGAAGATCCGTGAGAGGTTGGTCCTATGACGGATCAGGACGTCGAGGAGGAGCTGGCCGGCGGCGGCGTCAACCGCGTCGTGCGGGTCGGCGCGACGGTCCGGCGCCCGGCGGGCGCCTGGAGCCCGCGCATCCATCAGCTGTTCGAGCACCTGCAGACGCGCGGGTTCACCGGCGCGCCGCGCTCGTTCGGCACCGACGCGCTGGGGCGCGACGTCTTCGAGTTCCTGCCCGGCGAGGTCGGCCACGACCCGTGGACCCCGGCGGTGGCCGGGGACGCCGCGCTGGTCAGCGCCGGGCGACTGCTGCGGGCGTACCACGACGCGACCACCGACGTCGCTGCCAGCTGGCGCGACGGCTGGCAGAAGCCCGCGGTGGAGCCGGTCGAGGTGATCTGCCACAACGACGTCGCGCCCTACAACTGCGTCTACGACGGCGAGCGGGTCGTCGGCCTGATCGACTTCGACGTGGCCGCGCCCGGCCCGCGCGCCTGGGACCTCGCGTACGCGATCTACCGGTTCGTGCCACTGGGCTCGGCCGCCGGGCCGCGCGCCGGCGAGCGGCTCGCCATGTTCTTCGACGCGTACGGCGCCGACGAGCCGCTGCGCCGGGCCGCCCGCGCCGCGGTGGTGCCGCGGCTGCGCGACCTGACCGACCACATGCGCGCCGCGGCCGCCGCCGGCGACGAGGCGTTCGCCGCCCACATCGCCCGCGGCGACCTCGACCACTACCTGAAGGACATGGCGCTGCTCAGCGGCTGACGCGCCACGCCTCAGGGCATCCGGGGCACGATCCGCTCGGCGAGGGCCGTGGCGAACTCGACCGGGTGGCGGTCGGGCATCGTCATGACCTCGGTGACGCCGAGCCGGCCGTACGCCTCGACCTCGCGCAGCCAGGCGTCGGGGTCCTCCAGCGGGGGGCGGGTGACCAGGGCCGTCTTGACGATCGTGGCGTAGTCGCGGCCCTCGGCGGCGCAGTGGCCGCGCAGCACGTCGAGCTTGGCGGCGACCTCGTCGGGGCCGGTGCCGAAGATGTTGCAGGCGTCGGCGTACTTCGCGACCAGGCGCAGCGTCTTCTTCTCGCCGCCACCACCGATCATGATCATCGGGCGGGGGCGGCCGAGCGGCGGCGGCGAGTTGAGCGTCTCCGCCAGCTGGTAGTGGGTGCCCTGGTAAGGGCCGTTGTCGTCGCTCCACATCTGCAGGCAGATCTGCAGGGTCTCCTCGAGCCGCTCGAAGCGCTCCGCCACCGGCACCACGGGGACGCCGAGGCCCCGCTGCTCCCGCTCGTACCAGGAGGCGCCGATGCCGAGCCGGGCGCGCCCGCCCGACAGCACGTCCAGGGTGGTGACGATCTTGGCGAGCAGGCCCGGGTGGCGGTACATCACCCCGGTCACCAGCAGGCCCAGCGTCATGCGCTCGGTGGCCGCGGCGAGGTAGCCCAGCGTGGTGTAGCCCTCCAGCATCGGCTCGTCGGCCGGGGCCATGGCCTCCATCTGGAAGTAGTGGTCCATGACCGTGAAGGACGCCACGCCCGCCTGCTCGGCGATGAGCGCGGTCTCCTTGAGCGTCGGCGCGATCGCCGCGGGATCGGCGGGCGTCGAGAAGTTCCAGTAGTGCAGACCAAGCTTCATGAGCCCATCATTGCCCCGGACCGCCGTAGTGACACGGCGATCCGGGGCACGCGATCCCCTACAGCAGCCCCCGCGCGGCGAACGCGTTGCGGGTGGCCTGGGCGGCCGAGGCGCCGTAGAGGCGTTGCGCCGCGTCCACGGTGGCCTGGGCCGCCGCCGCGAACGTGGTGTCGACCGCGAAGGCGAACTGCGCCTCCACGATCAGGGTGCTGGCTCGGGTGTCGCCGAGCGCCGCCCGGATGTCCCACAGGGCGCGGGACCAGATCTCGCCGTCGGCGTGGACCTCGCCGACGACGTCCTCCGGGTAGTGCTTGACGCCGTCGAGCCGGCGAAGGCAGTGCGGCACGGTGCTGGTGTAGGAGACAGAGTCCCAGTCCGCGACGCACGCCTCGGGAGTGAGGGTCGGCACGCCGGTGGCCCAACTGGTGACCGCCACGGCGAGGTAGTCGCCGAACGCCTCACCGATCGCGCCCGACTCTAGCGTCGTGCCGAAGCCCGGCACCTGACCGTCCTGCACCGAGTGGCCGTACTCGTGCACGACGACCTCGGCGTCCTCCGCGTCGTCGACCCCACCCTTGCCGAGGGTGATGTTGGCCTTGTCCTCGCGGAAGAACGAGTTGTCCCCGCCGTACTGGTCGATCCGAACCTCGATCCGGCGCTGGTTGACGGGCCGCAGCGCCGAGCCGAAGCCCAGATGCTGCAGGTACGACTGTGCGGTTGTCACCCAGTAGTACCCCATGACCTGCTCGAACTGGTCGGCGTCGCGATGCCAGGCGGGGAACGCGCCGTCGACCGCGAGCGCGGCCTTGCCGGTGGAGCTCTTCACGACCGCGTACCGGCCGGACAGCCCGCCGGAGCCGTCCAGGTCGGTGAGCGTGACCCGGCGGTAGGCCGGCGCGAACGCCGGGCTGTCGGCGTCCTTACCGTCGACCAGCTGCTGCAGCCCGAGCGACTGGACCGGGTTGGGGAAGAACACGGTCGCCGTCGCCGAGCCGGCCGGTGCGGCGTTCGCCGGTCCGGTCGCCCCGACGGCCACCGCCGCCGTCACCACCATCGTCAGTGCGAGCATTCGCCGCATTCGCGCCCCTTCCTGCGGTTGCCTCCCGGTTGGAGGCACCTTCCGGTCACCTCCGGATGGGAGGCAACTTCGTGCGGAAGAAGCGAGGCAGGCCGCCGGCGTGTTACCTGACGGCCTGGTGGATCAGCCGGACGTCGGGCTCCCGGTACACCGCGAAGCCGCCCTTGGTGCCCTGTTTCACCTGGTACATGGCCATGTCGGCGTCGCGGAGGAGCTGGGTGCCGTCACGGCCGCCGGCGCTGATCGCGACGCCGACGCTGGCCCCGACGCGGACCTCGGTGCCGGCGATCTCGAACGGCTCGGCGACCGCGGCGACGACCCGCTCCGCGATCCGGACCGCGACGGCGGCGTCGCCGCCGTCGACGACGATCGCGAACTCGTCGCCGCCGAGCCGCACGACGGTGTCGTCGGCGCGGACGGCGGCCAGCAGGCGGCTGGAGACCTCGACGAGCAGGTCGTCGCCGGCGGCGTGGCCGAGCTGGTCGTTGACGGGCTTGAAGTTGTCCAGGTCGACCAGCAGCAGCGCCTGGTCGCGTTCCTCGGTGCCCTCCAGCAGCTCGGTGAGCATCCGCCGGTTCGGCAGCCCGGTCAGCGCGTCGTGGGAGGCCTGGTGGCGGATCAGCGCCTCGTGCTCGGCGAGCGTGTCCAGCGCGATCTGCTGCTGGTGCAGCATCTCCTCGTTGGCCCGGTTGGTGGCGTGGTGCTCGCGTTCGAAGCGGTACAGCAGCCGGCCGATCGAGACGACGGCGATGGTCATGGCGACGCCGAGCGCCAGGTCGGCCACGTTGTTGGCCAGCTCGGCGGCGTCGGCCGCGCGGTCCTCGAGGCTGCGCAGCCGGGCGTTGAGCCGGCCGAACTGCGGCTCGGTCTGCCGCTGCTCCAGCACCCGTGCCTCACTGACCTTGCCGACGCCGAGCAGGCCCAGCTCGACGTCGAGCACGGCGTGGTACGCCTCGACGCTGCCGCGGAGGCCCTCCAGGGTGCCGGCGCCGAGGTCGCCGCGCAGCGAGGCGAGCAGCTCGCGCTCGCGGCGGCGGGTCTCGCCGAGCTCACGGGCGACCTTCACGGGCGAGTTGCGGTCGGCGAGGGTCTTCCACTGCAGCGAGCTCTCCTCGTGCAGCAGCATGTTGAGCTCGCTCAGGCGCGACCGGGTCGCCTCGTGGACCTGGCTCTTGCCGTGCAGGTGCATGTTGGCGAAGGTCACGCCGCCGAGCAGCACGACGGCGAGCGCCAGCACCCGCGGCCAGCGCCACTTGAGCTTCCCCACCTTCCGCATGGCTTGGCTATCGGCACACGCGGGCGGAGTTTCGAAGTTTTGGGCCGGGATTTGCGCTCAGCCCCGCGGGGCCGGGGTCGATTGGCTGGTGGGACGAGACGAGCATCACAGGGGGTATCCGTGGCGAGCAGCCTCAGCCGCCGCCGGCTTCTCATGACCGCGGCCGCCGCCGCGGCGTCGCTGCTGCCGGCCGCGGGGTGCGCCAAGGAGGACGGTGAGTCCGCCGGTGGGCCGGGGTACGCCGCCGACCGGCCGCCGGTCACGATCGAGTTCTGGTACATGCCGTACGGCGGGCCGGTGCAGGACCAGGCGGTCGTCACCGAGACCGAGGAGTTCCACAAGGCGCACCCGAACATCACGGTGCACCCGGTGCGGGTGCCGTGGGACGAGGCGCTGACGCGGCTCAGCACCGCCTCGACCAGCGGCGAAGGGCCGGACGTGACGGTCCTGGGCACCACGTGGGTGGCGGGGTTCAGCGCGATCGGCGCGCTGCGGCCGTACCGCGCCGAGGAGATCGCGGCGGTCGGCGGCGAGGACGTGTTCGCCAAGGCGAGCTGGAGCTCCAGCCACCTGATCACGTCCGAGGAGATCACCGCGCTGCCGTGGCTGATCGACATCCGGGCGCTGTTCTACCGCACCGACGTGCTGCGCGCGGTCGGGCTGGATCCGAAGGAGGCGTTCGCGACCTGGGACTCGTTCGAGTCGACGCTGCAGAAGATCAAGGCATCGGGCGCCGGCGTCGCGCCGCTGGCCATCGGCCTGCAGAACAACTTCGGCATCATCCACAACGTGGCCCCGTTCATCTGGGCGTCCGGCGGTGACCTGATCAAGGACGACGGCACGAAGTCGATGCTCGCCGAGCCGGCCGCGATCGACGGGGTCACCTACTACCAGCGGCTCATCGGCCTGTACGACGACCCGAAGGCGATGGCGCTGTCGTCCAGCGACGTGCCGCGGGCCTTCGCGGAGGGTACCGGCGCGATCACGATCGACAACTCGCAGTCGGTGGCGGAGTTCGCGTCCGACACCGGCCGGGCCGGGCTCAAGGCCGGCTGGTCGACGGCCCCGATGCCGGCCGGCAAGGCGGGCAGGTTCGGCTTCCTCGGCGGCTCCAACCTGGGCATCCTCAAGGACGCCAGGCACCCCGACGCGGCGTTCGAGTTCGTGCGGTACCTGACGGGCAAGGCGAGCCAGCAGCGGTACAGCGTCAACTCCGGGCTCTGGCCGGCCCGCACCGAGGCGATCGAGGGCACGAAGCTGGCAACCGAGCCGGAGTACGCCGCGTTCCGGGAGATGATCCCGCACGGCAAGATGTACCCCTCCGTCTCCGCCTGGATCATCGTCGAGTCGATCATCGCCAAGGACCTCCGGGAGCTGTGGAGCGCGCCCGGCGCCCTGACCCGCCAGCAGGTCCAGGCGATCATGACAAAGACGACCAATGACATCGATGAGGCGTTGCGGGATCCGACGAACACCGGCCTCACCCCGTAACGGCTGAGGGGGCAATCCCGCTTCTTTCTCTGTGAACGTGGTCGACCCGGTCTTCGTGGACCGCAGCGGCCGGCGACGGAGGCTCTTCACCGGCCTCGGCGCCGGCATGGGCGTATTGCTCGTACTCGGCGCGTCGTTGCTGATCGCCGGATTGCTCGGCAGCTCGCCGGTGCCGCTGCCCGGCCTGCCGCAGAGCGGTCAGGGCGCCCAGCACCGCGACGGTGCCGGGTCCGGCGGCATCGCGCCCGCCCCGAGCCGCACCAGTGCCGTCCCCCGCCCGACACCGACCGGGGCGCCGCCGGCAGTGCCGGCCGGCAGCACCACGGGCGGTCCGGCCGCCGGGTCGCCGCCGGCGAGCGAGCCGCACGACAGCCGCAGGACGTCCCACCCGGCCAACGCGAAGCCGAGCCGGACGAAGTAGTGGCCAGACACGTATCCCGCCGGGCGCCTCGGGCGCATTGGCTCCTGCTGCTGCTCACGATGGGGGTCCTGCTCGCGGAGCTGGGCCTGGACGGCTGGGTGGAGGGGGTCTCCGGCGAGCGGGGCCCGGCGCCCGCGGCCGCCGCCCCGGCCCTGCCGGACGGCACCGGCCCGGTGCTGCAGGTCGCCGCGGACGGCGCGGTGCGCTCGGCCGCGATGCCGGCCGGGGCGGTCGCGCTCACCTTCGACGACGGCCCCGACCCGAGGTGGACGCCGCTGATCCTCGACACGCTGCGCCGCCACCACGCCCATGCCACCTTCTTCGTCGTCGGCGCGCGGGTCAACCAGTACCCGGACCTGGTGCGCCGCATCGTCGCCGAGGGCCACGAGCTGGGCGTGCACACCTTCACCCACGCCGACCTGGCCGCCGTCCCGGCGTGGCGGCAGCGGCTGGAGCTCGAGCTCACCCGCAACGCGATCGCCGCGGCGACCGGCCGGACCGTGCGGCTGCTGCGCCCGCCGTACTCCTCGACGCCGTCGTCGCCGCCCGACCCGGCCGTGCTGCGCGCCACGACCAACTATCTGACCGTGCTGACCGACCGCGACACCGAGGACTGGCGCCGCCCGGGCGTGGACGCGATCGTCGCGGCGGCACTGCCCGCCGCCGGGCCCGGCGCGGTGGTGATGCTGCACGACGGCGGCGGCGACCGCTCGCAGACCGTCGCGGCCGTCGAACGCATCGTGTCCCAGAAGACCGGCGTCCGGTTCGTCACCGTCTCCGAGGGCATCGGCCTGCCGCCCGAGGAGGCGGCCGGCACCGGGACCGTCGTGCGCGGGCACGCCCTGCGATGGGCGCAGGTGGCCGGCGACTGGATCAGCGCGGTGATGTGGTGGCTGATCGTCGCCGGCACCGTCCTGGCCCTGCTCAGGCTCGTCGTCCAGGTGGTCACCGCGCGCCGGCACGCCCGCCGGGCCCGGGCGGCGGCGCGCCGGCCGCTGCGCTCCTTCGGCCTGGTGTCGGTCGTCGTCCCGGCCTACAACGAGTCGGCGAACATCGCCGCCACGGTCCGCTCGCTGATCGGCAACGACTACCCCCAGCTCGAGGTCATCGTCGTCGACGACGGCTCGACCGACGGTACCGCCGACGTGGTGCGCCGCCTCGGCCTGCCCGGCGTGCGGGTGATCCGCCAGGCCAACGCGGGCAAGCCGGCCGCGCTCAACACCGGCATCGCCGCCGCGCGCGGGCAGCTGCTGGTGCTGGTCGACGGCGACACCGTGTTCGAGCCCGACGCCGTCGGCCGGCTCGTCCAGCCGTTCGCCGACCCGGCGGTCGGTGCGGTCAGCGGCAACACCAAGGTCGCCAACCGCGGCGGGCTGCTCGGCCGCTGGCAGCACCTGGAGTACGTCGTCGGCTTCAACCTCGACCGGCGCATGTTCGAGCTCGGCGACTGCATGCCCACCATCCCGGGCGCGATCGGCGCCTTCCGCCGGGCCGCGCTGCTGGACGTCGACGGCGTCCCGTCCGACACCCTGGCCGAGGACACCGACCTGACCATGGGGGTGCTGCGGGCCGGATGGCGGGCGGTCTACGCGGAGCGGGCGATCGCCTGGACGGAGGCCCCGGCGTCGCTGCGGCAGCTGTGGCGGCAGCGGTACCGGTGGTGCTACGGCACCATGCAGGCCGCCTGGAAGCACCGCCGGGCGCTGCGCGAACGGGGACACCTCGGCCGGCGGGGCCTGGTCTACCTGGCGGTGTTCCAGATGCTGCTGCCGCTGACCGCGCCGCTGGTCGACGTGTACGCCGTCTACAGCCTCTTCTTCCTGCCGTTGGGGCAGGTGGCGGCGGTCTGGTGCGGCTTCACCGTCCTGCAGGTGCTGGTCGCCGCCTACGCCCTGCGCCTCGACCGGGAACAGTTCGGCCCGCTGTGGACGATTCCGCTCCAGCAGGTGGTGTACCGGCAGCTGCTGTACCTGGTCGTGGTGCAGTCCACGGTCGCCGCACTGCTCGGCGGGCGGCAGCGCTGGCAGGTCATGGCCCGCACCGGCCTGGCCGCCGCGGCCGTCGCACCGGGCGGTGACTCAGGCAGGACGTCGGTGCCTGACCGGCCAGGTCGGCCGTGACGACGTTGGCCGGCACCCACCCGACGCCGTTCTCCCGCGGCGGCCGTTCCTCCGGCTCCTCCCAAAGTCCCGCCGCCGGTGCCGCCCGTGATGTTCCCCGTGACGCCGCCCGTGATGTTCCCCGTGACGCCGCCGGGGACGTACCCCGTGACGCCGCCCGGGACCTTTCCCGTGATGCCGACGGGCGGGACGCCGGCGGCGCCGATGACGCCGTCACCGGCGCCGCGCAGGAGGCGGACGTGCTCGACGACCGGCTCGAGGCGGCCCTGACCGGCGCGGCCGCCGGCGACCCGGCGGCCTTCGCCGAGCTGTGGCGGGCCCTGCACCCGTTGGTGCTGCGCTACCTGCGGGTCGTCTGCGGCGACGCGGCCGAGGACGTGGCGTCGGAGACGTGGTTGCAGGTGTCGCGGGACCTGGCCCGGTTCACCGGCGGCACGACCGCGTTCCGGGTGTGGCTCTTCCGGATCGCCCGCAACCGCGGCATCGACGAGAATCGGCGGGCCTGGCGCCGCCGCGAGAAGCCCCACGAGACGGTGCACGAACTCGGCGAGGCCGCCGGTGAGACGGTCCCGGACGCGGCGCTCGACGCCGGCGACCGGGCCGGCACCGAGTGGGCGCTGCGGATGATCGGCACCCTGCCGACCGAGCAGGCCGAGGCGGTCATGCTACGGGTCGTGGCCGGTCTCGACGTCGCCGGCACCGCCAGGGTGCTGCGCAAACGCCCCGGCGCCGTCCGCATCGCCACGATGCGGGGACTGCGCCGGCTGGCCGAACACCCCGAAGTCCAGGCACACCGCGGCACCGAGCCGTGGGAAGGCAGCTGATCATGCCCGACTCCCTCGCTCCTGACGTCGCCGAGCAGTTGCTCGACCTTCGCGAGCCCGACGACGGCCAGTACACCGCCCTCACCGCGCTGCTGGTCGCCGCCGCCGGCCCGGCCCGGCCCGCCGAGCTGTCCGGCGAGGACTCCGCGCTGCGGGCGTACCGGCTGGCCTACCGGGCCCGCCGCAAGCGACGCGCCGGGCTGCTCACCGGGGTGGCCGTGATGGTCCTGTCGGTGGGCGGCACGGCGTACGCGGCCGGCGGCGACTACCTGCCGGAGCCGGTGCAGCGCACCATGGAGGCGCTGTTCGGGGCCAAGAACCCCGCACCGTCGGCGGTGCCCGGCGCGTCCGGCAGCCCGGGCACCTCGTCCCCGCCGCCGCTGTCGTCCCCGCCGCCGGCCGCGGTCCCGGCCGGCCGCGTCGAGCAGCTGTGCCGCGCGTGGGAGGCCTCCCGCACCGACCCGCGCGCCCCGCAGGTGAGCGGCGAGGAGCGCCGCGAGCTGACCCAGGCCGCGAAGGGCACGTCCGGCATCGACGACTACTGCCGCGCCCTGCTCGGCGGATCCGCCTCGACGACGGCGCCGGGGCAGACCGGCTCCGCGGCGCAGCCGGCGACGCCCGGGGCCACCCCGCACACGACACCCCCGGGCAAGCCCGTCACCACGAAATCCGGCAACGGCCAGCCGGGCGCCGGCGCGAGCCGCACCCACCCCGCCAGGCCCGCCCGCTCCTGATCCGGCCGCGCACCGCCGGCCGGGTTCTGACCGGCCGGGCACCACCGCCCGCTCAACGCCGCTCAACGCCCGGCCACCGGCTCTCGCCTGCTCCTCATCCGGCCCGCGCACCGCCGCCGGGCGGTTCCGGACGCGGGCGCTCACCGCCGACGGGCGTCGTCCAGGGCGACCCTGACCTCCCCGAGCAGCTCAACCAGGTCGCGCAGGCGGGTGTCGTCGAGGCCGGCGAACGCGACCGTCGCGTCCGGGTGCATCGCGCGCATGGCCTGGCCGATCAGCTCGCCACCGAGCGGGGTGAGGGAGACGTCGCGGCGGCGCGCGTCATCGGCGGCGGCCTGCACGGTCACCGCGCCCCGGTCGACGAGCGTCTTGAGGGTCTTGGACACCGCGGGCTGGTTGACCTCCATCGCGGCGGCGATGTCGCCGACGGACCCCGGGCCGGCGTTGGCCAGGTGCAGCAGCACCGCCGTGTGGGTCATCGTGAGGCCGAGCGGCCGCAGCGCCCGGTTGAGCCTGGTCTCGGCGAGCTGGTGCGCGATCGACAGCTCCCGCATCGCCCGCCCTTGCAGCTCGGCCCGCGCCTCGACATCCATCGGCCAAATACATTCCACGGAACACTTGGCGTCACGAGGCTCCGGCTTCCCGGTGCCGTACTACGTCGGGCAGCTCTCCTTCAGCGCGGACAAGCTGTCGGGCTGGTACACCGAGATGCGGCGCGCGGGCACCCTCGGCGTCTACTGGCAGACTGGGCCCCGCCGCCTCGCTGTGCGACGCGATGGAGAACCTCCTCTCCTTCGCCATGCTGCCCGACCCGGCCTCGATCAGCCCGGTCCTGGCGATGCGCTACTCGACCGCCGCGGCACTCAAGTTCGCCGGGTTCATCGCCGTGCACCTGTGGATCCCAGTCGCTCTCATCGCCGCACTCGGCAGCCGTCGCCGCCGCTAGTGTACAGATGTACACATGCAGTGTACGGTCGTACACATGACGGGCAAGACCATGCGTGAGCGGATGCTCGCGGGAGAGCTCTACATCGCCGACGACCCGCAGCTGGCCGCCGACGACGCACGGGCGCAGCGGCTCACGTTCCAGATCAACGCGACGGACCCGACCGACGGCGAGACGCTGCGGGCGCTGATGACCGAGCTGCTCGGCGGCTTCGGCGAGGGGGCCTACGTCCGGCCGCCGCTGCGGTGCGACTACGGCTACCAGACCACGTTCGGCGCCCGCTCGTTCGCCAACTGGGGCCTGGTCTGCAACGACGTGGCGACGATCAGCATCGGCGACGACGTGCAGATGGGACCCGGCGTGCAGCTGCTGACCTCCACCCACCCCCTGGAGCCGGGCCCGCGCCGGGAGAAGTGGGAGGCGGCGAAGCCGATCGTCATCGGCGACAACGTCTGGCTCGGCGGCGGGGTCATCGTCTGCCCGGGCGTCACGATCGGCGCCGACACCGTCGTCGGGGCCGGCTCGGTCGTGGTCCGCGACCTGCCCGCGGGCGTGCTCGCGGTCGGCAACCCCGCCCGGATCGTCCGGCGGCTCGACGAGCGGGCGTGAGCGGCCGGGAGCACGGCGGCGGCGCCGTGAGCGGCCATGGCGCGGCGGTGACGCCGTGAGCGGCCCGCAGCGCGGCGGCGGCGCCGTGAGCCGCCAGCAACGCGGCGGCGCCGTGAGCGGGCCGCAGGGCGGCGGCGACAGCCGGGCGGCCACCCGCCGCCACGACCCCAACCGCAAGGACCGCATCATCGACGCCGCGATCACGGTCATCGCCGAGCACGGCGTGGCCGGCACGACCCACCGGCTCATCGCGGCAGCGGCGGACGTGCCGCTGGGGTCGCTGACGTACCACTTCAGCAGCCTCGACGACCTGCGCGCCCAGGCCTTCCGGCGGCAGGCCGAGCGGATGTCGGTCGTCTACGAGTCGCACTTCCTACGTGTCGACTCCCATGAGGCCCTGGTCGAGGCGGTCACCGACCTCATTCATGGCGACGCCGGCGCGGACGCCGCCGACTGGGCCATCGCCTACGAGCTGTACCTGGCCGCCTTGCGCGACCCGGCGCTGCGCACCATCACCGAGACCTGGATGCGCGCGAGCCGCGCCGTCCTGGAGCGCTTCGTCGACCCGACCACCGCCCGGGGCGTCGACGCCCTGATCGAGGGCCTGGTCATCCACAAGACCCTGTCGACCACCCCGTTCCCCCGCGAGCAGATCCGGGTGATCGTCGCCCGGTGCCTCGCCGGCACGAGCTGAACCGCCCGCACATCCCGCACAACCCCTCGGAGAAGCACCATGACCCTGACCACCGGGGCGGCATCCGCCACCGACCGGCCGTTGCGCGCCGCGACCCGCGCCGTCTACGCCGCCTTCATCTGGGCCGGCGTCGCCATGGCGAGCTGGGCCACCCGTATCCCGCAGGTCCGCGACGAGCTGCGCCTCGACCCCTCCCAGCTCGGCCTGGTCCTCGTCGCGATCGCCGCCGGCTCGATCATCTCGCTGGTGCTCTCCGGCCACATCGTCGCCCGGTTCGGCTCACGGGCCACGGTCGCCGCGATGGCGGTCCTGCTCACCGTCAGCCTGATCATCGTCGCCGGCGGCTACCACCTCGGCGTGCCGCCGGTCGTGCTCGGCCTGTTCGGGTTCGGCTTCGCCAACGGCGCGTGGGACGTCGCGATGAACGTCCAGGGCGCCCTGGTCGAGCGCCGCCTCGGCCGGGCGATCATGCCGCGCTTCCACGCCGGGTACAGCGTCGGCACCGTCGCCGGGGCGCTGCTCGGCACGGCGATGGTGGCCCTGAAGGTGCCGGTGACCATCCACCTGATCACGGTTGCGATCATCGTCGGCGCCAGCACGTTCGTCATGGTCCGCGCGTTCCTGCCAGACACCCCCGACACGCCCGCCGCGGACGCCGCGGACGCCGGGAAGTCCGGCGGCACGCGGAGGTTCCTCGAGTTCTGGACCGAGCCCCGCACGCTGCTGATCGGCGTCTTCGTCCTGGCGTTCGCCTTCACCGAGGGCGCCGGCATCGACTGGATCGCCGTGGCGGTCATCGACGGGTACCGCACCCCGGCCGCCGTCGGCACGCTCGCCTTCACGGTGTTCCTGACCGCGATGACCCTCGGGCGCTGGTTCGGCCCCGGGCTGCTCGACCGGTTCGGCCGCGTCCCGGTGCTGCGCGCCCTCGCCGTCATCGCGCTCGCCGGCCTGCTGCTGTTCATCTTCGGCCCGAACACCCCGACCGCCTTCGTCGGCGCCCTGCTCTGGGGCACGGGCGCCTCGCTGGGCTTCCCGGTCGGCATGAGCGCCGCCTCCGACGACCCGGCCAAGGCGGCGGGCCGGGTCAGCGTGGTCGCCTCGATCGGCTACTGCGCCTTCCTGGGCGGCCCGCCGCTGATCGGTCTGCTCGGCGACCACGTGTCGGTCCTGAAGGCGCTCATCGCCATCGCGGTCCTGCTCACGGTCGCGTTCATGCTGGCCGGCGCGATCCGCCCGCTGCCCGTACCGGAGGAAGCGAAGGACTGACGAGCGGCTGGTGTTTGGCGGCGGAAGCGATCGGGCACTCCTGAAGCAGCGGCACATCGACGCCGTTACCTGGAACACGAGGAGGAAACAGTGACCGTCACCGGAATCATCACCGCGCTGATCGTCGGTCTGATCGTGGGCGCGCTCGGCAGGCTGGTGGTCCCCGGCCGCCAGAACATCCCGGTCTGGCTCACGATGGTCATCGGCGTGGTTGCCGCCCTGATCGGCACGTTCATCGCCAACGCCGTGGGCATCGCGACCGACACCCCCGGCGTGGACTGGGGCGAGCTGGTCGTCCAGGTCATCGTGGCCGCCATCGGCGTCGCGCTGGTCGCCGGCTTCGCCGGCCGTGGCCGCCGGGCCCTCTGACCCGCACCCGAAGCTCCCGAAAACCCCCGGCCGTCCGGCCGGGGGTTTTCGTTGTCCACAGGCGTCGTACACATGTGCTATCCACAGGCTGTGGATAGCACATGTGTACGATGCCCGACTCGACCGCGGCCCGCGCCGCCTCGCCCCGCTGGGCATGCCCGCCTCAACCGTCCACACCGTGCTGACCCGCCACGCACTGCACCGCCTGGCGCCTGGCTGGACCGGCCAGCCGATCCGCCGCTACGAACGTGACCGGCCCGGCGAACTGCACTGCAGTCAGGCGGCGGCGGGCTTGCGGAACCGGTGGATCGACAGGGCCAGCGCGATCGGCGCGAGTGTCATCAGCGGCATGATGTACCGGATGTCGATCGCCGACAGGGCCAGCGACATCATCACCAGCGCCACGGAGACCGTGCCGAGGAACACCACGTCCAGGTTCTCCCGGCCGTGCTGGCTGCGGGGCCGGCGCAGTGCCGCGGCGAAGACGAACAGCAGCACGAACACGAAGAGGAAGCCCGGGATCGTGAAGACCGTGCCATACCCGCGCATGGTCTTGTTCTTCCAGTTCGCCGGGTGACCGCCGGCCGCCGCGGCGCCCGGCAGGAAGGGCTTCACCATGAGCGTCGTCGAGCAGGCGTCGCCGGAGCCGGCCGAAGGCATGTTCCACAGGTCGTGGACGCACTCGGTGCGCTGCGGCCCGTGCCAGCCGGGCTGGAACATGTGCAGCGTGTCGGCGAGGACGACCTCGACGTAGTCGAGCGGCTGGGCCAGGATCGCCTTCGTGGCGAAGGACTTGTAGACCTTGTCGTCCTTGTACAGCCGGACCAGGTCGGTCGGGTCGTCGTACCACAGGTAGGAGTCGGGGCCGAGGCGCTGGCCGAGCGGCTCCAGCGGGCACAGGGCCCGCTCCTGCGGGGTGAAGTCGACCTTGTCGCAGTCGACGAAGGTCGTGGTCCGGGCCCACATGTACCGGCCGGTGTAGTCGTTGATCGCGTAGACGCCGTGCTCGTGGTGGAACCAGACCATGTAGCCGGCCAGCGGGATCGCGACGGCGACGGCGAAGGCGAGCACCTGCTTCCAGCCGACCCGGCGCAGCACCAGGTAGGCGAGGACCACGACGATGAGGACCTGGCCGATGGTGCGGGTGAGGCTGGCCGCGGCGAAGAAGCCGCCGGACAGCGCCGCGATCCAGACCGGCAGCCGGTCGCTGCTCCACAGCAGCAGGACCACCGCCGCCAGCAGGAGCACCGAGAAGAGCGTGTCGGACAGCACGTGGTGCTCGACGACCAGCTCGCGGGCGTCGAGCAGGATCGGCGCGGCGGCGAGCGCCGACCAGTGGCGGGCGATGCCGCGGCGGCGCAGCAGGGCGTAGACGACGACGCCCATGCCGAGACCGAGCAGGTGCTGGGTGAGCGCGACCACCGAGGTCCGCTCGAACGGCGCGAGCAGGAACAGGAAGAACGGGTAGCCGAAGGGCCAGATGGGGTCCGTGTCCCAGTTCTTCGCCGCCAGCATGTAGGCGCGGGTGTCGATGAAGTAGCCGAAGGCCGGGTAGTAGGCGACCATCATGCCCACCCGCACCAGGGCGCCGGCGGCGAGCAGCGCGGTGAAGACCTTGTTGGTGCGAATCGCGTGCCACAGCCACCGGACGGCGCCGCCGGCACTGAACCGGCGGCGCGGGGTGGCGGTGGTGCCGGCGGCGACGGGGTCCGTCACCGCCGGCAGCGTGGCTTCATCGGTCGACATCGGCCGTGCTGGCGGCGTCCACCGGGGTCTTCTGCCGGGGGATCACCGGCGCGCTGCGGCCGGTGCCCTTGGCGGCGCCGCCGTCGGAGGTTGACTTCTCCTCGTGGTACTCCTCCTCCACGTTGACCTCCCACACGTCGTGGTTGGTCCCGGAGGCGATGTTCTCCGCGGTGAGCAGCGCCGTCATCATCGAGTGGTCGGCGTTGTTGTAGCGGTGCATGCCGTTGCGGCCGACCGGGTGCACGTTGGTGGTGTTGGCGTCGAGCCAGGCGCGCAGCACCTCGACGTTGCGCTGGTAGGTCTCGTCGTAGGTCGGGTAGGCCTTCGGCATCCGCACGACGTAGCCGACCTCGACCGCGCCCTCCTTGACCAGGCCGAGCCGCTCCAGCTCGGCGGTGGCGAAGGCGACCAGATCGTCGTCGGACTTGACCCACATCTCGTCGTTCTCGAAGACGAAGTACTCCATGCCGAGGCAGGTGCGCCCGTCCTTGACCATGTACGGCGACCAGGAGCCGAAGTTCTGGATCCGGCCGACCTTCACGTGCGGGTCGTGGATGTAGATCCAGTTGTCCGGGAAGGAGAACTCCTGCGGCACGACCAGCGCGACGGTGAGGAAGTCGCGGTAGTGCAGGTCCTTGGCGGCGAGGATCGCGTCGTGGTCGGCGGCCGGCTCCATGGCCAGGACCAGCTCCGACAGCGGCATCGAGGAGATCAGGTGGTCCAGCGGCACCCGCCGCTCGCCCGTGGCGTCGGCGACGTCGACGGCGGTGGCCTTCTTGGTCTCCGGGTCACGGTGGACCGTCTTGACCCAGGTCTGCATGGCGACGGAGCCGCCGAGCTTCTCGACGTGCTCGGTGCACCGCTCCCACATCATGCCGGGGCCGTACTTCGGGTACTGGAACTCCTCGATGAGGCTCGCGATGTCCTTCTGGTTGCGCTTCGGCATGATCGCGTTGATCACGGCGCTGGACAGCGAGAGGTTCTTGATGCGCTGGGCGGCCCAGTCGGCCTGCAGGGCCGTGGCGGGCATGCCCCACACCTTCTCGGTGTAGGTCTTGAAGAAGATCGAGTAGAGGCGCCAGCCGAAACGGGCGGAGACCCAGCCCTCGAAGTGCGACTGGTCCTTCGGCGGGCGGATCCGGGCCGCGGTGTAGGACGCCACGCAGCGCACGGCCTCCCAGACGCCGAGGTTGCGCAGCGCGTTCATGGCCTTCAACGGGTAGTCGAAGAGCTTCCCGCGGTAGTAGATGCGGCTCATGCGCGGGCGCAGCAGGAAGTCCTCGTCGGGCAGGATCTCGTGCCACAGGGCCTCGACCTCGGGCACCTTGGTGAAGAACCGGTGCCCGCCGATGTCGAACCGCCAACCGTCGCGCTCGACGGTCTGGCTGATGCCCCCGACGACCTTGTCGGCCTCGAACACCTGCACCGGCAGGTTCTGCTTCGCCAGGGCGTAAGCGGCGGTGAGACCGGCCGGACCGGCCCCGATGACTACAGTGGTCGGCTTCTCGCCAGACACAATGGCACTCCCTGCCAGCTCGATTACACCCCGTGAAGCGCGCGACGGCCTGGCGGCCAGCACGAACGGCGACACTAAAGGACATGTCGGTGAACGGCAACCTGCCGGACACAAGTTCACTTGCCGGTTACAGTGTCGCCCCGAGCGCTCCACACACGCCCGTCGGACGACTGTGCGTACTTTACAACCCGTTCAGCGGACCGGGCGATGTCGCCGGTCGTCGATCCTTGAAGACCCATACCCTGTACAACAGGTAGTTACTCCCTGTAGTCAGCACGAGTGCGATCGCCTTCGCGACCAGATAGTTCAGGCCGAGGGCCGTGAACGCGGTGACGAGGATGGCGGTCAGCACCCAGTTGACGCAGCCGAGGAACAGGTACTTGCCGAACTGGCCCACCACCGGCGCCTGGCTGCGGAACGACCAGATGCGGTTGAGCGCGAAGTTGCAGAAGAACGCCAGGGTGACCGCGATGAACGCGGCGATCCCCACCGGCACGCCGAGCCCGCCGTGCAGCGCGTACAGCAGGCCGAAGTCGATCCCGGCACTGAGCACGCCGATCACGACGTAGCGGAACGCGCTGTGCTCGACGACGGCGGCGACGCGCCCCCGCCGGACATCGACGGAGTCCATCTCCACGCTCATGGCCGCCAGCGTACGGGCTGCCCGGTCGACGCCGCCGTCCGGCCGAACGGGCGACCCGTCCGGCTCAGGCCGGCTCATGCACGCGGCGTCGCCGGACGCGCACGGTGTGGTAGGTGCAGTACCCGGCGCCGATGAGCACGCCCACGGCGAGCAGCTCGACGCCGGTGCGCAGGCCGGCCGGGACGAACCAGAGCTTCAGCGTGCCCTCGGCCCGCTCCGGCAGGTCGACCTGGATCAGGCCGGCCGGGCCGCGGTCGACGGGCAGGTAGTGCCCGTCGACCGAGGCGTGCCAGCCGGGCCAGGCCAGGGCCGCCACGATGACGCGCCCGCCGCCGCGGTACCGGATCTCCTCGGTCGAGGGCCCGGCCTGGTCGGCGGTGACCGTCAGGCCGGGCGCGGTCCACGAGACGCGGCCGTCCGGGTGCGGCAGCTCGGCGGTGCGGCGGATGACGGTGGCGTACGTGCCGCGGTCCGCGGTCTGCCAGCCGGGTGGCGCCTGCCGCAGGTCGAACGCGTACGGCTGGTCGCGCAGCAGCTCGGGGGTCGGCTTGAGGGTGCCGGGGACCTGGGCGTTGAGCAGCGTCACGGTGCGCAGCCGCAGCAGGTCCGCCAGCGGCACGCCGGTGGCCGGGTCGGTGGCGAAGACCCGCTGGTACGCCTCGTCGCAGACGCTGCCCTCGTACTCCATGCACAGGGCCGCGCCGAACTGCCGGTTGCCCATCCCGGTGTAGGCGTTGAGGGCGTCCATGCCGGCGACGTGGCTGACGTTGCCGAAGAGCACCTCGCGCCAGGCCCTGTCCGGCTGCTTGTCCGCGTTCGGGATCTTGGAGAACGAGTTGGCGACGATGAGCGTGTTGCCGTCGGACCGGTCGGCGAAGTCGGCCCGCAGCTGCGCGACGTCGTGCGGGAACTGCCAGGGCGTGATGTCCCGGTTGCGGGGGAACCAGTTGAGCTGCAGCACCAGCATCATCAACGTCCCCGCGACCAGGGCGGGGGTGACCAGGCGGGCCCGGTGCCGGGCGGCCAGCACGACGGCCAGGACGAGCACCCCGACGACCAGCGCGGCCTCCGCCGCCCGCCGGGCCTGGTCGGGGCGGTCGGCCCAGACCAGGTAGGTGGACAGCAGGATCAGCCCGGCCGAGCCGAGCCCGCGCCGCACCGCGTGGTCGGTGCGCAGGCCGGCGCTGAGCAGCAGCGCGACCGCCAGGATGACGGCGAGGAAGAGGTACTCGATGAGCCGGGCCGGCCAGCGGAACATCCACAGGTTCGACGGCGCGAGGGTCAGCGCCAGGTAGGCCAGGCCGACGGCGAAGATGCCGGCCCGGGCGCGCCCGTCGCGCAGCGCCGACCAGGCGAACCAGGGCAGCAGCGGCACGACGAACCAGGCCAGGTAGGTGATCGGCGTGGTGGCGGGGCCGAACGTGTACAGCCGCGGCACGTAGGTCGGGGCGCTGAGGTTGAGCAGGTGCCCGAGGGACGGCACGAGCTGGCCGGTGTTGAACACTCCGCCGGCCTGGCGGGTGCCGACCGGCTGCATGCCCAGCAGCGGCAGGAAGACGACCGCGGCCATCAGCCCGGCGGCGAGGCCGATGACGGCGACCCCGACCGCCGCCCGCAGCTGCCGGTTGACCAGCCGCTCGATGATGACGGCGGCGACCACGACCACGACGCCGAGCACGCTGTACGGGCTGCCCGAGGTGGTGGTCAGGCCGGCGACGACCAGCGGCACGACCGGGTGCAGGCGGCCGCGGGCGTACCGGCGCAGCGTCCACCAGGTGTGCGTGGTGAGCGTGAAGGCGATGAGGTTGGTGATCCAGGCCTGCGCGTCCCAGAACAGCGTGTAACCGCTGAACGGCAGCGCGATCGCGGCGACCGCGGCGGCGTTGCGCCCGGCACCGTACTCCCGGGCCAGCAGGTAGACCCCGGCGGCGAGCAGGACCAGGAACTCGGTCTTGATCAGGATCGCGGCGACGGCGAGGTCCGGCAGCAGCGCGACGAGCACGGCGTTGGCCATGGTCAGCGGGTTGAACAGGCCGAACTGCGCCTCGCCGGCGAAGTTGCCGCCGAGCCAGGTGTCGACGTCCAGCAGGGGCAGCCGGCCCTGCAGCAGCTGCTCGCCGATCAGGCGCCAGCCCGGGATGATCACCGAGGACGTGTCGTCGTAGTAGTAGAAAAGGTGCGTCTTGAGCACCGGCAGCTGCGCGGCGAACGCGACGACGACCGCGACGACGCCGAGTCCGAGGAGGTCGGCGCGGCGGCGGGCGGCGCGTTCGGGCGCGGGGCGGGACTCGGCCACGGGCTGGTCCACGAGCAGTTCCTGCACGGTGCGGGCACTCCTAAGTCGGGGCGCCCCGGAGTCTAGTCAGAACCCGGCCGGCCCATCGCCCTCCGCCCGGACGGCGGTTCCGCCCGGCCGGTGCGGGGGTCGCGTCCTCCGCGACCCCGCGTTACTGTGTGCTCGCATTGCCAGACGAGAGGTCCTCACGTGTTGTCCGTGGTCGTACCGTGCTTCAACGAAGCCGAGACACTTGTCCGACTGCACGACCGGATCACCGCCGAGGTCGCCGCGGCAGGCGAGACCTGTGAGCTGATCTACGTCGATGACGGCAGCTCCGACGACACCCTGGCCATCCTGCGCAAGCTGGCCGCCAACGACGACCGCGTCCGGTATGTCGCCTTCAGCCGGAACTTCGGCAAGGAAGCGGCGATGTACGCGGGGCTGCGCCACGCCGTCGGCGACGCCGTGGTCATCATGGACGCCGACCTGCAGCACCCGCCGGAGCTGATCTCGCAGCTGGTGGCGATGTGGCACACCGGCATCGACCAGGTCGTCGCCCGCCGCAACCGGGCCGGCGACCCGGCCACCAGGACGTTCCTGAGCAAGGCGTTCTACCGGCTGGTGAACCGCTGGATCGAGGTCCGCCTGGTCGACGGCGCCGGCGACTTCCGGCTCATCTCGCGGCCGGTGGTCGACGCGATCCTGGCCATGCCGGAGTACAACCGCTTCTCCAAGGCGATGTTCGCCTGGGTGGGCTTCGACGTCGCCTACATCGAGTACCAGAACGTGTCCCGCCAGGGCGGCGCCACCTCGTGGACGTTCCCGAAGCTGGTCAACTACGCGATGGACGGCCTGCTGTCGTTCAACAACCGGCCGCTGCGCCTGGCGATCTACCTGGGCCTGTTCATGTCCTCGATCGCCGTCGCGTACATGCTGTGGATCATCGGAGTGAGCGTCGTCAGCGGCGTGGACTCCCCCGGCTACACCACGTTGCTGACCGCGATCGTCGGCCTCGGCGGTCTGCAGATGATCGTCGTCGGCGTGATCGGCGAGTACGTCGGCCGCATCTACTACGAGGTGAAACGCCGCCCGCACTTCCTGTTGAAGGAGGCGCACCTGCCGCGGGCCGCCATGACCGAGGAGCGAGAGGCGTGGCCGGTGCTCAACCCGCTTCCAAGTCAGCGCCAGTCCTCCGAGGTCGTCGACCCCACCGCCTGAGCCCGGCCGCGCGCGGCGGAGCCACGCTCGCCGTCGCCGCGGCCCTGGTGCTCGGCGGCGCGATCGTGGCCGCCGATGACGACGACCCGTCCCCGCCCGCGACGGTGCGCGACGGGCGGGCCCGCTTCCAGGTGCTGTCCCCGACGCTGATCCGGATGGAGTACGCCCCGGACGGCCGGTTCGAGGACCGCCCTACGTTCAACGCGGTCAACCGTGACCTGCCGGCGCCCGCGTACACCACCGACGTCGAGGGCGGCGAGCGGGTCATCCGCACCGGCCGGCTGACGCTGCGGTACCGGCTGAACTCCGGACCCTTCAGCGAGCGGAACGTGACCGTCGAACCCCGCGACGGCGAGGCCGCGCACCCGGTGTGGCGGCTGGCCGGCGAGTGCGGCTTCGGGGTGCCGTGCGAGGCCGAGCTGCTGCGGCTGTCCGGCGGCGCGGCCCTCGCCGACGACCAGCGGGGTTCGACCGGGCCCGGGTTCGTGGACGGGATGGACGGCACGGTCGCCTGGACGCAGCGCGGCGTGCCGGCCGCCGGCCCGCGGCGGGTCGCGTTCCGCTACGCCAACGGCACCACCGAGACGCAGGCGGCGCTGGTGACCGCCGGCGACACCAGGGTGCGGGTGGACCTGCCGCCGACCGGCTCCTGGGACGACTGGGCGGAGGCGGGCGCGGTCCTGACGCTGCCCGCCGGCGGCGGCAACCTGTCGGTCGGGTGCGCGGAGCAGGGCCTGTGCGCGTTCAACGTCGACAGCGTGGCGGTCACCGCGACCGGGGTGCCGTACCCGCCGATGCCCGACGCGGCGCACAGCGCGGCGAACCTGGGCGGCTGGCGGCGCAGCCTCGACTACGCCGACGGCCCGCGGCCGCTGTTCGACGGCCTGCTCAGCCGGGACGGCTGGTTCCTGCTCAACGACTCCGCGACGGCCCTGGCCGACGGGAAGCCGCGGCCGGCCCGCAACAGCTCCCAGAACGGCTACCAGGACGGCTACCTCTTCGGGTACGGCCAGGACTACCGGCAGGCGCTCAAGGACCTGCGGGACCTGACCGGACCGGCGGTGACGCTGCCGCGCTGGGCGTTCGGCACCTGGTTCTCGCGCTACTACCCGTACAAGGACGCCGACTACCGCGACGACATCCTGCCCGCGTTCCGGAAGTACGGCGTGCCGCTGGACGTGCTGGTCGTGGACACCGACTTCAAGTCGCCCCACTTCTGGAACGGCTGGGGCTGGAACCCGCAGCTGTTCCCCGACCCGGAGGGGTTCCTGGGCTGGGCGACCGGTGAGGGGCTGCGGGTCGCGCTGAACATCCATCCGAGCATCCGCGCCGACGACCCGCGCTACGCCGAGGTGACCGCGACCGTCGGCCACGAGCTGCCGGAGGGTGCCTGCGAGGCGGGCAACCCGTGCCGGGTGTTCGACTTCAGCGACCCGGTGCAGCTGCGGGCGTACTTCGACCTGCACCGGCCGTTCGACGCGCTCGCCCCGATCGTGTGGTGGCCGGACACGTGCTGCGACTCCAGCGTGGCGACCACGCCCGGCATCTCCCCCGACAGCTGGATCAACGCCCAGTACGCGGCGTACATCGACGGGCAGGGACGGCGCGGGTTCTCCTGGAACCGCAGCGGCAGCGGCTTCACCGTGTACGGCGAGAGCGCGGTCTATCCGGCCGGGCCGTGGGCGGATCACCGGTACACGGTCGACACCAGCATGGACACCACGTCGACGTGGGAGCTGCTGGCGTTCGCGGCGCGCTACACCGTGCTGCGGGGCGCGATCGGCATGCCCTACGAGTCGCACGACATCGGCGGGCACAACTACCCGAAGAACGGCAACCGGCTGCCGCCGGACCTGTACGCGCGGTGGGTGCAGTTCGGCGCGTTCCAGCCGGTGCTGCGGCTGCACTCCAACCACGGCTACCGGCTGCCGTGGGACTACCCGCAGCCGGCCCGCGACGCGGCGGTGAAGTTCCTGCGGCTGCGCGAGGCGCTGGTGCCTTACACGTACACGCTGGCGCGCCAGGCGCGCGACACGGGGCTGCCGATGGCGCGCGGCATGTTCCTGAACTACCCGGGCTTCCAGGAGGCGTACGACTTCACGTCGCAGTACCTGTTCGGCGACGACCTGCTGGTCGCCCCGGTGACCGGGCCGGGCACGGACGGCGTGCGGACCCAGGTGTGGTTCCCGCCGGGGACGTGGACGGACTGGTTCACCGGCCGCTCGTACACCGGCCCGAAGGTCGAGACGATCACCACGGACCTCGGCACGATGCCGGTGTTCCAGCGGGCCGGCGGGATCCTGCCGACCCGCACCGACGACGTGCCGGCGGTGGACGCCTCGCCCCTGGACAAGGTCACGCTCGACGTGGCGACCGGCGCGGACGGCGAGTTCCGGCTGTACGAGGACGCCGGCGAGGGCCACGGCGACCGGGCCGGCGAGCTCGCCTGGACGACGGTGCGCTACAGCACGGCCGGCGGCGTGACCATCGGCGCCCGGGACGGCACGTTCCCCGGCGCGGTGGCGACCCGCGCGTGGACGGTCCGCCTGCACGCGGTGGACGCCGCGCCCGCGCGGGTGCTGCTCAACGGCGCCGAGATGGACGGCGGGGCCTGGTCGTTCGACGCGGACACCCGCACCGTGACGATCCAGACCCCGCCGTTGCCGACCGGGACCCCGCAGCGGGTCAGCGTTGCTTGAGCGGCTCGCCGTCCGGCACCAGGTTCGCCATCGGTGACGCGCTGCCAGTGACGGCGTAGCTGCCGGTGACGCCGATCGCGTTGCCGATCGGCGCCTCGATCGTCGCCGGCAGGGCCAGCTTGCCGCCGAGGACGACGCCGTAGTAGATGCTGCCGGAGGCGTCGGACAGGTAGTTGGCGACCGGGCCGTACAGGGCGTCGGGGTCGGTCAGCAGCAGCGGGCCGTCGGTGCCGCCGATCATCGCGCCGCCGGTGAGGGCGTCCTGCCAGCCGCGGTTGGTGGAGATCGCCACGTTCCTCGGCGCGACGAAGAACTGCCGGGCCAGGGCGACCGCGGTGTCCTTCTCATTGGCGCCGACGAGGCTGGTGTAGGTGAAGTTGCCCCACGCCGGCAGCTGCCCGGTGGCCGCGGCCTTGCGCAGTGCCGCGTCGCCGGGCCCTCCGGCGGTCACGACCGTCGGGCCGGGCCCGATGCTGTTCATGTACTCGGCGGACACGGCCGGCATGGTGCCGCCGTCGGAGAGCACGACGACGGTGCCGGGGTTGGCGCCCGCGGCCGCGCCTGCGGCGAGGGCGTCGTAGTAGTTGGCGCCGGTGGTGACGATGACCGCCGTCGGGTCGGTGGTGATCTCCTTGTTGATCGCGACCGCGGTGGCGTAGTGGTTGGCGCCCCAGATCCGGTGCACGGTGTAGCCGAGGCCCTTGAGCTGGTCCTCGATGCCCTGCGGCAGGGCCAGGACGCCGCCGAGCAGGTAGATGTCACCGCTGGCGCCGAGCACTCGCTGGATCTCGCCGACGACGCGCGGCTCCACGGTGCTGCCGGGCGCGGTGATCAGCAGCGGGCCACCCTTGTTGATCGCGAGCGCGGAGCCGACGAGGGCGTCGAGGTAGGTGTCGCTGCGCGACAGGACGACCGCGCCGGCCTGGCCGTCGCCGAAGTTGCGCTTCGCGGTGGCGATCGCGGTCAGGATGCCGTCGTCACCCCAGACCCGCTGGACGATGTTGGTCTGCACGGCCTGCGCGGCGACGACGCCGTGGCCCTCCACGAGAGGGGCGATCGTCTTCGCGGCGACGTTGACGGTCCTGACCATGACCGGCGTGACGCTCTGCATGGCGGGCGCGACGAGGATGTTCAGGCCGTCCGGCGACCAGGCGATCGAGCCGACCTCCGGCGCCGGGAGCGTGACGATCTTCTGCTTGCCGGAGCCGTCGAGGTTGGCGGTCCACAGCTCGGCGTCGCCGGCGCCCGGGGTGCTGGACGGCACCACGTAGGCGAACTTGGTGAAGTTCGGGTCGACGTCGGGCAGCGTCGCGTTGGCGATGAGCAGCGACGGGGTCTGCTGCACCGGGGTGAAGCGGTAGATCGCGGGCGCGCCGCCGTTCTGCCGGCGCACGAAGAACAGGATGTCGTAGTCGTCGCCGCCGCCGTCGCGGGTCATCGAGACCGACGGCATCGTGTCCTGGATGGTCGCCGGGTCCGGGTTCTCATTGATCGGCTTCTCGTAGCGCGAGCCGTCGCTGGAGGCGATGAAGAGCTTGCCGTCGCGGCTGAAGTAGACGGCGTCGCCGGTCGGGTTCCACACCGGGTCCCGGTCCACCGGGTTGGTGGTGATCGTGACCTGCCGGCCGCCGTCCTGCCGGACGGACTTGATGCCGCCGCCGGGCGCGACGAAGGCGAGGCGGGAGCCGTCCGGCGACCACTTCCCGCTCGTGCCCTCGGCGATCGTCTTGCCACCGGTGCCGTCGGGATTCGCGATCATGATGCTGGTGCCGACGTTGTACGTAATCTTGCCGACCGCCCCGCCGTGGGTGGCCTCGGCGCCGACGGCCGTGGCCGCGACGATCCCGGCGGTGACGGCACCGATGGCGTACCGCCGGATGTGTCTCGGACGCTTCATGCCAGTCCTCACATGGGGGAACAGTCGTGGGAGCGGGCCGTGGCCCGCTCCCCGCTCGCCTACTTGTAGAGCTTCGGGGTGGCCTTGTTGACGCCCGGCACACTGGTGGTGGTCCGTTTCGCCGCGAGGCTCCGCTTCGCCGACCTGCCGGCCGCCGCCGCGTCGTGCGGGTTGTAGTCGTAGTGGCCCGCCACGCAGATCGAGTCGCCGATCGGCGCGATGAGCGCGTCGGGCAGGGCGAGATAGCCGCCGAGCATGACGGCCTCGTGGATGCTGCCGGAGCCTTCCGACAGGTACTGCGCGACCGGCCCGTAGAGCTGGTCGGGGTCGGTGAGCAGCAGCGGGCCGTAGGTGCCGCCGATCATCGCGCCGCCGGTGAGGGCGTCCTGCCAGCCGCGGTTGGTCGAGAGGGCGACGTTGAACGGGGCGGCGAAGAAGAACGAGGCGAGGGCGATCGCGGTGTCCATCTCGTTGTCGCCGACGAGCGGGTAGTACGGCGAGCCGTTGGGCCAGTCGAGGTCCGCCTGCAGCAGGGCGGTGTCGCCCGGGCCGCCGGCGGTCACGATGAGAGTGCCGCCGTTCTCGTAGTCCGGGTTGAGGTGGTTGAGGTAGTCCGCGGAGACGTCCGGCATCTCCTCGCCGTCAGTGAGGACGATGACGGTGCCCGGGTTGGCGCCCGCGGCCGCGCCGGCGGCGAGCGCGTCGTAGTAGTTCGCGCCGGTCGTCACGATCGCCGCGGCGGGCGTCTCCCCGCCGGTGATCTGCTGGTCGATCGCGATCGCCGTCTCGAAGTGCGTGGCGCCCCACAGCCGGGTGACCTGGTAGCCGAGGTTCTTCAGCTGGGTCTGGATCCCCTGCGGCAGGGCCAGTGTGCCGCCGAGCAGGTAGATAGTGCCGGTGCTGCCCAGGACCCGCTTGATCTCGGCCAGGACGCGGGCCTCGACGGTGTTGCCGGGCTTGGTGATCAGCAGCGGCGCGTGCTCGTTGACGGCGAGCGCCGAGCCGACCAGCGCGTCGAGATACGTGTCGCTGCGGGACAGTACGACCGCGTTGGCGTCGCCGTCGCCGAAGTTGCGCTGGGACGTCGCGATCGCGGTCTCGGTCCCGTCGTTGCCCCAGACGCGGTTGACCGCGTCGCGCTGAAGGCCCTGGAGCACGGGCGTGGTGCCGCCGCTCTTCACGGTGCTGACCTGCTTCGACGCCACGTCGACCCGCTTGATCACGGCGCCGGTGGTGGCGTAGACGACACTCTCGCCGTCGGGTGCGTACGCGGGGTCGGTCGCGTCGCCGCCGGTGGTCAGCTGTACCCGGTTGCCACCGTCGATGTCGGCGATCCACAGGTCACCGGCGGCGAGGTAGACGAAGCGCTCCCCGTCGGGCGCGAAGTCCGGGTTGGTGCCGTCGTCGATCAGCTTGACGTGGTAGAACCCGCCCTCCTCCCACTTGTAGATGGCACCTTCCCGCTCGAAGATGACATCCCCGTAGAGGGATACGGAGGGGTTGACGTCGACGTGCTGGCTCTCCGGGTTGCCGCCCAGGTAGTCGACGTAGAACGTGCCGTCGCTGGACGTGCTCTTCAACTGGCGGTTGCTCTCGTAGTAGATGAGGTCACCGGTGGCGTTCCACGTCGGGTCGGTGACGGTGCCGTAGTAGGGGTCCGTGAGCGTGAGCGCCGGACCGCCGTCGTAACGGACGGTCTTGATGCTGCCGTCGGTAGACAGGTAGGCGAAGCGGCTGCCGTCCGGCGACCAGGCGCCCTTGCCGACCACGTCGGTCGCCAGCACCTTGGCGCCGGAGCCGTCCTGGGCCGCGACGTAGACGGTGCTGCCGACGTTGTAGGAGAGGTTTCCGACATCGCCGTAGGTGGACGCGCCGGCACTCGTGACGGTCGCGGCGACCGTCACGAGGGTCACGCCGCCGATGATGACCTGGCGAACGTTGCGATGAAGCAAGATCGATCCTCCCCGAAGGATGTGAACGGACATCACCTGCCGTGAGGCACCTGCCGCGGCGAGCGGCGGCTCCGGTCGAAGTCCGATCGGGAGTGTAAGCATGAATGTTTGTCGTGTGCCGTACCGGAATCGGCTCCGGCCGAACGGCCGATGGGCAAACCTGGACATCATGGGCAGAACGCGGAACGGGCCCGCCAGGCTCCACCGGGACCCGTTCCTGATGCGATCGTCAGCGCCCGGCCCGCAGGCCGGGCACGCTCTTCGGGTCGAGGTCCGCGTGCGGGACCAGGGACCTCGGCTGGGCCGGCTGCGCCCGCAGCTGGGTCTTTCCGGCCGCCAGCCCGCCCGGGAAGTACGTGAACTGCGCGCTGAACGCGTTGCCGTACGGCTCGATGAGCGCGTCCGGCAGGGCCAGGTAGCCGCCCAGCATGACGCCGTACCAGATGCTCGCCGAGTTCTCCGCGAGGTACTCCGTGACCCCGCCGTCGAGTCGGTCCGGCGCGGTGAGCAGTAGCGGGCCGTGGCTCGCGCCGATCATCGCGCCGCCGGTGAGGGCGTCCTGCCAGCCGCGGTTGGTGGAGATCGCCACGAAGGTCGGCGTCGAGAAGAAGAATTTGGCCAGCTGCAGCGCCGTGCTGATCTCGTCGTTGCCGACCAGGCGGTAGGCGTCGTTCATGGTGAAGCCGGCCCAGTTGCCGAGCTGTCCCCTCGACAGCGCGTTGGCCAGCGCCGTGTCGCCGGGACCGCCCGCCGTGACGACCGCGACCTTGCTGGGGTCGAGGCTGTTGAGGTACGCCGCCGACGACGGCGGCATCGTGCCGCCGTCGGTGAGGATGATCGCGGTGTCGCCGACGGCGCCCGCGGCCGCCCCGGCAGCTAGGGCGTCGTAGTAGTTCGCGCCGGTCGTGACGATCGCGACCTGCGGGTCGGTGGTGATCTGCTGGTTGATCGCGACCGCGGTCTCGTAGTGGTTCTGGCCCCAGATGCGGTGCACCGTGTACCCGAGGTTCTTGAGCTGGGTCTCGATGCCCTCCGGCAGGGCCAGGGTGCCGCCGAGCAGGTACACGTCGCCGTGGCCGCCCAGGACCCGGCCGATCTCGCTGACGACGCGCGGCTCGACGGTGTTGCCCGGTTTGGTGATCAGCAGCGGCGCGTCGTTCTTGATGGCGAGCGCCGAGCCGACCAGGGCGTCGAGGTAGGTGTCGCTGCGGGTCAGCACGACGGCGCCCGCCTCGATCCGGCCGGCGTCGTCCCCGCCCTGGCCGTCGTCGACGTAGTTCCACTGGGAGGTGGCGATGGCAGTGGCGACGCCGTCACTGCCCCAGACCCGCTCGACCCCGTTGGTGTTGAGGGTCTGCCAGGCCGGCGCGGTCCCGGCGGCCTTGATGGTGCTCAGCCCGGTGCCGTCGATCTTGATCTTCTTCAGCGCGCCCGCGGTGGAGAAGGCGATCTCGGTGCCGTCGGGCGAGTACGCCGGGTCGCTGGCCGTGCCGTCGGTGGTCAGCTGCTGCTTGTCGCTGCCGTCGGCGGCGGCGGTCCACAGGTTGCCGGCGAAGATGTAGGCGAAGCGGTCCCCGTCCGGCGCGAAGTCCGGGCTGGCGCCGTCGACCAGCTTGACCTCGACGCTCGGGTTTCCCTGGGGGTACTGCCAGATCGACACCGGCTGGCCGGGCGCCGTCCGCTCGAAGATGATCTGATACTGGGACGACACCGCCGGGTCGGTGTCCTGGTAGGCGTTGCCGTGATCCGCGCCGAGCGGTTCCGCTTCCGCGGAGCCGTCGCTGACGGCGCCGAACAGGTGACCGTTGCGGCTGAAGTAGAGATACCGGCCGCCGGGGCTCCACTCCGGGTCGATGTCGGCGGCGTCGCCGGTGATCTGGACGGTCCAGCCTCCGGTGTTACGGACGCTGACGAGGCCGCCGAGGGACGAGTACGCGTAGCGGCTGCCGTCGTCCGACCAACTGCCGGTGGTGCCGGGCGTGGCGGAGCTGCTCGACATGAGGGTGGCGCCGCTGCCGTCCGGGTTGGCGCGGTACAGGGCGCCACCGACCCGGTAGGCGACCTGCCCGACCTCGCCGGGCTGGGTTGCGTTGGCCGCCGTGGCGGTCGCGGCGACCGTCGCGAGGGTGACACCGCCGACGATGATCCGGCGGGCGTAGGTGTGGGACACGATGGTTCCTCCCCGTGACGGGAACGGCCCCGGCGGTGATACGCCGGGGCCGTCCTGTTGAGCCGTGCTGCTTACTTGGCTGCCTTGGGTGTGACCGCCGTCAGACCGGGCACCTTGGTGGCGCCGCCGTCGGCGTCGGCCTTCGGCGTGACGGTCTGCGCGCGCAGCGCCGTCTTGCCACCCGCGGCGGAGAGCTGCGCCGTGAGGTCCTCGAACTCCCACTGACCGGTGACGGCGATGTTGTTGCCGATCGTCCCGATGAGGGAGTCCGGCAGGGCAAGGTAGCCACCGAGCATCACGCCGCCGACGATGCTGCCCGCACCCTCGGAGAGGTAGGTGGCGACCGGGCCGTACAGGGCGTTGGGGTTGGTGAGCAGCAGCGGACCGTAGGCCGCGCCGATCATCGCACCGCCGGTGAGGGCGTCCTGCCAGCCGCGGTTGGTGGAGATCGCGGCCGCGACCGGTGCGGCGAAGAAGAACTGGGCCAGCGCGACCGCGGTGTCCATCTCGTTGTTGCCGACCAGCGGGAAGTAGAACCAGTCGTCGCCCCACGTGTACAGCTGCCCGCGGAAGTAGGCGTTCTCGAGCGCGCTGTTGCCCGGGCCGCCGGCCGTCACGATGGCCGTGCCACCGTTCTGGTAGTACGGGCTCAGGCTGTTGAGGTAGTTCGCCGACGCGGCCGGCATGTTGACCCCGTCGGTGAGGACGATGACGGTGTCGGGGTTGGCGCCCGCGGCCGCACCGGCGGCGAGGGCGTCGTAGTAGTTCGCGCCGGTGGTGACGATCGCGGTCTGCGGATCGGTGGTGATCTGCTTGTTGATCTCGATCGCCGTGTCGTAGTGCGTGGCGCCCCAGAGCCGGTGCACGGAGTACCCGAGGCTCGTCAGCTGGGACTCGATGCCGGCCGGCAGGGCGAGCGTGCCGCCCAGCAGGTAGACGTCGCCGGACGTGCCGAGGACCCGCTTGACCTCGGCGAGGACCCGCGGCTCGACGGTGTTGCCGCGAGCGGTGATCAGCAGCGGCGCGTGCTTGTTGATGGCGAGCGCCGAGCCGACCAGGGCGTCGAGGTAGGTGTCGCTGCGCGACAGCACGACCGCGCCGGCCGGGACGCGGCCCCGGTCGTCCTCGGTGGCGCCCGCGTCGAGGTAGTTCCACTGCGAGGTGGCGATCGCGGTGTCGGTGCCGTCGGCACCCCACACGCGCTGCACCACGTTGGTCCGCACGCCCTGCGAGGTCGGGGCGGTGCCCGCCTTGACCGTCGCGGACTGCTTCGACACGACGTCGACCTTCTTCACCGAGCCGCCGGAGGAGTAGACGACGCTCGCGCCGTCGGCGGAGAACGCCGGGTCGCTCGCGCCACCGTCGGTGGTCAGCTGGGTCTTGTTGCCGCCCGCGCTGTCGGCGGTCCACACGTTGCCCGCCGACACGTAGACGAACGTGTCGCCGCCCGGCGCGAAGTCCGGGTTGGTGGCGCCGCTGACCAGCAGGGTCGGGCTGGCCGGGGTAGCGGGGTTGTACCGGTAGACCGAGCCCGACCGCTCGAAGATGACGTCGTTGGCGTCGGACACGGAGGGGTTGATGTCGTTGTACCCGCCCGGGTTCTCGCCCAGCGACCGCTCCCAGAAGGTGCCGTCGCTGGAGGTGTACCAGAGCTGGCCGTAGCGGCTGAAGTAGACGCGCTGGCCGTAGGCGCTCCATGACGGGTCGATGGCGACGCCGTCCTGCGGGTCCGTGAGGGTGAGTGGCGTGCCGCCGTTGTGGCGGACGGTCTTGATGCTGCCGTCGGTGGCGGCGTAGGCGAAGCGGCTGCCGTCCGGCGACCATGCGCCGTTGCCGTTGACGCCGGAGGCCAGCACCGTGGGTCCGGAGCCGTCCTGGTTGGCGACGTAGGCGGTGGATCCGACGTTGTAGGTGAGCATTCCTACGTCGCCCTGGTGTGCTGCGTTGGCCGCCGTGGCGGTCGCGGCGACCGACGCGAGGGTTACGCCGCCGATGGCGATTCGGCGCACGTAAGCACGAGACAAATTGATCCTCCCCGAAAAGGATTGAACGGACCACCGCACGGATGACCGAACCGCACTCGCTTCCACCGAGGCGTCGAGGCGGGGTCCGACCGGGAGTTTAATCATGAATCTTCTTTCCCGTTGCCCCCGTTTTCGAGGTCCTGGCTGAACGTCTGATGATCAAACCGGGACATCGAGGAGGTCTCGGTCAAAGATCCGGACCGTCCACACCGGACGGGAAGCGCGACGGGCCCCGGCGAGATCCGCCGGGGCCCGCGCTGGTCGTGCTGTGGTGCCTACTTGACGGTCGTGGGCGCGACCGTGGTGAGGCCGGGCACCTTCGCGTTCGTCACGACGGTGTCGGCGCCGGTCGTCGGCGTGGCGGTCTGCCCGCGCAGCCCGTTGCCGGCCACGGCGATCTGGCCGTCGATGAAGTCGAACTGGCCGGCCACCGCGATCGCGTCGCCGACGGTCGGGGCGAGGTTGTCCGGCAGTGCCAGGTAGCCGCCGAGCATCACGGCGTGGGAGATGCTGCCCGCGCCCTCGGAGAGGTAGGTGGCGACCGGGCCGTACAGGCCACCGGTGTTGTCGACGAGCAGCAGCGGTCCGTCCGCCGCGCCGATCATCGCGCCGCCGGTGAGGGCGTCCTGCCAGCCGCGGTTGGTGGCCAGCGCCACGGAGAGCGGCGACGCGAAGAAGAACTGGGCCAACTGGACCGCGGTGTCCTTCTCGTTGTCGCCGACCAGCGGCCAGTAGCCCCAGGCGTCGCCCCACGCGGGCAGCTGCCCGCGCAGGTAGGCGTACTGCAGTGCGGTGTTGCCCGGGCCGCCCGCGGTGACGATGGCCGTGCCACCGTGCTCGTAGTCCGGGTTGAGGCCGTTGAGGTAGTTCGCCGACGCGGCCGGCATGTTGACACCATCGGTGAGGACGATGACCGTGCCGGGGTTCGGGCCCGTCGCCGCACCGGCGGCCAGGGCGTCGTAGTAGTTCGCGCCGGTGGTGACGATCGCGGTGCGCGGATCGGGCGTGATCTGCTTGTTGATCTCGATCGCCGTGTCGTAATGCGTGTTGCCCCAGAGCCGGTGCACCTGGTAGCCGAGGTTCCGGAGCTGGGTCTCGATCCCCGCCGGCAGGGCGAGCGTGCCGCCCAGCAGGTAGATGTCGCTGTTCGAGCCCAGGATCCGCTTGATCTCGTCGAGGACCCGGGGCTCGACCGTGCTGCCCGGTGCGGTGATCAGCAGCGGCGCCTGCTTGCTGATGGCGAGCGCCGAGCCGACCAGGGCGTCGAGGTAGGTGTCGCTGCGCGACAGCACCACCGCGTGGGCGTGGACCCGGCCCTGTTCGTCACTGCCGTTGGGGTTGCCGAGGTCGAGGTAGTTCCACTGCGAGGTGGCGATCGCGGTGCCGGTGCCGTCGGCACCCCAGATGCGCTGCACCACGTTGCGCCGGACGCCCTGCGAGGTCGGGGCGCTGCCGTTGTCCTTGACCGTCGCGGACTGCTTCGAGGCGACGTCGACCTTCTTCACCGCGTTGCCGGAGGCGTAGACGACGCTGGCGCCGTCGGCGGAGAAGGCGGGGCTGCTGGCGCCGCCCTCGGTGGTCAGCTGGGTCTTGTTGCCGCCGTCGCTGTCGGCGACCCACAGATTGCCCGCCGACACGTAGACGAACCTCCCGCCGCCCGGCGCGAAGTCCGGGTCGGTGGCCGCGTCGACCAGCTTGGTCGGGCTGCCGGGGCTTCCGGCGTTGTACTTGTAGACCGCGCCGGACCGCTCGAAGATGATGTCGCCGTCGTCGGACGCGGACGGGTTGACGTCGACGAACCCGCCGGGGTTCTCGTTCAGCGGGGCCTCCCAGAAGGTGCCGTCACTGGACGTGGACCACAGCTGGCCGTTGCGGCTGAAATAGATCCACCGGCCCCGGGCCGACCAGGTCGGGTCGGTGGCGACGCCGGCCTGCGGATCCGTGAGGTTGAGCGGCGTGCCGCCGTACTGGCGGACGGTCTTGATGCCGCCGTCGGTCGCGGCGTACACGAAGCGGCTGCCGTCCGGCGACCACGCGCCGTTGCCGTTGACGCCGGTGGCCAGCACCGTCGCCCCGGAGCCGTCCTGGTTGGCCACATAGACCGTGGATCCGACGTTGTAGGTGAGCTTCCCTACCTCACCCTGGTGCGCTGCGTCGGCCCCGGTGGCGGTCGCGGCGACCGACGCGAGGACGACGCCGCCGACAGCGAGCCGGCGCACGTAGACACGAGACAAATTGATCCTCCCCCGTACAAGGACTGAACGGACCACCGCACGGATGACCGGACCGGGCATCGAGGCGGGGGTCCGCCCGGGAGCTTAGTCATTCATCCCTGTCGCCGTTGTCCCTGTTCACGGCCGGTGGCCCCGTGTCCGGGGCACCCCGGCTGAACGCCCGATGAACGTGCGGCGACATCGCGCCCCGGCCGCCACCGATCGTCCACGTTGGACGTCAGCCGGTTGGCACTGGCGGAAGCGCCGGGGGCGGCCTATTCTTGGAAGCAGTAGACCGGCGCCTTCCCCCGTGGGTGCCGGTCTCACTATTTCTCCGGCCGGGTGCTCACCGCCGGGCGCCGACCAGGGCCGTGGCCACCGCCACCAGCGCCGTCCCGCCGGCCAGCGCACCGATCGTGCCCCACGGCACACTCACCGTCACCGGCCCGGCGATCCTGAGCAGCGTCGCCCACAGCCCGCCGACCGCGACCACGGTGACCGCCGCCGCGAGCACCACCCCCAGCGCCACGGTGACCAGCACCTCCACCGCCGTCCAGGCGAGGACCTGGACCCGGCTGGCGCCGAGCAGCCCCAGGCTGCGGCGCTCCCCCGCCCGGTCCGGCGCCGCCATCAGCAGCGTGTTGACCAGCGCCAGAGTGGTGTAGGCCAGCACGATGCCGAGCACGACCAGCAGGCCGAGCCGGCTGGCCGAGCCCTGCCCGGCGTCCTGCGCGGCCAGCCACGCGGCGCGGGACACCACACTCGCCCGGTGCCCGTCGGCGGCGCCGCGCAGCGCCGCGGCCACCGCCGCCCGGTCGGCGCCGGGACGCAGCCGCACGTAAGCGACCTGCGGCAGCCCGCCGAACGCCTTCGACGCCCCGACGTACGCGTCCGCCGGGTCGCCGGACGGCAGCACCTCGATCACCCGCAGCTCGGCGCGGCTGCCGTCGGCGAGCCACACCCGGGCCGGGTCGCCGACCCGCAGGCCCCAGTCGGCGGCGACCTTGATCCCGTCCTCGGGCACACCGTCCACCGCCTCGGCCGGGCGCTGGATCAGTGCGGTGTCGCCCTCGAGGGTGTACACGCTGGTGGCGGCGCTGACGATGACGTCGGCGCCGGGCACGCCGCGCAGCCCGGCGACGAGCTGGCGGTCCAGGCCGGCGGTGCCGTCCGGCAGGACCAGGAAGTCGGCGCGCACCGGCCGGGCGCGCAGCACGTGCTTCGCCGCGTCGGTCAGGTCCGACGCGATCAGCAGCGAGGCCGCCAGCCCGACGGTGACCAGCACCGGCGCGGCCACCGCCGCGGTACGCCGGGCCGAGGCGGTCACGTTGCGCAGCGCGAGCAGCAGCCCGGTGCCGGGCGGCGCGGCGCCCCCGGCCCGGCGGGCGACCAGCCCCACGAGCGCCGGCGCGAGCAGGCCGGCCGCGGCGACCAGGAGCATGACAACCGGCATGTAGCTCTTGCGGTTGGTCGCCGACCCGGGGTCGCCGATCGCGGTGACGGCCATCGTGACCAGGGCCGTGGCGAGGGTGAGCCCGCCGATGACCCACCGGGCCGGGGGCATGGTCCGCGACTCGACGGCGCTCTCGCGCAGCGCCTCGCCGGGGCGGACCCGGCCGGCCCGCCACGCGGCGGTGACCGCGCCGAGCAGGGCCACGGCGACGCCGGTGCCGAACGCGGTCCAGGCCGGCCAGCGCGCCCCGCTCACCGTGTGCACCCAGTCCGGCGCCATGCCGCGCCCGCGCAGCAGATCCAGCACCGGCGGCGCCAGCGACGGGCCGGCCAGCGCCCCGATCGCCGCGGCGGCCAGCGAGACCAGCAGCGCCTCGCAGTACACCAGCCGCCGGATCTGACCGGGGAGCGCGCCGGCGGCCCGCAGCAGCGCGAACTCCTGCCGCCGCTGCCCGACGGCGAACGCGAACGTCGAGGCCACGACGAAGACGGCGACGAACGCGGCGAAACCGAGGGCGATGCCGACGATCGTGTTGGCGTTGTTGCGGGCCCGGCCGTCGGCGGCCCGGCCCGGGTCGAGGCGGGCCCGGTCGTCGCCGGTCAGGACCCTGGCCCGGCCACCGACGGCGGCGCGGACCTCGTCGGCGCCGCCGGCCGGCAGCAGCGCGTCGACCTGCGGCCGGAGCCTCGCCGCGGTGGCGTCGGCGAAGAACAGCCCTTCCGGCACGACGCCGGTCAGGGTGTACGCGCGCACCCCGTCGCCGGTCACCACCCGCACCCGCGCCCCGAGCGGGTGGCCCGCGGCGGCGATCTCGTCGTCGCCGGCCGGGGCCCGGCCGGACAGCAGCGCCGGCGCCACCGCCCACGGCCGCCCGACGCCGTCACCGTGTCCGCCTTCGGCGAGGTACGCCGGGATGATGCGGTCGATCCTGGCGCCGGGCAGGGCGGCCACCACGTCCGCGGGCAGGCCGGGCGACACCGCGAGGGGCGCGCTGTCCCCGCCCCGCCAGGTCGGCACGGTCAGCGTGTCGTACGGCGCGACCACGACCGGGTGCGCCGCGTACCGCTGCGGCGCCCGGTCCGGCGCTGTGACCGTGGTGGCGAGGACCTGGCCCATCGCCGCGACGAGGGCGCTGCCGAGGGCGAGCGCGACGAACGTCCCGGCGAACGACAACCACCGCAGCCGCAACGTCGCCACCGCGATACCGATCATTCCGGTCATGCCGCCACCTCCGCTGCTGCGCCAAGCCCGGTCATGCTTGCCGCCACGGCGTCGGCGGTGGGGGTGTCGAGGCTGCCGGCGATCCGGCCGTCGGTCAGGAACAGCACCCGGTCCGCGGCCGCGGCGGCGACCGGGTCGTGGGTGACCATGACGATCGTCTGGTGGTGCGCGTCGACGAGGGTGCGCAGCAGCCGCAGCACGTCCCGGCCGGTGGCGCGGTCCAGGGCGCCGGTCGGCTCGTCGGCGAAGAGCACCGCCGGGCCGGTGACCAGAGCGCGGGCGATCGCGACCCGCTGCTGCTGGCCACCGGACAGCTCGTGCGGCCGGTGCCCGGCCCGATCCAGGAGGCCGACCGCGGTGAGGGCCCGGTCGACGGTGCCCTGGCCGGGACGGCGGCCGGCGAGGCGCAGCGGCAGGCCCACGTTCTGCCGGGCGGTGAGGGCGGGCAGCAGGTTGAACGCCTGGAACACGAAGCCGATCCGGTCGCGGCGCAGCAGGGTGAGCCGGCGTTCGCTGAGCCCGGTGAGGTCCTGCCCGGCGAGCGTGACCCGGCCGGCGGTGGGCCGGTCGAGCCCGGCGGCGCACTGCAGCAGCGTCGACTTGCCGGACCCCGAGGGGCCCATGACGGCGGTGAACGTCCCCGCCGGGAACGCGACCGTGACCGCGTCCAGCGCGGTGACACCGTTCGGGAACCGCCTGGTGACGGCGTCGAGCTCAACCATGTCCCGCACGGTATGGACCGCGGACTGGGGCGCGGTACCGGACACGTGACCAGTACCCTCGAATGATCATGCTGTGGGGGCGGGAAGCCGATCGGGCCGCGGCGGCCGCGGTGCTCGAGCGGGCCCGCGCCGGGCGCAGCGGCGCGCTGCTCGTGCGCGGCGACCCGGGCATCGGCAAGAGCGCGCTGCTGGACGACGTGGCCGCGGCCGCGACCGGCATGACGGTGCTGCGCTGCGCCGGGGTGGAGACCGAGGCGGAGGTGCCGTTCGCGTCGCTGCACCAGCTGCTCACCCCGGCGCTGGCACACCTCGGGCGGCTGCCGGACGTGCAGGCCGCGGCGCTGCGCGGCGCGCTCGGGCTGGGCCCGGCCGCCGGCGGCGACCAGCTGCTCGTCGGGGTGGCGGTGCTGACGCTGCTGGCCGAGCTGGCCGAGGACGAGCCGGTGCTGTGCGTCATCGACGACGCGCACTGGCTGGACCGCTCCTCGGCGCAGGCGCTGCGGTTCGTCGCCCGCCGGCTGCACGCCGAGCCGGTCGCGATGCTGTTCGGGGCCCGCGACGAGTTCGCCCCGGAGGGCCTGCCGGAGCACCGCCTCGCGGGGCTGGACCCGGACACCGCGGACGCCCTGCTGCGGCAGCTGCGCCCGGACCTGCCGCAGCGGATCCGGGTGCGGCTGGTGCGCGACAGCGCCGGCAACCCGCTCGCGCTGCGGGAGCTGCCCCGCGGGGCACCGCCGTTCGTGCCGGCCACGCTGCCGCGCCGGATCCAGGACGCGTTCGCGGCGAGGATCGACCGGCTGCCGCCGGACGGGAAGGCGATGCTGCTGATCGCCGCCGCCGAGGAGGGCCTCGGCCTGGTGCTGGAAGCGGCCGGGCAGCTCGGGGTGGCCCCGGACGGGCTCGGCGCGGCCGAGGAGGCCGGGCTGGTGACGGTCGCCGCGGGGCGGATCGTCTTCACCCATCCCCTGCTGCGGGCGGCGGCGTACCAGCAGACCACGTTCGACCGGCGGCTCGTCGTACACCGGACGCTGGCGCGACTCCTGCCGGCGGACGACGACCGCCGCGCCTGGCACCTGGCCGCCGCCGCGACCGGGCCGGACGAGGAGGCGGCGCTCGCCCTGGAACGCGCCGCCGAGCGGGCCCGCGGCCGCAAGGGCTACCCGGCCTCGGCGGCGGCCCTGCAGCGCGCCGCCCAGCTGACCGCCGACCCGGTGCGGCGCACCCGCCGGCTGGTCGCGGCCGCGGTCGCCGCGAACGACGCCGGCCAGCCGGACCTGACCCGGAAGTTCCTGGCCGGCTGCGACCCGGTCGACGGCGACGCGGTCCTGACGGCGCGGGTGTGCGAGCTGCGCGCCCGGCTCGCGTTCGACGAGGGGTCGGCGGCGGCCGCGCACGACCTGCTCGTCGCCGGGGCGCTCGCACTCGCGCCGGTCGACCGCCGGGCCGCCGGGCTGCTGCTGGTCGACGCGGCCCGCAACGCGTGGCAGCTCAGCGACCCGGCGCGGGTACAGGAGGCGGCGGCGCGGCTGCACGAGCTCGGGCTCACCCCGTCCGACGGTCTCGGCCCGGCCGTCGAGGCGGTCACGGCGGCGGCCCGGCTGCTCGTCGACGGTCCGGCGGCAGGTGTACCCGCGATGCGCGCGCTGACCCGCACCCGGACCGGCCCGCCGAACCTGCGGCTGAACGCCGCGTTCGTGGCGGGGCTCGTCGGCGACTTCGAGGCCGGGCGGGCGATCGCCCAGGACGTCGCCGACGAGGCGCGCGCGGAGGGCTCGATCGGCTGGCTGCCGCTGGCCCACGTGACCCTGGCCGCGGCGCAGCTCTACCTGGGCCGCTTCGCCGACGCGGCGGCCACCGCCACCGAAGGGCTGCGGCTGGCCGAGGACACCGGACAGCCGAACCGGGCCGGCTACCTGGAGGGCATCCTCGGCTGGATCCTCGCCGCGCGGGGCGACGCCGCCGGGTGTGCGGAGCTGGCCGGGCGCTGCCACGACCGGTACACCCGCAACCACATCGCCAACGGGCTCGCCTGGGCGCAATGGGCGCTGGCCCTGCTCGACCTGGGCCTGGGCCGGCCGGCGGAGGCGTCGGACCGGCTGGACGCGGCGCTCGCCGGCCCGGCCCGGCACCAGATCCAGGCCGTGTACAGCGCCCCCGACCAGGTGGAGGCGGCGACCCGGATCGGCGCCTACGAGCGGGCCGAGGACGCCTGCGCCCGCTTCGCCGCCTGGGCCGGCGCGGCCCGCCTCGACTGGGCCGACGCGGTCGCGCACCGCTGCCACGCCCTGCTGGAGCCGTCGTGGCCCATCGCGCGGCGGCACTTCGAGGCGGCGCTCGCCGGGCACGCCGCGGGCGGCAGCCCGTGGGAGGCGGCCCGCACCCGGCTGGCCTACGGCGAGCGGCTGCGCCGGGAGCGCCGCAAGGGCGAGGCCCGCACCCAGCTCCGCGCCGCCGCGGAGCTGTTCGACCGGCTCGGCGCCCGCCCCTGGCTCGACCGGGCCAACGCGGAGCTGCGCGCCGCCGGCGGTTTCGTCGAGCCCGCGCCGAGCTCGGTGTCGGTGCTGTCACCGCAGGAGCTGCAGATCGTCCGGCTGGTCGCCGCGGGCCTGACCAACCGAGAGATCGGCGCCCAGCTGTTCCTGTCACCGAAGACGGTGAGCTACCACCTGTACCGGGCGTTCCCGAAACTCAACGTGACCAGCCGCACCCAACTGGCCCGCCTCGACCTGTCCGGCTGAAGTGCGCAGGGCCGGACCCTGGCGGGAGTCCGGCCCTGCGCAGCGGCAGCGCGTCAGACGCGGTGCCACTTCTGGTTGGCGCCGCCCGTGCACTCCCACAGGTGCAGGACGGCGTCGTTGTTCGGGTTCCAGCCGGCGATGTCGACGCACTTGTTGGCCTGGGGGTTGACCAGGTCGCCGGCGGCGGACAGGACGAACTGCTGGGCGGGGTTGCCGCTGCAGTTGGCGATCTGGATGGCGGCGCCGTTGGCGGTGGAGCCCCACGCCACGTCCATGCACTTGTTGTTCTCGGTGCGCAGGGTGCCGTCGACCCAGGTCCAGCGCTGGTTGGTGCCGCCGGTGCAGTTCCACACGATGAGGCGCTGGCCGTCGTTGAAGTTCCAGTTCGGCACGTCGATGCACTTGCCGTGCCAGTCGCTGGCGATCGCGCTGACGTTGCCGGCCGGCGGCTGGGTCGTCGGCGGCTTCGTGGTCGGTGCGGTGGTGGTCGGCGTGGTGGTCGGCGGGGTCGTGCCGCCGACGAACGGGCTGAGCGTGATGCCGGCCGAGCGCGGGTCGCCGGAGTGCACCAGCGACTCCTGGTTCTGCACGTCGTCGAAGGCGAACCCGTACGCCTTCCCGTCGGCCATGTTCGCGTGGATGATCCGCGAGTAGTGGTTGGTCAGCGAGCTCTTGTAGAAGTCGGCCGCGCCGCCGCCGGGCTGGGTGTCGATGGTGCCGAGCGTGCCGCGGTGCAGCGCCGCGCAGAGGGTGCGGGCGATCGGGCCGACGACCTGGTCGTTGGGGGCGCCGAGGGCGCCGTCGCAGCCCCACACGTTGCTGGTGCTGGGCTTGTTGAACGACGCGACCTGCTGGCCGGAGCCGTTGGTGAAGGTCATGACGGTGCCGTTGGTGCGGCCGAAGTACTTGACGCCCGGCTGGTCGGTGAACGGGACCACGGTCAGCGTCTTGGACGTGTACGCGTTCCAGGCGTTGGTGATGTACGGGTCGAGGTACGTCGCGCTGAACAGCCCGGCGTCGGCGGCCTTGCCCGGCGCCAGCACGCGCAGCACGGTGCCGTCGGCGCGGGTGACCACGGTGTTGCCCCAGCCGGGCTGGGCCTTGACCTGGTTGATGACGTTCTGCCGGCCGTTGGCCACCGGCGCGCCGGTGCGGGTCGTCACGCCGTTGCCGCCGGTCACGCTGACCTCGTGCGGGACGGCGAACATGTCGACCTGCGAGCTGTTGAGCCACAGCCCGGCGTCGTTGTACGTGAACTCGCTCCAGTCGAACAGGATGTCGTGGTTGGGGTCGCTGGCCGACCACGGCGCCGGCTGCACGAGCCCGTCGGGGGTGAGGAAGAACTTGAGCTTCTGCCCCAGCGACATGTACACCCGGCCGGACAGGTTCTTCGGCAGCTGGATGGTGGTGCTCGCGCCGTTGGCGGGTCCGGCGATCGCGACGTCGGGTGCCGGGGAGGGCGGGTTCGACCCGGCGGCCCAGTTGGTGAACGTGCCGCCGGCGTTGACGTAGCCGAGCCGGCCCGTGGTCAGGTTGACGCCGAGGACGTAGAGGTAGACCGCGTCAGCGCGGCCCGTGGTGTTCTTGACCGTGAAGGGCAGCAGGTTGGGCCCGAGCGCCGACGCCGACGGCATGGCGGAGATGCCGACCGGCACCGCCACCGCCAGCGCGGCGAGCGCACCGAGCACTTTCGTCCTGAAACGCACCGAGAGACTCCTGGTCAGGATCTGCGAGCGGGTGAAGGAGACCATCTCCTGCGCCATGTCCGTGTCCCGGATGCGCGACTCGGACGCGGACAGGTTCTCCACCGCGGTGTTCAGGTTGTTGATCGTGTGCTCGAAGCGGTTCTGGTACGCACCGAGGGTCGCCCGAGCGGTGCTGACGCCCTTGATCGCGGAGTCGATCGCGGTGATCGCCGCCGAGGCGCCGGTCACCAGGTCGAGGGAGGCGACGCCGAGGCCGGACGCGTCGAAGCCGGTCACGGCGGTGACGCCACCGAAGGCGGCGGTGCCGAGGTTGACCGCGATCTGGTCCGCCGACGCGGTGTTGGCGCCGACCTGGAAGGTGCCGGTGTAGGCGCCCGACGGGTCGAGCAGCTTCTGCCCGCCGAACGCAGTCGTGGTGGCGATCCGGTCCAGCTCGGCGTTCAGCTGGGTGAACTCGGTCTGCGCGGCAGTACGCGCGTCGGTGTCCTGCGAACCGGTCGACGAGGCCTGGACCGACAGGTCGCGCATGCGCTGCAGGATGGAGTGCGTCTCGGTGAGCGCGCCTTCAGCGGTCTGCACGACCGAGATGCCGTCCTGCGCGTTGCGCACGGCG
>NZ_JNYJ01000047.1 GCF_000716715.1 Dactylosporangium aurantiacum | reverse complement strand
TGGTCGATACACCAGATACCGGAGACCTCACTCGTTATCGATCACCGCCACACCGACACACGGTCAGCGATCGACAACCACTTACCAAACACGCCTTAGTGGCCACGACGCTGGAGGTGCTGCCCGCAGCGGCGCAACCACCGTCATGGCCGGTGCCAGCGGCGCCGGCCGGCGCGAAGTCGGTGCCGGTGACGAAACTGCCGAGGCAGGCGCCGTCGACGTCGCAGACCGACACCGCGAAACGGTTCACGCCCGCGGCCACGTGGCCGGCCGGTGGCGAGGCGGTCGTACCGGTCGACACAGGCGCGTCGGGTGCGGCGCGGTCGGCGAGCCGGTCGGCAACCGTGGGGAAGGGCAAGCCAGGTGGACTGCCGGTGCTGGTGCGCGGTGGTGCCGTGTCCAGCGACGCGCGCAGCACGCAGCCGGCCGCGGCGGCGCCGGGCTCGGTGCGGCTGCAGGTGGCCGGGCAGGACGTGAGTGCCAAGGCCGGAGTCCAGGGCGTGGTGTTCACCGTGGCCCGGGCCGACAGCGCGGCGGGCACGTCGACGGTGGCGTTGGACATCGACTACGCGGCGTTCGCCGATGGGTACGGCGGTGACTACGCCGGCCGGCTACGGCTGGTACGGATGCCGGAGTGTGTGCTGTCCACGCCGGAACTTCCGCAGTGCCAGGTGCAGACCCCCGTCGAGGGAGCCAGCAACGACCCCGAGACCCGGGTAATCTCCGCGGACGCGGTAGACGTGGCGCAAACCGCGGTGGCGCTGACATCCTCGGTCACGTCGAAGACGTCCGAGCCGAAGCCAGGTGACACCGGCCCCGGCACGGTGCGCGCCGGCAAGCAGTCCACGGCCACGTTCCCGGACACGTCCGGCGAGACGACGGCAGCGGCGACCTCCGGCGGAACTGTGTATGCGCTCGCCGCAGCCGCGGCAGGTCCGGCTGGCAACTACAACGCGACGTCGTTGTCGCCGACGTACGGGTGGGCGGCCGGTTCGCAGGGCGGCGAGTTCACCTACTCCTACCCGTTGCAGGTCCCGCCGAGCCTCGGCGGCCCCACCCCCAACTTGGCGTTGCAGTACTCGTCCGGGTCTGTGGACGGCAAGACGGCGTTCACGAACCCGCAGTCGTCGTGGATCGGCGAAGGCTGGGACCTCAACGTTGGCTACATCGAGCGGCCGTTCAAACCGTGCGCCGAGGACGGCGCGCCAGGTGTCGGAGACCTGTGCTGGGGGCCGGACAACATCTTCACGATGGTGTTCGGCGGCAAGTCTGTACGGCTGATCCAAGCCTCTGACGGAACGTGGAAGGGTGAAACCGATGACGGCTCCCGGCTGCAGCTGCTGAGCACCGCCGCGCTGGGCTGGGGCAACGGAGACCACTTCAACTACTACTGGCAGCTCACAACCCTCGACGGTACCCAGTACTTCTTCGGCCGCAATCAGCGGTTCGTCGGAGACGCACCGCAGAACAGCACCCAGAAGGTCCTGGTCCACGGCGGAAACAGCAGCGAGCCGTGCTGGACGGGCAACGTGTCCACAAGCGGCTGCTACAACGTGTACCGGTGGAACCTCGACTACGTCGTGGACCCGCGCGGGAACTCGATGACGTACTTCTATCAGAAGTACCAGGGCAGTTACGGGCACTGGAACAGCAACAGCACCAGCGCATATGACATCACCGCCGCGTTGGAACGGATCGAGTACGGCACCCGGCAGGGGCAGGAAGGCGGCACCAACAAGCCGCCCATGCAGGTCAAGTTGCTGGTCGGCGTCCGATGCGACCGGACGGATGTGCTGCAGTGCGCCGGTCACCCCGAGTACTGGCCGGACACGCCGTGGGACCAGTACTGCGCTGTCGGCGCGACCTCCTGCGCGGAGAAGTCACCGACGTACTGGACGCCGTGGCGGCTGGCCGTCGTCACCACCGAGGTGTGGACAGGGACCGGCGACCAGTACCAGGAGGTCGACCGGTGGGACCTGGTCCACACCTTCCCGGCAGTCAGCGACGGTTCACCGACGCAGATGTGGCTGGACGACGTCATCCACCAGGGCAGGGACACCACCAGCGGCGGCAGCACCAGCGAGATCATCCTGCCCTCCACCCACTTCAGTGGTGTGCAGCTGGAGAACCTCGTCACCAACGGCACCCTCCGCTACCGCCGCTGGCGCCTCAACCTGATCAAGAACGGGCACGGTGGTGAGACGAAGGTCGAGTACTCCGCACCGGAGTGCACGATCGCCAACACCAACGGCCTGCCATGGGACCAAAACTACCGAAAGTGCTTCCCCCAGTACCACGACGGCGGCTGGGACATGTACCAGAAGTACACCACCGACAAGGTGACCGAGGACGACACCGTCGGCGGCGCCCCGGACGTGGTGACCACCTACGCGTACTCGGCGACGCCGGCCGACGCCGGCACCAGCACTCTGTGGCACTACGACCAGGCCGATATCGTCGACTACACGCACCGGACCTGGTCGGACTGGGCCGGGTACAGCACCGTCACCGCCACCACCGGCCCGGCCGGCGGCACCCAGTCCACGACGAAAACCCTGTACTTCCGCGGCATGCACGCCGACAAGACCGGCACCGGGACACGCAGTATCAACATCACCGACTCGCTCGGCACCGCCATGCCGGACTGGCCCGCCTACCGCGGCGTTGCCCGCGAGACGTCCACCATCGACAACACCGCCCCGGCCGGCGCCACCGTCAAGGTCAAACAGATCACCACACCACAGCACCAACAGCTCGCGACCCGGACCGCGCCGTGGGTCATGGGCACCATCAGCGCCCAACGCGTCTCCACCGCATCAGTACGCACCGGCACCCTGATCGCAGCAACCAACACCTGGCGCTGGACCAAAACCAGCTATACCTACGATCCCACCTACGGGCTGCAGACCCTCGTCTTCGACGAGGGCGACGAGGACATCGCCTCCGACAACGTCTGCACCACCACCACCTACGCCACCCCGGACACGACCAAATTCATGGTGGCGTACCCGTCGCAGACGCTCACCACCGACTGCGAACCGTCACCGTCGGGCAGCCACTACCTGTCCGGCACGCAGACGCAGTACGACACCCTCGCCGTCGGAGCGACCCCGACCCGCGGCCTCGCCACCCGCACCAACGTCCTCGCGGACGTCTCCGGCACCACCCTGACCTGGCAGAAGAGCAGCTCCACCACCTACGACACCACCTACGGCCGCATCCTGGAGTCCTTCGACGCGCTGGACCGCAAAACCACCATCGCGTACGACCCTCCGTCCGGCAGCGCCCCGGTCACGGTCACCACCACCAACCCGAAGCTGCACCAGACGACCACCACGTTGAGCCGCACCCGCGGCCAGACCCTCGCCGTCAAGGACCCGAACGACCGCGTCACCACCACCCAGTACGACGCGCTCGGCCGGCTCACGAAGGTCTACCAACCACGCAACAGCAGCGGACCCGCCACCGGATACACCACGACCACATCGACCGTGCCGTTCGCCGACATCGACGGACCCGGCTCCACCACCGTCGCGCTGAGCGGCGACGAGAACCACACCCAGATCAGCCTGCCGTTCCCGTTCACCTTCTACGGCACCAGCTACAGCAGCGCATACCTGTCCAGCAACGGCCTGATGTCCTTCACCGGGCAAGCCGCGGACTCCGCACCCACCACCCTGCCGAACACCGCCGCACCGAACGCCGCCCTGTACCCGTTCTGGGACGACCTGGACCTCGTCGCCAACTCATACGTCTACACCCGCACCACCGGCACCGCACCGAACCGGCAGTTCACCGTCGAGTGGTACCAGGCCTACCTGTACGGGCGCAGCACCCGAGTCTCCTTCACCGTCACCCTCAACGAGAACGACGGCAAGATCACCTTCAACTACGGCGGCATCGACAACGACATGGACCGCGGCAACGCCGCCACCATCGGCGTCGAAAATGCCACCGGCACCACCGCCACCCAGTACGCCTACCACCAGACGCTGCTCGCCAACGACAAGGCCATCACCTTCACCCCGTCCGCCCCGCCACCCAATCCGCTGCCGGACATCCAGTACACGTACCACATCTACGACCGGACCGTCGTCAACAGCGAACCGACCTGGGTCTCCACCAAAACCCTCGGACCCAACGGCAACCAGATCGAGTCCTTTACGGTCTACGACGGTTACGTCCGCGCTCGCCAGACTCAGAAACCGTCGGCTGGTGCATCGGGCGGACGCGTCATCACCGACACGCAATACGACGCACGAGGCATGCAGGCGAAGAGCAGCATCATCTGGAACGCCTCGACAGCCAGCAGCACCCTCGCAGGGTTCCAAGACATCGACGTCCAACGCCAGCAGCGCACCACCTACGACGCGCTCGGCCGCACCACAGTCGTCGCCAACTGGGCGGCGAACACATTCCGCTCGAAGACCACCAACGAATACGACGGCAACCAGGTCATCACCACACCACCGGACCCAGATCGTGGCGCGACCGTCACCCTTCTGGACGCCCGGAAGCGGGTCACCGCACTGAAGGTCTACCCGACCAACATCATTAGCGGCACCCCGGAGACCACGACCTACGACTACAGCCCACTTGGGCAGCTCACCACCGTCATCGACGCCGCCGGCAATCAGATCACCCGCGGCTACAACCTGCTCGGCCAGCAGACAACCGGAACCGACCCGGACACGGGCAGCACCTCCACCAAGTACGACGCCACCGGGCAGATCACGTGGACCATCGACGGCCGCGGCCAAAAAGTCTCCCACGAATACGACAGCCTCGGCCGCGAAACGGCACGGTGGGCCGGTGAGATCACCACCGGCACCAAACTCGCCACCTTCACCTACGACACCAAAGCCAAAGGACTGCTCGACGCAGCTACCCGCTGGGTCGGCAACGACCAATACATCGACAGTGTCGACGGTTACACCACCCGCTACCAGCCCACCGGTACGACCACCACCATCCCGATGACCCAAGGCGCCCTCGCCGGCAGCTACCAGACCACCTACGGCTACAGCGAGTTCGGCGACCTGATTGCCATCGGATATCCGAACAACCACGGATTGCCAGCCGAGACCGTCAACTACGCCTACACCGATTTGGGCCTGCCGAGTACCGCAGCAGGCATCGACCCATACGTCACCGCGACCACCTACAGCGAGTACGCCGAACTCACCCAACGCGTCTACGGCACGGCCGGCATCGCCCAACTCACCCGCAACTACACGTATGAACCGGACACTGGCCGGCTCGCCAACATCACCTCGAAACTGCCGAACCAGGCCCAGCCGGGCCAGTTCATCACCGTCCAAAACGACACCTACACCTACACTCTCGGCGGCGACATCACCCGCATCCTTGACGGCACCGACAACCAGGCCCAGTGCTACCGATATGACGGTCAGCACCGGCTCACAGAGGCCTGGACCGTCGTTGGCGGCTGTGCCGCCAATCCCACCGACGCCGGCATCGCCAACTCGGGCAAGTACCCGTACTGGGACACATACACGTTCGACACCAGCGGCCGCCGCGTCACGGACATCCACCGCACCAGCGTCACCGCAACAACGACCCGCACGTTCACCTACCCGGCTGCAGGCCCGACAGCCGGGCGCGTCCACGCCGCGACCTCGGTCGCCTACACCGGTGCGATCAGCCGCACCGACACCATGACCTACGACAACGCCGGCAATACCCAACAACGCACCATCAACGGCGTCGTCACGGACTTCACCTTCAACACCGAGAACCAATTCGCCGGTGCCACCGTCCACACCACTGGCGGAGACCAGCAGACCACCCACCTGTACAACGCCAGCGGCGGGCTGCTCATCCGCAAGGACCCCATAGGCACCACCCTGTACGCCGCCGGCCAGGAATACAAAGCCGTCGGCAGCACCGTCACCGCCACGCGCTACTACGCCCATGCCGGCGCCACCGTCGCCGTACGCACAAGCAGCGGCTGTCACTGGGTCGCCACCGACCACCAAGCCAGCGCCAACCTCACCGTCGACGCCACCACCGGCACCGTCCAACGTCGGTGGTACACCCCCTATGGCGCGGACCGCGCGACCCAGGGCACCTGGCCTACCGACCGTGGCTTCCTCAACAAACAGACCAATACCTCAACCGGGCTCCTTGATGTCGGGGCACGTGAATACGATCCCAACCTCGGTTCGTTCATCAGCGCCGACCCGCTCGTCGCACTCGGTCGTCCAGGAACCTTAAATGCCTACGCCTATGCCGGGCATAGCCCGATCAGCCACAGCGACCCGAGTGGCCTGGCCACCGACATCGGCAAATACGGTCCCTGTGGACAGGCGAAGGAGTACTGCCCTCCCGGGCCTTCGCCGAGAACTCGGCGCGGCGAGGGCGGCGGGGGACCCGGAGATTCCCACAACGTCGACGAGCGTGACGGAAGCGGTGACGCCTCGTATGTCGCCATCAGTACACACGTCAAGATCGCTTCTGATGATCCGATGCGGCGGCGACTCGAAGACGACTGGACCAAGTACTCGGCGCAGAACCCTGGCGCCCCGGAATGGAACATCTGGTACTACATCTGCGCTGGTGATCCCGACGCCTGCAGGGGCGAGATGGCGGCGTACTTCATCCCAAACATTTCCGGCGAGCCGCAGGAGAATTTTACCCAGGCCACAACCATTGGTGAAGCGCAGGACGCCAGTATCGTCCTCAATAGTGCCGAAGGCAAACCCGCCGGCACCATGCAGGTGCGGGACATCACCAAACCCAAAACGATGGTGGGCGCCACAGAGGAGGAGATCAGGCAAGCGCTTCCCCGGGGGTGGGTCGTGAAGCCGCTTCCAAGCGGTGACGGATGGTACGCCGAATACCCAGGCAAATCGAACTGGGGCAGGATTCGGTTCATGCCCCGAGGAGCACCGCAGACGCTCAACCCGAATACTCTGACACCCGATCCACTGCATCAGGGACCATATCTCGACTTTAAAGCGGGCGGTCTTCAGTACAAGGTGGGCGCTGCCGGCAATCCGGTTGTGGGAACCCCTGCAGAAGTCATGGAACTTATGAGCGGAAATCCTGGACGGCTAGGGCCCAAGAGCCCTGGCAGTGAGTTCGGTAGGATCACCGGCCGAGCTGGCGGTGCTCCGTGACGGCAGAACTAGAGACGCTGGTGCGGGAGGTCTGAATGGATGACGATGAGCCGATGCCGCGGTGCATCCAGGGTGGGCACCTGCGGCTGGAGGGCGAGCACGACGGCAACAGCGGCTTCGACCCGGACGAGGTGACGCGGCTGATCGGCCTGGAACCGAGCTGGAAGCGGCGCCGCGGCGAGTCGCTGGGTGCGGACGGCAGGCCGCTTGCGGCAGGCTCGAGCTGGCGCATCGATGTGGCGCAGCGGGACACGACGCACACCGAGGCGCTCGTGCGCGAGCTGCTGGATATCGTCGAGCCATACGCTGACGGCATGGCGCAAGCCCGCCGGGCCTTGGGGCTCAGCGCCGGGATCTACATCTCCGTCATCATCTACGACCAGCTGAGCGTGCCGCAGGTCCAGTTCCGCGTCAGCACGCTGCGCCGGCTGGCGGCCCTGGAACTTTGGTTCTGGTGCGAACAGGACATTCACTTCTGACACTCCAGCGGGTTCCGTTTCGTGGGCGAAGGCGTCGACGGCTTGGCGGCGTCGGCAGTTGAGGTCGCGGGCTAGCAGTGTGGCCACACGGCCAGGAAGCGGAGAGCGGCGGGAACTGATGGATGCTGCTGTCCCGTGAACGCATGCAAGCGGACCGACCGGCCAAGCGCTACCACTCGGTGTGGTGGGTGATGTGCCTGTGTTGGTCCCACAGGGTCCCTGATGGAGCACAGCGCGCCATAAGGGCCGTTATCGCACACCGCGGTGAAATCTGTCCCCAGCCCAGCCGCCCGGCCGGCCGGCGTCGTCGGTGTACGACGCGGATCGTCGCGCTCCTGCTGCTGCTGCCGCCGCCGCGCGCGTTCGGTGCGTGCCCTGTCCGGCAGCGACCGCTGATGCGGCGGAACTGGTGTCAACGGTCATTTGAAAATGTCCGCTTGCGCCGCCGCTACGGCGTATCGCCGTCAGGAGCGTTTGGGTCAAGAGGACTGGAGTTCCTGTTGGATAATTCGACGGTGTCGAGCCTGAGCGGGCGAGAGGATTTGGGGGGATGGCGTACATCGCTGCAGGCGCAGTTGTGCGTGTCCGTTGACGAAAGCTACGCCAGGGCGTTGACCACCGCGCGGCGGTGGCTTGAGGAGGGGTTCACCCGTCTCGGCGGCCACTTCCACGATGCGGCGCTGCGATCGGCTCCAGCGGACCTGGACGTCATGGCGCGGGTCATGCGCGGTGGGCCGGGTGCGGTCAGCGTCATGGTGCTGAGCAAGCTGCGCCAGGAACCCCCGAGGCCGGATGGCGAGCCTGACGGCTACCTGCCGTACTCGCAAGAGGCGTGGGAGCAGGTGCTGTTGGAGCTCGGTCGTGTTCCGGTGCTGTCGTCGGTGGAGTGCGCAGCGAACGCCAGCGACGGCGATTCGATGGGTGGGGCGTGGCTGAACCTCGCCGTCAAACGCGTCGACAGCGGCGGCGGCAGCTGGCTGGTGCTGTCGGCGAACGGTTCGTACGACATGCTCGCACCGCAGCAGCAACGAGCGGCGCTACTGGAACTGCTGCGGGCTGCGGCAGAGCAGAGTGATCCGGTGCACGGCGAGTTCGTCTGGGGTACCGGCACGGGACAGTCTGTGTATGAGAAGGCGATGAGCTCCTGGCCATGGGAGACGCTGCCGAACGCACGTCGGGCGCTGCGCGGCTACGGGTGGGTGACCATCCTTGCGGAGGAGATCGGCGGTCGACTCGGCGGTGTCGATGCGCTGCGGGACAGTGGTGCGTTCGTCGAGGTGGAGCGTCTGGTGTCTGGCGGCTACTGGTGCCGCGCGACGGACTCGTTGGAGACGTACGACCAGGCGGCGGCGGAACGGGTGTTTGATGTCGTCGCAGCGGTGCTGCCTCCGGGGCAGCCCGGCAGGTGGAACGTGGAAGCACCCAACGTGCTGTCGCTTCGCGACCCGGCCGGCGTCAGACCAGACCGGGAACGTCGCCTGTAGACGCGCTGCAGGTTGTTGACAGAACTGCCGGGCGTTCCATGCGCCTTCGGCACCGATCTCCGCGCTTCCTCGGAGTTCCCCGCCACTGCTGCCTATGCCATGTCGTCGTGGGAGGGAGCTTCTCCCGCGACGACGTCGAGGCGGAGGTCTCGACGGGGTCTCTCGACCGATCAGCGCGGCCGGCTGACCGGCCGTTGCGACGTTTGCGGCCGGTCCCTGCCTGAGCTGTCGCCGCTCGGCAGCTCGGCTAGCGGAAACGTAAATGGCCCTGGCACAGATTTGGGCGATCCTCGAGGAGGGTGCCATCAGCTGGCGGCTGGTAGCCCTGCAATCCTTCGCGAACAGCTCGAAGCGGCGGCTTCCTGGACCGTCCCCCAGCACACACTGGAGCTTTCTTGCATAGACGAGCACATAACTGGGCTTCTGGTGTAGACAGAAGCCTGGCCGGGCTGCGGTCGTACCGCCAGTAGATAAGAAGCCGATGAGCGAGTGCCTGCAACCGCGTCGGCAACAATGGTGTCAGCGGACACTGCATGCTGGCTCTGGGCTCACATCTCGTAAGCGAGGTCGTAGGACACGGGCGGTGCGTGACGCGGTGGCGGCGTTCACCTCGATGTGGGACGTCTGCGGCGACGTGGACACGACGTGATGTGGCTCGAAGGGCGTCGCTGACCGGGCACACCCTGCCGCTGAGCGGTACGCGGGCGAAAACGGGACGACCGGGAGAGCACCAGGCTTGTATGGTCGGGGTCGCGACGACGTGGAGCTCGGCAGCAGAGCACCGGGCTGTCAACCCGGAGGGCGCGGGTGCAGGTCCCGCCGCGTCGGCCTCGACATGAAGCTCAATCAGCAGAGCGCCGGGCTAGGGACCCGGAGGGTGCGGGTGCGACTCCCGCCATGTCGGCAGCGACGTGTAGCTCAGTCAGGAGAGCGCCGGCTCGTAACCCGGTGGGCGCGGGTGCGACTCCCGCCACGTCGGCGACGCACGACGACAGCGTGTAGCTCAACGAGACAGAGCGCCGGGCTTGAGCCCCGGTGGGTGCGGGTGCGAGGCCCGCCACGCTGGCATGGCCGCGAACACCGACCCCACGCCGGACCCGTCCACCTCCCAGTCGGGTGCACCGACCGGAGTCAACCTCGGCTACGCCGTGGACCAGCTGGCGCGGGCGCTCGTCACCGCGACGGCGCACGAGGACGCTGACACGCGCCGCCGCGCCGACCGCCGCATGGAGCGGTGGGGCGCCGTGCTGCGCGGCGTCGTGGACGGGAAGCTGACGATCGGGTCCCGCGCACCGGTCAAGGACCTGCCGGCGTGGGTCACGCCCGGTGTCGTCCGGGGTGGCTTCGCGACCGGGTCGGCGGCCGCCGAGGGCCCGTTGCTGCCGCACGAGCAGGCACTCGCGACGAGGATGCGGGTGGCCACCGACCGAGCGGCGTTGTTCCGCCACCACGTGAGCACGCACGGGCTGACCGAGCTGTGGACGCTGCTGGATACCGGCGCGTACCGGGTGGACCTGCCGGAGGAGGCGGCGCTGCTCACCGTCGCGTGGCTGGTCCGGGCCGGTGACGGCGAGGCCGCGTCGGACGTCGTGGAACAGATCGCACCGTTCGCCGGCCGGCTGCGGTTCGCGCCGCAACCGGTGGACTCCGCGCCGGCCGACCCGTCGATCGTGTGGCGGCACACCGCGGGCGAGGTCCGGCAGGAGCTTGCCGCCCGCCGTCCCAACCCGCGGATCGAGGCGATGCGCGAGGCGCTCACGGTCTGGAACCCGTTCGCCGACGAGCTGCTCACCCACTGGCTCGCCACCGTGGTCGACGGCCGGGTCGCCGAGCGGGCCGACAAGCTGGCCGACGATGCCTGGACGGCCCGTTCCCGCACGCTGCTGGCGCGTTACACCGCGCTCGCCGACCGGCACCGGCACTGCACGAAGCACCGCAACCGCAAGCAGAACCTCGCCATTCTGCGCAACGCCCTCGCCGAGCACCTCACCGGGCACGGTCTCACCCCGCGCACCCGGGGACTGCTGCAGCACGCGGTCGACAGCATGGTGCGCCGCCGTGGTGCGCCCGGCTCGCCGGCGCACACCGCGCTGCGCGCCGAGCAGGCTGCGATCGGCGCCGTGCCGACCCACCACGCGATCGCCCGGGTCGTCGTCGCCCGACTGGCCGCCCTGCCGCAGTACGTCGGGGTCCGCGACGTCGACGCCGTCCTGCGGCCGGTCGAGGCCGGCGAGGCACCCGATGCCGCGATTCCGGTCGGGACAGTGGTCCCCGACGCGTTCGGCACCGCCGTGCGTCGCGCCACCGCCGGCACTGTCGAGCAGCTCCTCGACGCCGGAGTCGTGCCGTCGGCCGAGGTCCTGGCCACGCTCGTGCCGCAGCTGGCGGCGGCGAGCACCGCTGCCGCATACCGTGACCCGGCGCTGCGGCAGCTGATGACGGCTACCTACCGCGCTTTCCGCAACCGCCGGTCGCTGCTGCTGCTCAACCTCGAACACCAGGTGCGGCTGGAGGAACTGCCGTGGGTGCGGGCGGTGCGGGCCCACCGGCACGCCGACGCCGACACGCGCGGCGCCGCGGCCGGGGCCCTGCGCCGTCTCGGCGAGCTCACCCTGGACGCGTTTCCGGCGACTGTACTGCCGAACCCGCTGGTCCGCGAACTCAACGCCCTCGCGGCTGAATCCGGTCTGCGGCTGCCCTGGGTCGAGGAACTGGCAGCCGACATCTTCATGGGGACGTTCTCCGGCAAGTACCTCGCCGCCGCGCAGATCGCCGGCGGTCTGCTCGCAGGCAGCCTGTACGAGCGCTATTACGGCATCGACTACGCCGCCCTCATGGCTGTCGACGACGTCCACAACGGCAGGTACGGGACCCGGACGTCACCGACGTTCGACGCGCTGTGCGGCACGCGGGCGCGGGCGAGCGGATCGACCGGTTCGAGCTCGGTCGCCGCCAACGGCACGGTGATCGAGCAGGCACAGATCCTCACCACCCACAACCTCGCCACCCTCGTCGGGCCGGCCGGGGTCCGACCGGCCGGCGACTGGGCGACGCTGGCGTGGCGGGCGTTCGTGAAGGTAAAGACCCTCGCCGCGCAGATGCCGGCCAGTCCGCATCCGTTGCGGGTCGTCAAGGACATCGCGTACGCCTGGCGCCACCTCGTGTTCTACCTGTCGATGCCCGGAGCCGATCCCGCCGATTTCGTCCGGACGGTACGCAGCGACGCCGACGCTCTGCCGTTCCACGTGCAGGTGCGGCTGCAGCCGGCGATCGGCGGCCTCGAGCACGTGGTCTCGGGCGGGACGTTCCCCCCGGACGGCACGGCAGCTCCGGACCGCCGGCGGCTGCTCGGCTGGTCGACCGGCGCCCACTGGATGCTGCCATCACGGTCCATCTGATCTCGGGCGCACCGGCACTTCGGCTCTGGCGCATGAACGGTGGTGCCCTGGTCGATTCCGGTCGATGGCTGGGCGGAAGACTGACGGTGGTGCGATCTTGCCTGGGTCAGGACGTCGCTTCCGGAACTGTTTTCGCTGCCCATCGATGAGGCGGTCGATCAGGGCTGGTTGTGAGGATGCTGGCGAGGACGCAGCCGACGCAGGTGGGGTGCCCGACATGCGCCGAGTCGACTGGGCGTGTGCATGCCTATCACCGCCGGCGGTTTGCCGCACTGCCGGTCGCAGGGCGTGGCGTCGTGGTCGAGGTACGGGTCCGGCGGCTGCGGTGTCTGACCGTGGACTGCCCGCAGCAGACATTCCGGGAACAGGTGCCCGAACTGACGACCCGGTGGGCGCGGCGGACCCGGCAGCTGACCGCGCTGGTTGGTGATCTCGCCGTGGCGGCTGCCGGGTCGTCCGGCCAAGTTTGTTCGGCTGTCACAGGATGCCTGCGAGCATGACGGCAGTCCCCGGATCCCCGGCGCATCGTCGTGGAAAGGTGGTCCGGGATGCGGCTTTGACTTTGGACGGGTTGGGAAGGTCCGGGTGGCCAGTGCCGTGTCCGATCGCCGCCAGACGGGACAACGCCTGGCAGGCGAGGCTGGGACGCATGACGACAGACATGATCACGCGCCCGTTGGAGGGCAAGGTGGCGCTGGTGACCGGCGGCGGCCGGGGGATCGGCGCCGCGGTGGTGCGCCGGCTGGCGGCGCACGGCGCCGACGTGGCGTTCACGTTCCAGCAGGACCGGCAGCGCGCGGCGGAGGTGGCCGGCGCGGTGACGGCGGCCGGCAGGCGGGTCCTCGCCGTGCAGGCCGACAGCGCCGACCCGGCCGCCGTGGCCGGCGCCGTCGACCGGGCCGCCGCCGAGCTCGGGCGGCTCGACATCCTGGTCAACAACGCCGGGGCGTTCCTGCTCGGGGCGTTGCAGGACCTGAGCCTGGCCGAGTTCGAGCAGACCGTCGCGGTGAACGTGCGTGCCCCGTTCGTGGCCAGCCAGGCCGCGGTGCGGCACATGAGCGCCGGGGGGAGCATCATCAATGTCGGCAGCAATGCCGCGGAGCGGGTGGTGTTCGCCGGGTTCTCGCTGTACTCGATGAGCAAGACCGCCCTGATCGGGCTGACGAAGTCGCTCGGGCGGGAGCTGGGTCCGCGCGCCATCACGGTCAACCTGGTGCATCCCGGGGCCACCGACACCGACCTGAACCCCGCCGACGGCCCGAACGCGGCCACCGTCACCGGGTTCACCGCGCTCGGGCACTACGCGGCGCCGGCGGACGTGGCCGGGGCGGTCGCGTTCCTGGCGGGGCCGGACGCCAGGTACATCACCGGCGCCACCGTCAACGTCGACGGCGGTTTCACCATCTGAGCGCCCGAACGGTCAGGGGTACAGCGTCAGCCGGGGGTCGGCGGCGATCGCGGCGACCTGGTCGAGGGTCAGCGGCGGCGCCGCGCCGTCCAGGGCGGGCCGGTTGTCCAGCGACGCGCCGACGCCGCTGCCGTCGGTCCGGTCCCGCCACGCCACGTGCCGGACCATGCCGGGCTCCTCGTCGCGGACCGTCTGCGTCGTCCCCGGCCGGGCGGGGCCGGCGCACTGCGCGCGCAGCACCGCGGGGGAGACGTCGGGCGGGAACGCGGCGGCGCAGCCGGCGTCCACGGCACGGCGCTTGAGGGTCACGACCAGGGTGCCGGCCACCCCGTCGACGTGGATCTCGGCCTGGATGTCGTAGCCGATCGTGGCCCGCGGGGAGTCCAGGTCGGCGTTCCAGGTCGACGACGTCACCTGCCGCTTGATGATCAGCGCGTCGTGCCAGGCCTGCGGCGCGACCTGCTTGAGCACGGCGGTGAAGGCGTCGGTGAGCCGGCCCGGCGCGACGTCGTTGGGCTCGGTCAGGTCCTCGCCGAGCAGCACCGACGCGGGCCGGGCCGGCGTCGACGGCCCGATGGACGGATCGATCAGCGGGATGCTCGTCGTGCCGGTAGGCGGTGCGGTCGCCGGCCCGGTGGTCGGCGGTGCGCCGGTCATCGCCGGCGGTGCCGCACCCGGCAGCGCCAGCACGACCACGACCCCGGCGGCGACCAGGCCCACGCCGGCCGTGGCGAGCCGGCGGTGCCGGACGCGGCGCCGGGACCGGCGCACCAGGCCGTCGAGGGTGTCGCGGGCGGGCGGCTCATCGGCGAGGACGGGTTCGAACAGCTGCTGGTGGCTCATCATGCCTGCCTGACGGTCTCGGTGGGCGGCGCGGCGAGCGCGCGCAGGGTCTCCAGGCCGCGGGCGGTCTGGCTCTTGACGGTGCCGATCGACACGCCGAGGATCTCGGCGGTCTCCTCGACGGAGAAGTCGCAGTAGTACCGCAGCACGAGCACCGCCCGGCGGCGCGGGCCGAGCTGGGCCAGGTACGAGTCGAGGGTCAGCCGCTCGACGGTGGCGTCGGCGGCGCCGGGCGCCGTGGGCACCGGGGCGTCATCGTCGTCGTCCAGGTGCTCGCGCCGCCACGGCCGGCGGTGCTCGTCGACGGCGGCGCGGGCCAGCATGCCGCCGACGTACGCGTCGAGGCTGCGGATCGCGTCCCGGCGGTGCCACTGCCGGTACAACTTGTCCAGGACCGTCGCCACGAGGTCGTCGGCGAGGTGCCAGTCCCGGCACAGCAGGAACGCGGTGCGTCGCCAGCCCGCCATCCGGGGTCCGGCGTAGTCGCGGAACTCTGCTTCGTCGGACGTCTTCACCCCAGTGGGACGGGCCGCGCGGCACCTCGGGTTGCCGCGTTGGTGCGACTTCGTAAACCCGGCCCGCCCCCGGCCGATCTGAGCTTTGGGAGAGGGGGTGTCCGTGCTGGTCCGGGCGTATGTCTGCATCGCTGTGACGCTCAGTGCGGTGTACTACCTCACGCCCGATTCGCCGGTGCGGACGGTCGTGTGGACCGCGATCGCGTCCTCGGCGGTGGTCGCGGTCGTGGTCGGCGTGGCCCGGCACCGGCCGGTGGGGCCGCTGCCGTGGCTGCTGACCGCCGCGGGCCTGACGTCGTACACCGTCGGCGAGGCGCTGTTCTACTGGCCGCAGCTGGTGGACAACCAGCGCTCGACGGGGTCGTCTGTCGCCGACGTGTTCTACCTGGCGCTGTACCCGCTGCTCGCGGCGACCCTGACGATCCTGGTGCGCCGGCGCAGCCCGGGCGGGGACCGGGCGGCGCTGCTGGACGCGTCGATCATCACGGTCGGGGCGGCCCTGCTGACCTGGGTGTTCCTGATCCGGCCGTTCCTCGGCGCGGCCGGGCCGGTGCTGGAGCGGCTCACCGCGGTCGCGTACCCGCTCGGTGACGTGCTCGTGCTGGCCGTGCTGGTCCGGCTCGGCACCGGCCGGACGGCCCGCAGCACCTCGTTCCGGCTGCTGCTGGCGAGCCTGCTCGCGCTGCTGGTCACCGACGGGATCTACACGTGGCAGTCGCTGCACGGGCAGTTCCGGGCCGGCTCGTGGGTCGACGTCGGCTGGATCCTGTTCTACCTGGGGATCGGCTGCGCCGCGCTGCACCCGGACATGCGCCGGCTCACGCTGCCGGTGCCGGCCGGGCCGGCGCGGCTGAGCAGCGGGCGGTTCGCGGTGCTGCTCGCCGTGGCGGCGCTGCTGATCCCGGCCGTCATCACGGTGCGCTCGACGCAGCGCGGCGAGCTCGCGGTGTTCCTCGCCGCGTCGGCCGTGCTGTTCGTCCTGGTCCTGATCCGCATGGCGGACCTGATGGCGGTCCTGCGGGAGGTGCAGCGGCAGCGTGCCGAGGGCCGCTTCCAGCGCCTGACCGAGCAGGTCACCGACGTGCTGTCGATCTGCGGGCGGGACGGTTCGCTGCAGTACGTGACGCCGTCGGTGACGTCGCTGCTCGGGCACCACCCGGAGGCGCTGCTCGGCACGTCCCTGCTCGACCTGGTGCACCCCGACGACCGGGGCCGGGTGATGGTGCTGCTCAGCGACGCCGAGGAGGAGGCCGCGCAGACCGGCCGGATCGTGCCGCTGGAGTGCCGGCTGCGGCACGTCAACGGCCAGTACATCATCACCGAGACGGCGGGCCGGGTCGTCGACGACGCGGACATCAGCGGTTACCTGCTCACCACCCGCGACATCACCGAACGCAAGACGCTGGAGGAGCAGCTCACCCACCGCGCGTTCCACGACGAGCTGACCGGCCTGGCGAACCGGGCGCTGCTGGCCGACCGGGTGCACCACGCGCTGGAGCGGCGCGGCAACCCGTACCGGCACATCGCCGTGCTCGTCGTGGACCTCGACGACTTCAAGACCATCAACGACTCGCTGGGCCGCTCCGTCGGCGACGGGCTGCTGCGGGCCACCGCCGATCGCCTGCGGACCTGCCTGCGCTCCGCCGACACCGCCGCCCGGCTCGGCGGCGACGAGTTCGCGATGCTGCTGGAGCACCTCGACGACGCCGCCGAGGCCGCCCGGGTCGCCGAGCGGGTCCTGGCGACGCTGCGCCAGCCGCTGTCGATCGGCGGCCGGGAGATCCAGCCGCAGGCGAGCGTCGGCATCGCCCTGCCCGACCCCGACCGCCCGCCGGACGCCGACGAGCTGCTGGCCAACGCCGACGTCGCGATGCACATGGCGAAGCGGCAGGGGCGCAACCGGTACGCGTACTTCGCCCCCAGCATGCACTCGGGCCTGCTGGAGAAGCTCGACCTCGCCGACGAGCTGCGCGGCGCCGTCGAGCGGCAGGACCTGCTCGTGTACTACCAGCCGTTCGTCGACCTGTCCGACGGCACGCTCGTCGGCGCGGAGGCGCTCGTGCGCTGGCCGCACCCGACGAAGGGGTTCGTCCCACCGGACCGGTTCATCCCCCTCGCGGAGGAGAGCGGCCTGATCCTGCCGCTGGGCTACGCGGTGCTGGACACGGCGTGCCGGCAGGCGGCGGAGTGGGCGGCGCTGCGCCCCGGGCTCAAGATCAGCGTGAACCTGTCGCCGCGGCAGGTGCAGGACCCGGCGGTCGTGCTGTACGTGCAGCAGACCCTGGCCCGCTCCGGCCTGCCGCCGCACCTGCTCACCCTGGAGATCACCGAGTCGCTGCTGCGCGAGGACGCGGAGGTCGCCCAGCACCGGCTCGGCGAGCTCAAGGCCCTCGGCGTGCAGCTCGCCGTCGACGACTTCGGCACCGGCTACTCGTCGCTGTCCCGGCTGCACGACTTCCCGATCGACATCCTGAAGATCCCGAAGCCGTTCGTCGACGGGGTCGCCGAGGGCGCGGAGCGCTCCGCCCTGGCCCGGGCGATCCTGGACCTGGCCGCGGCGCTGGGCCTGGAGGTGGTCGCCGAGGGCATCGAACACCCCGAGCAGGCGCATGAGCTGCACCGCCTGGGCTGCCCGGTCGGGCAGGGCTTCCACTTCTCCCGCCCGGTGGCGGCCCCCGATTTCGGGGCGCTGCTGACCGCGGCGGCGCCGGCCGGGTCAGGCGGACGGCAGTAGCAGGCAGGTGAGCAGCTCGACGATCCAGTCGGCGACCTGCTCGTCGCTCCAGCCGAGCTGCTGGGTGATCAGCCAGCCGGCCTGATGGTTGAGCACCGTCCACAGCAGCGTCGTGCCGCGGTCGACGGTCAGCCCGTCGCGCAGCGGGCCGCGGGCCGCGACGGCCTCGACGAGCCGGCCCATGTCGATGCGGCGCTGCGCCTCCAGCTCCTCCCAGGTGGCACCGATCGCCGGGTCCGCGCCGGCGGCCTGCACGAACGCGCTGCTCAGCGGCGTCAGCGTGCGGGCCCGGCCGGCGATGGCGCGGGCGAACGCGCGGATCAGCGCCCGCTGGTCGTCCTCGGCGAAGGCGGCGCGCAGCTCGTCGCGCTCCAGCAGCGGGATCGGCCGGTCGTCGCCGGCGACCGCCTCGTCGTGGGCACGGCGCAGCAGCTGCGCCTTCGAGCCGGCCTTGTACACCGATTCCACGGCCACCCCGGCCTCGTCGGCGATCGCCTGCATCGTGGTGCCGGCGTAGCCGCGGTCGGCGAAGAGCCGGGCCGCGGCGCGGGTGATCGCGGCGCGGGTCGCCTCGGCCTGCGCCTGGCGCCGGGGCGAGCGGTAGGCCCGGCTCTGTGTCGTGTCCACGATATTGACTCCATGCATGCTGTCTCGAATACAGTGTGGCTGCATCGAATATAATCGAGGAGCGAACACGATGACAGACCAGTCCGGATACCTGTTGATGCACGCCGCGATCCGGGTCGAGCTCGACCGGCTCGCCGAGTTCGCGGTGGGCCTCGCCGCCGGCCGCCGGCGGCCCGGCCCGCGCCAGCTCACCGCGCTGCGCGACCACGTCGCCGACGTGATCGGCACCATCCATCACCACCACACCGGCGAGGACGGCTTCCTGTGGCCGATGCTGCGGGAGGCGGTCGGCCCGACCGCGGAGCTGGCGGCGCTCAGCGGCGACCACGGCGAGCTCGACCCGCTGATGGACCGCATCAAGGACGCCCTGGAGCGGCTCGCCGCCGGCGGCGTCGCGGAGGCGCCGGCCCGCCGGCTGGCGGAGGCCGCCGTCGCGCTGCGCGACCTCATGGTCGAGCACCTCGCCGAGGAGGAGGCCGTGGTCGTGCCGATCGTCGCGGCGCACATCGGCCCCGAGCGGCACGCCGCGATGGAGAAGGCGATGCGCAAGGCGCTGCCGATCAAGATGGGGTTCGCCCTGCCGTGGGTGATGGCCGCCGACGCGGTCCTCGCCGAGCGGGTGGCGCGCTCCGGCGGGCTGCTCCTGCGGCTGATCCACGCCACCACCCGGGGGCGGTACGCCCGGCGGGTGCAGGACGCGTACGCCGACCTCGCGCCGGCCGAGCGGGACGTCGCCCTGAGCGCCCGGGCCGAGGTGGTCATCCCCGCGCCGCCGGGCGACGTCTACGCCGCCGTCGCCGACGTCACGCGGATGGGCCGGTGGAGCCCGGAGTGCTACCGCTGCGCGTGGGACGACGCCGCGACCGGCGCGGTGCCCGGCGCCCGGTTCCGCGGGTCGAGTCGCAGCGGCATCGCCCGGTGGACCCGGGAGTGCGTGGTGATCACGGCCGAGCCCGGGGTGGAGTTCGCCTTCCGCACCCTGCGGCGCGGCCGGTACCCCGACAGCACCACCTGGCGCTTCGCGCTGACCGAGGTGCCCGGCGGCACGCGGCTGGTGCAGACGATGGCGCTGAGCGCCGGGCGCGGCATCATGGCCTTCGAGCGGATCAGCGGCCGCGACCGCAAGATGCCGCACGCGATGGCCGCGACCCTGGAGCGCATCCGGGCCGATCTGGCGGGGCGGGTGACCGCCGCCGCCTGACCGGGGCAGCAAACCGTACGTACGTATTGTTTAATGGCGGGCATGCTCCCCGAACCCGGACCCCTGCGCCTGCTCGCCGTCTCCACGCTCGTCAACACGTTCGGCAACGGCGTGTCGATGACGTCGGTCGCGCTGTTCCTGACCCGCTCGGTCGGGCTGAGCGTACGGGAGACCGGCCTGGCGCTCACCGTCACCGCGCTGGTGGGCCTCGTGTCGAGCGCGCCGATGGGGTACGTCGCGGACCGCCGCGGCCCGCGCGGGGTCCTGCTCGCCGGGCTGCTCGCCCTGGCCGCCGGGTCGGTCGCCCTCGTCACCGTCGACGGGTTCCGGTCCTACCTGCTGGTCGGGGTGCCGATGGCCGTCGCCGACGCGGCGCAGCGGGCCGCCAGGGGCGCCGTCATCGCCGGCGCGGTGCCCGCCGACCGGCGCGTGCACACCCGGGCCTACCTGCGCTCCGTCACCAACGTCGGGATCGCCGCCGGGGCCGCCGTCGCCGGCGTCGGGCTCGCCGTCGACACGCGGCAGGCGTACGTGACCCTGATCCTGCTCGACGCGGCCACCTACGCGGCGGCCGCGCTGGTGCTGCGCGGGCTCGCCCCGGTGCCGGCCGCGCCCGCCCCCACGCACGGCCCGCGGCTGGTCGCGCTGCGGGACCGGCCGTTCCTCGCCTTCGTGGTGCTCGACGGCCTGATGGCGACGCACTTCGGACTGTTCGAGGTGGCGCTCCCGCTGTGGATCGCGCACCGCACCGACGCCCCGCGCTGGCTGATCGCGGTCGTGTTCCTCGTCAACACGACCGCGGTGGTGCTGTTCCAGGTCCGGGCCGCCCGCGGCACCGAGTCGCTGACCGGCGCCGCCCGCGCCTCCCGGCGCGCCGGCCTGGCGCTGCTCGCCGGCTGCACCCTGTTCGCTTGCAGCGGCCAGGTCAGCATGCCGGTGACGGTCGTGCTGCTCGTGCTCGGCGCGCTCGCGCACGTCACCGGCGAGCTGTGGCACTCGGCCGCCGGGTGGGGCATCTCGTTCGGCCTCGCCCCGTCCGACGCGCACGGCCAGTACCAGGGCGCCTACTCGATGGGCCTGCAGCTGGGCCAGATGCTGGCGCCGTTCGTGGTGACCAGCCTCGCCGTCGGCTGGGGCGTCCCGGGGTGGCTGCTGCTCGGCGCCGTGTTCGCGGTCCTCGGCGCGCTCGTGCCACCCGTCGTCGCCCGGGCCCGCCGCACCCGCCCCGCGCTCCTCTAGCAGCTGCCCTGGTCGTGGGTACGGATGACCGGTGCGCTCTCCTTGACGATCGTGCCCGGGCAGCGCCGGCGCCGGACGGGCCGGGCGGCGGCGAGTCATCGTCGGGCGCCACAGCGTGCAGGCTGGGCGACGGGTGATCGTCCGCGCCGCCGCCGAAAGGTCGCCCCCGCACCAAGCGGACGGGGTGTCCACGGTGGACCGGCGGATCACCCGCCGGTGGACACCGCCCGCCTGCCGGTCATCCGGTCGCGGCCGGCTCCCCGCCGGTGGTGGCCCGCCGGGTGAGGCCGGTCAGCTCCCGGTACGCCGCGACGATCGCCCTCGTCTGCGCGGCCAGCTCGCCCGTCTCGTCGGGCGCGGCGACCGCCGCCGGGGCGACCCGCCCCAGGGACCGGTCCGCCCGCGCGATGGCCTCGAGCGCGGCGAGCACGGCCCGCTCGTCGCGGACCAGGTCGACGCACTCGCCGGCCAGGGTCTCCAGCGCCGCCACCCGGGCGCCGACCGCGGCCGCGAGGTCCTCCAGCGACGCGCGGACCAGCGCCCGCCGCTGCGCCAGCTCCGTGCGCAGCGCCGCCGCGCCGGCCGGCAGGCGGGCCGCGGCCCGGTCCAGCGAGGCGAGCTGCTCACCCAGGGCGGCCCGGTCGTGCAGCAGCCCGGCGAGCGTCCACAGCGACCCGGCCAGCTCCCGGCGCGGCGTGGCGACCTGGACCAGGTCACGCAGGCGCGGCCACAGCATCAGGACGGTCTGCGCGGCGCTGAACGCCCCGGCGAACACCTCCGCCTCGGCGGGTCGCAGCGCCCGGTGCCGCTCCAGCCAGCGGCGGCCGAGCGCCGAGCGGCCGTTGCGGTACCCGGCGCCGCACAGCGCCAGCCCGGCCGCCCCGACGGGGGCGCCGACGAAGGGGGTGAGCAGCGCCGACAGGGCCACGGTCGCGCCCGCGACGGCGACGGTCCCGGCGCCGGTCAGCAGGCGCAGGCCGGTGTTGCCGGGCGGGTCGTGCCGCAGCACCGCACGGCCGGCGGGGACGAGGTGGATGACGCCGTCGCGCCCGGTGCGGGACACGGGCCCGGCCAGGGGCGGCTCGTCGAGGGCGACGAGACAGCCGCCGGCACCGTCGAGCACGACGAACAGCAGGTCGTCCGCGGCCATCGGCACAGTGTATCGACGCCCGGGGGCCGGGGGCGGCACCGTAGAGTGCGGCAATGGGTCATCCCGCGTTGCGTGACGCCGTGAGCGCCCCGTTCTGGCTGGACCGGGACCGTCCGGAGCCGCACCCGCCGCTGCGCGGCGCGGTCAGCGCGGACCTTGCGGTGGTCGGCGGCGGGTTCAGCGGGCTGTGGACGGCGCTGCTGGCCAAGGAGCGCGACCCCGGCCTCGACGTCGTCGTGCTGGAGGGCCGGCGGATCGGCTGGGCGGCGACCGGGCGCAACGGCGGCTTCTGCGCCGCCAGCCTCACCCACGGACTGCCCAACGGCGTCGAGCGGTTCCCGGACGAGATCGCCACCCTGGAGGCGCTCGGCCGGGCCAACCTGGACGGGATCGAGGCGACGCTGCGGCGGTACGGCATCGACTGCGGCTTCGAACGCACCGGCGAGCTGTCGGTGGCGACCGCGCCGTGGCAGGTCGCCGGGCTGCGCGACGGGATCGGCACCGCGCGGCGGCTGGGACGCCGGGTCGAGTTCCTCGACCGGGACGCGATCCGCGCCGAGGTGCACGCCGCGACCTACGAGGCCGGCGTCTGGGACCGCGACGGCACCGCGATGCTCGACCCGGTGCGCCTGGCGTGGGGGCTCGCCGAGGCGTGCGCGGCGCTCGGGGTGCGCTTCCACGAGGGCACCCGGGTCACCGGGATCGACCGGGCCGGCGGCGGGCTGCGGCTGCGCACCCCGCACGGCACGGTGACCGCGGCGAAGGTGGCGCTGGGCACGGGGGCGTTCCCGTCGCCGCTGCGGCGCGTACGGCCGTTCATCATTCCCGTGTACGACTACGCGCTGATGACCGAGCCCCTGACCGCCGGCCAGCTCGCGTCGATCGGGTGGGCCCACCGCCAGGGCATCGGCGACAGCGCCAACCAGTTCCACTACTACCGGCGCACCGACGACGACCGCATCCTGTGGGGCGGCTACGACGCGGTCTACTACAACGGCGGCGCCGTGCGTCTCGCGTACGACCAGCGGCCCGCCACGTCGGACAGGCTGGCCACGCACTTCTTCGAGACGTTTCGCAGCTGGACGGGGTGCGGTTCACCCACGCGTGGGGAGGGGTGGTGGACACCTGCTCCCGCTTCTGCGCGTTCTTCGGCACCGGGCACGGCGGGCGCCTGGCGTACGCGGCCGGCTTCACCGGCCTCGGCGTCGGCGCCACCCGCTTCGGCGCGCAGGTCATGCTGGACCTGCTCGGCGGCGAGCCGACGGCGCTGACCCGGCTGCGGATGGTGCGCTCGAAGCCGGTGCCGTTCCCGCCGGAGCCGGTCCGCTCCGGCGTCATCCAGCTGACCCGGTGGTCGATCGCCCGCGCCGACCGCGACGAGGGCCGCCGCAACCTGTGGCTGCGCACCCTGGACCGGCTCGGCCTCGGCTTCGACTCCTGACCCGCGAGCGCGGCGGGCCGGGCCCGGCACAGCGCGCCGGGCCCGGCGCGCTGGACCGGTCAGGGGCCCGTGGCCACCGGGCGGTCGGGGTCGGTGATCCAGTCGCTCCAGGATCCCGCGTACAGGCGCGGCGCGAACCCGGCGAGCTCGAGGGCGATGACCTCGTGCGCGGCGGTCACCCCCGAGCCGCAGTAGGCGGCCACCGGCCGGTCGTCGCTCACCCCGAGGGCGAGGAACCGCTCGCGGAGCCGCTCCGGCGGCAGGAACAGCCCGTCGGCGTCGCTGTTGTCGAACGTGGGCGCCGACACCGCGCCCGGGATGTGGCCGGCCACCGGGTCGAGGGGCTCGACCTCGCCGCGGAAGCGGGGGCCGAGCCGCGCGTCGAGCAGCACCCCGTCCCTGACGAACGCCGGCACCTCATCGGCGGTGAGCAGGTCGTCGCGGGGCTCGCCGGCGGTGAAGTCGCCGGGCGGCACCGGCACCGGGTCGCCGGACTCGGTGGGCCGGCCGGCCCGGATCCAGGCCGCGATGCCACCGTCGAGGACCCGCACGTCACGGTGCCCCCAGTGGCGCAGCATCCACCACAGCCGCCCGGCGACCGAGGCGTCCCGGTCGTCGTAGGCGACGACCGGCGTGCCGTCACCGACGCCGAGGCGGCGCATCGCGGCCTGGAACGCCGCGGCGGTCGGCAGCGGGTGCCGGCCACCGGCGCCGGGCGGCGCGGCGAGATCGGTGTCGAGGTCGACGAACCGGGCGCCGGGCAGGTGCGCGGCCCGGTACCGCTCCAGCGCCGGCGGCGGCTGGGGGGACCACCGCGCGTCGAGCAGGATCGCACCGTCCGGGACGTCCGCGACCTGAACGAGTGGACCACCCATGCGTCGACCTCCAGAGCCTCGTGTGCCGAAGACCCGATCCTATGCGCCGGGGCTGCCGGCGCCGGCCACGTTCACCGCGTCCACGCCAACTGCCGACCGTCGCGGCGGGTCCGGCACGACGGCCGGAGCCCGCCGGGCGCGGCTGTCAAAAGGTTGACGCAGCCGGATATGTTCGGGGGCATCATCGAGACGGGGAGATGTTCTTGGCAACCGCGTGGCGTCGACTCATCCGCCGGGCCGCGACGAGCCCGGGCCGGCTCACCACGCTGACGGTCGTGGTGGTCGTGCTCGGCCTCGCGTTCGGCCTGGCCGGGGTCCTCACCATGCGGGCCGGCGTCGGGCTGGTCCGGGACGTGACCGACCGCAGCGGCCCGCTGAGCCTGCAGGCGCAGGACATCTACCGGTCGCTGTCCGACGCCGACGCGACCGCCGCCAGCGCGTTCCTCGCCAACGGGGTCGAGCCTCCGCAGCTGCGCAAGCGCTACCTCGACGACATCGCGCGGGCGTCCTCGGCGCTGACGGTCGCGCTGCGCGGCGCGGAGGGGCGCAGCGCGGCGGCGCTCGGGGTGCTCGTGCGGCAGATCCCCGCCTACACGGGCCTGGTCGAGTCGGCCCGCACCTACAACCGGCAGGGGATCCCGCTCGGCGGCGCGTACCTGCGCGAGGCGTCGGCGCTGATGCGCCAGATCATCCTGCCGGCGGCGCAGGACCTGTTCGAGGCGGAGTCGGCCCGGCTGGCCGACGCGCAGCGGGCGGTGGCCCGGTGGCCGTGGACGCTGAGCCTGCTCGGCCTGCTGCTGCTCGGCGCGCTGGTGCTGACCCAGTGGTACCTGGTGCGGCTGACGAACCGGCGGCTCAACCGCGGCCTGGTCCTGGCCACCCTCGCCGCGCTCGTCGCGTCCGGCTGGCTGGCGGTGGCGGCCAGCGGCGCCGCCGGGCACATCGGCGCCGGCCGCGACGGCGGGTCGCAGCAGGTGGCGCTGCTCGCCGAGGCCCGCATCACCGCGCTGCAGGCCCGCGCCGACGAGGGGCTGACGCTGATCGCCCGCGGCGACGGCAAGGCGTTCGAGCAGGACTTCACCGTGATGATGGAGCGCCTCGCCGGCAAGGACGGCAAGGGCGGCCTGCTGCAACGGGCGCACCAGGAGGCACCCGACGACGCGGCCCGGGCCGCCGTCCAGGACGCGCAGCGGCACGCCGCGGACTGGTTGACGATCCACCGGAAGGTCCGCGAGCTCGACGACGGCAGCCAGCACGCGGAGGCCGTGCGGCTGGCCACCGACGGCGACGCCAGCGCGGCGAGCGCCGCCGGCCGGCTCGACGCGGCCCTCGGCGAGGGCATCGCCGGCGGCGGGCGGCGCTTCGACCGGGAGGCGGGCCGCGCCGGTGACGCGCTCGGCGGTGTCGACGTCGCCGTCGCGCTGCTCGCCCTCGCCGGCGCGGCGGCCGCCGCGTACGGCCTGAACCAGCGGATCGCGGAGTACCGATGAAGAAGCCCGTGGTGGTGGTGCTGGCGCTGCTCGTGCTGTCGGGCTGCGGCGGGCGGCCGGCGACCCCGGCGGTGGACAGCTCGGCCGCGGCCGCCGTGCCCCGGCCGCTCAACGTGCAGGACCCCGCGGAGCCGCCGAGCCCGCCGGCGACGTCCCCGCCGGCCTGCGACCCGCGGGCCAGCCTGCGGCCGCCGGCGGCGCTGCCGGCGCCGGGCAGGATGCCGGCCGGCACCGCCATGGCGAAGATCGCCGAGCGGGGGCGGCTGATCGTCGGCATCGACCAGAACGCGTACCTCACCAGCTACCGGGACCCGGTCACCGGGCAGGTCGTCGGCTTCGAGATCGACCTGGCCCGGGAGATCGCCAGGGCGCTGCTGGGCAACCCCGACGCGATCCAGTGGCGGGCGATCACCACCGCCGACCGGATCCCGGTGCTGCAGCGGCGCGAGGTGGACATGGTGATCCGCACGATGACCTCGACGTGCGAGCGGATGCAGCAGGTGGCGTTCTCCACCGAGTACCTGACCTCGGGGCAGCGGCTGCTGGTCAACCGCGGTTCCGGCATCAAGGACTTCGCCGACCTCGCCGGCCGCAAGGTGTGCGCGACCCGGGGCAGCACCAGCATCGTCACGATCATGAAGCAGCCGTCGAAGCCGGTCGCGGTCGCCACCGACAGCACCCTGGACTGCCTGGTCATGCTGCAGCAGGGGCAGGTCGACGCGGTGTCCACCGTGGACGTGCTCCTGCTGGGCCTGGCCGCGCAGGACCCCGGCACCGAGGTCGTCGGCGCCAGGATCAGCGACGAGCCGTCCGCCGTCGCGATGCCGCTGGAGACCCCGGAGCTGGTCCGGTTCGTCAACGGGGTGCTGGACCGCATCCGCGCCGACGGCACCTGGACCACCATCTACAGCCGCTGGTTCGCCAAGTACGGGCCGGTGCCGGCCGCCCCGCCGGCGAAGTACCGGGACTGACCGCGGCATGCGGACGGGCACCGACGTGGCGGTCGCGCAGCTGGCGGCCGCGCACGACCGGCTGGCGGCGGCGCTGTACACCGTGGACACCCACCCGGCCCACGCGCTGCTGCGCGGCGTGGCGGTGCGCGGCGCCACGGCGCGGCTGTGGTCCGGCGTCGACGTCGGCCGGCTGTGGTCGGGGTTCGTCGCGGCCCGCGACGTGCTGGAGCGGCTGCGGGCGCTGTCCGGCCGGTCCCGCGACGCCGACGCCGCCCGCATCCTCGCCGCGCCGGTGCCGGTCGACCCGCTCGACGGCCTGCCGGACCTGCCGCCGGCCGCGTTCGTGGCCGACCTGGAGCGGCAGTGCGCGGCGGCGGCCGAGGCCCTCGACCGGGTCGGCGCGGCCCGGGCGGCGCTCACCGAGCGGCTGATCGAGCTGGACACGGCCCTGGAGGCGGCCGTCGCCGCGCACCACCGCCTCGGCGCCGACCACGCCGCGACCACCGGACCTTTGCAGTCGCGGTTGCAGCAGGTGTACGCCGATGCCCTGCACGACCCGTTCAGCGTCGACGAGCCGGCCTGGGCGGCGCTGCGCGAGGACCTGGCCCGCACGGTGCGGCGGCTGTCGGAGCTGGCCGCGCTGCGGGTCGCGCTGCCCGGCCGCCTGACCCGCCTCGACACCCTGCTCACCGCCCTGGCCGCCGCGGAGCAGCGGGCCCGCGAGGCGCACGCCGCCGCGGTGGCGAAGATCGCCGACCCGGGCCTGCCCGACCCGGCCGGCACCCACCCGCGGTGGCAGGCCGCGGTCGCCGACGCGGTGCGCGCCACCGACGCCCTCGACCTGGACGCCTGGCCGGCCCTGGACCGGCGCCTGAGCACCCTCGACCGGGACCTGTCCGCCGCCGTCAGCGCCGCCGAGGACCGGGCCAACGCCGCCCGGGGCCTGCTCGACCGGCGCGAGGAGCTGCGCGGGCGGCTCGAGGCGTACCGGGCCAAGGCGGTCCGGCTCGACCGCGTCGAGGACCCCGCGCTGCTCGAGCGGTACCGTGCCGCCCGCGAGCTGCTGTGGGCCGCGCCGTGCGACCTGCGGGCGGCGACCAGGGCCGTCTTCGCCTACCAGCAGGCGCTGTCCGGCGCCGCCGAAGGGAGACCGACATGAGTCAGTGCGCACAGGCTGGCTGCCCGGGCTCCTACGACGAGGACGGGTACTGCGACGAGTGCGGCCACAAGCAGGCCGGCGCCGGCGTTCCCGCCCCGGTCACGGAGGGCTCGACCCCGTCGGCGGCCGGCGGCGCGTCCGGGCGCACGTCGGGCCGCTCCACCGGGCGCGGGCGGGGCGCCGCGCCGCTGGTCGCGCTGCCCGCGCTGCCGCGCCGGGACCCGGCCGGCGCGGTGCTGCCCGACCCGCAGGTGCCGGAGCACCGCCGGTTCTGCGGCAGCTGCGAGCAGCCCGTCGGCCGGGCCCGGGACGGCCGGCCCGCGCTCGTGGAGGGGTTCTGCCCGAACTGCCGCACCCGGTACAACTTCCGGCCGTCGCTGCCGCCGGGCGCCGTGGTCGCCGGCCGGTACGAGGTCCTCGGCGCCATCGCCTACGGCGGCCTCGGCTGGATCTACCTGGCCCGCGACCGCAACGTCGGCGACGAGGTCAGCGACCGCTGGGTCGTGCTCAAGGGCCTCATCGACTCCGGTGACCCGGACGCCACCGCGGCCGCGATCACCGAACGGCGCTTCCTCGTCGAGGTCGACCACCCGTCGATCGTGAAGATCTACGACTTCGTGTCGCACCCCGACCCGTCCACCGGCGACCGGGTCGGCTACATCGTCATGGAGTACGTCGGCGGCCTGTCGCTGCGCGACATCTACCTGGCCCGCCCGGTCACCGGCGGTACCCGCCAGCCGCTGCCGCTGCCGCAGGTCATCGCCTACGCCCTGGAGATCCTGCCGGCGCTGGGCTACCTGCACGAGCGGGACCTGCTCTACTGCGACTTCAAGCCCGACAACGCGCTGCACACCGACCAGCGGGTCAAGCTCGTCGACCTCGGCGCCGTGCGGCGCGCCGACGACGACGTCAGCGCCGTGTGGGGCACCGTCGGCTACCAGGCGCCCGAGGTCGCCACGGCCGGACCGTCGGTCGCCTCCGACCTCTACACCGTGGCCCGGTCGATGGCGGTGCTGAGCTTCGACTTCTGCGGCTTCACCACGACGTTCGTCGACCACCTGCCGGACCCGGCGACGGTGCCGCTGCTGGCCCGCGAGGAGTCCTATCACCGGCTGCTGCTGCGCGCCACCGACCGCGACCCGGCCCGCCGGTTCGGCTCGGCGGCGGAGATGGCCGAACAGCTCACCGGGGTGCTGCGGCAGGTGCTCAGCGCCGCCGACGGCCGGCCCCGCCCTGGCGTGTCGACCCAGTTCACCGGGGAGCGCCGGGCGTTCGGCACCGCGGCCGGTCTGGTCACCGCCGGCACCGCCCTCGGCGCCGGGGACGGCGCGGGGACGGCCCGGCCCGACGGGGCGGAGGTCGCCGCCGGGCTGCCGGTGCCGACCGTCGACCCGGCCGACCCCGGCGCGGCGCTGCTGGCCACGATGCCGACCGCCGACCCGGAGCTGCTGTCGGCGGCGCTGTACTCCGTCGGCGGCGACGCGGTCGAGGTCACCCTCGCCGTCGTGCGTGCCCGCATCGCCGCCGGTGACCTCGACGGTGCCGCCGCCGACCTGGACGGGGTGAGCGACCCGGACTGGCGCGTCGACTGGCACCGGGGCATGGTCGCGCTCGCCGCCGGGCGCCCGGGCGAGGCCAGGGCCGCCTTCGACGCCGTCTACGGGGCGCTGCCCGGCGAGCTCGCCCCGCAGCTCGCGCTGGCCGCCGCGGCCGAGGCGGACGGCGACACCGACACCGCACTGCGGCACTACGCGGCGGTGTGGCGCACGGACCGGTCGTTCGTCAGTGCGGCGTTCGGTGTCGCCCGCATCCTCGCCGCCCGCGACGACCTGCCCGGCGCCGTCGCCGTGCTCGACGCGGTCCCGGACAGCTCCAGCCACAGCGTCCCGGCGCAGGTCGCCGCGGTCCGGGCCCGCCTGGCCGCGCCGGCGGACCGCCTCGGCGAGCCCGACCTGATCGACGTCTCCGGCCGCGTCGAACGCCTCGGCCTGGACGTCGAGCGCCGGGCCCGGCTCACCGTGGAGACCCTGCGGGCCGCCCTGGCCTGGGTCCAGGCGGGCAACGCCGGCACGGCGAGCGTGCTCACCCGCCGGCTGTCGGAGCGGGACCTGCGGCTGGGGCTCGAACAGGCGTTCCGGGTCCTGGCGAAGGTCGCCCCGGACCGCGACACCCGCATCGGGCTCGTCGACCAGGCCAACCGGGTCCGGCCGAGGACCTGGCTGTGACGGCCGCCTGCCCGTCGTGCACGGCGTCCACTGTGGACGGTGACCGCTTCTGCGAGTCGTGCGGCGCCGACCTGTCCGCCCCCGCCGGCCTGACGGCCCCCGCCGACCTGCCCGCCCCCGACCTGCCCGCCCCCGATCTGTCCGTTTTCGATCTGTCCGTCGCCGACTTCTCCGCCGCCGCCGATGGTCCGGCCGGCGGCGCCGTCTGGCGGTCCTCGCGGGCGGCCGGCGGCCCGTGCGCCGCGTGCGGGGGTGGCGTCGGCACCGACGGGTACTGCGACGGCTGCGGCCTGCGCCGCGGGGCCGGACGCGACCACGCCGAGGACGACCTGCCCGGGGTCAGCGCGGTCACCGACCGGGGGCTGCGCAAGGGACGCAACGAGGACGCGTACGCGATCGGGGTCGCCGGCGGCCGGCGGGCCGTCGTCGTCTGCGACGGCGTGTCCAGCGCCCCGGACTCCGACGCGGCCGCGACCACGGCCGCCGTCGAGGCGATCGAGGTGCTCGTCGGCGGTGGTGACGTCGCGGCGGCGTACCGGGCGGCGTCGGCGGCGGTCGCCGAGCTCGCCGACCCGGGTGCCCGGTTCGACGCGCCGGCGTGCACGTTCCTCGCCGCGGTCGTCGAGGACGGGCAGGTCACCGTCGGCTGGGTCGGCGACAGCCGGGCGTACTGGCTCGACGGCGACGGCGCCCGCTGCCTCACCGTCGATGACTCCCTCGCCGGGCAGCTCGCCGCCGCCGGGGTCGACGCCGCGGCACTGCGGCTGTCGGCGCAGGCGGCCGCGCTGACCCGGTGGCTCGGCGCCGACGCGCCCGCCGGCGACCCGCACCTGACCACGCTGCGCCCCAGCACCGCCGGTGTGCTGCTGCTCAGCAGCGACGGGCTCACCCGGTACCCGGCGTGGACCGGCGCCGTCGACACACCCGGGGTCGACCGGCTCGCGCGGCGGCTGGCGGCCTTCGCCCGCGACGCCGGCGGGGCCGACAACATCACCGTCGCCGCCGTCGCGTTCGACCCCGGACCGCCGGCCACCGACCCTTCGAGAGGAGCGCCATGACCGAGCCGTCCAGCGGTGTCGTAGCGGAGGTCTTCCAGAACGAGTACCTGCCCGAGGGGGCGACCGTCGTGGACGCCGTCGTCACCGTCACGGCCGGCGCGGGCGGGGGCGGCACGGTGCGTGCCGGGGCGCCCGCCGCCGAGGTCATCATGATCGACTGCTCGGGGTCGATGAGCGGCGACCGGATCGTCCAGGCACGCAAGGCCGCCGCGGTCGCCGTGGACACCCTGCGCGACGGCGTCGCGTTCGCCGTCGTCGCGGGCAGCGACTGGGCTCAGATGGTGTACCCGGAGCAGCAGGTCCTCGCCGTCGCCGACGACCGCACCCGCAGCGCCGCGAAACAGGCGATCCGGCACCTCAAGGCCGGCGGCGGCACCCAGATCGGCACCTGGCTCACCCTCGCCAGGGAGCTGTTCCTCGCCGACCGGGCCGAGATCCGCCACGCGATCCTGCTCACCGACGGGCGCAACGGCGAGTCCGAGCGCACCTTCCAGGCGGCCCTGGACCAGTGCGCCGGCCTGTTCGTCTGCGACAGCCGCGGCGTCGGGCAGAACTGGAGCGCCGCCGAGCTGATCAAGGTCGCCGAGGCGCTGCTCGGCACCGCCGACGGCATGAAGGACCCGGCCGGGCTCGAGGCCGACTTCCGGTCGATGATCGAGGCCGCCATGGGCAAGACCGTCGCCGGGATCGCCCTGCGCCTGTGGACGCCGGCCGGTGCCCGGATCCGCTTCGTCAAGCAGGTCCACCCGGAGATCCTGGACCTCACCGACCGGCGCACCGACGTCAGCGCCCGCGTCGGTGACTACCCGACCGGCGCGTGGGGCGCCGAGAGCCGCGACTACCACCTGTCCGTCGAGCTGGACCCCGGCACCGTCGGTGTGCTCGGCGAGGAGAAGCTCGCGGCCCGGGTCAGCGTCGTGCGCGGCGACGACGTCCTCGCCAAGGGCCTCGTGCGGGCCGTGTGGACCGACGAGGAGGTGAAGTCGACCCGGCTCAACAAGCGGGTCGCGCACTACACCGGCGCCGCCGAGCTCGCCTCGGCGATCCAGGAGGGTCTCGCCGCCCGGGAGGCCGGCGACACGGTCACCGCGACCGCCCGGCTCGGCCGCGCCGTGCGGCTGGCGACGGAGTCCGGCCGGTCCGACACCGTGCAGCTGCTCGCCAGGGTCGTCGAGGTCCAGGACGCCCGCACCGGCACCGTGCAGCTCAAGCGCCGTTCGGACAACAAGGACGTCGACATCGACGCCGAGATCGCGGCGCTCGGGTCGCGCAAGACGACCCGCATGCGACCGAGCTGAAGGAGACCACCATGGCCGCCTGCCCGAAGGGCCACGAGTCGGAGACCACCGACTACTGCGACGTCTGCGGTGCCGCCATGGCGGCCGCCCGGCAGCCGGACCCGCCGGCCGCGGCCGGCCCCGCGGCTGCCCCGGCACCGGCGCGGCCGGCCGTGTGCCCGGAGTGCGGCACGCCGATGACCGGCCGCTTCTGCGAGGTCGACGGCTTCGACGCCCTCGCCGTCCCGGCACCGCCGAAGGACGTCCCCGCCGCGCCGCCGGAGGTCACCGCGTCGTCGGCGGATCTCACCACGCCGCCGGAGGTCACCGCTGCGTCGGCGGATCTCACCACGCCGCCGGACGTGGTCACGCCGCCCGGTGCGGTGCCCGCGCCGCCGGGGGAGACGGCGGCGACCGGCTGGCACGCCGTGGTCACCGCCGACCGCGCCCACTTCGACCGGGTCGAGGCGTGGAACGGCCCCGACCCGACGATCGCCTTCCCGCGGTTCTGCCCCGTGCGCCGCTTCCCGCTCACCGGCGAGCAGGTCCTCATCGGCCGGCGCAGCCGCTCGCGGGGCAGCTACCCCGACATCGACCTGGCCGGCCCGCCCGAGGACGCCGCGGTGTCGCACCTGCACGCCCTGCTCGTCGCGCAGCCCGGCGGCGGCTGGGCGGTGGTCGACCTACGCTCGGCGAACGCCACCTTCGTCAACGGGGCCGACGAGCCCATCCAGCCCGAGCTGCCCGTCGTGCTCGCCGACGGCGACCACATCAACGTCGGCTCGTTCACCCGCATCACGGTCCACGCGACGCCGCTGTAGCCGGCGGGCGACGTCCGCGACGGACGGCCCGCCGGCGAAGCACCACAGCGCGATGACGGGGTCGCAGATGGCGCACCCGAACGACGAGTCGTGCGCGAACGGCAGCAGCGGCGCGCCCCGTACGTGGTGCGCCACATCCCACACGGTGTGCAGCAGCCAGCCGACGCCGACCCACCGCCACGACGACAGCCCGCGGAACGCCACGACCGTCACCAGCGCCGTGAACGCCAGCTCCAGCGGCCCGAACGCGCCGCCGCCGAGGTACGCCGCCCCGGCGCCGGCCACCATCAGCGCGTTGAACGACCGGCGGTGCCGTTCGGGCACGAACGAGTTCACCGCCGCGTACAGCAGCCCGATGAGCACGGGCCCCAGGATCACCATGCCGCGACGCTAGGCCCGCCGCCGGCCCCGCGACAGCGCCCCGCCTGCCACGTTCCGACGGGTTCTCGCCGCACCGCCCAACCGGGACCGCCGCCACCCGACAGGACCGCCGGCCGTCGAGGGCGGGTTCAGCCGAGCGTGTCCAAGAAGCCGCGCAGCACGGTGAGCCAGGCGGCCGGCTGGTCCAGGTGCACGTCGTGCCCCGCGTCGGGCACGACCACGTGTCCGGTGCCGGGCCGCAGCCGCAGCATCCGCTCGACCTCGTCCGGCGGGCCGGTGCCGCCGGCGCCGCGCACCAGCAGCGCCGGCGCCCGCACCGTGGCCCACTCGTCCCACCGCGCGACGTCCGCCACGCCCCGGATCGCGGCGGTCATCACCGCCGCGTCGAACCGCGGCCAGTAGCCGTCGGCGCGCTCCTCCAGGTCCGCCGCCCACACCCGCGCCAGGGACCGGCCGCCGAGGAACGCGACCGCCGCCTCCCGGGACGGGAACGGCACCGGCCACGACGCGAACCACGCCCCGAGGCGGCTCGGGTAGTCGCCGTCGTCGCCGCCGACCCCGCCCTCCAGCATCACCAGGCCGCGGACCCGGTCCGGGTGCCGGGCCGCGGCGAGCATCGCGGTGTGCGCCCCCATCGACTGCCCGACCAGCACGGCCGGGCCGGCCGCCGGCCCGGTGAGCGCGTCCAGGACCGCGACCACGTCGGCGACATAGGCGTCGCGGGAGACGTCGGCGGGCCGGCGCGTCGAGTGCCCGTGCCCGCGCTGGTCCGGCACGACCACGGTGTACGCGTCCAGCAGGCCGGTCGCGGTCGGCACCAGCTCGGCGGCGCTGCCGGCGAGGCCGTGCAGCAGCACCACCGGCGGGCCGGACCCGCCGGCGAGCGCCGAGATCGTCACGTCGTCGCGCCGCACCGTCACCCGTCGCACCGGCGCCATCGTAGGGTGTGCCGGTGGACGCGTCCGTGGAAGGGTTCGTCGCCGAGGTCGAGAAGCTCGGCGTGCACGGTTTCGTGTGGCTGCGCGGCGGGGAGACCGTCGCCGAGGGCTGGTGGCACCCGTACGAGCCGGAGCGCCCACAGACGCTGTACTCGCTGAGCAAGAGCTTCACCTCGACCGCGGTCGGGCTCGCCGTCGCCGACGGGCTGCTGAGCGTCGACGACCTCGTCGCCGACCACCTGCCCGGCGGTGGTGACCTGCGCGGCATGCGGGTGCGGCACCTGCTGACGATGACGACCGGCCACGACACCGACGCGGCGCCGCTGATGGACGACGACCCCGACCGCGACTGGGTCCGCGGGTTCCTGCGGGTGCCGGTCGTGCACGAGCCCGGCACCCGGTTCGTGTACAACAGCGGCGCCACGTACGCGCTGTCCGCGATCGTGCAGCGGCGCACCGGCCGGACGCTGCTGGACTACCTGCGGCCCCGGCTGTTCGAGCCGCTCGGGTTCGGCCCGGCGGCGTGGGACACCTGCCCGCGCGGGGTCAGCCTCGGCGGCTGGGGCCTGCGCCTGCGCACCGCCGACCTGGCGAGGTTCGGTGAGCTGTACCGGCTCGGCGGACGCTGGCAGGGGCGGCAGCTGGTGCCGCCGGAGTGGGTCGCGGCCGCCACCGCCCGCCAGGTGCCGACCGGCGGGCCGGACGCCGACCCGGACGTCTCACCGGACTGGCAGCAGGGCTACGGCTACCAGTTCTGGCGCTGCCGGCACGGCGCGTACCGCGGCGACGGCGCGTTCGGCCAGTTCATCATCGTCATGCCGGCCCAGGAGTCGGTCGTGGCCATCACCTCCGGCGCGCCGGACATGCAGGCCGTCCTCGACGCCGTGTGGCGGCACCTGCTGGACGCCACCCCGGCGCCGGGGACCCCGCCGCGGGTGGAGGGCCTGGTGCTGCCCACGCTGACCGGCGCCGCCGAGCCCGCCGCCGACCTGCCCGGCCGCCGGTTCCGGGTCGGTGAACCGGTCGCCCCGCCGCGGCGCGGTGGCCGGCCGCCCATCGACCAGCCCACCATGATCAGCGGTTTCGCCGTGGTACGCGCACCGCACGGCTGGGTCGCCGAGCTGGCCGACGAGCACGGCGCGCACCGGTTCGCGTGCGAGCCCGGCCGCTGGCACGCCGCGACGATGCGCACCGCCGACGGCGAGGCGCACCCGATCGCGACCACCGGCGGGTGGCGCGGCCCGGCGACGTTCCAGTGGCGGGTCTGCCACACGGCGGAGCCGTGCACCCGCACGTACACCGCGGACTTCGACGACACCGGGGTCACCATCCGTGCGGAGGACTCCGTCGGGTTCGACTTCACCGTCCACCCACCGGTGCGGGCGGTGCCGGTCGGCTGAACGTCCCGGAAAAGTGCCAGGTGGCGCGGTAGCGCGGGCGGGGTGCCCGGTCGTCGGTCAAGGTGGGATCACCAGATCGCGCAGCCCGGAGGAGCCCCCATGTCGCGCCACCGCACCCTCGCCGCCACCGCCCTGCTGACCAGTGCCCTGAGCCTCGCCGGCTGCGGCGTGCTCGGCGGCGCCGGCAACACCCCGACCCCCGCCGCCACCACCGGCGCGGCCGCCGCGAAGAGCGGCGCACCGGCCGCCACGAAGAGCGCACCGGCCCCGACGAAGAGCGCGGCCCCGGCCGGGTTACCGGACATCTGCACGCTGCTGACCAGGTCCGAGGTCACCGGCCTCACCGGGCAGAAGGTCACGCTGATGACCAACGAGGGCGGCGACACCGGCGGCGCCCGCTACTGCCAGTGGCAGCTCACCAGCGGCCAGCTCGACGTCACGGTCAACGTGGAGACCCGCCAGCAGTTCGACGTGCAGAACAAGGAGGCGCAGCAGGTCGCCGGGATCGGCGAGGCCGCCTACTCGCTGGCCGGGCACCTGTACGTGTACGCCGGCGGCAAGGTCGTCGACGTGTACGCCACCTCGGCCGGCAACGACGCCGGCAACCTCAAGGTCGAGCGCCGCACCGCCGAGGCGGTCCTGCCGAAGCTCGGGTAGCGGCCTCAGCCGATCCGCACGACGATGACCTCGTCGTCGGCGACCTCGGCGACACAGTCGTGCAGCAGGACGATGACGTCCCGGCCGGCGGCGCCGGCCTCGGCCGGGTCCAGCTCGATGCGGTCCTCGGCGAACCGGTCGCGGAACTCGGCGTCGTCGAACGCGTCCGGGTCCAGGCGGGGCAGGAACTCACGGTGCTGCGGCGTGAGCAGCACCGTGAACCGGTCGTCGTCCTCGGGCACGTCGTCGAGCAGCCGGTCGTACTGCGACGTGTGCAGGGTGATGCCACGGTCGCCGAGCAGCTCCAGCACGGGCAGGATCACGTAGGCGGACCAGTCGAAGGACACCTCCAGCGGCGTGCCGAGCTTCTCCAGCACGGCCGCGGGATCGCGGGTGAACTCAGGGACCGAGGTTGCCTTGAGGGAGTTGAAGGTGGCCACTGCCGACATGGTGCCGACCGTACCCCAGCCGCGGATCCGTCCACGGCGCGGGCGGCACCACCGGTGGCGCGGACACCGGCGTCGAGGACGCGAGGATGCGCCGGTGCAGCATGACCGCGCCGACCAGCGCCGACGGCGCGGTCACCAGGTACAGCACCGCGCCCGGCGCGGCGAAGATCTCCGGGATCGGCACGATCACCAGGAACCGCAGCGACAGTACGGGCAGGATCAGCGCGACCAGGCTCATCATCCCGAACCCGGTGACGTACGCCCGGTGCCGCCACGCGAACCCCAGCTGCTGCCGCGCGCCGCGGACTCCGTGGTGGTGCATCGACACGGAGAACACCAGCACGCCGACGAGGAACCCGTTGAAGACCAGCCCGACACCGAACGCGACCACCAGGTTGAAGCCCGGCAGCAACAGCAGCGGCAGGCAGATCAGCCAGCCCAGGTGCAGCACCAGCGTGATCACGACCGTCTGGCGCAGGCAGACCCCCGCGGCCCGCCACCACGACGGCGGCACCACCTCGGGGCCGTCGGTGCGCCGTACCACGCCGCGGGTCATGAACGGCAGGAAGAACGCGCCGAAGCACATCGTGACCGGCACCGTCAGCGCCGTCACCAGCAGGTGGAACGCGGCCTCCGCGGCCCAGCGCATGACCCAGCCGAGCGCCCAGCGCAGCGCCGAGGGCCAGCTGGCGACGAAGCCGAGCAGCCAGTCGACCGCCAGGCCGATGAACGCCGACACGCCCTTCTCCACCGCCAGCAGGCACAGGGCGGTCAGCGCGACCGGCAGCAGCGCCCAGAACCACAGCGCCGGGGTCCGCACGAACATCGCCAGGCCGCGCCAGAAGTACCCGATGCCGATGAAGAACCGGCCGACGCTGCTCGCGGCCCGCTTCGCCCCGGCGACGGTGTGCCGGCTCGCGACCCCGGCGGCGCCGGCGACCCGCAGCGCGGCGGCCTGCGCCGCGGCCTGCGCGGCCTGGGCCGCCTGCGCGGCGACCTGGGCGGCCTGGCCGGCCTGCGCGGCGGCGTGCGCCAGCTGGCCGGCCTGGGTGCGGTCCCGCTCGGCGCGGACCGGGTCGAGCTGCTGCGTGCCGGGGCCGAACGGCTGGACCAGCTCCCCGGCCGGCGAGGACGCCCGCACCGGCGGCACGTACGGTGCCGCGGGCGGCGCCGACGGGGCGCGCAGCTGCTCGTCCAATGACCTGACCTGCCTCTTCGCCGTCGGCTGGGACGCGACAAGACGCAGAGCGTAACGACTACCGTTCGGTACGTCGAGTGCGCTGGTCACCATGCGCGCCATGACGGGGGTCGGGCGTACACGGCGGTCGATGCGGTGGCGGCACGCTCCTGCTGCACCGCCTGGACGTCGCCGCCGGCTGACCTGACCGCCGGTACCTCGTCCGTGTGTACCGCCGGACGGCCGGCACTTCGTAGGGTCATCGGGTGGTGACGAACGGCGCATCGGGGCTCGGCATCGACTTCGGCACCTCCACCACCGTGGCGATGCTCGCCGGCGCCGACGGTGTCGCCCGGCCGCTGCTGTTCGACGCGAGCCCGCTGCTGCCCTCCGCCGTGTTCGCCGCGCCCGGCGGGGACCTGCTCACCGGCGCCGACGCGGAGCGGGCCGCGGTCGCGTACCCCGCCGCGTACGAGCCCAACCCGAAGCGCCGCGTCGACGAGCGCACCGTCCTGCTCGGCGAGCGCGAGATCACCGTCGTCGACCTGGTCGCCGCCGTCCTGCGCCGGGTCGCCGCCGAGGCCGAACGCGCCACCGGCGCGCCGCCGCCCACCGTCGTGCTCACCCACCCGGCGACGTGGGGACCGACCCGCCTGGCCGTGCTCGCCGGGGGCGCCGAGCGGGCCGGGCTCGGTGCCGCGCGGTTCGTGCCGGAGCCGGTCGCGGCGGCCGCGTACCTTGCCGGGGCCCTCGGCGACGAGCTGCCGCCCGGCCGGTGCCTGGTCGTGTACGACCTGGGCGCCGGTACGTTCGACGTCAGCGCGGTGCGATCCGCCGGCGCGACCTTCGAGGTCGTGGCGTCGGCGGGGCTCGGCGACGTCGGCGGGCTCGACCTGGACGCCGCCGTGGTCGGCCTGGCCCGCGACACCCTCACCGCCGGCCCCGCCGTGTGGCAGCGGCTGGACCGGCCGCGGACCCAGCCCGACCAGGAGGCCCGCCACCAGCTGTGGCACGGCGCCCGCGCGGTCAAGGAGCAGCTGTCCCGGCACGCCACCGGCGACCTGCGCATCCCGGTCGCCGCGGCCACCCTCCACGTGACCCGGGAGCAGTTCGAGGCGCTCGCCCTGCCGTACCTGCGGCGCACCGTCGAGGTGACGCTGCGGACGCTGCGGGCCGCCCGCATCACCCACGACCAGGTCGCCGGCATCTTCCTGGTCGGCGGCGGCTCACGGGTGCCGCTGGCGGCGACGCTGCTGCACCGGGCGACCGGGATCGCGCCGAGCGTCCTGGACCACCCGGAGCTGGCCGTCGCGGCCGGCAGCCTGCACGTCCCGCCGGCCGCGCCGATCCCCGGGCAGCGCCCGCCGGAGCCGCTGCCGTCGGCGCTGCCCGACCCGCCGACGATGCCGGCCGTGCCGGAGCCGCGCTCGCCGACGGAGGAACTCGTGCTGGGCCCGCCGCCGTTCGCGCCGGGGTCCGTCTGGGACGACGAGCCGGTGCTCGACCCGCTCGTCGCCTCCCCGGCCCCGCGCGTCGCGCCGGCCGCCGAGCGGGTGCGGCGCCTCGGCGTGTGGACGGTGCTCGCGGCACTGGTCGCCGGCGTCGCCGCCGTGGCCGTATGGTGGCCCCACCACCCGCGGCAGGCCGGGCCTTCGCGGCAGGCGGACCGGCTCCCGGCGCTCGCGCCCGCCCGCGGGCTGGGCGCCGCCACGGAGCTGCCCGGCCACGGCGGCGCCGTGCTCGCCCTCGCGTTCGCCCCCGACAGCGCGACCCTGCTGTCCGGCGGCGGCGACACCACCGTCCGGCTGTGGGACGTCGCCGCCCACGCCGCCCGCGGCCAGCCGCTCACCGGCCACGCGAACCCCGTGCGCGCGGTCCGGTTCAGCCCCGACGGCGCGGCGTTCGCGACCGGCGGCTACGAGTGCGGGCGGTTGTGGCGCACCGACACCGCCGCCGGCACCGGCGCACCGACCGCCGTCCCGGCCACCACCGGTGCCGCGCGGGCGACGGCGGGGATCGTGGACATCGCGTATCACGACGGCACCCCGGTCGCGGTCGGCTTCGCCGCGGGGGAGTTCCGGCTGTGGGACCTCGCCGCCGCCGGTGAGCTGGGCACCCTGACGCCGGACGGGAAGGCCTCGGCGCCCGCCGCGCCGGCCGGACCCGCGAGCCCGGCCGCCGCGCCGCAGGCCACCTCGGCGGACGCCGTGCTCGACGCGGGCGGGCGGTGGGCCGCGTACGGCCACGACCGCACCGTCGAGGTGCACGCCGTCGCCGGCCGTACGCCCGTCGCCGCCCTCGCCACGAGCCCGGCGACCCGCCTGGCGTTCAGCCCCGACGGGCGCACCCTCGCCGTGGCCGCCACCGCCGGCGGGGCGGCCTTCGTCGAGTTCTGGGATCCGGCCGGCGCCGCGCTGTCCGGCACCGCCCGCGACCTCGGCCACCCCGTGAGGATCACCGCCATGGTGTACGACCACGGCGGCGCCCTCCTCGCCACCGGCGACGCCGGCGGCCGGGTCGTGCTGCTCGACGCGGCGGGCCGCCGGCCGGTCGCCACCACCGGCCCGACCGGCGCCCCGATCCAGTCGCTCGCCTTCAGCCCCGACGGGGCCTGGCTCGCCACCGGCGACAGCCGCGGCATGATCCGCCTGCACCCGATCCGCCGCTGACCACGGACCGGACATCCCTTGTGGACGGTGCCGTGCCCGCCGGTACCGTGGCGGGATGCGGCCGCTGCTGTTCCTCGACGTCGACGGCCCGCTGATCCCGTTCGGCGCCGCCGGGCACCGCCCGCCGGCCTCGACCCGCATCCGGCAGGCCGCCCGCGGCAACCCGCTGCTCGGCCGGCTCGACCCGCGCCACGGCGGCTGGCTGGCGGCGCTGCCGTGCGACCTGGTGTGGGCCACCACGTGGGGCGCCGACGCCAACGAGGTGCTCGGCCCGCTGCTCGACCTGCCCGTGCTGCCGGTCGTCGACTGGCCCGACGAGGACGCCGCGGGGCCGGTGCACTGGAAGACGCGCGGGCTGCTGGCCTGGGCGGCCGGGCGGCCGTTCGTCTGGGTCGACGACGAGATCGGCGCCGCCGACCGGGACTGGGTCGCCGCGCACCACCCCGGACCGGCGTTGCTGCACGCCGTCGACCCGGGCCGCGGGCTGACCCGCGACGACGTCACCGTCATCGCCCGGTGGCTCACCTCGCTGCCCCGGTGTTGAGCGGTCCCTCCGGTGGCGTTCGCCGCGGCGGGAACTCGGGCGGCCGCGTGGCACGCCGCCGCGGACCCGCAACCGGTGGTGCTGGCCGTGGGTCCGCGGGGCTGATCGGTCAGGCGCCGGTGATGACGCTGTCGCCGGCGAGGTGTTCGGTGCGCTGCACGATGAGGTTGCGCAGCGTTTCGGCGTCGGACCTGGTCTTGTCGGCGTTGTTGCCTCTGACGGTGCCGAGGACCTTGGTGATGCCGTCGAGGATGTTCAGCGCGTCGGCGCCGGCGTAGATCTTCTTGTACAGCGTGCGGTAGGCGTCGTCGTAGGTCGAAGTGAACGCCGTGCTGGCCAGGAAGCGTTCCTTGAGCTTGTGGCCGCCCATCCCGCGCCCGCCCATGACGCCCCCCATACCCGCAGGCGGCTGCATGCCGTCGGGCAGTCGCATGCCGGCCGGTGGCTGGAAGTCTCCGCCGTTGCCGCCGCCGGGGAAGCGGCCGCCACCCATGGAGGTGGTCTCGTGTGGGCCGGTGGTGGCGCTGCCGGAGAAGGACAGGTTGTAGTCCCAGCCGACGACAGAGAACTTCTTGGTCTTCAGGTCGTACCACAGGTAGTAGTTGCGGCCGGGTCCGGCCATGTCGTCGGAGTTGAGCAGCAGGTTCTGCGCCGAGACGTACCGGGCGAACGACGCGACGTCGACGTGGTCGCCGAGGTGCTTGTCGAACTCGGCATCGCCGGCGCTGGTCACCCACTTGATCAGGTTGATGACCGGTTGGAGGTCCTGACTGCCCTTCTTGGTGATCTGCTTGAAGTCGTCGGCGTACGCGGTGGGGTCGTCGCCCTGGTCGGTGAACGATCCTGTGGCCAGGCTCTTGTACAGCACCCCGGAATCACCGAGCGACTCGGCGAAGTCCTCGTCCGGGTGCTCGACGATGAGCCGGGCCGTGGTCGGCCGGTCGTTGACAGTGAAGCTTGTGTACGCGTACCGCTGCGCGGTCTGCCCGGCCTTGGCGAGGACATTGAGCGACACGGCCTCGTTGAGCACCGTCGACCCGCCACCGAAGCCGGCGACGCGCACGGCGATCTCACGGTGGCCCTGGTACCGGCGGCCGTCGGCGAACTCGTCGAACCGGATCAGCCACGGCAGCGTCTCCGGCTCCTCCGCCTTCAACGACGCCATCCCGAACCCGCCACCGGGCCTGGCGCCGCCTCCTGGAAAGCCGCCACCGGGAAAGCCGTTGGCGCCGCCGTCGCGCTGCGGCAGTTGCCCGCCCGGACCGGCACCTTGACCACCGCGCTGACCACCGGGACCGAACCCGCCGGGCCGGGACTGGCCGTTGCGGGTCAGCCCGGACAGCGTCGAGTTGCCCTTGAGCCGGATGCCGACGCTCTCGACCCGGGTGCCGTCGATGGTGATGTCGGCCTCGAGGAACTCCTTCTCGCCCTCGTCCCAGAACTCGTCGAGGAGCCGCTGGTAGTCGGCGTCCTTGAAGGTCAGCGTGATCGTGTGGGCCTTGGTCTCGTCGAAGAGGTCGGTGGTCCCGACGATGTCCTGCACGATCTGGTCGCCGTCGTTGTCGCTGGTACTGGTGACCAGCGGCGCGACCCGCACGGTGCTGAACACCACCGCGCACGCGACGAGGAACGCGGCGCAGACTGCGAGCAGCTTCCAGTAGTGCCGTATTCGGACCGGGATCCTGTGCAGCAGCAGCCGGCGGCGCATCACAGGTCCGTCTGGTCGTAACCGGTCAGGACCGTGACCCGCTGCCCGCCGGTGCGCTCACCGAGTGCGGTGATCAGCCGGCCGGGCTCGGTGCCCTTCTTCAGCCGCACCGTGTACATCAACTCGCTGAGCGCGCCGCCGCGGATCGACTCGATGCTGACCAGCTCGAACTCGCTGGTGTGGGCGATCAGCACGTCCTGGATGCCCTCGGTGTAGTTCCCGTCCGGCGGAACCTGGACCTTGACGACCTGCCGCTGGACGCTGGCGGCGAACCAGTTGAAGCGGTACATCACCACGATGATCAGGCTGATCGCCGACGCGGCGACGACGGCCAGGGAGTAGAACCGGGTGCCGGCGGCCATCCCGACGCCCATGACCAGGAAGATGAACCCGACGTCGCGGGTCTCCTTGATGGCGTTGCGGAACCGGACCACCGACAGCGCGCCGACGAGCGCGAACGCCCGGGCGATGTTCGACCCGACCACCAGCATGATCAGCGCTATCAGCATGCCGAGGATGACCAGGGTCTGCACGTAGGACTGGCTGTAGGACACGTTGCGGTGGGTGAACCGGTACACCCAGCCGATCATCGCGCTGAGCACGAACGACAGGGACAACGCGATCGCGATGTCACCGACGCTGAACGTGCCGGACAGGTCCTGAACTTCGAACGGCATGGGGGATCAGTCCTTCGTCGAGCTTCGGGCGGAAGCGAGGTCATGGTCGGCGGCGGTGTCGGTGTCGGGAACGTGGAAGATCGAGCGTGGGGCACGGCCGTACGCCTCCACGCTCTGGCAGTACTTGGAGATCCGCGCGACGGACAGGTTGAGCTCGGCGGCGAGGTCGGTGAGCCAGTACGGCACCCGCTCGTTGGCCTTGAACTCCACGACGGCGAGCCGGGCGGGGATGATGAGGCGGTTCTCGGTGTCGGCACCGAGGTGGAAGTCGCGGTCCCGGCCGCGCAGCCGCTGATCGATCGTGACCCGCAGGCCGGCCTCGGCACCGCGGCCGACGAACGCCTCCCGCTGGTACCCGGTCATCGCCACCGGCCGCAGATCGAGGCGGTTGACGAGACCCAACACCTCCTGCAGGAACGGGCCCTGGCCGGGCTCGTGCTCCACCATGTCCCGGCGGTCGCACAGGTCGAGGGCCCGTGCGTACGGCAGCGCGACCCGCCGCTTCTGCGTGACCCGGTTGACCCGCTGCTTGATCTCCACGAACACGGTCGTGTCGTCGCCGACCCCGAACCGGTCACCGTAGTGCCGGATGCGCAGCTTCCGCCGGAACTTCAGGCCCTCGATCTTCTCCCAGTAGAACCGCAGGTCCCGGGTGTCGTAGTAGGTGCTCCACACCCCGTAGCCACCGTCCGAACCGTGGCTGTCCCGGTCCAGGCGCCGGTCCAGTTCGCCACGCAACGCCGGCAGGGCGGTGACCGGCATCAGATACTTGATCTCGTACCGGTTGAACGCGTGCAGCTTGCTCGGCGCCCGCAAGGCGTGACCGACGTGGTCGTCGTTGCTGGCCGCCGGGACCCCGGTTCCTTCTGGCGCCGGGGTGCCGGGGGCGACAGCCGGCGGCACACCACGTCGTCCGAACGGCCATCGCATCGTCGTCGCCAATCAGTGGTCGGTCAGGACGAAACAGACACAACCAGTCGAACCTCGGAGCGACCTTGGAACAGCGTGCGAACTCCGCATGAACGGGAGGTGGCCGCCGGGCTTCATCGCCATCGCCCGGTGGCTCACCTCGCTGCCCCGGTTTTGAGCGGACCGCGGTGCGGGTACCGCCCAGGTATGGCCGAATACGAGGCGAACCCGGCAGCGGTGGCGTACATCCGCAGGCTGATCGACGCGCGCCAGTACGTGCTGGACAGCGACTGGGGCGCGGCCCAGCCGAAGGCCGAGGAACAGAACGCCTACCTGGAGCGGCACTCGTGGCAGGAGTACGCGCGCTGGCACCTCGGGCTGACCGTCGGCGCGAAGGACGAGACGAAGGCGCGGTACGCGTTCGTCTGCGGCGACCTGCGCCGGGTGCACCGCAGCGGGCTGATCGCCTGCGTGTACCGGGCCTCGGAGTGGCGGCACAAGGCGGTCGAGCTGGCCGCGCACGATCTGCTGCAGCAGCTGGACGAGGTCTCCGCGCGCTGAGGCGCACCGAGACGTCCTGACGCCGCGGGTCAGTCCGGCAGGCGGACGAACGCCACCACCCGCTCCGTGCGCGGCAGCGGCTGCTGGCTCACCGTGACGCCGGTGTGCCCGGCGTTGACGACCTGGCCGTCGCCGATGTACAGCATCACGTGCCCGCCGTTGTTGGTGAAGACCAGGTCGCCGGCCTCCAGCTGGTCGCGGGTCACCCGCCGGCCGACCTTGATCTGGTCGTACGTGACCCGTGGCAGCCGCACGCCGGCCGCCTGCCAGGCGCGCATGACCAGCCCCGAGCAGTCGAACGTCTCCGGTCCCGCCGTCGCGAAGCGGTACGGCTTGCCGATCTGCGCCTTGGCGTAGGCGACGGCGACCGCGACCCGGGCCGCGCGCGAGGACTCCGACAGGATGAGGGTCTGACCGATCCTGATCAGCGTCGAGGTGCCGAGGTGGTTGAGGCGCTGGAGCTCGGCGACCGTGGTGCCGTTGCGCCGGGCGAGCCCCCACAGCGTGTCGCCGGCCTGCACGAGCACCGTCTGCGCCGCCGGCGGCGGGGCGGGTTCCGCCCGGGCGGCCGCCGCCGGCGCGAGCCCGACGACGGCCGCGGTGAGCATGGTTGATGCCTTGAGCCAAGCTGAAGCCATGAACGGAACATAGCGAGCGTTCTTCGGATAAGTCCGTCTTATCCGAATATTCGCATCACCGGCGTTCGAACCGGTGGAACGCCGCCCAGCAGGCCGCGAGCACCAGTGCGAACGCCGGCAGCCACATGATCCTCGCCGCCATCCACCCCGGCGTGTCGGGCACGGTGTGCAGCCCCGGCCGGGTACCGTCGACCAGCAGCGTCACCGCGATCATCGCGGTCTGGTGCCACAGGAACACGGTCATCGCCGACAGGTTCAGCAGCGCCACGCCGGCCCAGACCCGGGGCCTGTCCAGCACCGCCCGCAGCGGCCCGAGCAGCAGCAGCGCCAGCCCGCACTGGGCCAGGCCGAACGTGACCGCGGCCAGGGTCGGCGGGTTCAGGTTGGACAGGCCCGCACCGGGCACCCCCACCATCGACGCCGGGTAGCCGAACCAGCGCACCAGCACCACGGTCGCGGCGGCGCCGCCGAGCAGCAGCCGCCACCCGGTCCGCCGCACGGCCGCCGGGTCGGACCCGCCGCCGGTGAGCGTGCCCCGGGACCAGGCGATGCCGAGGCAGAACGGCACCAGCCAGCCCGCGGCCAGGTTGACCCAGCCGATCCACTGCGGCCCGAGCGGGCCGAAGCGCAGCACGTCGACGGCGGCCACCACGCTCAGCGGCCACTGCCAGTGCAGCCGTGCCACCAGCGGCGCCGCGGCGGTCAGCGCGGCGAAGACCAGCAGGAACCACAGCGGCGACAGCACCAGCTTGACCAGGGTGTGCACGGTCCGGTCGGCGGCGCCCGTGGCGAGCAGCACCCCCGCCACGACCGCCCACACGGCCAGCAGCGGCGGCACCGGCCGCAGCAGCCGGGCCAGCCGTGCCGCCAGCCACCGGCGGTACGGCACCGTTCTGGGCCGCCCCGCCGTGTAGCCGCCGACCAGGAAGAACACCGCGAGGGTCTGCAGCAGCCACGACACCGGCGCCAGGTGCGGCAGGAACCGCAGGGGGCTGGCGCCGCGCACCGTGCCGCCGTCGGTGACCAGCGCGGTCACCATCCAGTGCCCGAGGACCACGCCGCCGATCGCGAGGGCGCGCAGCCCGTCCACGGCGCGGTCACGGGTCGGCGGGGTCGCGTCCACCACCCGGTGGACGAGCGCGTGCAAGGTCATGGATCGACCGTAGGGAGCGGCCGGCCCCACCGTCGTCACGCTGCGGGACTGTCCCGCCGTAGCTCCCCGGTACTACATCGCCGGACGGCTTCGGGTATCAAGGTGGTCATGAAACGTCACTGGTGGTGGCTCGGCGGGGTCGCCGGCGTGCTGGTCGTGGTCGTCGGGTATCTCGTCGCGACGGGCTTCCCGGCCCGCTCCGACGCCCTCGCCGGGCGGCAGGCGGGCACCTGCGCGCTGCTCACCGGCGGCCCGCCCGGCACGACCGCGCAGGGCACGCCCTACGGCGCGGTCACGTCCTGCATGATGCTCGGCCGGCGCACCACGCTGGCCGGCCACCCGGACGGCACCGTGTTCGTGGTGGTGGAGACCGACCGTGGCCCGGTCGCGCTGCGCGTCGAGTACAACGGCGACGGCGACGCGTACACCGCCGACGCCGTGGAGATCCAGCCCTACCTGGCGCCGGGCATCTCCGCCGACACCGGCAACCGCATCAAGGACGGCATCAACCAGCGTGGCGGGCTGCGCACCGAGCCGTGGCGGGTGCACCCCGTGCAAGGCTGAGGTCATGCATGACGCGCCACCGAGCATGACCAGGCTCCTGCACCCCGACGTCGCCCCGCAGCCCGGCGGCGCGCCGCTGGTCACCCCGATCCACCAGACCAGCACCTACGAGCTGCCCCGCACCGCCGAGGCCGCGCGGATCGCGGCCGCGGTGGCGCCGGGCGCCTACTACACCCGGTACGGCTCACCCAACGCCCGCGAGGCCGAGGCGATGCTCGCCGACCTCGACGGCGCCGAGGCCGCCCTGCTGGTCGGCAGCGGCATGGCCGCCGTCAGCGCCGCGCTGCTGTCCGTGGTGTCGTCCGGGGCGACCGGCGGCGAGGTGCTCGCGCAGACCAGCCACTACACCGCCACCCTGACGCTGCTGCGCACCATGCTGCCCGGCTTCGGCGTCGACGTGCGGCTCGTGCCGCAGGAGGCGCTCGCCGCCGAGGTGCGCCCCTCGACCCGGGTCGTCTACGTGGAGACGCCGAGCAACCCGACCATGACCCTCACGGACCTCGCCGCGGTCCGCGCCGCCGCGCCCGACGCGGTCATCATCGCCGACAACACGTTCGCCACGCCGTACAACACCCGGCCCGTCGACTTCGGCGTCGACCTGGTCGTGCAGTCGGCCACGAAGTACCTCAACGGCCACAGCGACGTCACCGCCGGCGTCGTCACCGGCTCCGCCGCCCTCGTCGCGCGGGCCTGGGAGACCGCGCGGGTGCTGGGGCCGGTCTGCCACCCGTTCGAGGCGTGGCTGCTGGCCCGGGGACTCAAGACGTTCCCGCTGCGGATGGCCCGGCACAACGCGTCGGGGCTTGCCGTCGCGCGGTTCCTGGCCGGGCACCCCGCCGTGCGCGCCGTGCACCACCCCGGGCTGCCCGAGCACCCGCAGCACGACCTGGCCGTGCGGCAGATGCGCGGCTTCGGGGGGATGCTGGCCTTCACCGTCGCCGACGCCGACGCCGCGGTACGGGTGCTGCGCGCCACCCGCCTGTGCCGCAACGCGGTCAGCCTCGGCGGGCCGGAGACGCTGATCACCCACCCGGCGTCGCTGGTGTTCGCGCACCAGAGCCCGCAGGAGCTGGCCGCGTCCGGGGTCGACCCGGCGATGCTGCGGCTCTCGGTCGGCCTCGAGGAGCCCGAGGACATCATCGCCGACCTCGCCGAGGCGTTGTCCACAGTGGACTGATGATCGAAACGGCAAGCGGTGGCAAACGGTTGTCGGCGCGAAGAACGCGCTGCTAGCGTCGGGTTTCATCCCCATTGGAGATGCTCGATTCCACCGCCAAGGAGTTGCTATGAGCATCAGGTCCATGCTGCCCCGTGCCCGGATCCGGCCGGTGCGGCGCATCCTCGTCGTCGCCGTCACCGCGGCGGTGCTGGGCACCGTCGGAGGGCTCGGCACCGCCGCCGCGGCGGACGACCCGCCCCGCACCCAGTACCACGAGATGCACGCCAACTGCACCGTCACCCACCGGCTCGGCGACGACCCCATCGTGTTCCCGGGGCTCGCCGGCGCCTCCCACAACCACTCGTTCATCGGCAACCCCGCCACCAACGCCAACTCCACGCCGGCGTCGCTGGTCGGGGGCGCCACCTCCTGCGAGGACCAGAAGGACGCGTCCGGGTACTGGTTCCCGACGCTGCTGCAGAACGGCACCCCGGTGCTGCCGGACAAGCCGACCGTCTACTACAAGTCCGACGTCAGGGACTACCGCACCGTCAAACCGTTCCCGGCGGGCTTCAAGCTGCTCGTCGGTGACGCCCGCACCCCGGACGCCGCGCACTTCACCGGCAACTGGCAGTGCCCCGGCTACAAGGGCAACGAGATCCCCGCGTCGTGCCCGTCCGGCTCGTCGCTGGTCGTCCGGATGACCGCGCCCAGCTGCTGGGACGGCGTCCACCTCGACACCGCCGACCACAAGTCGCACATGGCGTGGCCGGTCGGCGGCGTCTGCCCGGCCACCCACCCGGTGCCGCTGCCGATGCTGGAGATCAAGCTGCCCTACAAGCTGCCCGGCGGCAACACGTCGAACCTGGCGTACTCCTCCGGGGCCGGCTACACGTTCCACTACGACTTCATGAACGGGTGGGACGCGGCCCGGCAGGCGTATCTGGTCAGCTACTGCATCAACGGTGGCCGCCAGTGCAACGGCTACGGAGAGGACCCGAAGAAGCCCTGAGCGTCGCATCCTGACGCCAGACCGGCCCGGAAGCCGCCCGCCAACCGGCTTCCGGGCCCCTCGCCCGCGGCGGCCGCCGGCGGCCGCGCCGCCGCGCGACGGAAGTCAGGGCGGTGTATACGATGTCGCGGTGACGTATCCGGGGGGTCAGTCAGATCCGCAGCAGCCGTTCGGTCAGCCACCTGGCGCGCCGCAGCACCAGCAGCCGTTCGGCCAGCCGCCGGGCGCGCCGCAGCAGCACCAGCAGCCCTATGCGCCGCCGGCGGTGCCCGCGGGGCCCTACCAGCCGCCGGTCTCCGGCCAGCCGTACGCGCAGCCGCCGGTCTCCGGCCAGCCCTTCGCGCAGCCGCCGGTCTCCGGCCAGCCCTTCGCGCAGCCGCCGGTCTCCGGCCAGCCGTTCGCGCAGCCACCCACGCAGTCCTTCACGCCGCCCGCCGGTCACCCGGGCCAGCCGGCGTACGGGCCGCCGACCGGTGCGCTGCCGGTGCCCGCGCCCACCGGCGGCGAGCAGCGCGGCGGCAAGTGGGCCCTTGTCGCCGGCGGTGCGCTGCTGCTGGTCGTCGCGTTGGTCGTCGGCGGATACTTCACCTTCCAGCAGGTGTTCGTGCACACCCCGACCGAGGTGGTCGAGGCGTATCTCGACGCGGCCACCAAGGACGACCCGGATCCGGCCGAGCTGGAGCGCTACCTGTGCTCCGAGGAGGCGGCGAAGCTGAAGAAGGAGCTGGCCAACAGCAAGTCCTCCTCGTCGGGCTCCTCGTCCACCAGCACCACGGTCCTTGACTGGCACGTGACCGGCGAGTCGGTCAGCGGCAAGACCGCCACGGTCTTCACCGAGTTCACCATCAAGACCAGCAGCGGCCGCACCACCACCAACAACCTGAACCTGACCCTGGTCAAAGAGGGCCGCGCCTGGAAGATCTGCGGCTACGACGACTGACCGGCGGCGCCCGGCCTACGGCAGCTTGCGGGTCTCGACCCGGTCGAGCACGCCGCGCAGCCGCTCCGCCCGCAGCGGTGCGTAGGACTGGCAGCCGAACTCGCCCACCGTGAGCGTGCCGAGCGCCGTCGCCGTGGCCAGGCAGTCCTCGACGGACCGGCGCTGAGCGTACAGGCTGCAGAACGCGCCGGCGAAGGCGTCACCCGCGCCGGTGGTGTCGGTGACGACCGCCGCCGGCGGGACCGCCGCGAACCGGTCGTCGTCGGCCGCGCAGTACACCTCGCCGGGCCCGTCGGTGGTGACGACGACCCGCGGCCCCATCCGCCGCAGCGCGCCTGCCGCCTCGGCGGCGTCGCGGAAACCGGCGGCGCGCACGGAGTCCAGCTTCATGAACACGATCTCCGCGGTGGCCATCATCGCGACGAAGTCCGGGGTGTCCCACGCCGACTCGACGAAGTACGGCTCCAGGTCGAACACGACCGCCGCCCCTGCCGCCCGGGCGGCGGCGCCGATCTCCCGGCACCAGGCGGCGTCCAGCGCGACCGGGTACACCACGTCCCAGGCGCCGCCGGCAGCCTCGGCGGCGATGGGGCCGGGATCCGGCAGCGGCAGGTCGGACTCGACGATGACCATCGTCTTGTCCGCGTCCCGGTCGACGACCGTGTAGGAGGTGAGGCTGTCCGCGGTGGGGACGTCGGCCGACCCGGTCAGGTCGATGCCGAGCGCGGTCAGGCGCCGACGGATCTCCCCGGCCTCGGCGTCCGCGCCGAACGTGGCGACGAGCCGGGCCTCGGCACCGAACTGACGCGCCGCGACGGCGAAGTTGGCGGCCATCCCACCGGCGAACCAGCCGATTCGGCGGCCATTGACCTTTTCGTCTTTCCGCGGCAGCGAAACGACCCGCAAATAGTGGTCGACCGAGACCATCCCGGCCGCGAGAACGGCCGGAACGCGGCTCGAGGCGGGCATGCCGTCACCTTTCAACAATGGTGGTGCCGAAACGCGACGATATCCCACCCGCGACGCGCGCGGCAACGCGCGTGCCGGGCGGCCGCCCCGCCGGCCTGCCCCCGACCGGGCCGGCGGGACGGCGGGGTGTCAACCGCCGCGAACTGCGGTGATCAGGGCGGCGAGCGCGGACAGCAGCGCCGCGACCGTCAACCAGTTGATGGGGTACTGCCGTGGCCTGCGTGGTGTCCTCCGGTTCGTCATCGTTCCCTCCAGCCGCGCGAAATGCTGAAACACAATCGTCATCCTGGGTTTCGGCCGTCCTCCGGAAGTTGGCGAACATTGGCCGCGGTTGACTCTTCTTGACCCGCGTGTTGAACTGGCAACTCGCCGTCCGCGGTGCCGGAGAAACTGGAAACGGGAGGCTGGTCGAGTGCCGCTGCAGCCGCCGGATCGTCACGTCCTACCGGACGGCCCGCTGCGCGCCCTGGTCCTGCAACTGCACCACCTCTACCGCCAGGCGGGCTATCCCGGTCTCAAGAAGATCAGCGCCGAGATCCGCGACCGTGAGGACCTGCCCGACGTGGTCAGCCACGAGACGGTCAGCAAGATCCTGCAGGGCGAGGTGCTGCCCCGGTGGAGCAAGTTGGAGAGCATCGTCAGGGTGCTTGCCGGGTGGTCCGTCGACCGGCCCCGTCCCGACGGCGAGGCGAAGCGGTTCCAGCAGCTGTGGCACGTCGCCGGCGGGTTCCCCGCCGAGGAGGTCGGCGCGGCGGCGCCCGCCGGACCGACCGGCGGCGACCACGAGGGGCCCGCCGCGGCCGGGCCGGAGCACGACCTGGTCGTGGAGCGGGAGGAGGCCCACCTGCACTACGCGGACGGCAGCTACCGGTGCACGATCCGGCGCGCCTTGCACAACGGCATGGACGAGCCGGTCACGCAGTTCCCGATCGAGATCCGGGTCGACCGGTTCCCCGACGACCCCGAGTACTCCAACCGCCACCACCACGCCCACCCGCTGGTGCTGAGCGAGCTGCGGCTCGCCGCCTCGTGCGCCGGCGAGCCGATGAACTGGCGGGCCTACACCGACCGTGACACGCTCAAGGAGGTGTGGCTGCTGTTCGAGAACGCCCAGGGTCAGTTCCCGCTCTACCCCGGCCAGCGCACCACCATCACCTACTCGTGGACCGCGAGCGCGCAGCAGTGGGGTCCTTGGCTGCAGCGGGAGATCCGGCTGCCGACCCGGTTGCTGGCGGTGCGGCTGGACCTGCCGGTGTCCGCCGACCCGGTGGTGTGGGGCGTGCGCAGCTCGCTGTGGCACGGCGACGTGCCGCTGCGCACGCCGATCACGCGGGAGGTGCCCGGCGACGGGCGGGTCGTGTTCTCGTGGCAGACCGACCGGACCGCCCTGCAGGAGCGGTACCGGCTCGAGTGGCGCTTCCGCGACGACCCCGACGGGGTCACCGCCCGCGCGCCGCGGCCCGGGGCGCCGGCCTGATCAGCCGAGCGCGGACACCGTCTTGGGCAGGCTCGCCTTGCCGATGTCGGCGAGGCGGGTCTGCAGGTCCTTGATCTGGGCGTCGGTGAAGGACTTGCCGGTGCCGCCGGGGCTGGCGACGAGGGTGATGTTGAGGACCAGGTTCGACTCGACCCCGACGAAGGTGACGGTCAGCACCGCCGGCTGCTGCTTGTCGACGTACGTGAACGCCTGCTCGCCGACGCCCGGCAGCTCGGTGACGGGGCCGTTGAGCTTGGCGGAGTCCAGCAGCTGCTTGGCGACGGCGGCGCCGGAGGCCAGGTCGGCGTAGACGGTGGCGACGGACACCACCGAGGCGGTCGCGACCGTGGAGCCGGACCGGTGCATGCGGGTGACCGTGCAGGAGGCGGTGCCGGCGAAGGTGTTCAGGTTCCGCGACGGTGTCGGGTCGCTGGCGAGCTCCTCGTACGTGCCGTTGATCGCCCCCGTGTCCAGCGTGCCGCAGACGTTCTGCGGCAGTTTCGTCAGCTGGAACCGGCCCGGGCCGCCGGGCTGGCGGGCGGCGCCGGAGCCGGTGGATCCGTTCGGGCCGCCGGACTTGCCGTTGTCCCTCGTCAGCAGGTACACGCCGACGCCGCCACCGAGCACGACCACCGCGAGGAGCACCAGCACGACCGCCGTGGCGATGCCCGCGCCGCCGCGTCGCTGGGTGGCCGGTGGCGGCGGGCTCCAGCCGGGCCCGGCCGGGCCGCCGGGCGGTGCGGGTCGCGGCACCGGACCCGGCACCGGACCCGGCACCGCCGAGACCGGGGCCGGGCCGTACGGCGTCGCGGACACGGGCATCGGCGCGGCCCGCATCCCGCCGGCGACGGTCGAGTCGGGGATCGCCGAAGCCGGGATTCCGGTCGTGTACGCGCCGGTGTCGTACCCGCCGGCGGGCGAGCCGGGCGCCGCCGGCCCGTACGGAGACTGGGGCGCCGCGACCGGCTGCGGGTATCCGTACGGCGGCTGCGGCGCGGGCGGGCCGTACGGCGGCTGGGTCGCCGGTGGGCCGTACGGTGGCTGCTGCGCGGGCGGGCCGGAGACGGCCGCGGCGGACGTCGGCGGGCCCGAGGCCGGCGCGCCGGAGACCGGGGGAGCGGCCGTGAGCGGGGTGCCGGTCGCGTACAGCGAGCCCTCCGCGACGACGAGCTCCGGCTGCTCCGCGACGACCGGCACGATCCCCAGCGCCTCGTGCAGCATCGTGGCCACGAGCGGGATCCGGCTGGAGCCGCCGACGAGGAACAGCCCGGCGACCGACGACGGCGGCACGGCCGACTCGGTGAGCAGCGCCCGGGTCATCGACACGGTCTGGCGCAGCACCGGCCGGGCGAGGCCCTCCAGCTGCTCCCGGCCGAGCGGCACCTCCTTGCCCAGCGCCGGGATCATCACCACGGTGCCGCTCGCCCGCGACAGCATCTCCTTCGCGGAGCGCACGTCGTCCCACAGCTGCCGGCGGGTCGCGGGGCTGGTCCACAGGGTGCCGTAGGTCGCCTCGAGGAACGCGACCACGGTCGCGTCGACGTCGAGCCCGCCGACGTCGTTGAGCCCGTCGGAGGCGACCGGCTCGAACCCCTGCGCGGAGCGCCGCAGCAGGGTCACGTCGCAGGTGCCGGCGCCCAGGTCGTACACGACGACGCAGGCACCGGCGGGAAGCTCGGCGCCCCTGGTCGCGGCGAGATAGGTGGCCGCGGCGACGGGCTCGGCGACCAGGTCGACGTCGGCGAAGCCGGCCTGGCGGGCCGCCTCGACGAGCACGGCCCGCCGGCCGGTGCCCCAGTTGGCCGGGTGGGTGAGGGTGACGCCGCCGACCGGGCCGGCGACCCGCGCCGCCTCGGTCGCCACCCGCCGCAGCACGGACGCGACGAGGTCCCGCACGCCGACCTCGGTGTCGCCGAGCAGGACGCTGGTGTCGTCGACGCGCCGCTTCGGGTTGGGCTCCAGCCGCTCGGGGGCGCTGCGCGCCAGGTGCGCGGCGTCGCGGCCGGTGTGCAGGCGCCCGTCGGGGCCGAGCAGGACCGCCGAGGACAGCAGCGGCGAGCCGTCGAACAGCAGCGGCTGGACCCGCCCGTCCGGGCGGCGCAGCATGGCGATCGTCGTGGACGTGCCGAAGTCGACGCCGAGCCGGAAACCTGTCACGGTCGGCGAGCTTAGTCTCACCAGCCCCTGGTGCCCGGACCGCCCTTGAACGGGCCGGTGACGTCGCTGGTGAGCCAGCCACCGTAGAAGTCGCCGGGCTGGGCGGTGACCCGCTCACCGTCGACGGTGCACTCGTCGAACCTGCCGGGGTAGAACGCCAGCAGCCCGCGCAGCGCCTCATACCCCGGTGTGGGGTCCTCGTAGGACCACGCGGCGTCCGCGACCCCGGCCACCTCCCAGTACGTGGCCACGCCCTTGAACTCGCAGAACGTCTGCCGCTGCGAGCGGCGCCGCGGCGCCACCACGTCGGCCGGCGGCACGTAGTACACCGGCGGATGCGACGTCTCCAGGACCCGCAGCGCGCGGCGGGTGTCGGCGACGACCTGCCCCGCGTGCCGGACCACGATGTGCCGCGCCGTCGGCTCCACCCTGGGCGGCCGCGGATAGTCCCACACGGACTCGGTCACAGCTGTAGCCTACCGCCGCGCTCAGCCGGGGCGTCGGAACGGCAGCGGCATGCCGGAGGCGTCGACCACCCGGATGTAGCCGTCGAGGAGTCCGGCGAGATGGTTCGCCACATACGCCAGTTCCTCCTCCGCGCTCGCGGTGTCCCCGGCCCGCAGCAGGGCCAGGGCCTGCTGGACCTCCGCGGTGAGGATGGACAGCGAGTCGCCCTGCACGAGCAGCCCGGGGAAGCGCCGGCCGGGCAGCCGCAGCACCGCGTAGTTCTGCGCGCCCGTCATCATCTCGACCTCGACCCGTGCCATCGTCCGATCGTACGGCGGCCGCAGGGTTCGCCGTCCAGGAGAACTACGACTCGCAGTTCGGCGTGTACGAGGCCGACCACAACTCGGCCGAGGCGACCAGCTTCGACCAGGGCCACAGCGTCGAGTTCACCGGCGCGGACGGCTCGCACTACGCCGAGCAGGACTTCACCTCCTACGACCACTCCGCCGCGGAGTCCGACCACGTCTTCGCCGCCGAGGGCTCCGAGTCCTACGACGCCAGCGAGTACCACCAGCTCGACGCCCTCCAGGCCCGCCTGGACAGCGCGTTCGCCTCGGCGACCGAGATCAACACCGTCTCGGCGTAACCCGTCCGCACCACATTGCCCCTGGCGTGAGGCCGGCCACCGACTGCGGTGGCCGGCCTTCGCCACGTCCCGGCCGCTGTCGCTGTCGTTCAGGCCCGGCGGATCGTCTCGCCGTCCGGGGCACCCTCGAAGAACCGGGCGATGACCCGGCCGAACACCGACTCCTCCGGTGCGGCCAGCTGGAACAGCGTCATCGACGAGCGCAGCTTCATCGCGTCGACCTCGCCGAGGACCTGCTGGGCGGTCGCCTCGGTGTTGCCGAGCATCGCCTCGGCGCACTCGTGCAGGCGCGGGCCGAGCACCGGGTGCTGCAGGTACGCCCGCGCCTCGTCCAGCGACCCGATCGCGTACCGCTGCGCCGTCGGACTCGACCCGAGCCCCGCGATCTGCGGGAACACGAACCACATCCAGTGGCCGCGCTTGCGGCCGCGGCGCAGCTCCTCCAGCGCGTCGTCGTACGTGCCGGCCTGGGCGTCGACGAACCTGGCGAGGTCGTACGGATCTTCCATACCGGAAATTGTCGTACCCCGGGGGCATGATGCGTGGGACGGGGGAGGGGGTTTCGATGGTGGTGCAGGTGGCGAGCAGGCGGCGGGGGCAGGCGTCGCTGGCGGCGGCGTTCCCGGGTGCGACGGTGCTGGACGTGACGTCCCGCGGGGCGCAGCCGTGGGTGCGGCTCAGCCCGTTCTATCCGCACGGCGGCATCCCGGTGCCGTTCAGCCCGGGCACGACGGGGCAGTCGGTGGAGGGCATCTGGCAGGCGCTGAAGGTGTTCGAGACCGCCGACGTCGACCCGGCGAAGCTGACCGCCACCGGCATGACCGGCCTGAAGCGGACCGTCCGCCGGTTCGGCGCGGTCCGCGGCCACCGGCGCGGCCTGACCGGCGACACGCTGCTGGACTACGAGTCGGCGCGCCGGCAGATCTACGTACCGGTGTACCGGTGGGTGCTGGAGCACCGGGCGGCCGAGGAGGTGGCGGCGCTGCGCCGGCTCGCCGATGAGGGTGATCTGGTCCTGCTCGACTACACCACCAACGGCGACGTGACGGACCTGGCGACGCCGTTGTCGCATGCCGCGCTGATCCGCCGATACCTGCTGGCCGACTGGCCGGAGTGAGGCCGCCGCCGGCTGCGGCCTCGGCGGTGAGGTGTGGCGGCGATGCCGCGGGGTAGTGCCTGGGCCTGTCGCGTCCCGTCCAGGGGTGCGCCCGGGGTGGAGGTCCGCGATGCCCGCTGCAGCGCCGCCGGAGGTCGACCGGCTGCCGGAAGTGCTGGTGCGCCGGCCTTGGTCGAGCGCGCGCCGGCGTCGGTCGAGCGTGCGGATGGCTCGGTTGAGCGTGCGGATGGCTCAGTTGAGCACGCTGGTGCCGCGGTCGCGGGTGCGGGGGCTTCGGCCGGGTGAGGACTGGCTGCGCTGTGGTGACCTGCCGCGGGTGAGGCGTGCCCGGGCCGGGTGGGACGGGTCCGTCGCGCCGCGGCGCGGGCGACGGGTGCCGGTCGTGGAGGTCGGTGACCGGTGGCGGCGCGTCCGGCTTGGCGGCGGCATCCAGCGGCCGTATTGCCGGCTCGGCGGCGGCGTCCAGCGGCCGTCTGGCGGGCTCGGTGGCGGCGTCCAGCGGCCGTCTGGCGGGCTCGGTGGCGGCGTCCAGCGGCGGCACGGCCGGCCCGGCGGAGGCCTCCGGCGGGCCGTGGTTGACCGCCTCGAGCGCGGTGGGGGGTGACCGCGGCGCCATGTCCGACGTGGACCTGGCGGTGCTCATGCTGCTGGCCCTCATCGGCCTGTACAGCCCGGTTGCCGCCGTGTCGTCGTACATCCCGCTGCTGCAGCCCGTCGACGCGCGGCAGTATCAGCGGCTCGCGGTGGGGTTGTTCCTCACCGTGGCCGCGGTCGCCGTCGGCACGATCCTCGTCGGTGAGCCGCTGCTGGAGCTGCTCGGCCTGAGCGCCGCCGCGCTGTCGGCGACGGCTGGCATCGCCCTGATGATCGCGGCGGTGCCGTTGATGCTCGGGCGGACCGACGACCACGCGTCGGCGTCCACCGGCGCGGCGCTCGCACCGCCGTCCGCGTCGTGGCGGTCGATGCTGTTCATGCCGCTCGCGTTCCCGCTCACCGTCGGCGGCGCCACGATCGCGGTCCTGGTCGGGTTCCGCGCCCAGGTCGACAGGGTCAGCGGCATCCTGGCCCTGGTGATCGCCGCGCTGGTCCACGCCGCGATCACCGGCGGGTGCGTGTACGTCGCCGGGACCACGCGCCGCCGCCTGTCCGACCGCACCCGCATGGTCGCGGACCGCGTCGCCGGGCTCCTGCTCACCGCGATCGCCGCGACCCTGCTGGCGAGCGGCTTCACCCGCCTTGCCGTCGACGCCCTCACCGCCCTGGGTGTGCTGCGGCGTTAGCGCGGGGGTGTGTGCTGCGGGGTCAGCCCGAACCCGTGCGTGAAGATGCAGTGCACGCCCTCGACCCGAGGGTGATCTCAGTGCAGGATGCCACCATGTCGGACACTGCAACAAGCGACGATGCTGCGCTGGATGGACCTGGCTGGCGGCTGATCTGGGCAATGTGGATCTGCGCATTCCACCTGATCGTCGTTGCAGTGGCAGGTGGCGTGCTCTGGTCCTCGAGCTACCCGGGCTGGCACCTCATCTTGTTGGCGGCCAGCGGCTTCGCGTCCGTCGTCGTCGCCTGCTGCTGGCTCGGCTCGTCCCTCTACGTCGCCCGTACCACCGGCAGGTGGAGCAGATGGTTGCTGATCGCGCCGGTCATCGGCGTACTCACCTTGGTTCTGCTCGGCACCGGCGTGCCGCTGAACATGCGGTGGGCGGCCAACCGGGATGCGTTCGCCGCCGTTGTTGCCGGACACCCGATTCCACCGCCGGGCAGTGAGTGGCAGCACTTCACCGTGCCGCGCTGGTTGGGCAGCTACATCATCGTAGGCGCCGCTTGGGTGCCCGGTGGCGCGGTGTTCCGCGAAGATCAAGGCGCCTTTTTCGACAGCGCCGGCTTCGCCTACCTGCCCGGCGGGCCAACTGCGGAACTCAACGCCGACGGCTGGTTGGTGAGGCCGTCGTTCCGACACCTCGGCGGCGGCTGGTACAGCTGGACCGGCAACTCGTCGTAGCCGACAAACGACGCTTGCCGGCCACCGGGGTCTCCAGCCCAGGCGCCCGCGCTGTGGCGCAGATCTTGCCGGCGACAGTCCCGGCGGTGCGAGCGCCGCGAGCATGGGGGTGCGGGTGGGAACCCCCGCCCGGCGCCGGCAGGCGCCGCAGGATTGCTGTCAGCCGGTGGCGGCGAGCCAGTCGCGGTACGTCGTCGTCGCGATCAGCGCATCCTCGCCGGCGGTGATCGCGTCGTCCGGCACCGCGGCGTACAGGCCGGCGGTGGGGTCGGTGACGACGGTGCGGCCGTCGCCGTGGGCGGCGAGCGTGATGCGGCCGAGCTCGTCGAGGGGGTACACCTCGGGGCCGGCGACCTCGACGGTGCCGGTCAGCGGCGGGCCGGCGCTGACGTCGGCCACGACCCGGGCGACGTCGGCGGCGGCGACCGGCTGCAGCGGGGTGGTGGGGAGGCGGACGGTGTCCGCGTCGGCGGTCCACGACAGCACCGTGTCGACGAACTCGAAGAACTGGGTGGCGCGCACGATCGAGTACGGGACCGGGCCCTCCTTCAGCAGGTCCTCCTGCAGCACCTTGGCCCGGTAGTGCACGACGTCCGGGACCCGGTCGGCGCCGACGATCGACAGCACGACCGCGTGGCTGACGTCCGCGTCGCGGGCGGCCGTGAGGAGGGTGTCCATGCTGGCCCGGAAGAACGCCGGGGACGCCTCGTCGAACGTCGGCGAGTTCGTCAGGTTCACCGCGACGTCGGCGCCGCGGACCGCACCGGCGACGCCCCGGCCGCTGACCAGGTCGACGCCGGTGGACAGGCCGTGCGGCACCGCCTCGTGGCCGGCGGCGTCGAGCAGCGCGACGACCCGCGAGCCGATGCGGCCGGTGCCGCCGAACACCGCGACCTTCACGCCGGGACCCGGCGGCTCGCCCGGCGGGCGAGCTCGTCCTCCTCGACGAGGGTGAGCATGGGCTTGTCGGGGTCGCAGAACATCGTGACGGTGTACTTGACCGGCACGTCGTCGCGGTGGTTGCCGTCCTGGTAGTGGATGACGTCGCCGCCCGGTTCCCAGAACACGTCACCGGCGCGCAGCACGCGCGGCGGCTCGCCCTCGAGCTCGAACACCATCTCGCCCTCCAGGACGTACCCGAACGCGGGGCCGGGGTGGCGGTGCGGTGGCGTGCCGGGGTCGCCGGGCGGGAACTCCACGACGATCGTCATGGCGTGCGCGTCCTGGGGGACCTGCGGCGGTGACGCCTCCTGGAGCACGGTGACCGCCGACCGCCAGGCATCCGACCGGTGCCGCCCTGCGGCACCCGCTGAAGAAGTGTCGTGCATGGCGGGGACGTACCCGCCCGATGGCCGCTCACACCGCCGGAAACATGCGTGAGCGAGGGTGAGGTCGGCCGGCACGGGCCGGGCTAGCGTCGGTCGTGGCTCCTCGGGAAAGGATCTGCCATGTCCTCGACTGCGGCCATTGTCGCCATCGTCGTGCTCGCCCTCGCCGTGGTCGCGATCGTCGCGGCCGTCGTCAGCCGGCACCGCCGGACCGAGGCGTTGCGGCAGCGGTTCGGACCGGAGTACGAGCGGGCGCTCGACGAGCGGCACAGCCGCAGCGCCGCCGAGCGCGAGCTGCAGCAGCGCGAGCGGCGCCATGCCGAGCTGCAGCTCAGGGAGCTCGATCCACAGCAGCGGCAGCGGTACGCCGAGCAGTGGGAACGCATGCAGGCCCACTTCGTGGAGGAGCCCGAGGCAGCGACGCGGGAGGCCGACGAGCTCGTGACGAAGGTGATGGGGGAGCGTGGGTACCCCGTCGAGGACTTCGACACCCGGGTCCAGGATCTCAGCGTCGACCACGCCGAGACGCTCGGCCACTACCGCGACGCGCACGAGATCAACAAGGTGAACGAGCGCGGGCAGGCGTCGACGGAGCAGCTGCGGCAGGCGCTGATGCACTACCGGCTGCTGTTCGCCGAGCTGCTCGGCGACGCGTCGGGCGGCCGGCCGACCCCACGGCACGGCTGAGCACGGCCAACGACTGCTGAGCACGGCCAACGACTCAGGAAGGCACGATCGCGATGCGTGACGAGAACTTCCAGCAGGCACCGTTCGGCTCCGGCCAGGCGTCCCAGGCGCAACAGACCCCCGGGGCGCAGCAGACCGGCACCGGGCCCCAGCCGACCGGCCCGCAGCCGACCGGCCCCGAAGGCCGCGGCGGCGGGTACCCGGAGGGCACCCCGGCGCAGGGCGGCTACCCTGAGGGCGCGCCGCAGGGCGGCTACCCCGAGGGCGCGCCGCCGCAGGGCGGCCACCCCGAAGGCGCGCCGGCGCAGGGTGGCTACCCCGAAGGCACGCCGCAGAGCGCTTACCCCGAGACAGGGCAGGCGCAGGAGCAGGCCATCTGGGACGCCGCCGAGGCCGACCGGATCCGGCAGCGCTGGCACGAGGTGCAGACCCACTTCGTCGAGGACCCACGCGGCAGCGTCACCGAGGCGCGGCAACTGGTGGACGACGCGGTGCAGTCCCTCGCCGGCTGCGTCCGCCAGCGGGAGGAACAGCTGGAGCACGCCGGCGCCCGTTCCTCGGACAGCACCGAGGGCATGCGCGACACGGTGCTGCAGTACCACCAACTGCTCGACCGCCTGCTGACCGTCTGAACCCGGCCGCCGAACCGGCCGCCCGTCGCTGTCACCGCCCGCAGGTCGGCACGCCAGGGCGGCGCAGGCGGGCGGCCTGGTCGGAGATCAGCTCGGCGGCGATGAGCCACACCGCGCCGCGGCTCGCGGCGGTCATGAGCAGTGCAGCAGCGGGGCCGACCGTCGACGACCTCCTCCCGGTCGAGCGCGACGAAACCGTCGTCGGTGCTATGAGGTGGTGTCGAAGAAGTCGGCGAGCTCCGCCGCGGCGGTGAGCAGCCTCGCGTCGACGCCGTGCTCGACCATCCGCGCGAACGTGGCGTCACCGGCCGCCGCGGCCCGCCGGACCCGGCCCGCCTCGGCGGTCACCCGGTCCCGCACCAGGTCGACGAAGGCGCCGGTGGGGCCGGACCAGCCGTACACGTCGAGGAAGCGCCGCAGCCGCCGGGGGCGCTCGGCGAACGCCGTGAACCCCTCGGCCGCCACCACGTGCCGCGCGTGCAGCGGCACCCACGCGAACGCGGTGAACGCCAGGTCCGCCGCGCGGGTCACCGGCCCGGCGAGGTCCCAGTCGAAGAAGCCGGTGAGGCGCCCGTCCGCCCAGGCCGCGTTGTACGGCGCCGCGTCGTTGTGCCCGATGACGAGGCCCGGCCGCCAGGGCTCGCCGCCGCGCCAGCGGGCGTCCGCCGGCGGCACGAAGGACGCGACGGCGGCGTGGTAGGCGCGCAGCCAGTCGGCGACCTGGCGCAGCGCGTCGTCGCCGTGCACCCACGCGGGCCACGGCCGGGCCGCACCGACGACCGTGCCGGGCAGGAACGACAGCACCTCCCGGCCCTGCTCGTCGAGGCCCAGCGCGCGGGGCGCGGCGTCGAAGCCGGCCGCCTCCAGGTGCCGCAGCAGCGCGTGTACGGCCGGCGTCCACGGCCCCGCCACCCGCCGGACGGTGTCGCCGACGCGGACCGCGCCGCGGTCGAAGCCGCCGTCGAGCCGCAGCTCTCCGGTCACCGGCCGCGCTCGCGCAGCAGGGCGGCGACGTCGGCGGCCAGCTCGGTGGTCGCCTCGATCTCGGCCCGGCGGATGGAGACGCTCTCCACGTTGAAGCCGTACGGCATGCCCAGCTCCTCGCAGAAGTCCGCCAGGTCCCGGGCGATGGCGAGGGCCTGCCGGTAGGACTCGGCGAGCGGGTCGTCGGCGTACCGGATCGAGTTCTGCAGCCACCGGGGCACGTCGACGCCGAGCCAGCGGACGAACTCCAGGGTCTTGAGCGAGCCGCACAGCGACAGCGTGAACACCACCGTCCGCGGCGTCACCCCGCGGTCGCGGCACTCGTACAGGTAGTCGGAGACGAGGTTCTTCGCCTCGTTGACGTCGTACACCACCTGGGAGACGAAGAACGTGCAGCCGCGCTCCTGCTTGGCCAGCATGCGCAGGTGCTCCTCGCCGCCGCGGCGGTGCCGCTCGCCGATGACGACGGCGCCCAGCGGCAGGTCGGGGCGGACCTCCTGGCGCACCGCGTGGGCGCGGCGCATGTCGGTGCGCACCGACTTGTCGCCCGACGACGCGCCGACGAACACCCCGAGCACCCGTCGCGTGTCCGCGGTGCGCAGCCATTCGGCCAGCTCGTCCTCGTGGTACTTGCCGACGCAGCGGTAGATCACCGCCGGCCGGTCCCAGCCGCCGAGGTGCTCCGCGTGGTACCAGGCCGGGTCGAGCGTCGGCAGGTACGGAAACGGCCGCTCCTCGGGGTTGCGGTCGGACTCGTCGTCGATGTCGTACAGGATGAGCCCGTCGACGTCGAGCGGCGCCAGGCGCTCCAGCGTGACCGCGGCGATCTCCTTGATCCGCTCGGGTGTCGCGTTGCGCCGCGGCGGGGTGATGCTGAACAGCAGCACGCCCGGCCGCGCCTCGGCCAGCATCCGCTGCAGCCCCGGCCTCTCGTCCCCCTCGTCCATGCGACCACCCTATGGCCGGCGCCTCGACCCTGGATCGAGGATGTGTCCGCCGTTACCCCGCGGCGGGCGCCCGCAGGTCTGCGGGGTCGACGCCCCAACGGTCCAGGAACTCCCCGACGGTCAGCTCGGCGAGCTGCTGCCGGACGTAGGCGAGCAGCGCACCGTCCTCGTGGTCGGAGCGGGTCAGCCGGACCGCGGCGCCGTTGTCCATGCGGGTGACGACCAGGAAGCCCTTCGGCACGGGTGGATCGCCCTCCTCCATGAGCACGGCGAGCCCGATGCGCAGCAGCGCGCGCGTGTTGGCCCAGGCCCGGCTGACCGGCCGCGGCACCAGGTCGGCGCTGAGCACCAGCCCCGCCAGGACGTCCGGGTCGAGGTCCACGGGCTCGTCGCCACGTTCATCGTCCATCGACGCCCGATCGTAGCGCCGGCGACGCCCGATCGTAGCGCCGGCGACGCCGGAGCGGGGACCGGTGATCCGGCCCCCGCCCGAGGTGACGCGGCGGTCAGGCGTACGTCTCGAACTCCGCGACCCGCGGGGTGCCGGTCGCGCTGGTGATCTCGAAGGTGACCTTCTTCAGTGAGGTGCGGGTGAAGCTGATGGTGCCCGCACCGGTGCCGGAGGCCAGGACCGCGCCGGTGTCGCCGTTGAGGAGGCGCCAGTTGCGGATGTACCCGGTGGCGCCGGACGCCTCGCGGATGTTGACCCGGGAGATGGCGGTGGCGGAGCCCCACTTGATGGAGATGGAGCCGGTGGTGCCGGACGGCGACCAGTACGTGCTCATGCTGCCGTCACGGACGTTGCCGTAGCTGGTGCCGTCGGCCTTGCTGGAGCCGTCGGAGCCGGCGCCGAGGCTCAGGTTGGTCCCGCCCTGCGTCGGGCCGGGCGAGGACGGCGCGGGCGAGGACGGGCCGGGCGACGACGGCCGCGGCGAGGTGGGGGTCGGCGAGGTCGGGTTGCCGGTCGGCGTGGTCGGCGTGCAGCTGCCGTCGGAGACCTGCAGGCCCTTGTTGGCGCCGGCGGTGCGGCTCACCACGTCCGGCACGCAGCTGGCCGGGTCGAGGGCGAAGCTGTACGGGATGCTGACGCTGGTGTTGGAGGTCGGGTTCGGGCCCGCCGGGTTGGTGTCGGTGCCCTTCGGCGACCAGGTCACGTTGTCGAAGATGTTGCCGTTGACCTGCCAGTAGCCGGCCTCGCTGGTGTAGAACGTGCCGATGACGTCCTTGGAGTTCTTGAAGTAGTTGTTGTCGATCCTCGCCCGCGCGCCGGCCCGGGAGTTGATGCCGGACTCGTTGAGGCTGACGTAGGAGTTGTTGTAGATGTGCGCGATGCCGCCGCGCAGCAGGGGCGTGCGGGAGTCGATGTTCGAGTACGAGTTGTGGTGGAACGTGATGTAGCTGTTGCCCCGGTCGGTCTCGCTGGAGCCGATCAGGCCGCCGCGGCCGGAGTTCTTCAGCGTGCTGTAGGACAGCGTCACGTACTGCACGTCGTCCTTGAGGTCGAACAGGCCGTCGTAGCCCTCGGACTCGCCGCCGGACGCCTCGAGCGACACGTGGTCCACCCAGACGTTGCGCACGGTGCTCTCCATGCCGATGGCGTCGCCGCCGTTGGAGGTGGGGGAGCCCGACTTCTTGACGTTCTTGACCGTCACGTTCTGGATGATGATGTTGCTCGAGTCGCGGATGTGGATGCCGAGCTGGTCGAAGACCGCGCCACCGCCGACACCGATGATGGTGACGTTGCTGATCTCCTTGAGCTCGATCTTGTCGGCGGCGGTGTTGCAGCTGGAGCCGGACACCTTCGTCGTGTTGCCGTGGTTGATGGTGCCCTCGACCTGGATGATGATCGGGGTGCTGCTGCTGGCCCGGTTGCACAGCGCGGCGTGGATGGCGGTGCCGCTGGTGGCCCGGACCGTCTGGCCGCCGGCACCGCCGGTCGTGCCGCCGTTCTGGGTGGCGTAGCCGGTCACGCCACCGGTGGCCGCGGACGCTTCGGTGGTGGACAGGGCGATCCCGATGCCGGCGCCGACGACCGTGGTGGCCAGCGCGGCCACCGAGGTCCGCAGCGCGAGTCGTCGGCGGTTTCGGACGGTGTGACTCATAGAAGTCCTCCGGTGGGGCGAATGGTACGGCGGCGACGCGTCCTCGCGCCGTACAGCGCAGTCAGGAGGCGTTTCCCAGGCGGGGGAGCGGCGCTGATCTGCATCGACGGGACCCGATTCTAGGAAAGCGCTTTCCCCGAAGACAAGGCAAACCGTGTGCAGGTTTGTTGCAGTGCGCCGGCGGGCGCGGGGTGCTGAAATTTTCGCGGCGATCCGGTCAGTCGCGCGCCAGGATGCGCTCCACCAGGCCCGCGACCCTCGGATCCGCGAGGGCCGACGGCTGGTGGACCAGGTGGTAGGTGACCGGTGGCAGGCCGGCGACCGGGCGGGCGCGCACCCCGGCCGGCGCCGGCACGCAGCCGTTGACCACGGCGAGGCCCACGCCGAGCGCGACGAACTGCGCGATCAGCGGCCAGCCCTCGGCCTCCACGGCGACGGTCCAGTCCACGCCCTCCGCCCGCAGCGCCTGCTCCAGCAGCACCCGGTGCGGCCGGTGCTGCGGCGGCACGACCAGCCGCGTGCCCCGCAGCTCGGGCAGCGCCACCGGCCCGGGCCGGTCCAGCCGGTGTCCTTCGGGCACGAACAGCATCTGCGGGAACGTCGCGACGGCCACGGCGGTCAGGTCCTCGGGCAGCACGTCGAGCACGCTCACCCCGAGGTGCGCCTGCCCGGTGCGCACCGCGGCCAGCATCTGCCGGTGGTCGCAGTTGACCAGCCGCAGCCGGGTCGGCTCGTCGGTGAGCACCGCGCGGATGGTGTCGCCGAGCAGGTACAGGTAGGCGCCCTGCCCGGCGGCGAGCACCACCGGCCGCTGCGGCACGGCGCCGGCGAACTCGGTCAGGAACTGCGCGAGCCGCTCGTCGTGCGCGCGGGCGAAGCGGGCCACCGCCTCGCCGTCGGCGGTCAGCACGAGGCGGCGGCCGGTGCGGTGGTACAGCGGCCGCCCCAATGCCTGCGCGAGCTTGCCGATCTTCACGTGCAGCGCCGGTTGGGAGATGCGCAGCTGCGCGGCGGCCCGGGTGAAGTTCAGGTGGTCGGCGAACACCACGAAGGCGGCGAGCGCCTCCGGCGACACACCCCGGCGGTCCATAGGTACGAACTATAGCTGGGCCGACAAGAATAGTTCTGTTCTATCTAACCGGTCGCCAGGCTGGACGCATGAGCACACAGCAGCAGTTCCGCCTCGGCGTCGACATCGGCCGGGTCATCATCGGCGGCGGCGCCGCCGGCGGCGCCGACACGCAGTTCTTCAGCGGCGACACCGCCCGGATGCTGGCCACACCGGCCGTGCCCGGGGCGTTCGAGGCGCTCGCCCGGCTCGTGCCGCGCTTCGAGCAGGTGTGGCTGGTCTCCAAGTGCGGCGAGCGGGTCCAGCGGCACACTCGCCAGTGGCTCACGCACCACGATTTCTCTGCCCGAACCGGGATCCCGCCCGAGCACCTGCGCTTCTGCCTCAAGCGCCCCGAGAAGGCCCTGCACTGCGCCGAGCTCGGCATCACCCACTTCGTCGACGACAAGCTCGACGTGCACCAGGCCCTGCGCGGCGTCGTGCCGTACCGGTACCTGTTCGGCCCGCAGCCGGCGCCGGCGCCGGACTGGGTACGGCACACCGAGACCTGGCCCGCCGCCGAGGCGGCGATCCTGGAGAGCCTGCCGTCCATGTCGGACATGGCGTGCTGACGGTCAGATCGAGGGTCGCCGCCGCCCGCGCGAACCGGGCGAGGTGATCTGGTTCCTGGCCTCCCTGGCCGCGTCCGGCGACAGCGGCGCGGTCCTCGACTGCGACGGCGGCAGCGGCTCGCGCACGACGGAGACGGGCGTAACTCTCCCGGCTGCCCCCTCGTTGACCTGTTCAGGTGCAGCAGCGTGAACGACGGCGTGGGGGTCCTTGGCGGATGTTGATGCGAAGCGCGGCGCCGGCGGCGTCCAGATCGAGGGCGGCCACGACACTGGCCGTCGCGGTCGTCGGATACATGCTGCACTACTGGACGTGGATGCTGGTCGGGCCGATCGGCCCGCAGCTGGCGTACCGCCACGGCCTGACGCCCAGCACGTGGGCCGTGCTCGGCCTCGCCCCGCTGGTGGTCGGGGTCGTCGTGCGCGTCCCCGCCGGCGTGCTCACCGACCGCTACGGCGCCCGGGTCGTGCTGCCCGCCGTCAGCGTCGCCACGGCCCTCGCCGTGCTGGCCCTCGCGGCGGTCGACGGGCTGTCGGGGCTGCTCGTCGTGGCCTGCGCGATCGGGATCGCCGGTGCGGCCCTGCCCGCCGGCACGGCCGCGGTCGTGCGGGCCTTCCCGGCCGGGCGCCGCGGCATGGCGCTGAGCGTCTTCGCCGCCGGCATGGGCACGGCCGCGGCCTCCGGCGTCGTCTCCCGGGCGTTGCTGCACGTCGACCGGGCGCACGGCCTGCTGATCCTGGCCGGCGCGCTGCTCGGCTTCGGCGCCCTGGCGGCGGCGCTCCTGCGCGACGGCCCCTACCCGCAGCCGCATCAGGGCACGACGTGGTCCGCGGCGGCGACCCTGCTGCACCGGCCCGCGACACGCTACCTCGCCGTCTGGTACGGGGTGTCCGGCGGCGGCATCGTCACCCTCGACCTGTACCTGCCCGGGTACCTGCACCGCACGTACGGCATCGACCGGACCTCGGCGATGGTGCTCGCGGCCGCCGGAATGTTCGTCGGCGCGGCGGCCGGCCCGTTCGGCGGCTGGCTCTGCCGGCACCGGACCCCCACCACCGTGCTCGGCACCTGCTTCAGCGCCCTCGCCGGATCGCTGCTGGTCCTCGCCTTCGACCCGCCGGGCTGGGTCGGGCTGCCCGCCCTGGCCGTCGTCGCGCCCGCGCTCGGCACCGCGTTCGGCAGCGTGCTCGCCCTCATCGGCCGCACCGCGCCGCCCGCGCAGAGCGGGACCATCGCCGGGGTGCTCGGCGCCGTGGGCAGCGCCGTCGCGCTGTTCCCCCCGCTGCTGCTCACCATCGGTGGCGTCGGCGGCTCGTACACCATCGGGCTGATGCTGCTGGCCGGCACGGCGATCGTCGGCGGGAGCAGCCTGCGGGCGCGCCGCACCTGGATCGGCGCCGCGGTCGCCTTCCCCGCCCCCACCGTCGTCGCCGCGCAGTCCGCCACCACGGTGGTGTCCCTCGACGGGCGGCAGGTCCGCGCCTACCTCGGCGACGTCACCGCCGCCCTGGCCGCCCTCGCCACCCGGCACGAGCTCGCCGTCGTCTACGCCGACCCCGATCCGTCCGGCGGCAGCGGCCTGGGCTTCCCGCTCGTGGCCGGGCTGCGCCAGCACCTGCCGGCGCACACCGTGCTCGCCGTCACGGCCGAGACGCCGCCGCACCCGCACGAGACGGCCGCGATCACCGCGATGATCGACGCCGGCACGATCCCCGTCGTCCTCGTCGCCGGCACCGACCCCACGCCGATCGCCATGCTGGTGGCCGCGGCCGTCGACGCCGACCAGGTGCTGCAGCTGACCCGGGACCGGGTGGAGGGGCTCATCCCGTACCAGCGGACGCCGGTGAGCGGCCTGCGGGCCCGGTAGCCACCGGCATGCGATGATCGACAGGGCACGATAGATTCGCCCGATGCCGGTCCGGGACGTGCACCTCCTCGCCCTCCACGAGCCCTACCACTCCCCGCGCCACCCCGTGCCGATCAACGGCACGATCGTGCACGCGCTGACCCTGCTGCACCCCGCCGTCCCGCAGCCGGACGGCGGCCACATGTACCGCTGCCTGACCGAGTTCCCCGGCCGCACCGAGGGCTGCCTGGTGCCGCTGTCGACGCTGACCTACGAGCTCGACGGCGGCCGCCTGTGGGACGACGTCGCCGACTGGGAGTACGTCGTGGACGTCCTCGTCGAGCTCACCCGCGCCGAGCAGTGCGACGCGATGCACCTGGGCCTGCCCGACCACAAGGTCACCATGCTCGTCAACGGCCCGGAGACCGTGTACTCGTTCATCGAGCCGGACGGCGGGCGCAGCATGCGCGGCCCCGCCGACCGGCAGCGGGAGGTCGACGAGCTGACCGGCAAGGTCCACGAATTCGTCGCCCGGGGCGGCCCGTTCTGGCCGGGCAACGGCCTGGTGCCGCCCCCGAGCCGTCCCGTGCTGCCCTGGTACCGCCCGGCCACGCGGCACTGACGAGCGGCCCGGCCGAGCGTCACCACGGGTTCGTGGCGCCGCCGTCCACCCACCGGCCCGGGCGGCGGCGGCCGCGGATCCAGCGGTACACGAGGAACGCCAGCAGTGCGAGCACCGCGCTCACCGCGGTCACGGTCACCGTCGTCCAGCGCGGCCACGGCCCCCGGTCGGCGTCGGCGGGCCGGACCACCAGCGCCGGCAGCAGGCCGGTCGCCATCCGGATCTCGAACGCCTGACACGTCTGCAGGCCCAGCTCGCAGGTGCTGCCGGGGTCGAAGCGGCTCAGCAGGGCGCCGGGGCCGCCGGCGACCGGCAGGTCGCGCAGCTCGCCGGGGCCGTCACCGGCGGCGACCTGGGCGACGACCCGGTCCGGGGCGCGCCAGCCGAGCATCTCCTCGGCGGCGAGCGGCTCCGGTACGGGGCCGCCGGCGCCGGTCGCGTCGACGAACACGATGCGCCGGTGGTACTCGGTGACGTCCGGCCCGCCGGGGCTGGCGACGGCGCCGGTCGCGGCGAGCAGCCGGCCGTCCGGCGACCAGCCGGCGTGCGTGGTGAGGATGTGCTCCGCGGGCAGCTCGACGGTCCGCACGTCCGTGCCGGCCCGGTCGACGATGCGCACCTGCGGGCCGGTCTGCACCGCGATGCGCTGCCCGTCGGGGGAGAACGCCGCCGCGAAGACCGGGGTCACCGCGCTCAGCGTGCTGCTGCGGCCGGTGTCCAGGTCGGTCAGGACCAGCACCCCGGTCCGGCGTGCCTCGCCGGCCACGTCGGCGTACTGGTCGCTCAGCGGCATCGGCACCGCCGCGTACGCGAGGGTCCGGCCGTCCGGGGAGAACGCCAGCGGCAGCGCGCCCGCGGGGGACGGCAGCGGCACCGACCGGCGCCGGCCGGTGCGCAGGTCGACCAGGGTCAGCGCGTCGACCGCGTCGACGCTGGCGGTGACGACGGCGGTCGTGCCGTCCGGCGACAGCAGCCACGGCCGGATCCCGCGGCGGCCCTCGGCGGCGTCCAGCTGCCGGTACGTGTCGCGGTCCGCGCCCAGCGCCAGCGGCTGGAACAGGTTGAACAGCTCGCCGCTGCCGAACTGGTACAGCATGACCGCCCGCCCGCCCGGGGAGCGGCTGACGGTGCTGGTCAGCGTCGAGTACGGCGCGATGCGCTCCGGCAGCGACGGCGGCCCGGCCGGCCCCTGCGGCACCGCCGGCACCGACGGCCGCGGCCCGGGCAGCACCAGGGCCAGCCCGGCGACGAGCACGGTCAGCACGCACAGGACGGCCGCGGCCCGGCGGCGGCGGACGGAGGCGCGGCCGGCGGCGACGAGCCGCTCGACGTACTGCGGGGGCAGCGGCGGCTCGTCGAGCGCGGCGGACCGGAACAGTTGCTCGCTCACCGTGGCTCCCATGCGTAGTCGGGCATCAGCCGCCGCAGCGCCGCGATGGCGTGCGACGTCTGGCTCTTCACCGTGCCGGTGGAGCAGCCGAGGACCTGCGCGGTCTCGGCGACGTCGAGCCCTTCCCAGTACCGCAGCACGAGCACCGCCCGCTGCCCCGGCGCCAGCCTGCCCAGCGCCGCGTGCAGGTCGATCCGGCGTTCGGCGAGCGGCTCGCTGGGCGGACCGGGGTGCTCGTCGGGCTCGGCGAACAGCCGCACGTTGCGCGACCACCAGGTGCCGCGCTGCTGCAGGAACACGTTGACCAGGACCTGCCGCACGTACGCGTCGGGGGAGTCGGCGGCGCTGACCCTGGCCCAGTGCCGGTACAGCTTGATCAGCGCGCCCTGGACGAGGTCGTGCGCCTCGTGCCAGTCGCCGCACAGGTGGTACGCGGTCCTGCGCAGCGCGAGCACGCGACTGCTCACGTACTGCACGTAGGCGTGCTCCTCGTCGGCCCGCATGCGGCTCCCTTCCTGCTCACCTCCTGGATCGCGGCACCGGGCCGGCCGGTTGTGCCGGCACCGGAGAAATTTTCGCCGGCTCAGGCGAGCGGCAGGTCGAACCAGACGAGCTTGCCGCCGGTCGGGACCGGCTCGGAGCCCCAGGCGGCGGCGAGCCGCTCGATGATGAACAGCCCGCGGCCGTTGTCGGTGTCGGCGTCCGGGTCGCGGGGCTGCGGCGGGCGGGTGCTGGCGTCGTGGACGGTGACCCGCAGCAGCTCGCCGAGGCGCAGCTCGACGGTGACGTCGCCGACCGTGTGCTGGATGGCGTTGGTGATGACCTCGTCGAGCAGCAGCAGCGCGTCGTCGACGACCTGCCGCTGGCCCCAGGCGGTGAGCATGTCGGCGGCGAAGCGGCGGGCCGCCGACGCGCTGATCGCCTCGCCGCGGAAGCGCCGCCGCGCCACGGGCTCGCCGGCCGGCGGCGTGTCGCTGGTCAGGCACAGCAGGGCGACGTCGTCGCTGCGGGGGCGCGGGCCGACGTCGCTGCCGAGGACGTGCTCGAGGGTGCCGCCCGGGTCGCGGGTCGGCGCCGCGCTGAGCGCCTCGACCAGCTCCCGCAGGCCCCGGTCGATCGGGTGCCGGCGGTCCTCGACCAGACCGTCGGTGTACAGCAGCAGCGTCGCCGCCGGCGGGATCAGCAGGGTCGTGTCGAGGTAGACGGCGTCCGGGGTGACCCCGAGCGGCGGCCCGGTCCGCAGCCGCAGCGGCCCGGCACCGTCCGCGGTGCGCAGCATCGGCGGCGGGTGCCCGGCCGTGACCGCCGTCATCGTGCCCTCGGCGGGGTGCAGCTGCAGGTAGCAGCAGGTGGCGATGGTGTCCGGGTGCATGTCCAGCAGCAGCTGGTTCACGTGGTGCACGACGCTGGCCGGGTTGTGCCGCTCCGTGGCGTAGGCCCGCAGCGCGTTGCGGACCTGGCCCATGGTCGCCGCGGCGGTCGCGTTGTGCCCGGCGACGTCGCCGATGACCACGCCGACCACGCCGTCGCCGAGGTCGATGATGTCGTACCAGTCGCCGCCGACGTCGGCGCCGTGCGTCCACGGCAGGTACCTGGCGGCGTGCCGCAGCCCCGGCACCTGCGGCAGGGTGGCGGGCAGCAGCGCCCGCTGCAGCGCCGAGGCGAGCGAGGTGCGGGCCTCGAACAGCAGCGCCCGCTGCAGCGCCTGGGCGCCGAGCCCGGCGAGTGCCATCAGCGTCGCCTGCTCGTCGTAGTCGAACTCGCGCGGGTTGCGGTACCCCACGACGAGGCTGCCGAGCACCTCACCGGCCACGGTCAGCGGCAGGAACGCCCACGCCTGCCGTTCCCCGGCCGGGACCGCGGTCGCCGGGTCCGGTTGGGCCGCCCGGAACTGCGCCAGCGACGTCAGGTACAGCGGGTGCCCGGTCCGCGCCACGGCCGTGGCCGGGTACGGGTGGTCCAGTGGCAGCTCGCGCAGCCGCTCCACGACGTCGGGCTCGTAGCCGTCGTGGTACCGCAGGTACAGCCGGTGCTCGTGCAGCAGCAGCAGCGCCAGGCCCTGGCCGCCGGCCGACGGGCGCAGCACGGCGCCGATCGCCGCATACACCTCGGCCGTGGTGCTCGCCGCGACCAGCGCGGTCGTCGCGGTCTGCAGCGCCGTCGCGCGGGCCGCCGCCTCCGTGGCGCGGGCCGCGGCCTCCTCGGCCTTCTCCGCCACGGCGGCGAGATGCCGCTCCTGCTCGACCTGGTCGGTGACCTCGCGGAACGACACGGCCACGGCGGGGGTGCCGGCACCGGCCCGGGCGATCTTGATCTCCCACACCTGGCCGGCGCGCGGGAACGCCCGCTGCTCGCGGATCGTCCCGCCGGTCTCGGCCACCGACCGGTACCGGTCGAACAGGCCGCTGTCCCAGCTGCCGGGGGAGATGTCGCTGAGCTTGCGGCCGATGACCGCCTCGGCGGCGCGCCCGGCGAGCTGCGCGCCGAGCTGGTTGACGTAGTCGCAGACGAAGTCGACGATCGCGCCGGTGTCGTCGGTGACCGCGCGCAGCAGCGTGAAGCCGTCGAACGCGGCGTCCAGCGCGTCGTAGAGCCGGGTGCCGCCGCCGGACTGCGGGGCCACGGTCACCTGCCGGAGGTCGACGAACCGCACCCCGAACCCGTCGCCGAACGGGCTGATCCGCAGCTCGAAGTGGCCCCGCAGGGTCGGCAGGTCGTAGTAGACGGTGCGGCTCAGCGGCTGCCCGGTCTCCGCGACGGCGACGTACAGCGACAGCGTGCCGTCGTGGACGGTCTCCGGCCACAGCTGCCGGTAGCGGCCGCCGACCAGCTCCTCGCGGGGCCGGCCGACGAACCGGCAGCCGGCGTCGTTGATGTACATCAGCTCGAAGTCGACGATGCGGCCGTCCTCGCGCACGGACCTGGCCAGGACCCAACCCTGCCGGTCGTCGTCGAGCATCGCCAGCAGCCGCGCGTCCGGGAGCCCGCCGGCGTCGTCGAGCACGGGCCCCTCCCCCTCCGCAGCGCGCCACCGTGACACACCGTCATCATCTCCCATCGGCGCAGCCACGTCGAACCGTGCGCCCGCCGGGTCACCCGCGTGACGGCGGCCGCCACGTGGCGCCGGCGCGGGCGCGTACCTGCCCGGACGGGTGCCGTGCGGTGCGGTCCGGGTGCGGTCCGGGTGCGGCATGGTTGCCACGCCGGTCGATATGGCGGGCGTCACGGCGGCAGGGGCGCGGACCGGCCGACCGGCTGACAGGCGGACGCCGCCGGGCACCGCACGATCGAACGGAACGCACCGTCAGATGGAGGTTTGATGCGTCCAGGTTCCCTGCTCAAGGCCGCTGTCGCGGCGACCGCGGCGACCGGCCTGCTGGCCGGCCCGCTCGCCACCGCGGCGGCCGCCGCGGCCCCACCGGCGCACGCCGCCGCGCCGCTGCTGCCGGTCATCGTCCGGCACGACGGCACCGGCGCCGCGGAGGCGGCCGTGGCCCGCACCGGCGGCACGGTCGGGCGGCACCTGGACCTGGTGGGGGCGTTCACCGCCGAGATCCCGCCCGGTGCCCTCGCCGCGCTGACCGGCGCGCCGGGCGTGCGGGCCGTCACCCCCGACGGCGAGGTGCGGCTGCAGGCCGACACGTGGAACGCCGACGAGGACCAGCACTCCCTGTACAGCTTGACCCAGTCGATCGGCGCGCAGCAGGTCTGGACGGCCACGGACGCCGGCGGCGCGCGGCTCACCGGTCAGGGCGTCGGCGTCGCCGTCGTCGACTCCGGCATCGCGCCGGTCGCCGGCCTCGACGCGCCCGGCAAGGTCGTCAACGGCCCCGACCTGTCGTTCGAGTCGCAGACCCCGGCGCTGCGCAACCTCGACACGTTCGGCCACGGCACGCACATGGCCGGCATCATCGCCGGCCGCGACACCGGCGTGCAGCCCGGCCAGGAGGCCGACCGGAAGCAGTTCGTCGGCGTCGCGCCCGACGCGCACCTGCTCAACATGAAGGTCGCCGCGGCCGACGGCGCCGTCGACGTGTCCCAGGTGATCGCCGCGATCGACTGGGTCGTGACCCACCGCGACGACCCGGGCCTCAACATCCGGGTGCTCAACCTGTCCTTCGGCACCGACTCGACCCAGGACCAGCGCCTCGATCCGCTGTCCTACGCGGTGGAGGCGGCCTGGAAGCAGGGCATCGTGGTCGTGGTGTCCGTCGGCAACGACGGGCTGGCCGAGACCCGCGTCGGCATGCCGGCGCAGAACCCGAACGTCCTGGCCGTCGGCGCCGCCGACCCGCTCACCACCGCCGACCGCGCCGACGACGTCGTCGCCGACTTCAGCACCGGCGGCGACGCGACCCGCCACGCCGACCTCGTCGCCCCCGGCAAGTCGGTGGTGTCGCTGCGGGTGCCGAACGCGTACATCGACGCCGCGTACCCGCAGGCCCGCATCGCCGAGGACCCGGCGCAGCGGTACTTCCGCGGCAGCGGCACCTCGCAGGCCGCCGCCGTCGTGTCCGGCGCCGCCGCCCTGCTGCTGCAGCAGCGCCCCGACCTCACCCCCGACCAGGTGAAGACGCTGCTGACGAGCACCGCCGACGCGATGCCCGCCGGTGACGTCGTCGCCCAGGGCGCCGGGCAGCTCGACATCGCCGCCGCCGTCCAGGCCCCGACGCCGGCCGCGTCGACCCGGACGTACCTGCCGGCCACCGGCCTCGGCTCGCTGGAGCTGTCCCGCGGCACGTCGCACGTCGCGGACCCCGACACCGGCGCCGAACTGACCGGCGAGGTCGACATCATGGGCCAGGCCTGGACGCCGGCCGGCTGGGCGCAGGTCTGCACCACCGGCACCGCCTGGGACGGCGACACGTGGAACGGCCGCACCTGGTCGGGCCGTACCTGGTCGGGCAGCAACTGGGCCGGCCGCACCTGGTCGGGCCGCACCTGGTCCGGCGCCGTCTGGGACGGCCGCACGTGGTCCGGCCGGACGTGGTCCGGGCGCACCTGGTCGGGCCGCACCTGGTCGGGGCAGACCTGGTCGGCCAGCTCCTGGAGCTGACCCGGCACGCGGCGGGGCCTTCGACAGCGCTGTCGGCAGGCCCCTACGCGGTAGCGTCGCGGCGGTACCGCTCCAGCAGCGCGACGAACTCCTCGCCGGGGCGGTCCAGCCACACGCCGGCCAGTGCGACGTCAAAGCCGAAGGTGGCCCGGTAGTAGCGGATCTCGTCACCGTACGAGCGCACGTCGCGGGCGAACTGTCGCATGCCGCGGGTGCCGCGCAGGCTGAGCAGCGCGGCGAACGGAAGCAGGAACCGGCGCATCGCCGCGTTGGCGTCCGGCGGTGCCGAGGCGATGTACCGCTCCGGGTCGCGCAGCCGGATCTGGACCATCCCGCCCGGCTTCGGCTGCCACGTCACCGCCTCGATGTCCGCCCAGCCGATGGTCCCGCCGTGCCGCAGGCGCAGCCCGTCCGGGGCGAGGGTGACCTGCGACCCGCCGTGCCGCACGGCCTGCGCCAGCACGAGCAGCAGGCCGCCGCCGAAGAACGCGATCGACAGCAGCCCGGCGAGGGTCTCCTCGAGCCCGCCGGACGCCACCAGGTAGCCGCCCGCGACGGTGAACCCGGCGGCGCCCAGGGCGGTGAGCAGCAGCCGGCCGGTGCGGGGGCGGATCACGAGCGGCTCGGGGCTCATGCCGACGCAGCCTACCGCCGCCGCCGTCCGGCCGTGGGCCGGTGCCGCACCGGCAGGCCGGCCTCGCACAGCGGCCTCGGTCCAAGTCGGCGACGGCCGCCGGGTTCAGCGGGACCGGTCGGCCGGTGCCGGGACGGCCGGCAGCGGCCCGGGCGGGTCCGCCACCGTCAGTTCCGCGAGGTCGGCCAGCACCGCCCGGATGTCGCCGGTACGGCGGTGGACCCGGCGCTGCCGGGCCGCCCCGGTGCCGTGCTCGCGCAGCCGGGCCAGCTGGGCCGTCACGAACGCGGCGTCGCCGTGGCGCAGCAGGGCCGGCCGGACGGCGGTGAGCAGCTCCGCGACCAGGTCCCAGGCCGGCCGGGCGGTGCCGGTGCGCGGGTCGATGAGGTGGCCGTCGAGCCCTTCGTGGGCGGCCTGCCAGTGCGCGGCGTCGAGCAGGCAGTCGCGGACCGGGACCGCCGGCCGGCCGGCGCGGATGTCCTCGACCGCGGTGGCGACGAGCGCCCGGACCAGGGCCGCGACGAGGACGGTGTCGCCGACGCCGGCGCAGACGTCGCCGACGCGGACCTCGACGGTCGGGTACCGCGCGGAGGGGCGCGCGTACCAGTACACCATCGCGTCGTCGATCATCGCGCCGGAGCTGACGAGGGCGGCGACGGTCGCGTCGTAGTCGCCGGCGTCGTCGAAGTGCGGGGTGGGCCCGACGCCGGGCCAGCGGCGCAGCTGGGCGCAGCGCCAGCTCGCGTAGCCGGTGTCGGCGCCGAGGTGCAGCGGCGAGTTGGCGGTCAGCGCCTGCACCACCGGCAGCCGCTCGCGCAGCCGGTTGCAGACCTGCACGGCCAGCTCGCGGTCGGCGACCCCGACGTGCACGTGGCAGCCGCACACGCCCGGGTCCGTGGCGACCGGCCCGTACCGGCGCACGATCTCGTGGTAGCGCACGCCGTCCGGCACGCTCGCGCGGTGCGGGTCGGCGACGGGGGTGGCGCCGATGGCGACGAGCCGCGCCCCGGCGGTGGCGGCCGCGGCGGCGGCCATCCGGCGGTGCCGGGCCAGCTGCGCGGCGAGGTCCGGCAGGCCGGTGCACACGCCGGTGACCATCTCCAGCATGCTGCGGCGCAGCTCCAGCCGGCTCTGCCCGCGCACCGCGTCGGGCAGGGCGGCGATGACCCGCTCGGCGGCCGCGACGGTGCCGCCGGTCTCGGGATCGAGCAGCAGGAACTCCTCCTCCACCCCGACGGTCAGGCGGGCCGCGTCCACGGCGCGGGCCGGCACGCCGGGCGCGCGGGGCGGTGGGAGCCGGTGCAGGACCATGACGTTTCCCCGTTCCAGCGGTGGCCGCCGCCCACTACCCGGCCGGGCGGCGGACCAACCATGCCCGCCGGTCAGCAGTCCTCGGCGTCCTGCCCGGCCGGGCACTGCAGGACCAGCACGGCACGGGCGGCGGCGTCGACCTGGCTGCCGGGTTCGCCGCCGGGTTTGCCGTCGGCGGGGACGTCGGTGGCGCTGATGACGGCGGGCGGGCACCCGTCGGCGGTGTCCAGGACGGTCCGCCACGCGCCGCCGTACTCCGGGCCGGGCAGCGTGAACGTGACGTCGTCGGCGGTCGGGTTGAACAGCAGCAGGAACGAGTCGTCGAGGATGGGCTCGCCGAGGGCGTCGCGTTCGTAGATGCCCTGCCCGTTGAGGTACACGGCGACCGGTGCGGCGGTGTCGCCGGACCAGTCCTCGTCCCGCATGGCCCGGCCGTCGGGGTGCAGCCAGGCGACGTCCTCGACGGCGCCCTCGCGCACCGGCCGGCCGTGGAAGAAGCGGCGCCGGCGGAACACGGGATGGCACGCGCGCAGCCGGGTTACCCCGGCGGTGAACCGCGTCAGCGCCGCGTGCTCGCGGGCCGCGTCCCAGTCGACCCAGGCCAGCTCGTTGTCCTGGCAGTACACGTTGTTGTTGCCGTGCTGGGTCCGGCCGAGCTCGTCGCCGTGCACGATCATCGGCACGCCCTGGGACAGCAGCAGCGTGGCCAGGAAGCTGCGGATGCGCCGCTGCCGCAGCGCGACGATCTCCGGGTCGTCGGTGGGGCCCTCCGCGCCGCTGTTCCAGGAGCGGTTGTGGCTCTCGCCGTCGCGGTTGTCCTCGCCGTTGGCGTCGTTGTGCTTCTCGTCGTAGGACACGAGGTCGGCCAGGGTGAACCCGTCGTGCGCGGTGACGAAGTTGATGGAGGCGACCGGCCGTCGGCCGTCGGCCTCGTACAGGTCCGGCGAGCCGGCGAACCGGGCCGCGAACTCGCCCAGCACATCGGGCTCGCCGCGCCACAGGTCGCGCACCGTGTCTCGGTACTTGCCGTTCCATTCCGTCCACAGTGGAGGAAACCCGCCGACCTGGTAGCCGCCGTCGCCGACGTCCCACGGCTCGGCGATGAGCTTCACCCGGCTGACGACCGGGTCCTGGTTGACCAGGTCGAAGAACGCCGCCAGCCGGTCGACCTCGTGGAACTCGCGGGCCAGCGCGGAGGCCAGGTCGAAGCGGAACCCGTCGACGTGCATCTGCGTCACCCAGTAGCGCAGCGAGTCCATGATGAGCCGCAGCGACTCCGGGTGGCGCACGTTGAGGCTGTTGCCGGTGCCGGTGGTGTCGTAGTAGTACTGCGGGTCCTCGTCGACGAGCCGGTAGTAGGCGGCGTTGTCCAGGCCGCGGAACGACAGCGTCGGGCCCAGGTGGTTGCCCTCGGCGGTGTGGTTGTAGACGACGTCGAGGATGACCTCGATCCCGGCCTGGTGCAGCGCCTTGACCATCGACTTGAACTCCTGGACCTGCCCGCCGTGGCCGTGGAAGGACGCGTAGCCGTTGTGCGGCGCGAAGAAGCCGATGGTGTTGTAGCCCCAGTAGTTGGACAGCCCCCGCTCGGTCAGCCCGCCGTCGTGCACGAACTGGTGCACCGGCATCAGCTCCACCGCGGTCACCCCGAGCGAGCGCAGGTGCTCGATCATCACCGGATGCGCGAGGCCGGAGTACGTGCCGCGCACGTCCTCGGGGATCCCCGGGTGCCGCACCGTCAGGCCCTTCACGTGCGCCTCGTAGATGACGGTGCGGTGGTACGGGATGTGCAGCGGCGTGTCGTTGGCCCAGTCGAAGAACGGGTTCACCACGACGGAGCGCATCGCGTACGGCGCCGAGTCGTCGTCGTTGACCGCGTCCGGGTCGTCGAACCGGTGCCCGAACAGCGCCTCGTGCCACCGCGCCTGGCCGTCGATCGCCTTGGCGTACGGGTCCAGCAGCAGCTTGTTCGGGTTGCACCGCAGCCCTGCCGTGGGCTCGTACGGGCCGTGCACCCGGTAGCCGTACCGCTGGCCCGGCACGACCCTGGGCAGGTAGCCGTGCCAGACGAACGCCTCCCGCTCGGGCAGGTCGATCCGGGTCTCCGTGCCGGCCTCGTCGAACAGGCACAGCTGCACCCGCTGGGCGACCTCGGAGAACACCGCGAAGTTCGTGCCGCCGCCGTCGTATGCGGCACCGAGTGGATACCGTGATCCCGGCCAGATCCTCATGTGCTGCCATCCCTCGCATCGGGTCGGTGCGGCGGCACCCGCCCGCGGCGTGACCTGGGGGCAGCCGGGTGTCAGGAGCGGGGCCAGGGGGACCGCCGCACCCGTAGGGGTGATCTACCCGCCGGTGGGCCGGTCAACCGGCCGCCGGCCCGGCGTGTCGGCCACCGCCCGCAGAACCGGTTGTTTAGCCACCCGGCGGTGTGCGTAGAGGGATCAGGTGCCGCCCGTCGGTGGCGCGGACAGCGTGAACGTCGAAGGGAACACCGATGACCCAGGTCAAGCTCGCCGTCATCTACTACTCCTCGACCGGGACAGTGCACGCCATGGCCGAACGCCTCGCCGCGGCGGGGGAGAAGGCCGGCGCCGAGGTCCGCCTGCGCCAGGTCGACGAGCTGGCGCCCGCCGAGGCGATCGCCTCCAACGCGGCCTGGAGCCAGCACTTCGACCGCACCAAGGACGAGCCGCGGGCCACCGCGGACGACGTGGTGTGGGCGAACGCCGTGCTGTTCGGCTCGCCGACCCGCTACGGCAACATCTCCAGCCAGCTCAAGCAGTTCCTCGACACGCTCGGCCCGCAGTGGTCCCAGGGCCTGCTCGCCGACAAGGTGTACGCCGGGTTCACCGCCTCGATGACCGCGCACGGCGGCCAGGAGTCGACGCTGCTCGCCCTGTACAACACCATCCACCACTTCGGCGGCGTGGTCGTCGCCCCCGGGTACACCGACCCGCTGAAGTTCACCGACGGCAACCCGTACGGCGTCTCGCACGTCACCGGCGGCGGCAACGACGCCCCGCTGGGCGACGCCCAGCTCGCCGCGCTCGACCACATGGCCGCCCGCGTCGTCGCGATCGCCGGCAAGCTCGCCGCCTGACCGCCTGACCGCCTGACGGCCTGGCCACCGGCCCTCCGCCGCCCGGCCCGAGGCCGGGCGGCGGTGCGCGTGGTGTCCGTCACGGCCCGCCCGGCCGTCCCGGGGCAGAATGAGGGCGATCAGGCCGCGAGTGGAGGGCACCCTGAGCGTCATCGACGAGCGCCTTGCATGACGGTCGCCGGGCGGGACGCGGCGGGCTGGTCGCGGCCGGGGGAGGCCGGGCTGGCGCTGACCGCGTACCTGGTCACCGTGGCCGCGCTCATCCCGGTCAGCGGCTGGCTCGGCGCCCGGTTCGGCGGCCGCCGGGTGTTCCTGCTCGCGGTCGCCGGCTTCGTCGGCGCCTCCGTGCTGTGCGGGCTGAGCACGTCGCTGGCGATGCTGGTCGCGGGCCGGGTCGTGCAGGGCGTGGCCGGGGCCATGATGGTGCCGGTCGGCCGGTTCATCGTGCTGGCCGGCACCGCCAAGACCGACCTCGTGCGGGCCGTGGCGTGCCTCGGCGCGGTCCCCGTCGCGGTGGGCGCGGCCCCGCCCGGACACGTCCAGGTCGACCCGGACGCGGAGCGCCGGCTCGAGGACGCCCTGAGCGACGCCCTGGACGGGGTCGCCGTGCTGCAGGACTCGACGGTGGTGCGCGACACCGTCGGGCAGTGGGTCATCGGGCGCAGCTAACCCCGGCTCCGCACGCGGGTTGCGGTTGCGTGGCAGGACGGTCGCGGCGAGGGCATCGGTTCATGGCGCCGGGGCCGCGGCCGATGGTGGACGTCGTGACCGTCGACCACCGCGCCCCGCTGCGCCACGTCGTGGCCACCTTCGGCATCCCGGTCGCTGGTGGGCTGTGGTACGCCGGGTGGCTGGCCACCGGCGTCGGGCCGTTCGCGGTGGCGTACCTGGCGTTCCCGCTCGGCTGCGCGGTCGCCGCCGCGGCCGTGCTCGACCTGCTGCGGCGCGCCCCGCTCACCGGCCCGGCCCGGCGGTTCTGGCGGCTCATGCTGGTCACGTACGGCTGCGTCGGCGGCGGCTACGCCGGGCTGGCCGTGCAGGGCTTCCGGGACACGTCGGTGGTGCCGCCGATGCCCATGGCGGTCGCGGTGACAGCCGGCGTCGGGTTTCTCGCCGCGATGTGGGCGATGGCGCGGGCGCCGCTCGGCATCGCCGGCGTGGGGGAGCGCTGGCGGCAGTGGCTGGACCGGGCGATCGCGTTCCTCGGGTGCGGCACGATCCTGTTCCACTTCGGCCTCGCCCCGATGATCGCGGCCTCCGACCTGTGGAGCACCCAGACGGTCGTGCTGCTCGGCATGTCGTTCGCGCTCGCCGTCGGCGGCATCACGAAGGTCACCTACATCCGGGGCGGCCCGATCGACCGGTCCGCGCTGCGGCTGATCGGCTTCAGCGGCCTCGTCGGCGCCGCGGTCGCGCTGCTGCTGGTCCTCGGCGGCGACCCGGGCACCGTGCCGGCGCAGGCCGTGGTCATGCCGGTCGCCCCGGCGCTCGGGGCGCTGGCCGTGCGCCGGCAGTGGCGGCCCGCCGCCGTCCGTCCCGCGCGGGCCGGTACGTGGCTGCCGTACCTCGCCGTCGCCGCCGTCGACGTGCCGCTCATCGCGGTCATCCCGGGCGTGCTCACCCCCGCCGACCAGCTCGTGATCGTGGCGTCGGTCCTGGTGACCGGCCTGGTGACGGTGCGGCAGTTCGTCGCCTTCCGGGAGAACGCCCGGCTGCTGGCCGAGAAGCGGCTCACCCAGCGGCGGCTGGAGCACGACGCCACCCACGACGGCCTGACCGGCCTGGCGAACCGCGCGCTGTTCCGCCAGCGGCTCGCCGCGCGGCTGGCCGACGGCGACGCCACGGTCCTGCTGGTCGACCTCGACGACTTCAAGACGATCAACGACTCGCTCGGCCACGAGGTCGGCGACCACCTGCTCATCGCCGTCGCCGACGTGCTGCGCGCGCAGAGCGGCGCCGACGGCCTGCCGGTCCGCCTCGGCGGCGACGAGTTCGCCGTGCTGGTGACCGGCGCGACCACGCTCGGCGAGACCGTCGCGCAGCGCATCCTGGACGCGTTCGCCGGCCCGCTCAGCGAGCACCGGCTGCTCGCGCACGCCAGCATCGGCATCGCGACCGCCCCCGCCGGCACCCCGCTGGACCGGCTGCTGCGCGACGCCGACGTCGCCATGTACGCCGCCAAGCAACGCGGCAAGGCCAACTGGGTCCGCTACCACGACGGCATGGCCCGCCCCGTCGCCAGCCACGCCCAGCTCGGCGGTGAGCTGCGCCGCGCCCTGGACGCCGGCGAGTTCACCGTGCACTACCAGCCGATCGTGGCCCTGCGCACCGGCCGCATCGTCGGCGTCGAGGCCCTCGCCCGCTGGGAGCACCCGACCCGCGGCATGATCCCGCCCGCCGAGTTCATCCCCGCCGCGGAGAGCACCGGCCTCATCGTGCCGCTGGGCCGCTGGGTGCTGCGCGAGGCGTGCCGGCAGATGGCGCGGTGGCTCGCCGAGTTCGGCCCCGACGCCCTGCAGAAGGTCGGCCCCAACGTCTCCGTCCGCCAGCTGCACGACCCCGACTTCGTCGCCGACGTCCGGGCCGCCCTCGCCGACTCCGGCCTGCCCGCCGACCGGCTGGTGCTGGAGCTGACCGAGTCGGCGGTGCTGCGCGGCCAGCAGGTGTCGCGCGCCCTGTACCAGCTGCACGAGCTCGGCGTGCGGCTCGCCCTGGACGACTTCGGTACCGGCGAGTCGTCCCTGAGCCTGCTGCGCTCCTTCCCGGCGGCCATCATCAAACTGGACAAATCGTTCGTCGACGGCATCGAGCTCGACCCGCCGGGCCTGCCCGAGGCCGACGCCGGCCAGGCGGTCGCCCGGGCGGTCGTCCAGCTCGCGCTCGCCCTCGGCCTGGACACCATCGCCGAGGGCATCGAGAACCAGGCGCAGGCCGACCGCCTGGTCGAGCTCGGCTACTCCGTCGGCCAGGGCTACCACCTGGCCCGCCCCATGCCGGCCGAGGGCATGACCCGCCTGCTCGCCGCCCAGCGGCACCTGACCAGCTCCGTCTGAGCCGCTGGACCCGGCCGCCGGCCCGGCTGTCCGTCGCGCCGCCCCGACCGCGCGCCGCCCCGACCGTGCACCGGCACCACGAAGACGGCGCCGCGGCCATGATCGGCGCGGCGCCGTCCTCCCCCTCCTACGAGCAAAGCTTTCGCGGTCACCCCCGGCGGGCCGGCCAGGAGCAGACCCGGCGCGTGGTCGCTTCGCTCACCCGGTGCAACGACGGTGAGCCGGGAGAAGTTCTGCGGGTGGCCGGAGCCGCTGCGGCCCGCCCAGCCGCTCGTGCCGCCACCGACGAGCGGCATACGCGGTGTGCCATGTGCGACCCCCTGTTCGGTGGCGGAACGGCGTGGACCGGGGCCGCGGTCGGGTCACGACGGGCGGCCGGGTGCCGTACGTCGAGCGAACCCGGTGAAGGCCGCCCGGCGGAAGAGCGCACGACCCGGTCCGGACAACTCCGGACGGCCTTCCCGGGAACGAGCCCGCGGCTCAGCAGGGCGGGCTGTACGGCGCGCCCGGGACGTACTGGTCCCACTCGGCGCGGCTGATGCCCACGCCGGCGGTGCGGCAGACCTCGGCCGCGGCGCGGGCTGGGTCGGTGCCCCAGAGGCGGGTGGTGCCGTCGTCGCTGCCGGCGGCCAGGACCGCGCCGTCGGGGCTGAAGACGGCCGTGTAGTAGGCCGGGTCGGCGCGGCCGAGGGTGGCGACGACCGTGGCGCGGGCGGGGGTGGTGACGTCCCACAGCCAGACGGTGCCGTCCGTCGACGCCGTGGCGAGGGTGCCGCCGGTGGGGTCGAACGTCACCCAGTACACGTAGCTGGTCGGGCCGAGCAGCGGGGCGGGGAACCGTACCGGATGCGCGGGATCGGCGACCGTCCACAGCTGCACGGTCTTGTCCCCGCCGCCCACGGCGAGCAGCCGCCCGTCGGGGCTGAACGCGGCGCTGTAGGCGTAGCCGGCGAACCCGCCGACGGTGCTCAGCGGCGCCGGCCGGGCCGGGTCGCGCACGTCGATCAGGCGCACCGAGCCGTCGGTGTCGGTGGCGGCGAGGACCGGCGCGTGCGGGTGGAACGTCAGCGACAGGATGATCGCGCCGGTGCCGGGCACGGTGGCCAGCAGGGCGGGTCGCCGCGGGGTGGCGACGTCCCACAGGTACAGGTTGCCGTCGTCGCCGCCGACCGCCAGCAGGGCACCGTCGGCGGCGAAGGCGACCGCCTCGACCAGGGCCTGCGCGCCGCTCAGCGCCGGGGCCAGCCGGACCGGCCGGTCGGGTTCGTGGACGTCCCAGAGGTCGACGTCACCGGCTCTGGTACCGGCGGCGAGCAACCGCCCGTCCGGGCTGAACGCGGCGGTGCCGGCGTACCCACCCTCGGGGCGGCGCAGCATCGGGCCCGGCGGCCCGTGCGGGTGCCACAGCCGGATCGTCTCGTCCCTGCTGGCCACGGCGATCGTCGCCCCGTCGGGGCTGAACGCGGTGGCGAACACCCCACCGGTCGGGCCGGTCAGCAGCGGGCCCGGCAGCGGCCAGACGCGGACATACCCGTCGGTGCTGCTGCTGACGAGGGTGTGCCCGTCGGGCGTGAGCGCGACGGCGGTGACCGGCGCGGGGTGCGGCAGGGTCTGCAGGACGCGGCCGCTGCCGACGTCGTACAGCAGCACCGTCCTGTCCGACGAGCCGGCCACGAGCACGGCCGCGTCCGGGCTGAACGTCACCGCGTTCACCCAGCTGGTGGGGCCGGTCAGCGGCACGCCGCGCGGCGTGGCCCGGCGCGGGTCGGTGACGTCCCACAGCCGGACGGTCTGGTCGCTGCTGCCGCTGGCCAGCAGCCGCCCGTCGGCGCTGAACGCCACGCCGAGCACCTTGCCGGTGTGCCCGGGCAGCGCCGCGACGTGCTCCGATCCCGGCGCGGCGGCCAGGTCCCACAGGTGCACGAGCCGGTCGGCGCCGCCGGCGGCCAGGACCCGTCCGTCCGGGCCGAAGGCGAGTGCCTGCACGCCGTCCGCCCCGGCCAGGGGTGGCAGCGGCGCGGCGGTGCCGCCGGTGACCCGCCAGCGGTGCACGACGTGTTCGGCGCTGCCGGCGACCAGGGTGTGCCCGTCGGGGCTGAACGCGAGGGCGTACACGGTGCCCGCCGGGCCCGGCACGGGCGGCAGCGGCTCCGGCCGGGCCGGGTCGTCCAGCCGCCACAGGAACACCTGGTCGTCCGCCCCGGCGGCGGCGAGGAGGCGCCCGTCGGGGCTGGCGGCGAGCGCGTACAGGGCGTCGGCCGGCCCGGTCAGGGTCGCGGTCGCGCTCGGGGTCGCCGTGGCGGTCGACCACAGGCGCACCGTGTGGTCGGTGCCGGCCGCGGCGAGCAGCTGCCGGCCGGGCAGCACCACGACCGCCTGGGCCGGCCGGCTGAACGCCGGCAGCCGGGTCGCGCTCAGCGTGGCCGCCGCGTCCAGCAGGCTGGAACGGGCCTCGACCGTGGGTGCGACCCGGTACGCGGCCAGCGCCAGCTGCCGGGACAGCGTCGTGTCCCGGCCGCGCAGCCAGTCGGCCCGGCCGGCGATCATGCGGGACAGCGCCGCGTTGCGCTGGGCGACCGCCGCCTGCCGCTGGGTGTCGGCGGCGGCGCGCTGCTGGAACGCGTAGCCGGCCAGCAGCAGCATGACCACGGTCAGGGCGCTGAGCGCGGCGAGCGTCTGCTGCAGCCGGCGGGTGCGCCGCCGCGCGTGCCGGGTGCTGACCCGCAGGAACTCCCGCAGCGGCGGTGACAGCAGCGCCGGGTGCTCCGCGGCCCAGCCCTGCGCCGCGGCGAGGCGGGTGCCGCGGTACAGCGCGTTCGGGTCGTGCCCGTCGGCCTGCCAGGCGGCGGCGGCCGTGGTCAGCTGCTGGCGGATCAGCAGCCCGGCCCGGTCGGCGCGCAGCCAGCCGCGCAGCCGGGGCCACGCCGACAGCAGCGCCTCGTGGCTGAGCTGGACGGTGTCGGCCTCGGCGGTGACCAGACGGTGCTGCACGAACCGTTCCAGGACCGCCTCGGCGGCGTCGGCGTCGGTGGCGCACTCGGCGAGCAGCGCGGCGGTCGGCACGACGCGGCGGGTGTCCACGGTGTCCTCGCCGAGGTGCACGAGCCCGGTCAGCAGCCGGCGGGCCACCTCCTGCTGGGCCGGCCCCAGCCCGTCGTAGACGGCGCTCGCGGTGGCCGCGACGGCCCCGCGCACGCCGCCGACCTGCCGGTACGCCGCGTGCGTCATGCGCCGGCCCTCGTCGTGCCGCCACATCGCGGACAGGGCGTGGGACAGCAGCGGCAGCGCGGCGGTCTCGGCCGGGTCGTCGCCGTCGCCGAGCCCGGCGACGTCGGCCAGCAGCAGCTCGACCAGGCCCGGCTCGACCTCGGTCCCGGCGCGGTCGGCGGGGCCGACGATCACGGAGCGCAGCTCGTCGCGGGTCATCGGCCCGACCGTGAACTGGCACCGCTGCGCGGCCCGCAGCAGCAGGGGGTGGCGCAGCGCCTGGGCGTAGAAGTCGGCGCGCAGCGCGACCACCACGACGGCACCGGTCGGCGCCGCGCACAGCCGCGCCAGCTCGCCGACGACGGCGGCGGCGTGGTCGGCGGCGAGGGTGAACAGCTCCTCGGCCTGGTCCACGACGAGCAGCGCGGGGCCCGGCGCCGCGGCCACGGTGGCGGCCCTCCGCGCCAGCTCCGCGAGGGGATCGGCGCCGGGCGTCATGACCTCGACGACCCAGGACGGCGCCGCGCCGGCCGCCGCATCGCCGCCGGGGGCGGGACCGCCGGTTGCGGACCCGCCGTCCGGGGCCGCGGGATCGGCGGGGTCCGGGCCGGCGGGCCGGGACCGCAGGCTCGCCACGAGGCCGGCGCGCAGCAGCGAGGACTTGCCGGAGCCGGACGCGCCGACGAGCAGCAGCAGCCCGCCGCCGCCGGCCCGCAGCGACTCGACCTCCCGGCGCAGCCGCGCGGTCAGCCGGTCCCGGCCGAAGAACCACCGCGCGTCACCCGGCTCGAAGCTGGCCAGCCCCCGGTACGGTTCCTCGCCGGGCTCCGCGGCCGCCGGCCGCCGCCGCACCCGCCGCCAGGCCGCCAGCCACGCCTCGACCGCGTCCGACGGCACGGCGCAGACCTCCAGGACGCGCACCAGCAGCGGCTGCGAGGACAGCGACGGCAGCCCCCGGCCGGAGAACCAGTCGCCGACGGTGCTCACCGAGTGCCGCGCCCCGGCCTGCGCCGCGACCTGGCGCACGGTCAGCCCGGCCCGCTCGCGCTGCGCGGTGAGCGCGCCGGCGAACTGGGCACGGTCGACGATGCGCGCCGGGTCCGGCACGCCGGCGCCGTCACGGTGGCCGTCGGTCACCCCAACCTCCCATGCCCACGTCTGGTGACCGGCAGGTTACCGAAAGCCATGTCGATGTGGGAGGATGCGTACGGACCCGAAAGGTTTTGCCGGTGGGCGCCCGGGATATCGAACCCTGTGAAGGCACACTGCTGAGGGGTTGTGGACGGATGCACGCCAACGCACGGCTCGGCTGGATCGTGACCGCCGCCCTGGCCCTCGTCGTGGGCGCCGGCTGCGCGGTCGGCGCCGGCCCCAAGGTGAACGGGCGTGGCGCCGCCATCGGCGGGGGTGAGGCGCTCTCGGCAGACGAGGCGAACAGGGTCGTCCGCGACGCCATCACCGACGTCGAGCGCTACTGGAGCGGCGCCTACCCCGCACTGTCCGGCGGCAAGCCGTTCGAGCCGGTGTCCGGCGGCTACCACCCGTACACCGAGCAGGACCCGCCACCGCGGTGCGGGCCGGAGCGGTGGCAGTACCAGCCCAATGCCTTCTACTGTTCGGCGGGCGACTTCATCGCCTGGGACGCGCAGACGCTGATCCCGCAGCTCGGCGCCGACTACGGGCCGCTGCTGGTCGCGGTGGTGGTCGCGCACGAGTACGGCCACGCGATCCAGCTGCGCCTCGGCCAGGCCGAGCAGCCGACGATCGTGCTGGAGCAGCAGGCCGACTGCTTCGCCGGCAGCTGGATCGCCGACGTCACCGCCGGGCATTCCAAGGCCTTCGCCGGGGTCCGCGCCGAGCAGCTGGACAGCACCGTCGCCGGCCTGCTGTCGCTGCGTGACCAGCCCGGCGTGTCGGCGCAGGCCCCGCAGGCGCACGGCAACGCCTTCGACCGGGTCCGCGCGCTGCAGGAGGGCGTCGAGCAGGAGCCGGCCCGGTGCGCGTCGTACCGCGCCGACAACCTGCCCGTCACCGAGATCCCGTTCAGCTCCGCCGACGAGGCGGCCAGCGGCGGTGACCTGCCGTACGGGCAGGCCGTGACCGAGCTCGCCGGCGACGCGCAGGAGTACTGGCAGCGCGCGTACCCGCGGCTGGCCGGCGGCGCGGCGTGGAAACCGTTGAAGGTCGTGCCCTACGACCCGGCCGACGCGCCGGACTGCGCGGACCGGCAGCCGCCGGGCACCGAGGCCACCGGCGCCGCCTTCTACTGCCCCAGCGGCGACTTCGTCGCCTTCGACAACCGGCAGCTCGGTCCGCAGCTGTACCAGCACATCGGCGACAACGCCGTCGGCATGCTGCTGGGCGACCTGTTCGCCAGGGCCGCCCAGGCGCGCCGCGGCCAGTCCGCCGACGGCCGCGCGGGTCAGCTGACCGTCGACTGCCTCGCCGGTTCGTGGGGCAACGACCTGCTGCACCGCGGCGCCGGGGACGGGCTGCGGCTGTCGCCGGGCGACCTGGACGAGGCCGTCGCCGCGCTGCTGGTCTTCGGCCGTGCCGGCGGCAGCGGCGAGGCCAGCGCCTTCGACCGCATCGGCGCCTTCCGCAACGGCGTGCTCGGCGGCCTCAGCGGATGCGCCTGACCCGCCGGGCGGTGCGGCTCACGGGCTGACGGTGGGGCGCTGCCGGTGCTCGGCCGGGTACTGCACCTTCCAGGTGTCGTCGCACCAGCAGAAGACGGTCACGTTCCAGTCCCGCCCGGGCAGCAGCACGAACGGCCCCTTGCCGGTCCGCACGTCGCTGTACCAGAACTGGGCCGCGTCGTCGGAGTCGAAGTCCACCTTCGCCCGGTCGATCTCCGCCGTGGCGAGCGCCTTGCGCTGGTCGGCGGTGAGCTGCCCGTGCAGCGCCGTGACGGCCTCAGGGCAGGAGGCGGCGCCCAGCAGGGCGGTGAAGTCGCGGGCGGCGGTGTCGATCATCATCGCGCAGGCGCGCCCGCCCTTGCCGCCGGCCAGTGCCCTGGTCCACGCCTGGAAGGCCTTCATGACCCCCTCGACGCCGGTGGTGGGGTGCGGGGCCGTGCTCAGCGTGCACCCGGCCGACGTCAGCGTCGTCGCCGCCACCACGGCCGCCGCCACTCGACGCATGTACGTTCCTCCCGTGTCCCGGCCGCGGGGGCGGCCACTGCCACGGGAGGTTAGCGACGCCGGTCAAGCGGCCGGGGTGGTTCAGCCGGCGTTGAAGTTGTCGTCGACGTCGAGCTGCAGGCGCCGCATCGCGTCGCCGACGAGGGCCCGCACCCGGTCCGGCCCGGCGTCCGGCGTGTCGACCGTGACGTGCACCTGGGCGCCGCCGGACGGGCCGTCCTCGGCGCGGACGGTGCCGTGCACGCCGGGCCGGTCGGCGAGCCGCCACTCCAGCCGCAGGTCGTCCGGCACCGTCGCGACCTCGCAGACCACGACGGTGCCGCCGGCGCGGACGCGGTACCGGTCGGGCCCGGCGCGGTCGGCGGTCACCCCGGACGGCAGCCAGCGGGCCACCCGGTCCGGGTCGGTGAGGGAGCCGAAGACGACCTCGGGCGGCGCCGTGAACCCGTAGCTGCCGGTGACGGTCACCGGCGCGGCGAGTTGTCGACGGCGCCGCGCTCGAGGCCGGTGTCGGGGTTGACGTCGGTGCCGCTGACGGCCTCGGGGCCGAAGTCGTCCGGGTTGCGGTCGGCGCCGGCGTCGCCGTCGTAGCCGCCGGTGGCGGTGCCCTCGCGGTCCTGGTCGGCGCCGTACGCGGTCTGCTGGTCCTCGTCCTGCTCGGGCATGGGGTGCCTCCTGCTGTCGTCGATGTGCACCGGCTACCCGGGCGGTACCCCGGCAAACAGCACCGCCGGCCGGGGGGTCAGTCCATGCCGGCCCGGCCGTCGGGGCTCTCCGGTTCCTCGGCGCCCTCCTGGCCGCCGGGCACCTGGTCGGCGAAGGTCGTGTCGCTGTGCTCGTCGGCGAAGTCGGCGTCGGGTGACGCGTCCTCGGAGAACGCCTCGAGCCGGTCGTCGCCGGCGTCCGTGCCGGTGGTGTCGTCGGTCATGCACCGGGACTACCCACCGCGGGTGAGGCCATGCACCGCCGGGGAATTGGTTGAACCCCTGGCGGCTGGGTAGCGATGGCGTTTGCATCGAGGGACAGGAGTGCGATGGCGACCCGGCAGCAGGTGCTCGCGTTGCTCGCGCGCGGCTACGACTACCCGCGGGCCGGCGCCGAGCTGGGCGTCCCGGCCGGGCAGGCGTACCTGACGGCCACCGGCCGGCCCGCCGACGGCAGCGGCACCGCCGCCGACGTCGACGCCGACCGCCCCGGCATCCTGCTCACCAGCTCCCAGCAGCTGACCAACCCGCCGGCGGCGAACCCCACCGCGGACCCGACGGTCCACGCGTGGATCCGCCGGCGGGCCGGCGAGCTGCGCCAGCCACCCGCCGACGGGAGATAGCCACATGGGTGTTCGCCGCTGGATCGGGTCCTGGCCCGTGTACCGGCAGCTGACCGGCCCCGACCGGCTGGGCCGCGGCGCCGCGGTGCGGTCCCGGCACACCGACGGGCTGCGGCCGCGGACCGGCACCGCCGACGCGGTGGTCAAGTCCGTCTGCCCGTTCTGCGCCGTCGGCTGCGGCCAGAACGTCTACGTGCGGGACCGGCAGGTCGTCCAGATCGAGGGTGACCCCGACTCGCCGGTCAGCCGGGGGCGGCTGTGCCCGAAAGGCTCCGCCAGCCTGCAGCTGACCACCGGCGACGGGCGGCTGCACCAGGTGCTGTACCGCCGCCCGCACGGCACCGACTGGGAGCGCCTCGACCTCGACACGGCCCTGGAGATGGTGGCCGACCGCGTGCTGCGGACCCGGGCCGAGACGTGGCAGTGGGAGTCGGACGGCAAGCGCACCCGGCGCACCCTCGGCATCGCCAGCCTCGGCGGGGCGACGCTGGACAACGAGGAGAACTACCTCATCAAGAAGCTGTTCACGGCCCTGGGCGTGGTGCAGATCGAGAACCAGGCCCGGGTCTGCCACAGCTCCACCGTCGCCGGGCTCGGCACGTCGTTCGGCCGCGGCGGCGGCACCACGTACCTGCAGGACCTGCAGCACGCCGACTGCATCGTCATCGAGGGCTCCAACTTCGCCGAGGCGCACCCGGTCGGGTTCCAGTGGGTGATGGAGGCGAAGGCGCGCGGCGCGAAGGTCGTGCACGTCGACCCGCGCTTCAGCCGCACCAGCGCGCTCGCCGACGTCTACCTGCCGATCCGGGCCGGCAGCGACATCGCGTTCCTCGGCGGCATCATCCGGTACGTCATCGAGCACGAGCGCTACTTCCGCGAGTACGTCGTCAACTACACCAACGCCGCCACCCTGGTCAGCGAGGAGTTCGCGGACACCGAGGACCTCGACGGGGTCTTCTCCGGCCTGAACCCGCAGACCCGGCACTACGACCCGAGCAGCTGGACGTACGAGGGCGTGCGGGTCGGCGCCGCCGCCGGCGAGCGCGGCACCCCGTCCGGCGACGTGGCCAAGGACAACCCGGACGTGGCCCGCTCCGCGCATCCGGAGAGCCACGGCTTCGGCGGCCCGGCGCTGCACGGGCAGCCACCCACCGACGAGACGCTGCGGCACCCGCGCTCGGTGTTCCAGATCCTCAAGCGCCACTTCAGCCGGTACACCCCGGAGATGGTCGAGCAGGTCTGCGGCGTGCCGCAGGACGCGTTCCTCGAGGTCTGCGAGCTGATCGCGGCGAACTCGGGCCGGGAGCGCACCACCGCGTTCTGCTACGCGGTCGGCTGGACCCAGCACACCGTCGGCACCCAGTACATCCGCACCGCCGCCATCCTGCAGCTGCTGCTGGGCAACATCGGCCGGCCCGGCGGCGGCATCCTCGCCCTGCGCGGGCACGCCAGCATCCAGGGCTCCAGCGACATCCCGACCCTGTTCGACCTGCTGCCCGGGTACATCCCGATGCCGCACACCGACGTGCACAGCGACCTGGACTCGTTCATCGCCGCCGACGCCGCGTCCAAGGGCTACTGGTCGAACATGCGCGCGTACACGGTGAGCCTGCTCAAGGCGTGGTGGGGCGCGAACGCCACCGCCGGCAACGACTACGCCTTCGACTACCTGCCACGCATCAGCGGCAGCCACAGCACCTACGACACCGTGCTCGCCCAGCGCGCCGGGGACTGCAAGGGCTACTTCCTCGTCGGGGAGAACCCGGCCGTCGGCTCCGCCAACGCCAAGCTGCAGCGGCTCGGCATGGCGAGCCTGGAGTGGCTGGTGGTGCGCGACTTCAACCTCATCGAGAGCGCCACCTGGTGGAAGGACGGCCCGGAGATCGAGACCGGCGAGCTGCGCACCGAGGACATCGCCACCGAGGTCTTCTTCTTCCCCGCGGCCGCGCACACCGAGAAGTCCGGCAGTTTCACCAACACCAACCGGATGCTGCAGTGGCACCACGCCGCCGTCGAACCGTCCGGTGAGGCCCGCAGCGACCTGTGGTTCTACTACCACCTCGGCCGGCTGCTGCGGGAGAAGCTGGCCGGCTCCACCGACGAGCGTGACCGACCATTGCTCGAGCTCACCTGGGACTACCCGACGCAGGGCGCCCAGGCGGAGCCGTCCGCGGAGGCGGTCCTCGCCGAGATCAACGGCTGGGATGCCGGCGGCACGCCACTGTCGTCGTACGAGGACCTGCGCGAGGACGGCTCGACCGCCTGCGGTTGCTGGATCTACTGCGGCGTGTACCGGGACGGGGTCAACCAGGCGGCGCGGCGCAGGCCGTGGCGGGAGCAGAACTGGACCGGCGCCGAGTGGGGCTGGGCGTGGCCGGCGAACCGGCGCACCATCTACAGCCGGGCGTCCGCGGACCCGGACGGCCGGCCGTGGAGCGAACGCAAGGCGCTCGTCTGGTGGGACGAGGAGGCCGGGCGGTGGGACGGCCACGACGTCGTGGACTTCCCGGCGACCCGCTCCCCGCACTACCGCCCGCCCGAGGGCGCGACCGGCGTCGCGGCGATCTCCGGCATCGACCCGTTCATCATGCAGTCCGACGGCAAGGGCTGGCTGTACGCCCCGGCCGGGCTCGTCGACGGGCCGCTGCCGGCGCACTACGAGCCGCAGGAGTCGCCGCTGCCGAACCTGCTGTACCCGAAGCGCCGGGCGAACCCGGTCCGTGAGCTGCACACCACCCACCCGGACAACCTGTACGCGCCGCCGGGCGGGGGCGGGTACCCGTACGTCATCACCACGTACCGGCTGACCGAGCACTTCACGGCGGGCGGGATGAGCCGCTGGGTGCCGTACCTGGCGGAGCTGCAGCCGGAGTTCTTCTGCGAGGTGTCGCCGGAGCTGGCCGCCGAGCGGGGCCTGACGCACCTGGGCTGGGCCACGATCGTCACCGCCCGCAACGCCATCGAGGCCAGGGTCCTGGTGACCGAGCGGATGACCCCGCTGACCATGCAGGGCCGCACCGTGCACCAGATCGGGATGCCGTACCACTGGGGCCGCAACGGCTACAGCACCGGCGACTCCGCGAACGAGCTGTCGGCGTTCGCGCTGGACGCCAACACCCACATCCAGGAGGTCAAGGCGTGGACCGCGGACATCCTGCCCGGCCGGCGGCCCCGGGGGCCGGCGCTGCCGGAGTTCGTGCGCAGGCACCGGCGGCGGGCCGGCGTGCAGGAGCACCCCGGACAGGAGCGCTGACATGGCACCACAGCTGATCGCCGGGGCACGGCTGCCGGTCGGCGCGCCGTTCATCGGCTCGCAGGACGCGGCCGGCGACACCGGCTACACCGACCATCCACCGCGGATGGGGTTCTTCACCGACACGTCGATCTGTATCGGCTGCAAGGCGTGCGAGGTGGCGTGCAAGGAGTGGAACGCGGTGCCGGAGGACGGGCAGCGGCTCACCGGCATGTCGTTCGACAACAGCGTCGGGCTCAGCGCCGACACGTGGCGGCACGTCGCGTTCATCGAGCAGTCCGTCAGCACCGGCTCCGGCACCGGCATCGGCACGGACGCCGGGGTGCGCTGGCTGATGGCCTCCGACGTGTGCAAGCACTGCACGAACGCGGCCTGCCTGGACGTGTGCCCGACCGGCGCGCTGTTGCGCACCGAGTTCGGCACCGTCGTGGTGCAGCCCGACGTGTGCAACGGCTGCGGCTACTGCGTGCCGGCCTGCCCGTACGGCGTCATCGACCAGCGTGAGGGCGACGGCCGGGCGTGGAAGTGCACCATGTGCTACGACCGGCTCGGCAACGGCCAGGAGCCCGCCTGCGCGAAGGCCTGCCCGACCGAGTCCATCCAGTTCGGCCCGCTCGACGAGCTGCGGGAGCGGGCCGCCCGGCGGGTCACCCAGCTGCACGGTGCCGGCGTCGGCGAGGCCCGCCTGTACGGCGCCGACCCGGATGACGGCGTCGGCGGCGACGGCGCGTTCTTCCTGCTGCTCGACGAGCCGGAGACCTACGGCCTGCCACCGGACCCGGTGGTCACCACCCGGGACCTGCCGGCCATGTGGCGCACCGCCGGCCTGGCCGCCCTCACGCTGCTCGCCGGGGTCGCGGCCGGCTTCCTGGGCCGCCGGCCCTTCCAGCCGGGGAGATCGCGGTGAGCGGTGAGGAGATGACCCGGGACGGGCTCGTGGGGGAGCGGTCCGCCCGGGAGGCGGTGTCGGACCTGAGCCCGTCCGGCCCGCCGCGCCGCGGTGGCGGTCGTGGCCGCCGCTCAGGGGAGCGCTCGATGGTGCCCCGGCCGACGTTCCGCTCGTACTACGGCGAACCGGTCATCAACCCGCCCCGCTGGGAGCCGCTGAACATCGCCGGGTACCTCTTCCTCGGCGGCCTCGCCGGCGCGTCCTCGGTCATCGCCGGCGGCGCCGAGCTCACCGGCCGGCCCGTCCTGGCCAAGGTGGGCAAGGTCGCGGCCCTGGCGGCGATCGGCGGGTCCGCCGCCGCGCTCGTCAAGGACCTCGGCCGGCCGGCCCGGTTCGCGAACATGCTGCGCACCGTGAAGCCGACCTCGCCGATGAGCGTCGGCTCGTGGATCCTCGCCACGTACGGCCCGCTCGCCGGCGCCGCCGCGGCGTCCGCGGTCACCGGCTGGTTCCCGCGGCTCGGCCGGGCCGCCACCGCCGGCGCCGCGCTCACCGGCCCCGCCGTCGCCGCGTACACGGGCGTGCTGCTGGCCGACACGGCGGTGCCGGCGTGGCACGAGGCGCACCGGCAGCTGCCGTTCACGTTCATCGGCTCGGCCGCGGCCGCCGCCGGCGGGCTCGGCATGCTGCTCGCCCCGGTCGCGGAGGCCGGCCCGGCCCGGCGCGCCGCGCTGTTCGGCGCCGTCGTGGAGACCGTGTCGTCCGGCGCCGCCGAGCGCGGCATGGGCATCGTGGCCGAGACGTACCGGCAGGGCCGCGCCGGCACCCTGCTGCGCGCGGCGAAGGCGCTCACCGTCGCCGGCGCGCTCGGCGGCGCCCTGTTCGGCGGCCGCAGCCGCACCGCCGCCGCCCTGTCCGGCGCGGCACTGGTCGCGGGCTCGGTCTGCACCCGCTTCGGCATCTTCGAGGCGGGCCTCGCCTCGGCCCGCGACCCGAAGTACACGGTCGTGCCGCAGCGCGAACGCCTGGCCCGGCGGTCGGGCGGCGGGTGAGTCAGGACCTCAGTGGTCGAAGCCCTCCGGGTGCTGCTCGACCTGGGCGCGGAGCTTCTCCAGCTCGGCGATGTAATGGGTGATCCGGCCGCACTCGAGGCAGATCAGCGCGGTCACGCCCGTCCGCAGGCTGTACGTCCCGAGCCTTACCCGCCGGCCGGGCGTCACCTCGGCGAACGTCGGTGCGCCGACCCGCCGGCCGCCGCAGTCCGGGCACGGGCTGATCGCCATCAGGCCTCCTCCGTCATCGGTAGAGCGATTTTGCCAGTTGCAGGTTGCCAGGTGCGTCGCCGGTGGTGCCGCGCGGCGGTGCACGCGGGTGGATGCGTCGATGGGCTGCGACCTGCGGCGAGTACAGGACTCGGAGTACTGCGCGCGCGGTCCGGGCCTCCCTTATGGCGGTGATTTTGCCGATTGTCGGCTTCTCGATCGCTGCGTACGGTCTGTGTAACAGTCCTTACCGAAAGTGACCCGGGGAGGCGTCAGATGAAGATCGACGTGCTTTCGGATCTCGTCGACGAACAGCTCGAGCAGGCCTGGCAGCTGTACGACACCGCATTCCGCCACCTCAACGCGCTGACCGTGCAGCGCCACCTCATGTACCGCAGCGAGTTCGACGACGTGATGGGCGACCGCCGCATCGAGAAGTGGCTCGCCTACTCCGACGACGGCGTGCTGCTGGGGCTGGCCACCTACACCAACCAGCTCAACGCGTGGCCGCTCATCTCGCCGGAGTACTTCGCCCGCCGCTGGCCGGTGCACTACGCCGACCGCCGGATCTGGTACTGCGGCTTCGTCGCCGTCCCCGGCCACGAGCACGGCGTGTTCATCAAGCTGATCGAGGCGATGTACCGGCACGCCGAGGAGCAGGAGGGTGTCATCTCGCTGGACATCTGCCGGCACAACATCGAGGCGTACCGGCTCGACCGGGCCATCTCGACCTGGCTGCGCCGCGTCTCCGGCGGCCGGGTCCGCAGCGAGGCCGCCGACACGCAGACGTTCATGACGTACGAGACGGCCCCCGCCGCCTGACCGTTCCCGATCGGCCGGCCCGCTCAGCCGGGCCAGCCGGGCAGCGCGGACAGCTGCCGCTCGGCGATGCGGGTCAGCGTGGCCTCGTCGCCGGCGACGGCGCTCGCGCGCAGGACGGTGACCTCGACCGTCCCGCCGGAGTCGGCGCGGTCCCATGCGACCAGCAGCGTCGACGCCTTCCACGGCGAGTTCGTCAGCAGCGACGGGCCGGCGGTCCAGTCGGCCGGCCGGCCGAGCACCGTGCGCGGCCGCGCGTCCGGCAGCAGCTTCAGGTAGTCCGCGACGCTGAGCCGGTCGCGCGCCCAGGCGTCGGTGCTGGCCCGCCGCAGCCGCCGCACGGGTGTGGGCGGCAGGGTCACCACGACGCCGTCGAGGATCGAGGCGCGGGTGAAGTACGGCCAGAACTCGTGCCACTCGTACCGGCTGTCGGTGAAGACGCCCGACCCGGACTGGGCCAGCACGACCAGCGATCAGGATGCCGGCGGTCGCTCCGCGCGCGAACAGCCTCTCTACGATGGTGTTGGATGCCCCGGTGCGCGCTGTGGCGTGCGCAGGTCGACGTGGGAGGGAATCGGCCGTGGACGATGGCGAGGTCGGTGGGCTGGACGGCCACGGTCTGAGCGGATGATTGCGCCGGACACTGCGGCTGGTGCACCGGGGTGGCGTGACCTGAGCGGGCACCGGGTGGCCGAGGTCCTCGTCGCCGGCTCGGACGGTCCGTCGAAGCGCGGGTCCGGGTATCGGGTCCGGGACCGGCTGGTGCTGACGGCGGCACACGTGGTGGCCGAACAGGCAGCCGTGACGGTGCGGTTCGACGCCGGTCAGAAGACGGAGTGGTCGACGCCGGCAACGGTGGCCTGGCTCGACCCGTCGGCGGACCTGGCGTTGCTGCACCTGGCGGACGTGGACGGGACGGCCGTGTCGGCGGTGCGGTTCGGGCGGCTGTCGCCGCAGGCGCCGCGGACGCAGGCGCACACGGTCGGCTTTCCACGGTGGAAGCTGCGCCCGGTCGCGGGCGGTGGCTGGCTGAGGGAGGCGAGCCACGCATCGGGGCACATCGCCGGCTTGTCGAACCTCAAGACGCGCACACTTGAGCTGACCGTCGACCCGCCGGGCGAAGACCCGGATCCGAGCGTGTCGCCATGGGAGGCGATGTCGGGTGCGGCCGTCTGGGTCGACGGCTGCATCGTCGGGGTGGTGTCCGAGCATCACCGGCGGGAAGGCCTCAACCGTCTGACCGCGGTCCGGGTCGAAGCGCTCACCGGCGCCGAGCCGGCGTCGCTGCTGAGCCCGCCGGACGGCGGTCTTGTACTGCTGGAGGGCCCGCTCGGCGCGCCGGTCGCCGTACCTGCGCACCGGCCGGCGTGGTGGACCCGGTCGGGCTACATCGAGCAGGTCCGTGACATCGCCCCCGCCGGCGGTGAGCCCGGCGGCCTGCGGGACCGCGACGTCGAGCTCGCCGAGCTCAGCGCCTTCAGCGCCGGGGAGGAGTCGTTCCTGTGGTGGCGGGCCGGGCCGTGGGCCGGAAAGTCGGCGTTGATGTCGACCTTTGTGCTCAACCCGCCGCCCGACGTCGATGTCATCGCGTTCTTCATCACCGCGCGCCTCGCCGCGCAGGCCGACAGCACCGCCTTCACCGACGCCGTCCTCGACCAGCTCGCCGCCATCGTCGGTGAAAGCCTCCCGGCGTCGCTGACGCCGGCCGCGCGCGACGCGCACCGCCGTGCCCTGCTCCGGGAGGCGACCGGCAGGGCGAAGGCCGCCGGACGCCGGCTGATGCTGGTCGTCGACGGGCTCGACGAGGACCGCGGCAGCCGGGTCGGTTCAGGACTGCCCAGCATCGCCTCGCTGCTGCCGAAGGTCCCCGGCGACGGCCTGAAGATCCTTGTCGCCAGCCGGCCGGCTCCAGGGCTGCCCGACGATGTGCCGCACGACCATCCGCTGCGCCACTGCCGCGTCCGCGAGCTGGAGGTGTCCGCGCATGCGGCGAAGATCGAGGCCAGAGCCACCCGTGAGCTGAACGAGCTGCTGCGAGCCGACCAGGCGCACCGTGAGGTGCTCGGGGTCATCACCGCGTGCGGCGGCGGCCTCACCCTGGACGAGCTCGAAGAACTTACCGGACTGGCCCCTTACCAGCTCGACGACATGCTCGGCGGCGTGTTCGGCCGGACCGTCAGCGACCGGATCGACCCCAGCAGCGTGGACCCTCAGCGCCTGTATCTGTTCACCCACGAAACCCTGCGGGAGACGGCGATCCGGCAGCTCGGCGCCCAGCTGAGCCGCTACGAAGACAAGATCCATACCTGGGCCGCGGGATACCAGCAGCTGGGCTGGCCCGCGAACACCCCGCAGTACCTGCTGCGCGGGTATGTACGGCTGATCGCCGCCGCCACCGACACCGAACGTCTGGTCGCCCTCGCCACGGACCGGGCCCGCCACAGCCGGCTCCTGGAGTACACCGGCGGTGATGCGGCGGCCCTCGCCGAGATCACGGCGGCCCAGGACCTCGTGATGACCGACGCCGATCCGAGGCTGCGCACCCTGGCCCGGCTGTCGATCCATCGCAATGATCTTGCCGACCGCAACGCCGGCCTCCCTGCTGGCCTGCCCGCCGTCTGGGCCGTCCTCGGGCAGACAGCCCGAGCCGAGTCACTGGCCCGGAGCGCCACCAGCCCTTACGTCCGGGCGGAGGCGTTGACGGCCGTGGCGGCGGCACTGGCCACGGCCGGGCAGGGCAAGCGGGCGGAGAGCATTGCCCGCGCCTTCACCGACCCGAAGGAACGGACAACAGCGCTGAAGGCCGTGGCGTCGGCATTGGCGACGGCCGGGCAGGGCCTGCACGCCGAGACGATCGTCCGCAGTCTGCCTGACCCCGGCCAGCGGGCGGAGGCGCTGACCGAGATGTCGACCGCGCTGGCCGCCGCGGGCGACCAGCAGCGCGCCGCACAGACGGCCGCCGACGCGGAGGCCACCGCCCGCAGCATCGTCCAGGACTCGTACGGGCAGCATCGGGCGCTGGCCGCCGTGGTGACGGCGCTGGTGGCGGCCGGGCGGTTGCCGCGGGCCGAGGCCGTCGCCCGGGGTATCACTGATCCCTACCAGCAAGCTGAGGCGTTGGCTGCGGTGGTGACGGCCCTGGCCGCTGCCGGCGAGCAGCGGCGCGCCCTGCGGGTTGCCGCCGCCGCGGAGGCTGCCGCCCGCTGTGTCACCGAATCCAGCCAGCTGCGAGCGCTGACCGCCGCGGTCAGGGCGCTGGTCGTTGTCGGCGAGCAGCAGCGGGCCATGCGGATAGCCACCGACATCGAGGCCACCGCCCAGATCGTCGCGGCACCGCGCAGGCGGGAGGAGGCGTTGTCCATGGCGGTGGAGGCGCTGGCCGCGGCCGGTGAGCACGAGCGTGCCGAAGCCGTCGCCGGCATCATCGCCGATGTTCATCGGCGGGCCGCGGCCACGACCGCGCTGGCGACGGCACTGGCCAGGGCCGGTCAGCATGAGCGGGCCGAAGCCGTCGCACGCGGTATCGGCAGCACGTACGAGCGGCGGAAGGCGTTGACCGCCGTGGCGACCATTGTGGCTGCCAACGGCGACACGCACCGTGCCGAGGCGATTGTCCGCAGTGTCATCGCCACGTTCCAGCCGGTGGATGCGGTGACCGACGTGGTGACCGTGTTGATCACGTCGGGTCGGCACGAGCGGGCGGAGGCCATCGCCCGTGGCGTCGCCGATCCGTACCGGCGGGCACGGGTGCTGGCTGCCTTGGTGCCCACCTTGGTTGCCGTCGGCGAGCGGGAGCGCGCCGCGCGGGTCGCCGACGACGCCGAGATGGTCGCCCGGAGTCTCGCTGCTCCGTATGAGCGAGTGCGGGCGCTGGCCGCCGCGGTGGCCGCGTTGGATGCTGCCGGCAGGCAGCAGCGTGCCGCGCGGGCCGTTGCCGACGCCGACGCGGTCGCGCGGACCATCACCGCCGAGTACCAGCGGGAGTCGGCGGTGGCCGCCGTGGCGGCTGCGCTGGCCACGGTCGGTCAGCACCAACAGGCCGAGACCCTTGCCCACAGTGTCACGAACGAGCACCGGCAGATGGAGGCGTTGACCGCCGTGGTGACCGCGCTGGCCGAGGCCGGGCAACTGCGACGGGCCGAGGTTGTCGCCCGGAGTATCAGTGATCCCTACCAGCGGGCTGAGGCTTTGACCGTCGTGGCCACGGCGTTGGCCGCTGCCGGCGAGCGGCGGCGCGCCGAACAGGCTGCCTTCTCGGCGGAGGACGCCGCCCGCTGCATCACCGATACCAACCAGCTGCGGGCGCTGGCCGCGGCAGCGACGGCATTCGTCGCGGTCGGTGAACCCCAGCGGGCGGCCCGGATCGCCACCGACGCCGAGACCTCCGCGCAGGTCACCGCCGAGTCATACCAGCGTGCGGCGGCGCTGAGCGCCGCGGTCACCGCGCGGACCGCGGCGGGCCAGTATGAGCGGGCCGAGGCCGTCGCCCGTGGCATGTCGAACGACTACCGGCGGGCGGCGGTCATGAGCGCGGTGGTGTCCTCGCTGACCGCGGCGGGTCAGTATGAGCGGGCCGAGGCCATCGCCCGCGACATCACGGACATCTCCGCGCGGTCGGAGGCGTTGACCGGGATGGTAGCCGCGCTGGCGGCGGCCGGCCAGTACGAACGGGCCGAGGTCGTCGCCCGCAGGGGCACCAGCGTCTGGCGGCAGTCGGAAGCGCTGACCGTCGTGGTGTCCGCGCTGTCGGCGGCGGGTCAGTATGAGCGGGCCGAGGCCATCGCGCGGAGCATCACCGATCCGTACCCGCAGGCACAGGCATTGACCGTCGTGGCGGCCGGGCTGGCCGCGGCCGGCGAACGGGAGTCGGCCGCGCTCGCCGCCGCCGACGCCGAGACCTTCGCCCGGAGCATCACCGGCTCGGGCCGCCAGGTGCAGGCACTGGTATCCGCGGTGGAGGCGCTGGACCTCGCCGGCGAGCGGCAACTGGCTGCGCTGGCCGCCGCCGACGCCGAGGCCGTCGCCCGGAGCATCACCGCCGCTTCGTCGCAGACGCAGGCGTTGTCCGCCGTGGTGACGGCGCTCGCAACGGTGGGTCAGCTGCACCGTGCCGAGACCATCGCCCTCGGTCTTGCCGACCCGTACCTGCGGGTGCGGGCGTTGAGCACCGTGGCGACCGCCTTGGTCGGCGCGGGCGAACAGCGGCGTGCCGCGCAGGTGGCTTCCGTCGCCGAGGCGTCCGCCCGGAGCATCCCCGACCTGGACGAGCGGGCGCGGACATTGAGCTCGATCGTGGCCGTGCTGGTAGCCGTGGGCGAGCAGCGGCGTGCCGCGCAGGCCGCCGCGGACGCCGAAGCCGCGGCGGATGGCATCACCGACCCGGACGTGCAGGCGAGAACCTTGACCGCCGTGGCGAAGACGCTGGCCGCCAGCGGTCAGTATCAGCAGGCCGAGGCCATCGCGCAGCGCATCACTGATCGTTTCCAGCGGTCGGACATCCTGGCGGCCGTGGTGGGAGCGCTGGCCGCATCCGGTCACCACGAGCGGGCCGAGGCGGCCCTGACCCGCGGCATCAGCGAGACCCCGTTCGGGTTCTCGGAGGCGTCGACCGCTGTGGCAAAGGCGTTGGCCGCCGCCGGGCATCTGCGGCGGGCGGAGGCTGTCGCCCGGCGTATCACCGACGCCTACCGGCAGGCCGAGGCGTTGGCCGCCGTGGTGACGGCGCTGGCCGTCGCCGGCGAACATCAGCGGGCGGTCCAGGTAGCCACCGATGTCGAAACGAGCGTTCGGAGCACGACCAACCGCTACATGCTGCCGGAGGCGTTGGCCGCCGCGGCGACGGCGCTGGCTGCCGCCGGGGAGCACCAGCGGGCGGTCCAGGCCGCCGCTGACATCGAAACAGTCTGGCGTGACATGACCGACCAGTACCACCTGACGAACCTGCTGACCGACGTGGCGGCGACGCTGGCGGACATCGTCGACGTCGTGGGCGAGCCGCAGGTGTTGCGTCTCCTCGGCGCCGCCTTCACCAGCGGTGGGTGGTGGGCACCGCTGAAGGTGCTCGCTCGCCTCCGACCTGACCTGGTCGTCGAGATCACGAACGAACGTCGGACGCTCGCGCCCCCGATGGGACTGGCTCCGGGCAACTGAGGCCCGGGCTCGGCCTGCCGTCGCGATGACCGGCCGCCAGCGGGTGCGGGACCGGGCACGGACCGGGCGCCGTCACGAGCGGAACCGGCCGGAGAAGCCCCGGTCGACCGCGTGCACCTGCATGAGCTGCTCGATCACCAGGCTGAGCCCCTGCCACGGGTCGGCGGTCGCGAGGCCCTCCTCGACCACGGCGGAGCACAGCGCCAGCGGCTCGGCGAACGCCTCGGCGAGCAGCGCCTCCTTCGTCGGGAAGCGGCGGTACACGGTGGAGACGCCGACCTCGGCGCGCCGGGCGATCTCGCGCATCGACACGTCGGGTCCGTCGGCGGCGAACGCGGCCCGGGCGACCGCGAGGATGCGGGCCCGGTCGTCGCTGGCGTCGGCGCGCAGCGGCCGCTCCACGCGCCGGACCCCGCTGGTTAGCGCCGGCGGATCCGGGAAGGCGGTGCGTGCAGGGACCACGCATCGAGAGGCGGCGTCATGGCGCAGGACCAGTACGGCAGGCAGCACCCGCAGCAGCAGTTCGAGCAGGCCGACGAGCTGCACAGCGACCGGATCCCGCACCCCGGGCGGACCGGGGAGATGCGCGACGAGCCGGACCACGGCGAGGACAGCTACCGGGGCACCGGCCGGCTGACCGGCAAGCGGGCGGTCATCACCGGCGGCGACTCCGGCATCGGCCGGGCGGTGGCGATCGCGTTCGCCCGGGAGGGCGCCGACGTGCTGATCGCCTACCTGCCCGACGAGGAGCAGGACGCGCGCGACACCGCCCAGCTGATCGAGAAGGCCGGCCGCAAGGCGGTCACCGTGCCCGGCGACATCCGTGACGAGGGCCACTGCGAGGCCGTCGTCCAGCGGGCGGTGCGCGAGCTCGGCGGGCTGGACATCCTGGTGAACAACGCCGCGTACCAGATGGCGCAGCCCGGCGGCATCACCGACATCACGACCGAGCAGTTCGACCGGGTGATGAGGACCAACCTGTACGCGATGTTCTGGCTGACCAAGGCGGCCGTGCCGCACCTGGCGCCCGGTTCGACGATCATCAACACGGCATCCATCCAGGCGTATCAGTCCTCGCCGGAGCTGCTGGACTACGCCACGACGAAGGCCGGGATCGTCGCGTTCACCAAGGCGCTCGGGGCCGGTCTCGCGTCGAAGGGCATCCGGGTCAACGCCGTCGCGCCGGGGCCGATCTGGACGCCGCTCATCCCGGCGACCATGCCGGAGGAGAAGGTGGAGTCCTTCGGCGAGCAGACCCCGATGGCGCGACCGGGGCAGCCGGCCGAGCTGGCGCCCGCCTACGTGTTCTTCGCCTCGCAGGAGTCCAGCTACGTCACCGGCGAGGTCCTCGGCGTCACCGGCGGGCAGCCGCTGTCCTGAACCGCCGCCCGCCGCCCGCCGCCCGCCGCCCGCCGCCCGCCGCCTTTGGCGGCCGGGCGGCGGGCGATTCCGGGCGAGTCGGTGCGGGGCAGGTTTTACGCCCCACACCCGGGTAGGCCACCCGCAGGGCGCCCATACCCGCGACAGCGCCCGGAGGGTTGCATCATGAAACGAGGACTGCAGATCACACTGGCCGTGATGGCCGGATACCTGCTCGGCCGGCAGCGCCGGCTGCGCGCGGCCATGCTGCTCGGCGCCGCCGCGGCGGCCGGGCGCTTCAGCGGCAACCCGACCGAGCTCCTGGCCAGCGGCCGGAAGCTCGTCGGTGGCTCGGGGGCACTCGGCGAGCTGTCAGGGCTCGCCCGCCCGCTCGTCGACGCCGGCCGCGCCGCCGCCCGCACCGCCGTGACGCAGCGCATCGACGCCGTCAGCGACCGGCTCCGCGACCGCAGCGACGCGCTGCGTTCGGCGGCCAAGCGTGGCCGTCACGCCGACGAGGACGAGGGGCGCGACGAGGACTACGACGCCGACTACGAGGACGAAGAGCTCGAGGAGCCGGAGGAGCCCGAAGAGGAAGAGGCGCCACCGCCGCGGCCCGCGGCCCGCCGCCGCTCCCGCGCCCGGCAGGCCCGCCAGGAGGACACCGAGGAGGAGGACACCGAGGAGGAGCCCGAACCCGAGCCCGAGCCGCCGGTCCGCCGCCGGCGCACCGCGGGGCGACGATGACCCGCGACGCGCACGACGGCGGGATCGGCGCCAAGCTGTCCCGGCTGCTGGTCGACGAGACGCAGAACCTCGCCGGCGCGGTCGGCCGGCGGGCACTGTCAAAGGTGCAGGACCGGGTCGGTGACGTGACCGGACGACTCAACTCGTACGCCGAGCAGAGCGGCAACCCGGCGCTCGTGGCCGCGGCCAAGGGCGCCGAGCAGCTCTCCGAGGGAGGTTCGCCGATGAAGGCGATGGCCAAAGGCGGCCTGGCCGGTGGCCTGGCGAAGCTCAAAAAGGCGTTCGGCGGCGGGCGCAGTGCCACCCGCAAGCTGAAGGTCACCAACATCGTCGAGTGGGCCGACGTCGGCGTACCGATCAAGATCGCCTACAACCAGTGGACGTCGTTCGAGGAGATCCCGAAGTTCACCAAGAAGGTCGAGAAGGTCGAACGCGGCGACGAGGACCAGAAGCTGCAGTGGCGGGCGCAGATCTTCCTGTCGCACCGCGACTGGGAGTCCAACATCGTGCTGCAGGTGCCCGACGAGCGCATCGTCTGGCGCTCCAAGGGCGCCAAGGGCTACGTCAACGGCGCCGTGTCGTTCCACGCGCTGACACCGACGCTCACCAGGATCGTGCTCATCCTCGAGTACTACCCGAAGGGGCTGTTCGAGCGCACCGGCAACCTGTGGCGAGCGCAGGGGCGGCGGGCCCGGCTGGAGTTCAAGCACTACGTGCGGCACACGATGACGCAGACGATCCTGAACCCCGACGAGGTCGAGGGCTGGCGCGGCGAGATCCGCGACGGCGAGGTGGTCGTGGACCACGACACCGCCATGGAGCAGGAGCGCGAACGCGAGCAGCAGCGGGACGAGTCCGGCGAGTCCGCCGAGTCCGCCGAGGAGGAGCCTTCCGCGGAAGAGGAGGAGCCTTCTTCGGAGGAGGAAGAGGAGGCCGAGGAGCCGGATGCGAGCGCGGAGGAGGGCGAAGAGGACGAGGAGGAGCCCCCGCCGGCGCGCCGCCGGCCCCGTGCCACGCCCCGGCGGGCCCGGCCCGACACCGAGTCTCGCGACCGCGACCGCCGTGCTCCGGAACGGGGCGGTGACCGCCGCAAGCGCAGCACCGCGAGGGGGTGAGCCAGCATGTCGGTCGTGCAGTCGAGCGCCAGCGGCGGTCAGTCGTCGTCGCTCGCCGATGTCATCGACACCATTCTCGACAAGGGTCTCGTCATCGACGCCCACGTCAGCGTCGGGGTGGTCGGCATCGAGATCCTGACCATCGACGCGCGTGTCGTCGTGGCCAGCGTCGACACCTACCTGCGGTTCGCTGAGGCGGCCAACCGCCTGGACATGCGCCAGCAGGAAGGCAAGGGCCTGCCCGACGTGGTGGGCGGAGCCAAGGGCGCGGTGGCCGGGCACGCCGGGCGGCGCGCCGTCGAAGGCGCCGGCGAGCAGATCCTGTCCAAGGCCGGCGACGTGCTGGCCCAGATCGCCGGCCCGTCCGACGAGGACCGCGACCGGCCGCGGCGACGCAGAGGAGACTGACGTGGCCACCGACACCAGCGCACCGCAGGTCGGCATGATGCTCTACGGCGTGGTGCCGTCGGACGTCGAGCCGACCGGCAGCGCCCGCGGCGTGGGCGACCCGCCCGGCGACGTCACCACGGTCACGGAGAAGGACCTGACCGCGCTGGTGAGCGAGGTCCCGCTCGACCGCCCGCTCGGCCGGCCCAACGACCTGACCGCCTACCAGCGGCTGCTGGACGGCACCGCGGCCGTGGCGCCGGTGCTGCCGGTCCGCTTCGGCACGGTGCTGCGTGATCCGGACGCGGTCCGGCAGCTGCTGGCCGATCAGCACGACACGATCGCCCCGCTGCTCAAGCGCCTGGAAGGCCGCGTCGAGTACGTGGTGCGCGGCCGGTACGCCGAGGACGCCGTGCTCGGCGAGATCCTCGACGCGGACCCGTACGCGCGCCGCCTCCGCGAGGACATCCACGAGCGTGCCGAAGAGGAGACCACGCAGCAGCGCATGGCCCTCGGCGAGCGCATCAACGGCGCGATCGAGGCGATGCGGCAGGCCGACACCCAGACCACCGTGAACCGTCTCGGCCGCGTCGTGGAGGACCTCGTCGTCGCCGAGCCGACCCACGAGCTGGACGCCGTGCACGTGCCGGTGCTCGTCGAGCAGGACCGGCGCTCGGAGTTCGACGCGGTGCTCGCCGAGCTGGCCGACGAGTGGGACGGCCGGGTCGAGCTGCGCCGGCTGGGACCGGCCGCACCCTACGACTTCGTCACCCGGCTCGCGGCGGACCGGGACACGTGAACCATGGGCCTGCTCCTCAACATCCTCACGCTGCCGTACGCGCCGGTACGCGCGGTCACGGCGATCGCCGAGGTGCTGCTGGAGCAGGCCGAGCAGGAGCTGTACAGCCCGCAGGGCGTGCGCCGGCAGCTGGAGGCGCTGGACGAGGCGGTGGCCCGCGGTGAGCTGAGCGAAGACGATCGACACACCGCCGAGCAGGAGATCCTCGACCGGGTCGCCACCCGGTCGACCGGCTGAACAACCGGAAGGCAGGACGCATGGCTCCCTCCAGTACCGAACCGCGACAACGGCGGGAGAAGGCTCCTCCCGAGCCGCTCCCGGCCGCCTCGATCGCCCGCCTCGCGATCGACGAGGTCGGCGAGCTGACCGGCAAGGAGGCGATGGGCGTGGTGTCCGTCGAACCCGCCGAGGACGGCTGGCTCGTCGGCGTCGAGGTCGTCGAGGAGCGGCGCATCCCGTCGTCGGCCGACATGCTCGGGCTGTACCTCGCCGAGCTGGGCGACGACGGCGAGCTGCTGGCGTGTCACCGGGACCGCCGGTACCTGCGCGGCAGCACCGACCCGAAGGTGAACTGACGTGGTGGCCGCATCCCCGGGGCTCGGCCCCGCGCCGTCGCTCGGCACCGGGCACCAGCCGACGAACCTCGCCGACATCCTCGAGCGGGTCCTGGACCGTGGCCTGGTGATCGCCGGCGACATCCAGGTGAACCTGCTCGACATCGAGCTGCTCACCCTGAAGCTGCGGCTGGTCATCGCGTCCGTCGACACGGCGCGGCAGCTCGGCATCGACTGGTGGGAGACGGACCCGTGGCTGTCCTCGCCCGGCCGCCGGGCGGTCGGGCGCGGCGACGACGTGCGCGCCGAGATCGGCCGCGGTGACGTGCCGCGCGGCGAGCTGCCGCGCGGTGACGGCGGCCGCGGCGAGGCCGGGCGCGGCGAACATGCGCGCGGTGACGTATCGCGCGGTGACCGTTCGCGTGGTGACGATTCGCACGGTGATCTCGGGCGCGGCGACGCCGCCCGGGCGGGGCAGCCCGCGGCCGAGCACGGCCGGCACCCGGCGGACGCCGAACCCGCGGCGCGTCCCCGCATCCGGCGGCGCGACCCCTGGGACGAGCGGTGAGCGACACCTGGCGGCTGTGGCTGCACGGCGTGACGCGGGACCGGATGCCCGTCACGGTCGCCGGGGTCGGTGACGCACCGGTCCGTGTGGTGCCGGCGGCCGGCCTGTGCGCGTACGTCAGCCCCGCACCCGACGACGTGTCCGGCGCCGACGCGCTGCAGGCGCGCCTGGAGGACCCGGCGTGGCTGGCGCAGACCGCGTTCGAGCACCACCGGGTCGTGGCGGAGCTCGCCGCCGCCGGCCCGGTCGTGCCCGCTGGGCTGGCCACCGTGTACCGTGACGACACCGGCCTCGCCGTAGCCCTCGACCGGTACGCGGCCGAGCTGGTGGGCACGCTGGACCGGGTGAACGGGCGGACCGAGTGGGGCGTCAAGGGGTACGTCAGCGACGCCCCGGTGACCGAGCCGGCCGCACCGGAACCCGCCGCGGGCGGCCCGGGCGCCGCGTACCTGCAGCGCCGCCGCGCCGAGCTGTCCGCCCGGGAACGCAGCCACGACGACGCGGTGCGCGACGCGGACGCGGTGCACGACGCGCTGGCCCGCCTGGCCGACGCCGCGCACCTGCACGCACCGCAGGACCGGCGGCTGACCGGCGAGCCGGAGGTCATGGTGCTCAACGGCGCGTACCTGGTGCCCGACCCGGCCGCCGAGGCGTTCGCGGCCGCCGTCGAGGCCCTCGACGCCCGGTACCCGGGAATCACGCTGCGGCTGACGGGGCCGTGGCCGCCGTACTCGTTCGTCCCGTCGATCGGCGCCCGCCGGCCGGACCACGATCCCGTGCCCGCCGGGGGACCGGCGTGACCTCGCGCGAGGTCGCCCTCGTCGACCTGCTCGACCGGGTGCTGTCCACCGGCGTGGTCATCGCCGGTGACGTCACGATCGCCATCGCCGACGTGGACCTCGTCCGGGTGTCGCTGCGCGCCCTGGTCTCCTCCGTGTCCTCGGTCATGCCGGACCCGGGCGGCATGCTGCCGGTCGCGCCGGACGCGGCGCTGCCCGCCGGCCCGGGCGGCGCGCGGTGAGCGAACCGGCCCGCGACAACCGGCTCGACCTGGACCGGGACTCGGTCGAACGAGGCTTCGCCTCGCTCGTGCTCACCGTCGTGGAGCTGCTGCGCCAGCTCGTCGAGCGGCAGGCGCTGCGCCGGGTCGACGTGGGTGACCTCGCCCCGGAGCAGATCGAGCGGATCGGGCTCACGCTCATGGCGCTCGAGGACCGCATGGCCGAGCTGCGCGAGCACTTCGGCCTGCGCCCGGAGGACCTCAACATCGACCTCGGCCCGCTCGGCCCGCTGCTGCCCCGCGACTGACCGCGCTCCGCCGCCGCGACCCGGGCCGCCAAGCTTCATCGGCGAGGCGTTGGGTACCGGGACCGTTGAGGAGGATCGTGGCCACATCGACCACGTTCGAAGCGCAGGCGGGCACCGGACGGGGGCGGCCTCGCCGTTGCGGAAGGAGGCCGCCATGCCCAGACCGGTTGCCGAGCAGGTCGTCGTCATCGTCGGTGCGTCCACCGGCATCGGCCGGGCCACCGCGATGGCGTTCGCCGCGAAGGGCGCCCGGGTGGTGTGCGCCTCGCGCGGCACCCTCGCCCTGGAGACGCTCGCCCAGCAGATCCGCCGCGACGGCGGCGACGCCCTGCCGGTGCCGACCGACGTCGCCGACGCGGCCGCCGTACGGTCACTCGCGCTCGCCGCCCAGCAGCACTACGGGCGCATCGACACCTGGGTGAACACCGCCGCGGTCGGCGTGTGGGGCAGGATCGAGGACATCACCGACGAGGAGTTCGACCGGGTCATGCGGGTCAACTTCCTCGGCCACGTCCACGGCGTCCACGCGGCACTGCCCGCCCTGCGCCGCGCCGGCGGCACCCTCATCGGCATCTCCTCCGCCGAGGGCGTCCGGGCCGTACCGTTGCAGGCTCCCTACGCCGCGAGCAAGTTCGCGGTGCGGGCGTTCTACGACAGCCTGCGCATGGAGCTCGCCCAGGACGGGGTGCCGGTCACCGTGACCACGATCCTGCCGGCGTCGATGGACACCCCGTTCTTCGAACACGCCCGCAGCAAGCTCGGCACCATGGTGAAGCCGCCTCCGCCGGTGTACCGCCCCGAGGTGGTCGCCGCCAGCATCGTGTACGCGTCGACCCACCCCCGCCGCGAGATCCCGGTCGGCGGCTCCGCCGTCGTGTTCCTCATCGGCCAGCGCCTGTGCCCGGCCCTGTTCGACGCCCTGCTGTCCGTGCGCCACCTCGGCGTGCGCGGCCAACGCACCGACCGCCCCGACGACGGCCTGGACAACGTCGACCGCCCGATGGACGGCACCGGCCGGGTCCGCGGCCGGCACCCGGGCTGGGTGCTGCGGCACTCCGCGTTCACCCGCCTCGTCGGCCGGCGCCGCCGCCCCGGCGAGCTGCTCACCGCGGCGGTGCGCGACCTGCACCGGCGCCGTAGCCCGGGCGAGACGTTGACCGCCGCGATCCGCGACCTGCGGCAGCGCCGCGACCTGCGGCGCCGCCCGCGCCGCCGCCCCGGCGAGCTGCTCACCGGGGCGATCCTCAGCCTGCGGCGGCGCAGCCGGCCCTCCACGCCGTCCTCGGTCCTGCCGTCGGTCCTGCCGTCGGTCCAGCCGTCGGTCCAGCCGTCGGTCCAGCCGTCGGTCCAGCCGTCGGTCCAGCCGTCGGTCCAACCGTCACCTCAGCCGTCGGTCCAGCCGTCACCTCAGCCGTCGGTCCAGCCGTCGGCTCAGCCGTCACCGGAGCCGATCGCCGGCGTGCGCTGACCGGCCCGGTGGCCCGTTCCCCGGCCCGCGGCGTGCGTCGCGGGCCGGGGAACGCGAAGCTCACCGCATCCACATGCCGGGCATCGTGCCGCCGGTCATGCCGCCGCCCGCCATGCGGTCGGGCAGGAACCGGCGCAGGATGCCCTTCGCGGTCGCGGCGGGCCGGTACGACTGCACCAGGTACGAGCCGCACACGATGTTCGCGCCGGCCAGGATCGGCACCGCCACCTGGGCGATGCGCTGACGGCGCTGCCACTTCGCGATCTGCGGCGGCGTCGCCGGACCCGGCACGGTCGCGTCCCGCACGTCGATCTCGTTGCCGCGGTCGTACGCCTGCTCCGCGAGCTGACCGATCCGCGAGCCGCAGTACGCCGAATACGCCGTCGCGGCCGCACCGAGCACCGTGATGCCGGCCTTCAGCGCGCCGACCGAGCCGAAACCGCGCTGCATCGCCAGCCGCCCCGTGCCGACCCGGGTCAGCTGCAGCCCGGCCAGCATGGTGGCCCCGATCCCGGCCCACTGCATGGGGCTGAACCGGCTCCACGCCGACTCGGCCACCCGGATCCGGTCGATACCCTGCTCGAGGTCGGCGCCGGACTTGTTCACGCCGGTCACGCCCATCACCGTGCCGCCGAACCACAACGCCGAACCCACGTCGTGCACCGCCTGGGCGACCGCATGATTGTCCGTTTCCATCGTCTGCAGCATTGCCTTACCCCCGTTGCGTCACTTACCTGGTTACCGTTCGCACCGCCCTTACCCGGCCCGCGGGCTCCGACACAGAAACCCGCCGGCGGCGCCGCCCGGATGGTTGCGACCCGGCCCGGGGTCCGGAAAAATCCGGCGGGTGGGTGACCGCGACGACCTGGCGACCCTGCTCGACGAACAGGCGGCGTTCTACCGGGCCGTCGCGCCCGAGTACGACGACCACGCCCTGCCCTTCCCCGGCGGCGCCGAACTCGCCCGGGCACTGGACGCGTTCCGCCCCACGGGCAGCGTCCTCGAGCTTGCCTGCGGTCCCGGCACCTGGACACCGCAGCTGCTGCGACACGCCACCGACGTCACCGCCGTGGACGCCTCCGCCGAGATGCTCCGGATCGCCTCCTCCCGCGTCAGCTCCTCCTACGCCACCTCCCCCCACGCCGTCTCCTCCCGCCCCGGCTCCTCCGGCGCCGACTCTCCCCACGGCAGCTCTCCCCGCGCCGACTCTTTCCACGGCAGCTCTCCCCGCGCCGACTCTTTCCACGGCAGCTCTCCCCGCGCCGACTCTCCCCACGGCAGCTCTCCCGGCGCCGACTCCTTCCACGGCGGCCGGGCGCCGTTACGCTTCCTGCAGGCCGACCTGTTCACCTGGCGCCCCGACCGCCGCTACGACGTGGTGTTCTTCGGCTTCTGGCTGTCGCACGTCCCAGCCGAACGCTTCCCCGCCTTCTGGTCCCTGGTCGACGACTGCCTGCAGCCGGACGGACGGGTCTGCTTCGTCGACGACTGGCACCGCACGGACGAGGAGCTCATCGAGGGCGAGGAGTCCCCGATCGTCCAGCGCCGGCTCACGGACGGCACGGCCTACCGCATCGTCAAGATCCCGCACCGCCCTGCGGAGCTGGAGCGGCAACTGCAGCGGCTCGGCTGGAGCATCCAGGTCCATCCCACCTCCGGTCCGTTCTACTGGGGCAGCGGCACCCGCACGAGGTGACCACCGCCGACCAGCCGCTCGCACCCGGCGTCGTCGCCGAGGCGGACAAAGCAGAACAACGTCACCGCCTGGACGGTGAGATCCCGCCTGGAGTCACCTGCCGCCGCGGCGGGCGGCGGGCGGCCGGCGCCGCCCGGTCCAGCGCTGGAACCCGTCGTCGTCCGCACGCCCCCGGTCGAGGTCGGGCCGCCGTCGCGGAGGGTTTCCGCGTCCAGCGTGACATCGACCGAGTCGCCGAAGTCGCCCTGCTTCGCCGCGCGCACCGGACCCGTGCCCGGGACGGTCACCTCGTCCCGGGCACCCGGACCGTAGCGGCCGCGCCCGAGCTCATGCTCCACCGCGGCCGAGCCGCCCCGGCCACCCTGATCGCGGTCATCGTCGTTGGCGTCCATCGCCTGCCCCCCGTGCACGTCGCATCGTCCCGCCGGCCATCACGGCCGCCGCTCGACCGGCCGCGACCCGTGACACCTCGCGGAAAACAACTCCGCCGGATCGCCGCCCCGCCGACCGGTGACCCGGCACCACGCCACTGTCGCAGACCCCAGGTGTCAACCCGGTGTCAGCCGCTGTCACCCTGTTGTCACCGGCCGCGGCGTACAACCATGGCCATGAGTGATGCCACCTTCCGGCGACTGGTACGCGCCGAGTGGACGAAGTTCAGCACGGTGCCCGGCTGGCGCACCGGCACCGCCGCCGCGGCGCTGATGATCGTGCTGTTCGCGGTGCTGACCGCCGCGAGTGCCACCGGTGGCACCACGCCGGTGCCGGTCGGGCCGCACGGCGGACCGGTCAGCGACAGCTTCTACTTCGTGCACCAGCCGTTGCGCGGCGACGGTGCCATCACCGTCGCCGTGACCTCCCTGACGACCGTGATCGGCGGCGACCCCGACGGGCGCGAGCCGACCGTGCCGTGGGCGAAGGCCGGGCTGATCATCAAGGACGGCGCGACACCCGGCACCAGCTACGCGGCGGTCATGGTCACCGGCGGGCACGGGGTGCGCATGCAGCACGACTTCGTCCATGACACCGCGGGCGAGCCCGGCCAGGCGTCGCCGTCCGCGCCGCGCTGGCTGCGCCTGACCCGCGCGGGCGACACGATCACCGGCGAGACCTCCGTCGACGGCGGCCGGTGGAGTCGGGTGAGCACCGTCCGGCTGGCCGGGCTGCCCACCGTCGTGCAGGCCGGCCTGTTCGTCGCATGCCCGAATGATGTCGATGGTCGCGGCACTCGTACCGCCGCGGCGACCGCCGTCTTCGGCCGACCCGACCTGCAAGGGCAGTGGGCGCAGGGCAGGTGGGACGGTGCGCAGGTCGGTGCCGAGGTTGCCACGTTCGGCGGTTATCCGCCGGTGCCGGGCGAGGTGGACGTACACGGGCCGCATATGACCGGCGGGTCCGTCCCGACCGGCGACGGCTTCACGGTCACCGGCGCCGGCGACATCGCACCGGCCGCGCGCTTCGAGGTGCCCCTCGGCGGCACCGTCAGCGACCTGCTGTTCGGCACGTTCACGGCGCTGATCGCGATGAGCGTCGTCGGCACCCTGTTCATCACCGCCGAATACCGGCACGCGCTGATCCGCACGACCCTGAGCGCCGGGCCGCAGCGCCTCCGGGTGCTGGCCGCCAAGGCCGTCGTGCTCGGCGGTGTCACGTTCCTCACGACCCTGCCGGCCACGGCGCTCGCGGTGCCCCTCAGCGAGCGGATCGCCCGAGCCCAGGGCCTCTACCTGTTTCCCGTGAGCACCGCGACCGCCGTGCGCGTCGCGCTGGGCACGGCCGCGCTGCTCGCGCTCACCGCCGTGTTCGCCCTCGGCGTCGGCACGCTGCTGCGGCGCAGCGCCACTGCCGTGACGACGGTCGTCGTGACGGTCGTCCTGCCGCACGTGCTGGTGCTGACCCCGATCCTGCCCGCGTCCGCGCAACGTTGGCTGACACTGGTCACGCCTGACGCGGCGTTCGCCGTCCAGCACACCATCGTCCGCTACGCCCACGTCGACAGCATCTACACGCCGAGCAGCGGCTACTACCCGCTCGGGCCGTGGTCGGGTCTCGCCGTCCTCGCCGGGTACGCCGCGGCCGCCCTGCTGCTGGCCGCGTTCGCCTTACGCCGCAGGGACGCCTGACCGCGACGGTGGGCGCTGACTGAGGAGCGTTGGCGGGGGCTGCTGGCCGTTGGCCGTTGGCCGAGGAGCGTTGGCCGAGGAGCGTTGGCGGTGGACGTTGGTGGAGCGGGTGCCAACCGTTTGGCCTCGAACGGGCTGGGAAGGCGGCCTGGCATGGAACGTAGCAGCAAGCACGGGCCGCGGGTCGATGACGAGATGAGTCGATCCGTTCGCGCCGTTGTTCAAGGCGGCACCGAGCCGCGTGCCGAGAAGCGCATGATGGCTGAGCCGTTCGGTGAGGACCAGCCGGAGCCGGCGCAGGTCCCGCAGGGCGACCGGCGCACCGGGGCGCCGCCTGGGCTCAGCAGCGCCGACATGGAGGAGTTCAGCCGGCTGGGGCGGTACATCGGGCTGTCCGCGCTGCCCGGCGACCGGGGCGCGCTGCGGCGCAGCGCCGAGACGTTGCAGGCACCGGACGACGTGCTCGGTGAGCTGGACCGGTTGCCGGAGGGGGAGACGTACGCGACGGTGACCGAGGTGTGGGCGGCGCTCGGGCACCGGGTCTGACGTCGCTTCGCCGGATTCAGGGAAGCGCGGGCGACCAGGGAAGCGCGGGCGACCAGGGAAGCGCGGGCGACCAGAGAAACACTGGCGACCAGAGAAACACTGGCGGATCAGGGAAGGCGGGCGATCAAGGGAACACTGGCGGATCAGGGAAGCTCGGGCCCCGCAGCTCGCCGGTGCGCACGAGGTGGTCGGCGATCTCGGCGAGCTTGGTGTTGGTGTGCTGGCTGGCGCGTACCAGGAGCTGGAACGCCGCGTCGCTGTTGATGCGGTACCGCTCGACCAGGATCCCTTTGGCCTGCCCGATGGTGTCGTGGGTGGACAGCGCGGCGGACAGCTGTTCGCGGCGCAGCAGGCCGCCGAGTGCGCCGGCCGCGTGCGCGGCGAACAGCAGGCCGATGTGCTCGTCCAGCTCGTCGAAGCGGCCGGGCTGTTCGGCGTACAGGTTCAGGCCGCCGTGCTGGGTGTCGGTGGCCACGAGCCGGAACGACAGCATGCTGCCCGGGCCCGCCTTCCGGGCCCGGGCGGTGAAGGCGGGCCACCGGGTCTCGGTCGTGACGTCGGGCATGCGCACCAGCGGCTCGTCGAACAGCGCGGACAGGCACGGCCCCTCGCCGAGGTCGTATTGGAGCTGGTCGACGGCCCGGACGAAGTCGTCGCTCGCGACCGGTGTGCAGGTGGTCTGCCGCGGGGTCCGCAGGGTCACGCCGGCGTGTTCGGCGTGCGGGACGGTCTGCACGGCGGCGTCGACGATGCCCTGCAGCACCTCCTGCAGGCAGGCGCCGCCGTGCAGGTCCTGGGCCAGCCGGCCCATGCGGGAGGCGAGCTCGACGCTGGGGTCGTTCATCAAAAACTCCGGCATCACGGGGGGACCGGCAGTGGCGTTCGCATGAGGCCCCTGCCCCGTGCGGCGCCGAACATGCGCCCGGCCCGTCGTGGCGCCCGCCCCTCCCATGCGCTCAGCCCGCGACCCGCTCGGACACCCAGGCGCCCTGCCCGGGCACCCAAGCGTCCTGCCCGGACCCCCAAGCGTCCGGCTCGGTCGCTCCGGACTCCTGCCCGGCCGTCCCGGACTCCTGCCCGGCCGTCCCGGACTCCTGCTCGGCCACCCCGAGGACGTCGAGCAGCCCGCAGACCCGTAGCAGCCGGTACACGACGGGGGAAGGACGCACGACCAGGAGGTCGCAGTCGGCGCGCTGGGCCATGACGACCCCCGTCAGCAGGGTGCGGATGCCGTTGGACTCGATGAACGTCACGCGGGACAGGTCCAGCTCGATGCGCTCGGGCTGGTGCTCGCGCAGCACCGTGGCGAGGGCGGCGTGCAGGCTGCCGGTGGTCAGCGGGTCGAGCTCGCCGGCGACTGAGAGGCGGGCCACACCGTCGTGCGGTGCGGGCCGGGCCGGCAGGACCTGGACCTCGAGGAGGGCGACGCCCTCGCAGGACTGCAGGGACTTCGGGAAACGGTCAAGCGCCATGGGCGTCTCCGTCGAACGGTGCCGATCTCGTCCTCTCGCTGCCGAAAGGCGGGGCCAGCTCCTCAAGTATGCACGCCGCGCCGACGGTCGCCACCCGTGCGCGGTCCGGCGGCGGGCAGGTCAGCCGGCGAGGGCCGGCCGACTGCGGAACGAGGAGCCGGCGGCGAAGGCGGCGCTGTTGTCGGTCTGGTCGACCCACAGCTGGCCGTTGGCGCGGGGGCGCAGGAACCAGCCCGGGTAGTTCGCCGCCTCCAGCCGGATGGTGTCGGCGGCGGCACCGGGTTTCACGCAGAACGTGGCGTCGCCGCGGAAGAGGGCGGTGCCCTGGTCCGGGTCGAGCCGGAAGCGCCACGAGGCGTGCCGCAGGTACTGCCCGTTCTGCGCGCGGAAGGTGTAGCAGGCGCCGTTGGCCAGGCCGGTGACGACGGCGAAGGTCGCCTGCCGGCGGGCGGCCTCGGCGCTGCCCGGGCCGAGGGGGACGAGCACGCCGAGCCCGTCGGCGGTGGTGACGTAGCCGCCGGGCTGCGCGGCGGACTCCAGCGACACCGAGCGGCCGGGGGCGATGGCGACGGTGGCCGGCGTGGACGGGGCGGCGCTGGCGGACGTCGCCGCGGGCGTGGTGACGGCGACCGGTGGCGGCGCGGAGCCGCGCTGCACCGGTGACGGCGCGGACGGCGTCGGCGCCGCCGCGATGCCGGTCCGCGGCTCGGGCGGGGACGACGGCAGGGTGGTGACGGTGACGGCCGCGCCGGCGACGAGGGTGCCGGCGGCGATGGTCGCGGCGACCGGATGGGCGGCGAGCGCCTGGACGATCTGGCTGATGAGGCCGACGTTGCCGCCGGCGGCGAGCCCGCCGGTGATGCCGCCGGTGACACCCGAGGCACCGGTCGCGCCGACGGTGCCGGCGAGCGCGGCCGCGGCCGGGGCGGTCTTGCCCAGCAGCGCGGCGGCCAGCCCGACCGGCACGGGCAGCAGGGCGACGCCGACGAGGAGCCGCTCCGCGGCGATGAGGCCGTGCCCGGCCCGCCCGCAGACCGGGCAGTCGCGGGTGTGCCGGGACAGGCGCTTGCGCCACAGCGGGCTCGGCACGCCGTCCCACTCGGCGACCATGCCGTCGAGCACCGGGCAGCGCGGCCGGGCCTGCAGCGCGGCGACCAGCGACCGGCCGACGTCGAGCTGCTGGCGCATGCGCTGCAGCCGGACGCCGGCGTGCGCGACGCTGACCTGCAGGGCCTCGGCCAGCTCGGCGCGGGTCAGCTCACCGGCGACCTCCAGCCACCACAGCGACAGCAGCGCCCGGTCGTCGGGGTCGAGCCACTGGCTGGCCTGGGTGACCTGGTGCCGTTGCGCGGACAGCTCCAGCCGCAGCATCGTCAGGTCCTCGAACTCGGCGTCGGCGTCGGGGACCTCGGCCGCCTCGTCCAGCGTGGTGGCCCGCTGCGCGGCGGCGGCGCGGCGGTGCAGGTGGGTGCTGACCTGGTGCACGGCGATCGCGGCCAGCCACGGCCGGAAGCTCTCCGGGTGCTGCAGCGCCGGCAGTTGCCGGACCGCGCGCAGCAGGGTGTCCTGCACGACGTCGTCGGCGTCCGGGTCGCCGCTGAGCGCCCGGCGCACGATCGTGTAGACGAGCGGCACGCTGCTGGACACCAGCTCGTCCAGGGCCTGCCGGTCTCCCGTCTGGGCGGCGGTCACGACGCCGGTGTCGATCGTGCCGGAACCTCGCATCGTCACATCACCGTCGCTGAACCGATGTCGGTTGTGCGGCCCCGGGCGGACCGGTGCGGGCCGGGTCCGCGCTGGTGAGGTCGCGTGGTCGTTGACTGTCGCCGACGACCGGCCGTCGCGTCAAGACGACACGGACCATGCGCTCACGACCGCCACGGGAACCTCCGGAATATCGACGGGCTGCTACCGGACGGGCACAGCCGGTGCGGGCACGGCCGGTGTGGGCAACGGGCCGGGCACCCGGGCAACCACGGCGGCGGGCGCCGGCACGGAGACGGTGGTCGGGTGCTCGATGACCCGGTCGAGCACGACGCCGGCGCCGCCGCGGGCGGCGGCGGTGAAACCGAGCCGGGACGCGACGAAGTGGCAGCGGGACACCGGGTTGGCCACGGCCCGGCGGGCCAGGGCGGCCTGCGCGGCGGGGATGATGTGCTCGGCGAGCGCGGCGAAGTAGCCGCCGAGCACGATGGTGCGCGGGTTGAAGAGGTTGACCAGGATCGCGCTGCCGAGCCCGAGCCAGGTCCCGACGTCGGTGACGGCGTGGCGTGCCACGCGGTCGCCGGCGGCGAGCCGGCGGGCCACCTCGGCGACGCGGTCCTGCGGGTCGGGCAGCGGCCCCCGTTCGAGGCCGTACGCCGCGTCGGGGGTGACCCGGCGGACCAGCTCGGCGAGCCCGACCTTGGTCTCCCAGCAGCCGGTGCGGCCGCAGCCGCAGACGTCGCCGCCGGGCTCCACGGTCATGTGCCCGATCTCGCCGCAGAAGCCGTCGGCGCCGCGCAGCAGGCGGCCGCCGAGGATCACGCCGGCGCCGACACCGACCTCGCCGGTGAGGTAGACGAGGTCGTCGGTGCCGGCGGCGACGCCGGAGGTGTGCTCGGCGAGCGCGGCGAGGTTGGCGTCGTTGTCGACGCCGATCCACAGCTGATCCGGCAGGCTGTGGGCGAGCCGGTCGACGATGGGCACCTCGTGCCAGCCGAGGTTGGGGGCCAGCACCACCACGCCGCGGGTGACGTCGATGAGGCCCGGGACGGCGACGGTGACGCCGATCGGCGCGACGCCGCGATCCCGTAGGTGCGTGAGCGCCCGGTGGGCGGCCGCGGTGATCTCGTCCAGGCACCGCTCGACGTCGCGGCCGGCGCCGGCGAAGCCGGTGCGGTGCTCGTAGACGGTGCGGCCGGCGAGGTCGCTGCCGTGCACGGCGAGGTAGTCGACGTTGACCTCGATGCCGACCGCGCCGACGTGCGGGCTCAACGCGATGCCGCGGCCGGGGCGCCCGGCGGCGCCGGAGTGGTCCATGCCAAGCTCGCGGACCAGCCGGCGGGAGAGCAGCTCCTCGACGAGGCTGGACACGGTGGTCTTGTGCAGGCCGGTGGCGGCGGCGATCGCGGCGCGGGACCGTGGCCCGTTGGTGCGGATGTGGCGCAGTGTGCGGGTCAGGTTGGCATGGCGCACGGCGAGCTGGTCGTGCAACCCGTCCGCGCTGACGTCGACTGTCACGGCATCCCAATCTGCGCGACGCGGCAGACCCCGTCAAGTATTCGCGGCATTACCGGCGACGGGGTGAAGCGCGACCATTCGATGCCGAGGGACGTAACAGAAACCGTGCTGACGATGCATTGTCAAAAAAAGTGTTATGCGCGGGGCGCAACAGAAGTCGCGTTCGCTCGCCGACGAAATTTTCGGCACGGAAGTGCCAAGTCGCGAGCCTCCTGAAACGGACGTGACCTGCCAGAACGTCTGTACGCACCGGACTTGAAACGTCACATCCGGCCGGCTGGACGTTGCGTCGCAGGTCGCTGCACTTGAATGTTCTGAAACAGTCTGGCAATCTCGCGAATCGAGATGTGAGCGCTCCCGCCGACGCTCACCATTCCTCCTCCCCGCCTATCGAGAACCCGCACAGCCATCGCCGGTGCTCGCTGTTAGCGCTAACACGAAACGGCTGTCAGCGACGCCAACAACCAGCAGTGGCAGTTCGTCGACTCCGGCGGCGGCTACTACCGGCTGAAGTCGAAGCTGTCCTCGAAGGTCCTGGACGTCTACAACCGTGCGGCTGATCAACCGCAACAGCGGCAAGGCCCTCGAGGTGCAGGGCGCCTCCACCGCCGACGGCGGCAACATCGTGCAGTACACGGACTGGGGCGGCGCCAACCAGCAGTGGCAGCTGGTGCGCCTCGGCAGCACCCCTCCCACGTCGAGCTCGCCGCCGAACAACAACGGGACGTACAACAACCCGGTGGTGTGGCAGGACTTCGCCGACGGCGACATCATCCGCGTCGGTGACGCCTACTACTACTCGGCGTCCACCATGCACTACTCGCCGGGCGCGCCGATCCTGCGCTCCTACGACCTGGTCAACTGGGAGTACGCCGGGCACTCGGTGCCCCGCCTGGACTTCGGCTCCAGCAACTACGACCTGTCCGGCGGCCGCGCCTACGTCAAGGGCATCTGGGCCTCGACGCTGAACTACCGCAAGAGCAACAGCACGTACTACTGGATCGGCTGCGTCGAGTTCAACCGCACCTACGTCTACACCGCCTCGGCGGTCGACGGCACGTGGACGAAACGGTCCCAGATCAACAACTGCTACTACGACGCCGGGCTGCTCGTCGACGACAACGACACGATGTACGTCGCGTACGGCAACAGCACCCTCAGCGTCGCGCAGCTGTCCGCGGACGGGCTCAGCCAGGTCCGGACCCAGCAGGTGTTCACCACGCCGTCGAGCGTCGGCACCCTGGAGGGCTCCCGGTTCTACAAGCGCAACGGCAGCTACTACATCTTCGTGACCCGGCCCGCCAACGGCCAGTACATCCTCAAGTCCAGCAGCCCGTGGGGCCCGTACGAGATGCGTCAGGTCCTGCTGAACATGCCCAGCCCGATCTCCGGCGGCGGCACCCCGCACCAGGGCGGCCTGGTGCAGACGCAGAACGGCGACTGGTACTACATGTCCTTCGTCGACGCGTACCCCGGCGGCCGCGTCCCGGCCCTCGCCCCGATCACGTGGAGCGCGGACGGCTGGCCGACCGTGCAGACCGTCAACGGCGGCTGGGGCGCCACCTACCCGAAGCCGAACATCAGCACCACGAAGACCGTCAAGCCGATGATCGGCGCCGACACGTTCACCGACTCGGCGCTCGGCCCGCAGTGGGAGTGGAACCACAACCCGGACACCACGAAGTTCACCGTCGGCAGCGGGCTGCGACTGCAGACCGCCACCGTCACCAACGACCTGTACGCCGCGCGGAACACCCTCACGCACCGCATCCAGGGCCCGACGTCCACCGCGACGATCGAGCTGGACTACTCCACGATGGCCGACGGCGACCGGGCCGGCCTGGCCATGCTCCGGGACTCCTCCGCCTGGGTCGGCGTCAAACGCGACGGCAGCACCACCAGGGTCGTCATGGTCAACGGCCTGACGATGAACAGCAGCTGGGGCACCAGCAGCACCGGCACCGAGGTCGCCGGCGCGAACATCTCCGGAGGCCGGATCTGGCTGCGGGCCACCGCCGACATCAGACCCGGCAGCGGCCGTCAGGCGCGGTTCTCCTACAGCACCGACGGCACGAACTTCACCTCGCTCGGCAACGCCCTGACCCTCAACAACGCCTGGCAGTTCTTCATGGGCTACCGCTACGCGATGTTCAACCACGCCACGAAGTCCCTCGGCGGTGCCGTCACCGTCCGCCGCTTCGAGATGACCACCCCGTAGGAAGGCCGGACGATGACACACACCAGACGATCACGCCGGCTGCGGGTGATCCTACCGCTGGTCGCGGCCACCGTGCTGGCCGCCGGGGCGACCGTGTTCCTCAACGGCAACGCCAGCGCCGGCACCACCCTCGGCGCGTCCGCCGCGGAGAAGGGCCGCTACTTCGGTGCGGCGGTGTCCGCCGGCAAGCTCGGCGACAGCACGTACGTCGGGATCCTCAACCGCGAGTTCAACGCGATCACGCCCGAGAACGAGATGAAGTGGGACGCCACCGAGCCGTCCCAGGGCCGGTTCTCCTACACCGGCGCGGACCGGATCGTGTCGCACGCGCAGGCCAACGGGCACAAGGTCCGCGGGCACACCCTCGCATGGCATTCGCAGGAGCCGAGCTGGGCGAAGCCCATGGAAGGTTCGGCGCTGCGCTCCGCGATGGTCAACCACATCACGACGCCTGGGACGTGGTGAACGAGGCGTTCGCCGACGGCGGCTCCGGCGGCCGGCGGGACTCGAACCTGCAGCCCGCACGGCGCGGGCCGCGGATCCGGGCGCGAAGCTGTGCTACAACGACTACAACACCGACGGGATCAACGCCAAGAGCACCGGCATCTACAACATGGTGCGGGACTTCAAGTCCCGTGGCGTGCCGATCGACTGCGTCGGCTTCCAGTCCCACCTGGGCACCACGGTGCCCGGCGACTACCAGGCCAACCTGCAGCGCTTCGCCGACCTCGGCGTGGACGTGCAGATCACCGAGCTTGACATCGCCTCCGGCAGCAACCAGGCCAACAACTACGCCACGGTCGTCAAGGCGTGCCTGGCCGTCGCCCGCTGCACCGGCATCACCGTGTGGGGCATCCGGGACAGCGACTCGTGGCGTACCGGCGAGAACCCGCTGCTGTTCACGTCCTCCGGGGCGAAGAAGGCCGCCTACACCTCGACGCTCAACGCGCTCAACGCCGGCACCAACCCCGGCCCGACCGGCTCCACCGGTGTCGACACCAGCGCCTGGTACGTGCTGGTGAACCGCAACAGCGGCAAGGCCGTCGACGTGTACAACTTCTCCACCGCCGACGGCGGTCGCATCACCCAGTGGTCGCGTACCAACGCCAACAACCAGCAGTGGCAGTTCGTCGACTCCGGCGGCGGCTACTACCGGCTGAAGTCGAAGCACTCCGGCAAGGTCCTGGACGTGTACAACCGCTCCACCGCAGATGGTGCGTCGGTCGTGCAGTGGACCGACAACAACGGCGCGAACCAGCAGTGGCGGCTCGCCGACTCCGGCAGCGGCTACGTGCGCCTGATCAACCGCAACAGCGGCAAGGCCCTCGAGGTGCAGGGCGCCTCGACGGCCGACGGCGGCAACATCGTGCAGTACGCCGACTGGGGCGGCAACAACCAGCAATGGCAGCTCGTCCGCATCTGACCGACACCCCGTTCGGAACCGACAGTGGTGACCGCGCTGGTCGGCACCGGTGTCGCCGTGCTGAACATGACGTCGGCCTCCGCGGCGACCGTCGACACCAGCGCGACCTACGTCCTGGTCAACCGCAACAGCGGCAAGGCGCTGGACAGCGACGCCAACAACCAGCAGTGGCAGTTCGTCGACTCGTGCGGCTGATCAACCGCAACAGCGGCAAGGCCCTCGAGGTGCAGGGCGCCTCCACCGCCGACGGCGGCAACATCGTGCAGTACACGGACTGGGGCGGTAACAACCAGCAGTGGCAGCTCGTGCGCCTCGGCAGCACCCCGCCGACGACGTCCACGCCGCCCGGTACCGGCTGCAGCCTGCCGTCGACCTACCGCTGGTCCTCGACCGGTTCCCTGGCGAACCCGAAGTCCGGCTGGGTGTCGCTGAAGGACTTCACCAACGTCGTCTACAACGGCAAGCACCTGGTCTACGCCACCACGCACGACTTCGGTTCGACGTGGGGGTCGATGAACTTCGGCCTGTTCACCAACTGGTCCGACATGGGCTCGGCCAGCCAGAACGGCATGAACTTCGGTGCCGTGGCGCCGACGCTGTTCTACTTCGCGCCGAAGAACATCTGGGTGCTGACCTACCAGTGGGGTGGGGCGGCGTTCAACTACCGCACCTCCAGCGACCCGACCAACCCCAACGGCTGGTCCTCGCCGCAGACCCTGTTCTCCGGCAGCATCTCCGGCTCCAACACCGGTCCGATCGACCAAACGATCATCGGCGACAGCACCAACATCAGCCACGGCGACCTCGTGCGCAGCAACCCCGACCAGACCAAGACCGTCGACGCCTGCAACCTGCAGCTGCTCTACCAGGGCCGCAGCCCCAGCTCCAACGGTGTTGACTACGGCCTGCTGCCCTACCGGCCGGGTGTGCTGACTCTGCAGCGCTAGTTCCCGACCCGTCCGGCCCGGCCGGCCACCCCACGGTGGCCGGCCGGCGCGTCCCGGCAACCACTCAGGAGGCACCGCCATGCGCTCAGCACGACGATGGTTCAGCGCGGCCGCCGTGGCCGTCGCACTGACCACCGCTGGCATCATCACCCATACCGGCACCGCCGCGGCGGAGTCCAACGGCGGCGTGCGGATCATGCCCCTCGGCGACTCCATCACCGAGGGCACCCAGGTCCCCGGCGGCTACCGCATCGGCCTCTGGCAGCGCCTGGCCGCCGGTGGCTACCGCAACGACTTCGTCGGCTCCCAGTTCAACGGGCCCAGCTCACTGTGGGACCACGACCACGAGGGCCACCCCGGCTGGCGGATCGACCAGATCGACGCCAACATCACCGGCTGGCTGCGCAACACCACCCCGCGCACCGTCCTGCTGCACATCGGCACCAACGACGTGCTGCAGAACTACAACGTCTCCGGCGCGCCGGGCCGGCTGTCCACGCTGGTCGACCACATCACCGCGACGGTGCCGTCCGCGGACGTCTTCGTCGCCAGCATCATCCCGATCAGCAACTCCGGCCAGGAGTCCGCCGCCCGCACGTTCAACGCCACGATCCCCGGCATGGTGCAGAGCAAGGTCAACGCCGGCAAGCGCGTCCACTTCGTCGACATGCACGCCGCGCTGACCACCGGCGACCTCATCGACGGCGTCCACCCGACCGCCGGCGGCTACGACAAGATGGCCGCCGTCTGGTACAACGCGCTGCGCGCCGTGCCGGGCAGCATCGGCGACCAGACCACCCCCGGCACGCCGACCACGCCCGGCACCGGCAGCGCCCTGGCCAGCGCCGCGTCCGGACGCTGCCTGGACGTGCCCAACAGCAACAACGCCAACGGCACCCAGCCGATCATCTACGACTGCAACGGCAACGCCAACCAGCGCTGGACCGTCAGCGGCCAGACGCTGCAGTCGCTCGGCAAGTGCCTCGACTCGCCGACCGGCGCCACCGCCGGCGCGAAGGCGCAGCTGTGGGACTGCCACGGCGGCACCAACCAGAACTGGATCTTCAACTCCAACGGCACGATCAGCAACGTCCAGTCGGGCCTGTGCCTCGACGTGCGCAACAACGCCACCGCCAACGGCACCCTCGTGCAGCTGTGGACGTGCACCGGCGCGGCGAACCAGCGCTGGACGAGGAGGTAAGGCATGCGAAAGCTCGCCACCGTGCTCGCCGCCGGTGTGCTGCTGCTGGCCGGCGCCGTCGGCGTCCTGCGCAGCACGTCGGCCCAGGCCCTGGAGAACGGCGTCGCCCGTACCCCACCGATGGGCTGGAACAGCTGGAACACCTTCGGCTGCAACATCAACGAGACCCTCATCCGGCAGATGGCCGACGCGATCGTCAACAGCGGCATGCGGGACCTGGGGTACCAGTACGTGGTCGTCGACGACTGCTGGTTCAACCCCAACCGGGACAGCGCCGGCAACCTGCAGGGCGACCCCAGCCGCTTCCCCAGCGGCATGAAGGCGCTCGGCGACTACCTGCACTCCCGGAACCTCAAGTTCGGCATCTACCAGGTGCCGGTGGACAAGACCTGCGCCCAGTACTTCAACAGCTACCCCGGCGCGACCGGCAGCCAGGGGCACGAGGCGCAGGACGCCCGCCAGTTCGCCGCGTGGGGCGTGGACTACCTCAAGTACGACTGGTGCTCGCCGAACGGCACGATCAACGACCAGGTCGCCACGTTCGCGAAGATGCGTGACGCGCTCGCCGCGACCGGCCGGCCGATCGTGTACAGCATCAACCCCAACAGCATCCACGCCAAGACGGGCCCGCAGCGCAACTGGGGCGACGTGGCGAACATGTGGCGCACCACCGAGGACATCACCAACGCGTGGGACACCGGGCAGACCAACGGCTACCCGATGGGCATCCAGAACATCGTCAACGTGACCGTCCCGCTCGCCGGGTACGCCGCGCCGGGCCGGTTCAACGACCCCGACATGCTCGAGGTCGGCCGGGGCGGCATGAACGACACCGAGATGCGCAGCCACTTCGCGCTGTGGGCGATCATGGCCTCGCCGCTCATCGCCGGCAACGACATCCGCTCGCAGAGCTCGGCCACCGCGACGATCCTGAAGAACCAGAACCTGATCGCGATCAACCAGGACACCCTGGGCCTGCAGGCCACGCAGGTGTCCAACGACGGTACCCGCCGGGTCCTGGCCAAGCGCCTGGCCAACGGCGACGTCGCGGTCGCCCTGTTCAACCAGGGCGGCTCCACCACGACGGTCAGCACGACCGCCGCGGCGATCGGCAAGTCCGGCAGCTCGTTCACGCTGCGCGACGCCTGGACGAACACCACCAGCACCACGTCCGGCACCATCAGCGCCAGCGTGCCCGCGCACGGCACCGTCGTGTACCGGGTCAGCGGCGGCGGCACCAGCACGCCGTCGACGCCGCCGTCGAGCTCCTCGACGCTCGTCAGCGCCGCCTCCGGCCGGTGCCTCGACGTGCCGAACAGCAACACCGCCAACGGCACCCAGCCGGTGATCTGGGACTGCAACGGCGGCGCCAACCAGCGCTGGACGGTCAGCGGCCAGACGCTGCAGTCGCTCGGCAAGTGCCTCGACGCGCCGACCGGTGCCACCGCAGGCGCCAAGGCGCAGCTGTGGGACTGCAACGGCGGCACCAACCAGCAGTGGACGCTCAACTCCGACGGCACCGTCCGCGGCGTCGCGTCCGGTCTGTGCCTCGACGTGGACCACAACCTGACCGCGAACGGGACCGTGGTGCTGCTGTGGACCTGCACCGCGGCGGCGAACCAGCGCTGGACCCGGACGGGGTGACCGGATGACCGCGACCATCTCCGGGCTCGGGGCCGTGCTGCGGCGCCGGACGCTGCTCACCGCCGCCTGGGTGGTGACGCTGCTGGCCGTCGTGGCGGTGTTCGTGCCGTCCGCCCGGGCCGACAACCCGATCGTGCAGACGATCTACACCGCCGACCCCGCCCCGCTGGTCTACAACGGCCGGGTCTACCTGTACACCGGACACGACGAGGACAACTCGACCTACTTCACGATGAAGGAGTGGCGGGTCTACTCGACCACGGACATGGTGAACTGGACCGACCACGGCTCGCCGATGAGCCTCACCACGTTCAGCTGGGCCAGCGCCAACGCGTGGGCCGGCCAGGTCGTCAACCGCAACGGCAAGTTCTACTGGTACGTGCCGGTGACGAACCGCTCGACCGGCCGGATGGCGATCGGCGTCGGCGTGTCCAACAGCCCGACCGGGCCGTTCACCGACGCCATCGGCCGGCCGCTGGTGGAGAACAACGAGATCGACCCGACGGTGTTCATCGACGACAACGGCCAGGCGTACCTGTACTGGGGCAACCCGAACCTGTGGTACGTGCGGCTGAACACCGACATGATCTCCTACTCGGGCTCGGTGACCCAGATCCCGCTGACCACCGCCGGGTTCGGCACCCGCACCGGCAACGCCAGCCGGCCCACCCTCTACGAGGAGGGGCCGTGGGTGTACCAGCGCGGGAACACCTACTACAACGTCTTCGCCGCGAAGTGCTGCTCGGAGTTCATCGGCTACTCGACCGCGTCCAGCCCGACCGGGCCGTGGACCTACCGCGGCACGGTCATGCCGACGCAGGGCAGCAGCTTCACCAACCACCCCGGGATCATCGACTACGCCGGTAACTCGTATTTCTTCTACCACAACGGCGCACTGCCGGGCGGTGGCGGCTACACCAGGTCGGTGGCCGTGGAGAGGTTCAGCTACAACGCCGACGGCAGCATCCCGACGATCAACATGACCACCGGTGGTGCGCCGCAGGTCGGGACGCTCGACCCGTACGTGCGGCAGGAGGCGGAGACGATCGCCTGGGAGACCGGCGTGGAGACCGAACCCTCCAGCGAGGGCGGCATGAACGTCGGCTGGATCGAGAACGGTGACTCGATCAAGGTCAAGGGCGTGGCGTTCGGCGGGGGAGCGACATCGTTCACCGCCAGGGTCGCCTCGGCGACCAGCGGCGGGCGCATCGAGGTGCGCCTCGACAGCGTCAACGGCACGCTCGTCGGGACCTGCACGGTCGGCGGCACCGGCGGCTGGCAGACCTGGACGACGGTCACCTGCCCGGTCAGCGGCGCCACCGGCACCCACGACCTGTACCTGAAGTTCACCGGCGGCAGCGGCAACCTGTTCAACGTCAACTGGTGGCAGTTCGCCGGCGGTGGGAGCAGCACGGGCAACATCCTCACCAACGGCGGCGCGGAGGACGGCACGTCCGGCTGGGGCGTCTTCGGCACGGGCACGCTGTCGTCGAACACCTCCGTGGCGCACAGCGGCAGCCGGTCGCTGCAGCTGTCCGGCCGCACCGCGGCGTGGAACGGCGTCGCGCAGGACGTGACGTCGAAGCTGGTCAACGGCAAGAGCTACGCGACCAGCGTGTGGGTGCGTTCGGGCTCGGGCACGCCGAGCGCGAAGGCGATGCTCGCGGTCACCGCCAACGGCACGACGAGCTACGTGCAGCTGGCCCCGGCGACGACCGTGAACACCAACGGCTGGACCCAGCTGAGCGGCACCGCGACCGTGTCGTGGTCCGGGACGCTGACCGGTGCCACGTTCTACGTCGAGACGACGGCGGGCACCGACCCGCTCATCGTCGACGACGCCTCGCTGCAGTAACGGCGCGGCGTCACCGAGGGCCGCCGGGGCATCGCCCCGGCGGCCCTTACGCTGGTGTCCTCAGGCGGCGGCGCGTGCGGCCGGCGGCCGCCGCCGCAGGGCCGGCTCGGTCAGGGCCGGCGGCTGGTGGGCCTGGTCGAGGACGCCGACGTCGGTGCCCGGCGGGACGATCGCGTCGATGCGGTCGAGCAGGTCGTCGTCGAGGGTGACGTCCAGGCCGGTGAGCAGCGCGTCGAGATGCGCCATGGTGCGCGCACCGACCAGCGCGGTGGTGACACCGGGATGGGCGATCGCGAACGCCATCGCGAGGTGGGTCATCGGCAGGCCCGCCTCGGCGGCGAGGGGGATGAGCCGCTCGACGACGTCGACACGGCGCTCGTCGCTGAGGTGCCGCACGAGCCCGGCGCGGCGCACGTCGGTGCCCGCGTCGCGGCGGATGCGGCCGGTGAGCATGCCCTGGCCGAGCGGCCCCCAGACGAGGGTGCCGATGCCGAAGCGCTGGGTGGTGGGCAGGATCTCGCGTTCGATGCCGCGGTTGAGGATGGAGTACGCGGGCTGCTCGGTGTGCAACGGGGTGAGGCCGCGCCGTTCGGCGACCCACCGGGCCTCGACGATGCTGCTGGCGGGGCTCTGCGACGCGCCGATCGCGCGGACCTTGCCGGCGGCGATGAGGTCGGTCAGCGCCGCGAGGGTCTCCTCGATGTCGGTGTCCGGGTCGGGCCGGTGCAGCTGGTACAGGTCGATGTGGTCGGTGCGCAGGCGGCGCAGCGAGCGCTCGACGGCGGTGACGATCCAGCGCCGCGAGCCGCCCTGCCGGTTGGGGTCCTGCCCGTCCGGGCGGCCGAACTTGGTGGCGAGCACGACGCCGTCGCGGCGGCCCTGCAGGGCCTTGCCGACGACCTCCTCCGAGTCGCCGTAGGCGTCGGCGGTGTCGATGAGGTTGATGCCGGCGTCGAGGGCCTTGTGGATGATGCGGGCCGACTCCTCGGGCGCGTTGCCCATGGTGGTGGCGAACATGAGGGCACCGAGGCCGTACGGGCTGACCTTGATGCCGGTGCGGCCGAGCGTGCGGTACTGCATGGAACGTCTCCCTGCGCTGGTGGGACGGTGGTGCGTGGCGTAGGCTGCGGCAGAAGTGGAATCGCTTTCCGGAACTATACGGAAAGCGATTCCGGTTATGCAAGGGAGGAGCCCGGTGACCCAGGATGCGACCGGACCGGCGCCGCGCCGGCGGGCCGACGCGCGGCGCAACGTCGAGGCGTTGCTCGAGGCCGCCCGGAAGGTCTTCGACACCTCCGGCGTCGACGCGCCGGCGAAGGAGATCACCGACCTGGCCGGGGTCGGCGTCGGCACCCTGTACCGGCATTTCCCGCAGCGCGCCGACCTGGTCAAGGCCGTGGTGGAGGGCGGCATCGACGCCGTCGCCGAGGCCGGCCCGGCGCTGGCCGCCCGGCACCCACCGGCCGAGGCGCTGGACCGGTGGATCGACCGGTTCACCGACCTGCTCGGCACCAAGCGCGGCCTCGCCTCGGCGCTGCACTCGGGCGATCCGGCGTTCGCGGGCCTGCCGGGCTACTTCCACCAGCGCCTGGAGCCGGTGCTCACCGCGCTGCTGGACGCCGCCGTGGCCGACGGCTCGATCCGCCCCGACGTCGGCGCCGAGGACCTGCTGTACGCGATCACCCAGCTCTGCCAGCCGGTGCCGGGCCGCGGCCCGGACCACGCCCGGCGCATCGTCGGCGTCCTCGTCGACGGTCTGCGCGTGCGGTGACCCCGCTCAGCCCCGCTGCGGGCCGCGGCCGGCCAGGGTCGGCCGCAGCAGCTCAGGACACCAGCCCGGTGCGGTAGGCGTAGACCACCGCCTGGACGCGGTCGCGCAGGGTGAGCTTGGTCAGGATGCGCGACACGTACGTCTTCACCGTCTCTTGGCTGATCACCAAGGCCGCGGCGATCTCCTGGTTGGACAGGCCCTCGGCGATGAGCCGCAGCACCTCCAGCTCCCGCGGGGTCAGCGCCGCGTCGCGGCGGGCCTCGGGCGGGCGGATGCGGGCCGCGTACCGGCCGACCAGCCGCCGGGTCACCTCGGGCGCCAGCAGCGCGGCCCCGGCCGCCACGGTGCGGATGCCCTCCAGCAGCTGCGCCGGTGGGGCGTCCTTGAGCAGGAACCCGCTCGCGCCGGCGCGCAGCGCCTCGTACACGTACTCGTCCAGGTTGAACGTGGTCACCACGAGCACCTTCACCGGCCGGGCCACGCCGGCGCCGGCCAGCAGACGGGTCGCCTCGATGCCGTCGAGCACCGGCATGCGCACGTCCATCACCACCACGTCGGGGTGCAGCCGGGCGGCGAGGTCGACCGCGGCCCGGCCGTCGCCGCACTCGCCGACCACCTCCAGGTCGGGCTGGGCGTCGATGATGGTGGCGAAACCGGTGCGGATCAGCGCCTGGTCGTCGCAGACCAGCACCCGGACCGGCGCGGTCACGACGGGTGCCCGGTGGGGATGCTGGCCCGCACGACGAAGCCGCCTTCCGGCCCGGCGCCGGCGCTGAACTCGCCGCCGAGCACGCCGACGCGCTCGCGCAGCCCGGCGAGGCCGCGCCCGCCGCCGGTGGGCGCCGCGGGGTGCGGGACCGGGCCGTCGGTGCTGACCTCCACCGTGGTCCGTTCGCCGCCGTGCCGCACGTGCACGGTGGTGCGGCTGCCGTGGGCGTGCTTGAGCGCGTTGGTCAGGGCCTCCTGCACGACCCGGTACGCGGCCGCCTCGGCGCTGCCGGGCGGCTGCGCGGGGGTGCCGTCCTCGTGCAGCTCCACCGGCTGCCCCGCCTGCCGGGCCTGCGCCACGAGGGTGGGCACCGCACCGGCGGACGGCGTGCGCGGCCCGGTGCCGTGCTCCGGGTTGAGCAGGTCCAGCAGGTGCCGCAGGTCCGTGATGGCCCGCCGGCCGGTGTCGGTGATCGCGGTCAGCGCCTGGTCGAGCCGGTCGGGCGCGGCAGTCAGGTACCGCGCCGCCTCCGCCTGCACCACCATCGCCGTCACGTGGTGCGTCACGATGTCGTGCAGCTCGCCGGCGATGCGGGCCCGCTCGGCGGCGGCGGTCCGCTCGGCGACGTGCCGGCGCAGCTCCGCCTCGGCGGCCCGGGTCGTGCGCAGCCACGCCCCGGCGCCCCACGCGATCGCCAGCGCCAGGTAGAACGTGACGAACCCGGCCGCCCCCTCGGTGGAGCCGCCCCGGTCGAGGGCGACGGCCAGCGGCACGTACGCCGCCGACACCACCACCAGGACCGTGCGCCGGTGCCGCTCCAGGTGGGCCGCGGCGCTCAGCAGCGCGACGGGCAGCGCCGTGCCGGCGACCATGTGGTAGCCGAGCAGCTGGTCGGCGGCGAACCCCGCCGACACCAGCAGCAGGCACGCGGCCGGCCAGCGGCGGCGCACCGCCAGCGGCAGGCACTCCAGGGTGAGCACCGCGACCGCGAGCCCGTCCATCGGCCGGCCCGGCAGGTCGCCGAGCTGGGTGCCGCGGTGGTGCAGGGCCGGCACCAGCGACGCGACGGCGAGCAGCAGCCCGAGGGGGAGGTCCCGGACCATGACGGGCAGGCGCCGCCACCGGTCCCGGAGGTGCCGCAGGTCGATCACGGTGCGAGCGTAGCGGCCGGGTCGGCGGGGGCGGTGCGGCCTCGGCGGGGCACCATGGTGCCCCGCCGCCGGGCCAGGCGCAGGAACACCGCGGTCAACGCCACCCCGGCCAGCAGCGCCCACACGCTGCCCTCGGGGCCGAACCCGCCGCCGCTGAGCACCGCCGGGCCCGACGTGACCCCGTCCAGGAGCCCCTGCGGGGCGTCCTTGCCGGACACGTCGGTGCCGAACACGCCACCGCCGGCGAAGTTCCAGCCGAAGTGCACGCCGATCGGCACCCACAGGTTGCGGGTCGCGGCGTACACGGCGGCGAGCAGCGCCCCGGCCTCGACCGCGACGGCGAGCGCGCTCCACAGCGTCGCGTTCGGGTTCGGCAGGTGCGCCAGCCCGAACAGCGGCGCGGTGAGCAGCAGCGCGCCCCACGTGCCGAGGCGCTCCTCGACGATGCGGAACAGCACTCCGCGGAAGAGCAGCTCCTCGGTCACCGCCGCGGCGGCCATGAACCCGACCAGCGCCACCGCGCCTCCCGCGGAGCCCCAGCCGTGCACCCGGTAGCCGCCGGTGACGGCGATGGCCGCCACGACCGCGGCGAACATCGCGAAGCCGACGAGCACCCCGCGCCCCAGCTTCGGCCCGGCTCCCCGCGCGGCGACCTCGACGGGCGCCCGGCGCTCGGTGCGCCGCACCACCCACGCGTACGCCAGTAGCGACAGCACCGCCGTCGCCACTCCCAGCACCAGGGTCAGCGGCACGTTCCACCGTGCCGCGCCGACCGCCAGGCTGCCGGCGAACGCGACCGCCGCGACGGCCGCGAGCTGCTTGAGCAGTCGCATCATGGCTCCTTCAATGAGATCCCCGCGGCACCCCGCCACGGCCACTCCGAACGCTATGGATGCACCGCCGTCGCGGCGTCACCGTGCGGTGGACATCGCCCGTAGCTCGCACGGGGGACCCGCCGCGGCGGCAGCCGAGACATTCAGCCCGACAACATCATTGACATGTGCCCAATAGCGGTGCGCGACGAGGGCATCCGCAGCTACGCCGGCGCGCCGCTGGTCAGCGCCGGGGGTCACGTCCTCGGCGGCCTGTGCGTCCTGGACGTGCGGCCGCACGACTTCGACGACACCACCCTGGACCTGCTGCGCGACCGCGCCGCCCGGGTGGTGGCCCTCCTCGGGCGGGACTGACCCGGCCGGGACTTCCCTCCGCGGCGAACTGATGGAAACATCGGTTCGCACAGCGGAACGAGGGGAGTGTCATGCACGTCGTGGTCAGCCAGGCCTGGACCCTGGACGCGGAGGGGCACGCCGAGGCGTACATCGCCCTGTCCGCCCGCTTCGCCGAGTTCTTCGCCGCCCACCCCGGCTTCCGCGGCCGCTGGCTGGTCCGCGACGTGGAGGACCCGACGCACTTCACGCACATCCGCCTGTTCGACACGGCCGAGTCCTACGCCGAGGCGACCCGCACCCCGGGCTACGTCGCGCACACCGAGGCCATGTACGAGCACCTGCGCCCGTACGACACCTACCCGCGCACCATCGGCGAGGTCGTCCTGGAGGACCGGCCGTGACCGTGTTCGTCCTCGTGCACGGCGCCTTCCGCGGCGGGTGGGCCTGGTCCCGGGTCCGGCGCGCCCTCGCCGCCGCCGGGCACGAGGTGCACACGCCGTCGCTGACCGGGATGGGCGACCGCCGGCACCTCACCGCCGAGCCGCCGAGCCTGGACACCTGGGCCCTCGACATCGCCAACCTGCTGGCCGAGGAGGACCTGCGCGACGTCGTGCTGGCCGGGCACAGCCTGGGCGGCGTCGCGATCGCCGCCGCGGCCCGCCGGTGCGCGGACCGCCTGGCCCGGCTCGTCTTCCTCGACGCGCCCGAGCCGCTGCCGGGCGAGCGCGCCGCCGGGCTGCTCGGCCCGGTGCCCGACCTGCCGCGGGACCTGTGGCTGCCCGCGAAGCCGCTCGACCCGGCCGCGGACCCGTCCCTCGACCCGGACACGGTCGCCTGGATGAACGCCCGGCTGTGCCCCACCCCGCTGGCGCCCTCCCTGGATCCGATGCCCGCACAGACGGTGGCGTCGGCGGCGGTACCGCGCACGCACCTGTTCTGCACCGGCACGCCGCCCGGGTACCCGGCCTCGGTCACCCTGCGGCGGCTGCGCGCCGGCGGTGCGCCGTACCGGCTGATCGACAGCGGGCACGACGCGCCGCTGAGCCGGCCGGTCGAGCTGGCCGCGCTCCTGGCCGGCCCCGGGGCCGCGTGAGCCCGGGCGCTACATCCAGCCGGTGCCGATCTTCGGCGGGTCCGTCTGGTAATACCAGGACGGGTACTCGTAGCGGTACCAGGCGTCGTAGTTCCACCGCAGGTCGCCGTCGCGGTCGACCATGTACATCCGGCCCTGGCCGCCCGACTGCACGGTCTGGAAACCGTACGTGCCGCCCCGCCAGCCGGTCCCGACGACGGTGCCGGCTCCGGCCTCCCAGGTGTCGCCGTCGCCCCGCCTGGCGTGCCGGTACCGGTACCAGCGCAGGTTGCCGTCGGCGTCGACGCCCCACACGGTGCCTTCGGGCTCGGCGGTGACGTAGACGAAGCCGTTCCAGCCGATGCCGATCTGGCGGCCGCTGTTGAGCGCCCAGTGCCCGTTCACGCCCGGGACGCCGACGTACCGGTGCCAGTACAGCCGGCCCTGCGTGTCGACCGTGTAGAAGATGCTCCCGGGCTCGGTGCCGTCGGGACGGTCGATGCCGTCGTCGTAGCCGCCGCTGACCAGGAACTTGAGGCTCTGCCAGCCGGTCCAGCTGCGCGGCGCGAGCTCCACCGGCGCGCCGCCGTTCTGCCAGGCGCCGGCGCCGTTGTTGGCGAGGTAGGACCAGTAGTAGCCGTAGACGCCGGAGCTGTCGACGGCGAGGTAGAGGTTGTCGTACGTGTGGTTGATGCCGGTCGAGGCGAGCAGGCTGAAGCGCTGGAAGCCGTCGCCGCGGTGGAACGGGCCGAGCCACGAGCCGCTGCCCCACTGCCAGTTGTTGTGGTAGTACATGAGCAGCGCCCCGCCCGGGGTCACCAGGCTCAGGTTGCCGAACTGCCCGGCCAGCAGCAGGTTCTTGGTCCGCGCCGCGTGTGCCGTGCCCGGCGCGACGAGCCCGGCGGTGGCCGCCCCGGCCCCGGCCGCCGCCCCGGCCAGCAGCAGCGACCGTCGTGTCATGGTGCTCATCCGATGTCCTCCCGTCGGTTCGGAAACGACCGTTCGTTCCAATGCCACGGCTCCTTCCACGCGATGGCTGGATGGCGCCGGCCCATCCTGGCGGCCGTGGCTCGCAATGCGCTCGCAACGCCGGGCGCCCCCGGCGTCCGGTGCACGGCCGTCGGGCTCAAGTGGGTGCCCGGCCCGGCCGATAGACCGACAGGAGCGTCGGAGGGCTGGGACGATGGACGAGTCGGCACCGCGCGGTCCGCGGGGCTGGACGGTGGCGCGGCTGCTGGCCGCCGGCTACGTGCTGGCCATCGGCGGGCTGCTGCTGGTCGGTGCGGCCGCGTACCTGCGCATCGGGGTGCTGCTGGCCGACCGGGCCGTGGTCGAGCAGAGCCACGCCGTCGGCGACGACATCCGGTTGCTGCGCACCCAGCTGGAGGACGCCGAACGCGGCCAGCGCGGCTACGTCATCACCGGCGACGAGGTGTACCTGCGGCCGTACACGGCGGCGGTCGGCGACGTCGCGCGGACCATGCGGCGGCTGCGCACGGCGGCCGCGGGCGACCCCGGCCAGCGGCGGACGGTGCAGGACCTGCAGGCGCCGGTCGCCGACAAGCTCGCCGAGCTGGCCGAGACGATCCGGCTGCGCCGCGCGGAAGGGTTCGAGGCCGCCCAGCGGCTGGTCGCCACGGACCGCGGCGTGCGGGACATGACGGTCATCGAAGGGTTCCTCGACGACCTCGCCGCCGACCAGCAGCGGGTCCTCGCCGCGAGGCAGCGCGACAGCGCCGCCGCCGCGGCCGCCACCCGCGGCTGGATCCTCGGCATCACGCTCGGCGTCGCCGTGGTGGCCGCGGCCGGCGCGTGGTGGGCGACCCGGAAGGTCACCCGCCCGATCGCGGCCGTGACCGCCGCCGCCCGCCGGGTCGCCACCGGCGAGCCGTCCGACGGCGCGGCCGTGCGCGGACCCGCCGAGCTGGCCGAGATGGCCGCCGCGGTCAACGCCGCCACCCGCGTGGTGCTGCGGGCGCGCGACGAGGCGATGGCGGCGACCCAGGCGAAGTCGGCGTTCCTGGCCACGATGAGCCACGAGATCCGCACCCCGATGAACGCCGTCATCGGCATGACCGGGCTGCTGCTGGACACGGAGCTGACCCGCGAGCAGCGGGACCTGGCGGCGACCGTGCGCGACAGCGGCGAGGCGCTGCTCGCGATCATCAACGACATCCTGGACTTCTCGAAGATCGAGGCCGGGCAGCTCGAGCTCGAGGAGACCGTGTTCGACCTGCGCGAGTGCGTGGACAGCGCGCTCGCACTGGTCGCGGTGCCGGCGGCGGCGAAGGGCCTCGAGCTGGTCGCCGACGTCGGCGGTGCCCGGCCGCTGCGCGGCGACGTGACGCGGCTGCGGCAGGTCCTGGTCAACCTGCTGTCCAACGCGGTCAAGTTCACCGACACCGGCGAGATCATCGTCTCCGGTGAGGTAAAGGACCTGCACGGCGACGCGGCGGGGCGGGTCCAGGTCCGGCTCGCGGTGTCCGACACCGGCATCGGCGTCCCGGCCGAACGCATGGACCGGCTCTTCCGCTCGTTCAGCCAGGTCGACACCTCCACCACCCGCACCTACGGCGGCACCGGCCTGGGGCTGGCGATCAGCCGCCGCCTGGCCCGCGCCATGGGCGGCGACATCACCGTCGACAGCCGCCCCGGGCTGGGCTCCACCTTCACCGTGACCGCGGTGCTGCACACCAGCGCCACCCCACCCGCCGCGGACCGCGCCCCGGTCGACCTGACCGGCCGGTCGGCGCTCATCGTCGACGACAACACCGCGAACCGGCGCGTCCTGCAGGGCCAGCTGCACGGCTGGGGCATGACGTACACCGCCGTCGCCTCGGCCCACGAGGCGCTGGCGCTCGTCGAGGACGGGCAACGGTTCGACGTCGGCGTGCTGGACATGCACATGCCCGACGTCAACGGCGACGAGCTGGCCGTGCGGCTGCGTGCCCGGCCGGCCACCGAGGACCTGCCGCTGATCCTGCTCAGCAGCGTCAACGCCTCCGGCGAACGCCACCTCGGCGGGCGGTTCGCCGCGGTGCTGACCAAGCCGGCACGGGCGGCGGCGCTGCGCGCCACCCTCGCCCGGGTCCTGAACCCGCTGCCGTCCGGCGTCGAGGACGCCGCGCCCGGCGCCGCGCCCGCGCCGGCCCGCCCGCTGCGGGTCCTCGTCGCCGAGGACAACCAGGTCAACCAGACCGTCGCCACGATGATGCTGGACCGGCTCGGCCACCGCGCCGACGTGGTCGCCGACGGCGCCGAGGCGGTCGCCGCGGTGCACCGGGCCCGCTACGACGCGGTGCTCATGGACGTGCAGATGCCGGTCCTGGACGGCCTGGACGCCACCCGCCGCATCCGGGCCGAGCTGCCCGCCGACCGGCAGCCGCACATCATCGCGCTGACCGCGAGCGCCCTGATCGAGGACCGTACGGCGTGCGCGGCGGCCGGCATGGACGACTACCTCAGCAAGCCGATCCGCCCCGCCGACCTCGCCGCAGCCCTGCACCGCGGCACGGCGGGCGCCGCGGCGGACGGCGTCGACCCGCAGCCGGTGCCGGCCGTCGCCGACGGCATCCGCGCCCGAGTCCGGGAGCTGACCGACGACGACCCGTCGCCGCAGGAGATCGAGCTCGTCGACCGGGTGCTCGACGCGTTCTGCGTGAAGGCCCCCGAGACCCTGCACCGCCTCGCCGACGCGGTCGAGCGCGCCGACACGGCCGGCGTGGTCAGCGCCGCGCACACCCTGACCGGCGCCGCCGGCAATGTCGGCGCGGCCACCCTGGCCCGGCTCGGCCGCGACCTGGAGACCCGGGCCCGCGCCGCCGACCTGCCCGCCGAGCTGGATGCGTTGCGCGCCGAGCTGGACCGGGTCGTGGCGGCGGTGACCGCGGTCCGCGAGGAGCTCAACCGCCGACCCTGAGCGGCGGTCCCGCCGATGGCCCCGCCGGCGACGGCGCCACGAGTCGCGCGGGCGACACACCGTTGATTTCGCAGGTGGCGGACATCTGTCATGCTTTTCCTGCTGTACGCCGACGCCGGTCTCCCCGATGAAGTTGGTGTCCAGCGTCCCCCGTCGCCGCCGCGATGTGCCTTCGGCCACCTGATCAGTCAAACGGCTGTCCCAGAACGTTCCGGTTGGGCGCCATCTGCGAATCATGGGAGGTCGTGAACATGGCATTCATCCCAGTTATTCCGGGTCGTTCAGGCGTCGGATCTCTCCTGACATGCCTTTGAACACGTACGGTCTTTGCACACGCACGCAACCGAGGCCGGTCGGAGGTGTGTGAGTGACCGGAATCCTGCGTCACGGCCGAGATGTTTCCGCCGCGATGTCGCGCGGGCAGCGACCGGCTGCACAGGCTGCATCGCGTCTGGAGCGGATTGACGGAAACGCTGGGCAGGCGTAATTCCAGGAAGGAGGAAGTGATTGGAGCCTATTGCGCGCGAGATTGCGCGGACGGTCCGAGAAATTCTGAAGGACTGGCCTCGAACCATCCGCGCCTCGGTCCTACTGACGGTTGCCGCCGCAGTTTGGACCTGCTATCACCTGATCGTCACAAGGTAATGCGGTAGTCAGCGTAGGCGCCGCCTGCCGTCGTGGCCAAGGCGGCGCCGAATCATTTCAGCAGTCTGCACAGGGGATACCCGCCCTTCGCGCTCAGTAGTGGGCGTGGACCTGGGTCACCGGGTGGCCAAGGATCGCGCCGGTCGCGGCCAGCTCGTCGGCGCTGAGCTCCCAGGTGTCGCGGGTCCAGTTCATGACGCTCACCTCGAACCGCGCGAACCCGACCTCGGCCCCGAAGCGCAGCTGCGGCAGGGTGAGCGCGGCGCCGCAGCAGGGCACGGTCACGTCCAAGGTGTCCACGCTCGGCACGCCGGCGAGCCGCCCGCCGTTGGCGGCGCGCAGCAGGTCCCAGAGCCAGTCGAGGCCGAGCGCGGTGCCGCACCGCGGGCAGCCGACGTCCTGCATGTGCTCGCCGGGGTCGATCAGCGTGACGCGTTCGTAGAACACCGGCTCGACCGCCTCGGCGTGGTCGCCCGGCCCGGCGAACAGGCCGGCGACGTACCGCGCCGCGGCGGCGGCCGCCTCGGCCGTGGGCTGCCACCGCGGGTCCGTCGGGATGACCCGGATGTACAGGTCGCTCATCGGCGTCAGCCGGCGATGGCGACGAGGCGCCGCAGGGCGGCCCGGGCGGGCGGGCCCCAGGTGGGTTTGCCGCCGGGCAGGCCGCGCACGCCCGCGTCGCCGATGAGCAGGCCGCTGAGCACCCGGGCCATCGCGCAGCCGCGGGCCCGGCGCAGGGTGGCGGCGTCCGCTGCCGGGCGGTAGGCCGCGTGGAACGCGTCGACGGCGCCGTCGGGCAGCAGCAGCCACGCGGCGGCGAGGTCGTAGGCGGGGTCGCCGGCGCACAGGTCGCCGAAGTCGACCACGCCGCACAGCGTGCCGTCACCGGTGAGGACGTTGGCCGGGTGCAGGTCCGCGTGCAGCCACACCTTCGGGCCCGGCCACGGCGGCGCGGCGACCGCGTCCTGCCAGACCGCGCGGACGGCGTCCGGGTCGTCGACGAGGCCCAGGTCGGTGGCGGCGGCGAGCCCCCTGGCGAACGCCTCGTCCCGGTCCGCGAGGGGGCCGCCGCGGTCCCGCCCGGCGGGCGCGTCGTGCGGCGCGGGCCGGTGCAGCGCGGTCAGGAACGCGGCCAGGGCCGCCGCCGCGTCCGCGGCGCGCGTGACGGGGACCTGGTCGGCGGGGGTACCGCGGACCCAGGTGGTGACGAGCCACGGGCGGGGGAACCGGGCGGACGGCGCGCCGAGCCGCTGCGGGACGGGCACGGGCAGCGGCAGGCGCGCCGCGAGGGCGGGCAGCCAGGCGTGCTCCTTGCGCAGCAGCTCGTCGGCGGATCCCGTCGCCCACGGCAGCCGGACGGCCAGGTCGTCGCCGAGGCGCCACAGCTGGTTGTCCCAGCCGCGGGCGCCGAGCCGGACCGGCCGGTCGGCGAGGTCGGGGTGCTGGTCGCGGAGCAGGTCCCGGACGAGCTCGGCGGTGATCTCGAGATCGGCGTGGGTCACGGGGTGGAACGGTACCGGCTCAGGAACGTGGTGACGGCCTCGGCCGCGATCGACGCCAGTCGCCGCTCGTCGTCGGTGCGCGCGCCGCCCTGCAGGGTGACCCGGTTGAGGGGCGCGGCGATGACGAGCCAGGTGAACTGCTCGGCGGCCACGTCGGCGTCGGCGACGCGCAGCACGCCGCGCTCCGCCAGCCGCGCCAGCGCGCCGGCGAGCAGCCGCTGGTTGCGCTGCCAGCTGCGGGCCAGGTAGTCCGCCGCCACGGCCGGGAAGCGCTCGGCCTCCGTCGCGACCAGGTTGCGCATCTGCAGCACCGGCGGGCTCAGGATGCCGGCCTGCATCGTCCGGGCCAACTGCAGCAGCCCTTCCGCCACGTCCGGCGCGTCCAGCAGCGCCCGTACGTGCGGCACCATCGCGTCGTGGCCCCGGTCGACCCAGTCGCGCACGACGGCGGCGTACAGCTCGTCCTTCGACGGGTACTGCCGGTACAGGGTCTGCTTGGAGATCCGCGCGCCGGCCGCGACCGCGTCCATGGTGGCGCCCGCGTAGCCGTTGGCCAGGAACACCTGCCGGGCGACGGCGAGCAGCTCGGCGCCGCTGCTGCCGCCCGGACGCCCGCGGGGGCGCACGGCCGTGGTCTTGGACATCACCGAAGAGTACTGGACAGTACGCAATCCCTGCGCTTATGGTACTGGCACGTACTAAAAAGGAGTCCGCCATGGTCGTGCTCGGGATCGCGCTGGCCGCGGTCGCGGCGTTCATCGCCAGCAGCGTCTACTACGCCGTCGTCAGCCCGGCCGAGCGGCGGATCCTCGGCGACGCGGTGCTCGACCGCGGCCGGCCCACGGCGTGGAAGGTCGGTACCGAGCTGCTGCGCACGATGCTGGTGGCGGCCGTCTTCGCCTGGGTCGCCGACCAGGCCGGCCGGCTGTCGCTGCCGGAGAGCCTGCCGCTGGCGCTCGTGCTGTGGGCCGGGTTCCCGGTCGCGCTGCTGACCGGCTCCGTGGTGTGGGAGAAGGTCGCCCCGGTCACCGCGGCCATGCACGCCGGGGACTGGCTGCTCAAGTTGCTGCTCATCGCCGCGATCGTCGGCGCGTTGCACTGAAGGGATCCACGATGACCACCGAGAAGCCGGCCGTCGGGCCGATCGACCGCACCTTCGAGGCGGTGCTGCTGCAGAGCCCCGCGAAGGGCGGCTGGACCTACGTGATGATGGACGGCTCGGCCGAGTACTTCGGCACCCGCGGCCGGGTCAAGGTCTCCGGCACGGTCGACGACGCGCCGTTCACCACGTCGTTCATGGCGCTCGGCGACGGCACCCACAAGCTGCCCGTCACCGCCGAGCTGCGGGCCGCGATCGGCAAGCGGCCCGGCGACACCGTCACCGTCCACCTCCAGCAGCGCCTCAGCTGACCGCGCCATGCCGTACGTGCCGGATCTCGGTCTGCTGTTGACCGCGGGGCACCGCGCCGAGCGGGACGGGACCACCTATCGTGTGGAGCCGTACGACCTCGGGCCGGTGACGCTGCCGACCGGCAGGGTCGTCGGCTGCGACCCGCTGGTCCCGCGCACCACCCCGTTCGTCGATGAGGTGCCGCCGGGCCGGTACCTGCTGCGGGCCTGGGTGGCGGCGCTCGGCGGGGACGGCGGGCCGCAGCGGCGACGGGCGGATCACCGCCTTCGTCACCGACTTCCGCGTGGTGCCGCTCGAGTAGCGCGCTCGTCCGGTCACCGGTGGATGTGAGCGCTCCCATTCGAGGTCGCCGCGCGATCCCTTCCCACCCCTCCGGAGATTGTCGGTTTTCGCCGATTCGTGCGCGATTCGACCGCTAGACGTCCCGCATCCTCGGTGGGTAACGCTTTTTTCCCGGCAGACAAAAGTCGCCGATGCCAGTTGCGGAGATCGATCCCGCAGCGTTACGTTAGCGCTCACATCGGACGCCGGGCCTCCGCCGAAACGGTCCCGCGCCGGTGCCGGCGACGGCGGTCCGGGAGGAGCCGCGCAGCGCCGCCGCACCCCCGCCGCCGCACTCCCCGGCGGCGATCGCACCGTGCACCGCCCTGCCCGCGCCGCCGGACCGGCCCGCGGTGGCGGTCGCACGGCCACACCCCAACGCAGGAAGGAACCAACCATGCCTCTACGGTCACGAAGTCGACGTCTCCGCGGCGCCGTGCTGGCGCTCGCCGCCGCGGCCGCGCTCGTCGCCGGCCTGCTCGTCGGCACCGGCACGTCCCAGGCGGCGACCAGCCAGCCGTGCGACATCTACGCCGCGGGCGGCACCCCGTGCGTCGCGGCGCACAGCACGACCCGGGCGCTGTACGGCGCGTACAACGGTCCGCTGTACCAGGTGCGCCGGTCCTCGGACAACGCCACCCGCGACATCGGCCTGCTCAGCGCCGGCGGGTACGCCGACGCCGCCGCCCAGGACAGCTTCTGCGCCAACACGAGCTGCGTCATCACGATCATCTATGACCAGACCGGCCGCAACAACCGGCTCACCCAGGCACCGCCCGGTGGCTTCCAGGGCCCGGCACCCGGCGGGTACGACAACCTCGCCGACGCCAAGGCGGCACCGATCACCATCGCCGGGCACAAGGCGTACGGCGTGTTCGTCGCCCCCGGCACCGGCTACCGCAACAACGCCACCAACGGCATCGCCAAGGGCGACCAGCCGGAGGGCATGTACGCCATCTTCGACGGCACCCACTACAACGGCGGCTGCTGCTTCGACTACGGCAACGCCGAGACCAACAGCCGCGACAACGGCAACGGCACCATGGAGGCGATCTACTTCGGCAACAACACGGTGTGGGGCAGGGGTTCGGGCAACGGCCCGTGGGTCATGGCCGACCTGGAGAACGGGCTGTTCTCGGGCGTGGACCCGAAGCTCAACAGCGGCAACCAGACGATCAGCCACCGGTTCCTGACCGCGATCGTGAAGGGCGAGCCGAACCACTGGGCGATCCGGGCCGGCAACGCGCAGGCGGGTGGGCTCACCACGATGTGGGACGGCATCCGGCCCACGGTCGGCGGGTACAACCCGATGAAGAAGGAGGGCGCCATCATCCTCGGCATCGGCGGTGACAACAGCCACGGCGCCGCCGGCACCTTCTACGAGGGTGTGATGACGTCGGGCTACCCGTCCAACGCCACCGAGGACGCCGTCCAGGCCAACATCAACGCCGCCGGGTACAGCACGTCGGGCAACCCGGACCCGGGCCCGCTGACGCCGGGCTCGAACGTGTCGCTGCGGGCCACCACCGCCTGCTGCACCACCCGGTACATCAGCCACTCCGGCAGCACGGTGGCCACCGCCGTCGTCACCGCGTCCAGCTCGTCCACGGATAAGGCCAACGCCTCGTGGACGGTGCGGGCCGGGCTGGCCAACAGCTCCTGCGTCTCCTTCGAGTCCCGCAACGCCGCCGGCAGCTACCTGCGGCACCAGAACTACCAGCTGTACCTGCACGCCAACGACGGCAGCGCACTGTTCGCCTCCGACGCGACGTTCTGCCCGCAGGCCGGCAAGAACGGCCAGGGCAACTCGTTCGCCTCGGCGAACTTCCCCAGCCGGTACATCCGCCACTACAACAACAACGTCTACATCGCCAGCAACGGCGGCTCGAACACGTTCGACGCCACCGCCGCCTGGACCGACGACGTCAGCTGGGTGGTCAGCGCGACCTGGGCGTAGCGGCCCACAGTGGGCCCGGTCCGGCATCCCGCCGGGCCGGGCCCCGGACCGTCCCGGTTCAGCCGACCGACACCCGCCAGCCCATCGGCACGACGGCCGCGGCCGGGTGGAAGTACGTCGTGGTGCCGGCCGCCGACATCGCCACGATCATGCCGCCGATCTTCAGGCCGGCCGCGTCGTACGTGAAGACGTTGCCGCCGCTGTCGCCGAGCCGGGTGATGACCGGGCCGTTACTGACCAGCCGGTCGAGGCTGCAGGTGGTGACGCCGTCGGTCATCAGCACGCACAGGTTGGTCGCGTCGACCGTGCCCGCGCAGACCTCGCCGCCGAACGCGCCGTTGGTGCAGAACGCCTGGCCGACCACGGACGCCTTGGTGCCGCGGATGAAGTCGCCGTAGTCGCTGCTGGACGGTCCCTTGTACGTCCACGGCGTGAACGTGCCCGTGACGTACTCGAGGTCCTTGCCGTTGTTCGCGACGGTCCGGCCGCTCACGGTGCCGATGGAGACGCCGTTGTTGGTGACGACCGCCCCGTTGGCGAAGCAGTGGCCGGACGTGACCATCTTGCGGCTGGCGGGTGTACCGGGCACCTCGACGAAGAACCCCGCGGTGCAGGCGATGCCGCCGGCGGCGATCCGGATGCCGGCCGCCCACGGCCGCCAGTCGGCGGTCCGGCTCGCCCGGGTCGCCCGCGCGGCCTCGTGCAGCGCGACCTGGTCGCCGAACTCCGCCCGGGCCGCCGCCACCAGCTGCGGCGACAGCCGGGTCACGCCGACCGCGACGCGGTTGCCGGTGACGTCGACGTACCACTCCGCCAGCGCCGCGCCGCCGACCTGCCACCGGTCGGGGTCGGCGGCCACCCGCCGGCGCACCGCGTCCAGCTCGGCCAGGCTGTGGCGCACCGGGACCAGCGCGACCCGCAGGCCCGGCCCGCCCTGCCGCGCGGTGGCGACCGACCCGACCCTGGCCCGGGCCGCGGTGAGCCGCCCGGGCGCGTAGCGGACGGTGAGCGTGCCGCGGGCCGCGTCGACGCTCACCCCGCCGAAGGTCGCCTGGTCGGTGCCGGCCACCGAGACCAGCTCGTCGGCGCGGGCCTGGTCGACGACCAGCGCCGGCGGCGCGGCCTCGGCCGGCACCGCGGCCACCGCCGCACCGACGGCGCCGATGACCGCCGCCACGAGGAGCTGCTTGGACAGCGAACGCATGTGATGAACCGCCTTCCGGGGTCTGCGGCACATCGATGAACGTGCCTGCATGGTCCGCCTCGATGGCACCATCCCGCCGGCGCCGGCGGTAGGGCGCTCGGCGATACAGGAAGCGGTACGGGCAGCGGTACAGCCGGCCGGCCGGCCGCGTTCCCCGACCGAGGCGCAGGGCCCGGACGCCGACCCGGCCGCGGCGGCGCGGCGGACGGTCAGGCGGGCACGCTCATGCCGGCCAGTGCCGCCTGGCAGTCGCACGCCGGCTGGGCCGGCAGCGCGGCGACCGCGGTCAGCACCACGGCGCGCAGGCGTTCGATGTTGGCCGCGAAGACGGCGAAGACGTCGTGCTGGCTGACCGCCTCGGTGCGGTCGATGCCGGCGTCGAGGTCGGTCACCAGCGCCACCGACGTGTAGCACAGGGCGAGCTCGCGGGCGAGCACGGTCTCCGGCTGGGCGGTCATGTTGACCAGGGTCCAGCCCTGCGCGGCGTACCAGCGGGACTCGGCGCGGGTGGAGAAGCTCGGGCCGTCCACCACGACGGTCACCCCGCCGTCGGTGATGTCCTGCTGGTGCCGCGCGGCGGCCCGCAGCACCGCGTCGCGGCCGACCGGGCAGAACGGGTCGGCGAAGGACACGTGCACCGCCCCGTCGTCGTAGAACGACCGGGTCCGGCCGGTGGTGCGGTCGACGAGCTGGTCGGGCACGACGAGACAGCCGGGCCCCAGCTCCGGCCGCAGCGACCCGACCGCCGACGGGGCGATGATCTGCCGCACGCCGAGGGACCGCAGCGCCCACAGGTTCGCCCGGTAGTTGATCCGGTGCGGCGGGAACCGGTGGTCGCCGCCGTGCCGGGCCAGGAAGGCGACCCGCCGCCCGTCGAGCGTGGTGACGCCGACCGGGCCGCTCGGCGGGCCGTACGGGGTGTCGACGGTGACCTGCTCGATGCCGTCGAGCAGCGCGTAGAAGCCGGTGCCGCCGATGACGCCGACGGCCGGGTCGTGGGTGGGGTTCATCGTCGCTCCGTTCCGGACGGGTCACGGGGGCGCAGGCCGGCGAGGCGGCGCGCCGCCTCCGCCAGGACCGGCGGTTGTTTGCAGAAGGCGAACCGCACCACGTGCGACGCGCCGGCGGGGTCGTCGTAGAAGACGGCGCTGGGGATCGCGACGACGCCGACCCGGTGCGGCAGCTGCTCGCAGAAGCGCACCCCGTCCGCCTCGCCGAGCTGGCGGGTGTCGGCCTGCAGGAAGTACGTCCCCGCGCACCGGTACGGCGGCAACCCCGCCTCGGCGAGCGCCGCGGCGAGCCGGTCACGGTTCTGCGCGAGGGTCGCGGCGAGGCCCCGCGCCCAGTGCTCGGCCGTGGGCAGGGCGTGCGCGACCGCGTGCTGCAGCGGCGTCCCCGACGCGAACGTGAGGTACTGCTTGACCGCCCGGACCTGTTCGACCAGCCCGGCCGGGCCGCAGAGCCAGCCGACCTTCCAGCCGGTCACGTTGAACGTCTTGCCGGCCGAGGAGATCACCAGGGTCCGGTCCCGCATGCCGGGCAGCTCGGCGAGGCTGACGTGGGGGACGCCGTCGTACGTGAGGTACTCGTAGACCTCGTCGGCGACCGCGATGACGTCGTCGCGCAGGCAGACCGCGGCGACGTGGGCCAGCTCCGCGCGGTCGAAGACGGTGCCGGTCGGGTTGTGCGGGCTGTTGAGCAGCAGCAGCCGGGTCCGTGGGGTGACGGCGGCGGCCAGCTCGTCGGGGTCCATGCGGAACCGGCCCGTCGCGTCCGGCCGCAGCCGTACCGTGCGGCACCGGGCCCTCGCCAGCTCGATGCCGGCCCGGTACGCGTCGTAGTACGGCTCGAACACCACGACCTCGTCGCCGGGCTCGCACAGCGCGAGCAGGGTCGCCGCGAGGGCCTCGGTGGCGCCGGCGGTGACCAGCACCTCCCGGTCCGGGTCGTAGACGGTGCCGTGGCGCCGGGCGCGCTGCTCGGCGACGGCGGTGCGCAGCCGCGGGACGCCGGTCAGCGGCGGGTACTGGTTGTGCCCCGCGTCGATCATGTCCTTGGCGTGCCGCAGCAGGTCCGGCGGGCCGTCGAAGTCGGGGAACCCCTGGCCGAGGTTGACCGCGCCGGTCCGCTCGGCGAGGGCGGTCATCGCGGTGAAGATGGTTGTCGTGGGGGCGCTCACCGGGCGGCCTCCGGTGCCGCGGTGTCCAGGAGCCGGTAGCCCCGCGCGGTGACCTCGAGCTCGGCGAAGGACCGGATCGCCGGCGGCGGTGCCGCCCGCCCGTCCCGGCACACCGCGACCGCGTGCCAGCCGGCGTCGCGGGCGGCCCGCAGCTCCGCCCCGCTGTCGGACAGGAACAGGATCCCGTCGCCGGGCACGCCGAGCGCCGCCGCGATCGTCCGGTACGCGTCCACTGTGGACTTGCCGCCGGCGTTGGCGGTGTCGAAGTGGTGCGACAGGTACGGCCGCAGGTCCCCGTGCGGGGTGTGCCGGAACCAGGCGCGTTGCGCGGCGACGGACCCGGAGGAGAAGACGCACAGCGTCAGCCCGTCGGCGTGCCACGCCCGCAGCGCCGGCGGCACGTCGGGGTACACGTGCGAGGTGAGCTCGCCGGCGGCGAAGCCCTCCTGCCAGATGAGGCCCTGGACGGTCTTCAGCGCGGTCTCCTTGCGGTCCTCGTCCATCCACGTCCGCAGCAGCGCGACGCGGCCCGCCAGGTCCGTGCCAGGGACCGGCAGCGTCGCGAGCGCCTCGGCGACCTCCGGGTCGGTGTGGTGCGCGGCCAGCCACTGCGGCAGCCGCCGCCGGGCGTGGCCGAACAGGACCCGGTGCACGTGGTCGCTGGAGCTGGTGGTGCCCTCCACGTCCAGCACGACGGCCCGCATCACGCCACCGGGGCGGCGCGCAGCTCGTCGAGGGTGGGGAAGCGGCGCGCGATGCTGTCGGCGACGAACTCGCCGATCCAGCCGTCCTCCTCCTCGAAGAACCGGATGGCGGTGAAGTCCGGGCGGGCCCCCATGTCGAACCAGTGCCGGGTGCCGGCCGGCACCGACAGCAGGTCGCCGGCCTCGCACACCATCGCGTGGACCTTCCCGCCGGCGTGCAGGTAGAAGCAGCCGGTGCCGGCGACGAAGCACCGCACCTCGTCCTCGGCGTGGGTGTGCTCGTCCAGGAACTTCTCCCGCGCCGCGCGGGCCGTCGCCGGCCACTGCGGGTCGTCGTCGTCCGGGACCAGCCGGGCCACGTCGACGAGCCGGAAGCCGTTGTCGTCGCACAGCCGGCGTACCTCGTCGCGGTAGGCGGCCAGTACGTCGTCGGGGGAGGCGCCGGCGGGCAGGGGGCGCACCGGCCACCGTTCGAACGTGACGGCCAGCGGCGCGAGGGCCTCGGTGATCAGCTCGGGCCGGTCGGTCCGCAGCAGGACCGTGGCGGGGTCGTCGTCGGGCATGATCTGCAGCAGGGACATGGCGGTTCCTTCCGTGAGGTCAGCGGTCGAGCAGCAGCGTCAGCCGGCTCAGTTCCTCGAGGCATTCCAGGTGGTTGCGGGCCTGGCGCAGGTCCGTGCCCCAGGCCGTGGCGCCGTGGTAGGCGATCAGCAGGACCGGTCCGGCGTGCCGCGGGTCGCCGGCGAACCAGTCCTCGGCGTCGGCGGCGATGCGGGGGACCTCGGGCCAGTTGGTGAGCACCGGCACGACCAGCCGGCCGTCGGTGCGGCCGAGGCCTTTGATGAGCTCGAAGTCGTCGAACCGGACGGTGGACCGGCCGCGGCCGGCTTCCCGGCTGGCCAGTGCGGTGGCATACGGGCTGTGCGCGTGCACGACCGCCGCGCAGCGCGGGAACCGCCGGTACACGGCGAGGTGGATGGACGTCTCGGCGGACGGCCGCGGCCCGTCGTCGCGCACCGGCAGGCCGCTGGCCGCGTCGACGGCGACGGTGTCGGCCGGGGTCAGCTCGCCCTTGTCGCGTCCGCTGGCGGTGATGAGGATCCGGTCCGGGGACGTGCGCACCGAAAGGTTGCCCGACGTGCCTTCCAGCCAGCCGCGCCGGTACAGGCGGCGGGAGGCGTCGGCCAGCTCCGCGGCGGCCTGCGGTCCGGGGTGCGTCGCCGGTGCCGTCTCGAACGTCGCGCTCACGCGCCGCTCCCGGCGACGAGGGCGACCCGTGCCGGGGCCAGCCGTTCGGCGCCGGCCAGGCCGGGGATCGCCAGCAGGGCGGCGAAGCCGGCGACCGCCGCGCCCTGCCCGGCGACGAGGCCCGCGACGGCGCCGAACGTGCCGCCGGTGGCGAGGATGTCGTCGACGATCAGGGCCCTCGCCCCGGGTGGCAGCGCGTCGCGTTGCAGTTCGACGGTGTCGCTGCGGTACTCCAGGTCGTAGCCGGCCGACGCGACGGGACCCGGCAGCCGCCCGGCCTTGCGGGCCAGCACGAGCGGGCGCCGCGCGGCCAGCGCGACCGCGGTGCCGAGCGGGAAGCCGCGCGCCTCGACGGCCACCACGTGGTCGAAGTCGCCGGCGAACTCGGCGGCGACCGCGGCGGCCGCCTCGGCGAGCAGCCCCGGGGTGGCGTAGACGCCGCGCAGGTCCTGGAACACGGTGCTGGGGTCCGGGAAGCCGGGCACCGTCGTCACCGCCCGCCGGATGCGGCCGGCGAGGTCCGCCCGGGCCGGCGCGGGCCGCCCGCCGGGCAGCACCGCGTCCTCGGTGACGACGGCGGTGATGAGCCCGGTGGGGGTGACGTCGAACGCGGGGTTGAACGCCGTGGTGCCGGGCGCGGCGACGGGCACGCCGGCGACCGAGGTGACCTCGTGCGCGGGCCGCTGCTCGATGACGATGCCGCGGCCGTCGGGGGTGTACCGGTCCACGGTGGACTCCGGGGCGACCACGACGAACGGCACGCCGTGGCGGGCCGCGGCGACCGCCAGCGCGTAGGTGCCGATCTTGTTGGCGACGTCGCCGTTGGCGGCGACCCGGTCCGCGCCGACGACGACGCAGTCGACCATGCCCGCGGCGAGCGCCGCCGGTGCCGCCGAGTCGACGCACAGCCGGTGCGGCACGCCGGCGGTGTGCAGCTCCCACGTGGTCAGCCGGGCGCCCTGCAGCAGCGGGCGGGTCTCGGTCGCGAGCACCGACTCGATGCGCCCGCTGCCGGCGAGCTCGATGACGGCCTCGAGGGCGGTGCCGCGCCCGCCGGTGGCGAGGCGTCCGGTGTGGCAGTGGGTGAGGATCCGCAGCGGCCGGTCCGGGCAGATCGCGGTGATCAGCTCGGCGGCCCGGACGGCGGCGGCGCGGTTGGTGCCGCGGTCGGCGTCGGCGTGCGCGAGGGCGTGCCGCAGGACCGCGTCGGGGCCGTCCGGGACCCGCAGCAGCGCGGCCTGGATGCCGCGTTCGAGGTTGACGGCGGTGGGCCGGGCCGCGGCGAGCCGGCGCGCGTCGTCGTGCACGGCCCGCGGGTAGTCGCCGTCGTGGTGCCGGTGCGCGGACAGGGCGACGCCGAGTGCCCCGGCGATGCCGAGCGCGGGTGCGCCGCGGATCGCGAGCCGCTGGATGGCGTCGATCAGCTCGTCGACGGTGGTGATGCGCAGCCGGTGGTGCCGGTGCGGCAGCTGGGTCTGGTCGGTGGTCTCGATGGCGCCGTCGACCCAGTCGAGGGTGCGGGCGGTGGCGGTGCGGTAGGCCACGCCGCCGTCAGGTTGGTCCATTCGGGGGGTCCTTCTTTCGGGTCATGGCGCCGCTCCCGGGCTGTGCAGGGTGCGGGCGCGGCCGGCCAGCACGCCGGCGGCGAGCTTGACGGCGGTGAGGAGGAACAGCAGGGCGAACGGCCAGCGCCAGCCGCCGGTGGCGTCGTGCAGCAGCCCGACGAGCAGCGGGCCGGTCGTCGCCAGGAGGTACCCGACGCACTGCGCCATCGCCGACAGGCTGATCGACTCGGCGGCGCTGCCGGCGCGGGCCATCGTGAAGTAGAGCGCGAGCCCCATCACGCCGCCCTGGCCCAGCCCGAGCAGACCGGTCCACAGCGCGGCGGTGCTCAGCGGGGCCGCGACCGCGCCGGCGAGCCCGGCCGCGCAGATGCCGACCCCGGCGACCACCAGAAGGCGCTGGTCGGCCCGCCGCTGCGCGAGCATCGGCGTGGTCAGCGCGGTCACCAGGCCGCCGATGCTGAGCATCGACACGAGCAGGCCGGCCTGCCCCGGGGTGGCGCCCCGGTCGCGGAAGAAGCTCGGCAGCCACGACAGGGTGCTGTAGTAGATGAGGCTCTGCAGCCCCATGAACGCCGCCACCTGCCACGCGAGCGGGGACCGGTAGACGGTGCCGGCGCCCGCGGTGCCGGCGCCGGCCGGGGCGGTGCGCCGGGACGTCTGCGGCAGCCACACCAGCAGGGCCACCACCGCCGGCAGGCACCAGACGCCGAGCGTCACCGGCCACGAGCCGCCGGACGCCTCGTACAGCGGCACGCTGGCGGCCGAGCCGACCATGGCACCGATGTACAGCGCGAACAGGTACAGGCCGAGCAGCAGCCCGGTCCGCTGCGGCTGCCGGCGCTTGATCATGCTGGTGAGCAGGACGCTCATGACGGCGATCGCGCCGGCGGACACGGCGGTCGCCGGGAACAGCGCGCCGCCGGGGAACGCCGCCCGGGCCGCCAGCGCGCCGGCGAGCACGAGCAGCGAGGCGGCGAGCGTGCGCTCCTCGCCGTAGCGCCGGCCGAACGACGCGGCGACCGGCGCGAACACCCCGAACGCCAGGACGGGGACGGTGGCGACGACGGTGACGGCGGTCAGTGACAGGTGCAGATGGGTCTGCATCTCGGGGAAGATCGGCGGGAGGCTGGTGATGGCGGGACGCAGGTTGCACGCCAGCAGGACCACGCCGCAGCTGAGCAGCAGCAGGTCCCGCCGGTCGGCGGCACGGTCACGGGCAGCGGGTTCCCGCTGGATTTCGCGTGTTTGACCCGGTTTCATCCCTGCATCCTTCCAATGCGTGACGGATCCGCAACCCGCTTCACCCGCCATCGCCGGCCGCCCGGTTCAGGACACGGTTCAGGGCACGCAGTCCAGGTACGTCTCGACGTCCCAGGCGGTCGGCACGGCCAGGAACCGTTCCCATTCCGCGCGTTTGACGTCGTGGTAGACGCGGGACATGTCACCCGGCAGCGCGCCGCTGATGACGGCGTCGGCCCGCAGCGCCCGCAGGGCGTCGCCGAGGCTCTCCGGCAGCGCACGGGGCGGGAAACCGTCCCGGTCGCCGCGGTCGCCCGGGTCGTCGTAGGCGCTGGAGTCCTGCGGCGGCCCCGGATCCACGGCGTGGGCGATGCCGTCGTCCAGCGCGGCGAGCAGCGCCGATCCCATGAGGTACGGGTTCACCATCGCGTCGACCGACCGGTACTCGACCCGGCCGGGCGCGGAGACCCGCACGGCGCACGTGCGGTTCTGCACGCCCCAGTTCGCCCGGACCGGCGCCCAGAACCCGGTGTCCAGCAGCCGCCGGTACGAGTTGACGGTCGACGACCCGATCGCGGTGAGCGCCGGCAGGTGCTCGAGGATCCCGCCGATGCAGTGCAGCGCCAGCTTGCTCGGCTGCCGGGAGCCGGCGGTGTCCAGGAAGGCGTTGACGCCGCCGGTCCGGCGGGCGGAGACCTCCGGCGCGGCGCCGTCGCCGTCGCGGGCCGCGACGCCGTCCTGCCCGCCCTGCCACAGCGACATGTTGTGGTGGCAGCCGGAGCCGGACAGGCCGCCGAACGGCTTGGCCATGAACGTCGCGACGAGGCCGTGCTCGCGGGCCACCTGCCGGCAGATCTGCCGGTAGGTGACGAGCCGGTCGGCGTTGCGCCGGACCTCGTCGTAGTTGAAGTTCAGCTCCAGCTGCCCCGGGGCGTCCTCGTGGTCGCCCTGGATCATGTCCAGGCCCATCGCGCGGGCGTACTCGATGACCCGCAGCGTGACCGGGCGCAGGGTCTCGAACTGCTCGATGTGGTAGCAGTCGGGCCGGGTCGTGCCGGTGACGCCACCGGCGGCGTCGCGCCGCAGCCACATCATCTCCGGCTCCGTGCCGACCCGCAGCTCCAGGCCGTCGTGCCGGCGGCGGAACTCCTCGTGCTGGCGGGCGAGGTTGCCGCGGCAGTCGGAGGTGAGCACGCCACCGGGGTCGGTGCGCTCGTCGCGGTTGCGGAACAGCCGGCCGAACACCCTGGCGACCCGCCGGTCCCACGGCAGCTGCGCGTACGTGTCGGGCTCGGGCACCGACACCAGCTCGGAGGCCTCCGGCGGGTAGCCGAGGTAGCGTCCGTGCCGGTCGACGGCCAGGTCGGCGACGGAGCCGTAGACCATCTGCACGCCGCTGTCGGCGACGTCCTGCCAGTGCTCGACCGGGATGCCCTTGCCGACGACCCGGCCGGTGACCGTGACGTGCTGGACGTACACGTACTCGACGCCGGCGGCGCGCATCCTGTCCCCGACGTCGGCGGCGCGTTCCCGCCGCGCCGGGTCCTCGACGAACCGGTCCAGCTCACTCATGCCTCAGCCCTCCGTCGTTCACGGCCGTCTCGACGGTGGCGACCGCTTCGGTCAGCGCCGCGGCGGCGTCCCACACGTCGGCGTAGCGCACGTACAGCGGCGCGAACCCGAACCGCACCACGTCCGGTGGCCGGTACTCCACCATCACGCCGCGGCGCAGCAGCTCCGCCACGACCGCCTCGGCGGCGGGATGGCGGTAGGAGACGTGGCTGCCGCGCCGCTGCGCCTCGGCCGGCCCGAGCAGCCCCAGCCGCCGGTTGCCGGGCCGGGCCGCGACGAGTCGTACGAACCGGTCGGTGAGCGCGACCGCCTTGTCCCGGATCTGCCGCAGGTCGGCGCGGCGCAGCAGCCGCACGCCCTGCTCCAGCGCGACCAGTCCCAGCACCGGCGGGCAGCCGCTGAGCAGGCCCACCGGCGACGGGTCACGGTGGTAGACCGGGTCGAACGCGAACGGGTCGCGGTGGCCGATCCAGCCGGTGACCGGTTGCGTGAACCGGGGCAGCAGCCGGTGCGACACGTACATGAACGCTGGCGCTCCCGGCCCGCCGTTGAGGTGTTTGTACCCGCACCCCACGGCCAGGTCGACACCCCACTCGTCGACGTGGACCGGCATGGCACCGGCGCTGTGGCACAGGTCCCACAGCACGAGCGCGCCGGCCTCGTGCGCACGTTCGGTGATCTGCTGTACCGGCAGGATCTCGCCGGTGCGGTAGTCGACGTGGCTGAGCAGGACCACGGCCACGTCCGGCCCGAGGTGCGCCACGACGTCGTCGGTGGGCACGACCCGCAGCTCGTGCCCGCCGCTGACCAGATTGACCAGGCCATCGGCGACGTACAGGTCGCTGGGGAAGTTGCCGGTGTCCGACAGCACGACCCGCCGCCCGGGCCGCTGGGCGAGCGCGCCCCACAGCAGCTTGAACAGGTTCGTGGAGGTGGACTCGCCGACCACGACCTGGCCCGGTGCGGCGCCGATCAGCGCGCCGATCGCGTCGCCGACGGTGACCGGCAGCCGCAGCCAGCCGTGCTGCGTCCAGCCGCGGTTCAGGTCGTTGCGCCACTGCCCGCGGACCACGGCGTCCAGCGCCGCGGGCGTGCCGGCGGGCAGCGCGCCGAGCGAGTTGCCGTCCAGGTAGATGAGGTCCGTCGGCAGGTCGAAGTGGTCGCGCAGCGGCGCCAGCGGGTCGTGCCTGTCCAGCTCGACGAAGGTGTCGCGGTCGGGGACCGCCGGTGCGGTCGTGGTGCCGCTCACGGCGCCGTTATCTGGGACATGAGGCCGTTGATGTCCTCGTTGTGCCACCACTCGACGATCTCCCGGCCGCGGAAGCCCATGATGTCGATGCCGGTGAGCTCGACGCCGCGGCCCGTGCCGGGGATGCCGGACAGCACGCCGAGGTGGGTGCCGGCGGCGCGGTACCGGGCGACCAGCTTGTTCGACTCGACCATGACGTCCTCGATGACGAACGTCATGTCGGGGAACGCCTGGTGCCAGTCGACGGCCATCGCGATGTGCCCCTCGCGGGTGTTGGGGAACTGCTCGATCGGCCGGTGGTCGTGGAAGTCCTCGGCGAGGACCCGTCCACCGGCGGGGTCGCCGAGGTTCCACAGCTCGCCGATCCAGACCCGTACGTACGCCTCGACCATCTGCTCGCGTGTCGCGTCGCCCATGCTCACACCCACCCCAGTCCTCGCCGGTACTCGTGCACCGCGATGCCGCTGGGCGCGAACGCCTCCTGCAGCACCGGGATCGCGTTGCGCGGCTCGGCGGCGCCGCACATGAACATGTCGATGGCGGCGAACTCGCGCTCGGGCCAGCTGTGGATGCTGATGTGTGACTCGGCCAGCACCACCACGCCGGAGATGCCGCCGTTGGGCGTGAAGTGGTGCAGGTAGATGTTGAGCAGGGTCGCCGAGGCCGCCGCGACGCACCGGCGCAGCGCGTCCTCGACGTGGCGCAGGTCGTCCGTGCGTTGCGCGCCGGACAGGTCGATGAGCAGGTGGTTGCCGACGTACCGGTCGACGCCGTCGCTGAGGATGTGCCGGTCGTCCGGCACCGGCGGGTGCGCCGGGAACCGGTCGGCGATGATGTCGGGTCCTGCGGTCGCTCCGGTCAGCTGCATGTGTGCACCCCGCCTCACGCCTCGACCGGGTTCACGGAGAAGCCGCAGATGTCCCGCACCCCGACGGGCGCACCCGGCCGTACCTCGATCGGGGTCACGTCGTGCATGCACCTGGGGTCCTGGAACACGACGGTGTCGCCGGGCTCCTGCATGACCAGCTCCCGGTAGACGGCGCCGTCGGGCGTGGCGAAGCGGCTGACCGCACCGTCCACGTCGGTGCGCCGCATGAGCGTGAGCGCGGTGAAGGCGTGCCCGTCGCGGTGCATCCCCTCCGGCGCCGGAAACCCGGGCTGGCCGGGCCGGGCGATGATGCGCATGAGGTGCACGCCGCACTCCCAGCGGGTGGCCCGGTCGCGGTCCCGCGCCGGCAGCAGGGCGAGCACCGAGCGCATCAGCGCCGCCAGGAACGTGTTGTCCTGCGTGCGTTTCTCCAGCGATTCGAACCGCCGTTCAATACCGCCGGCATAATGGTTGACATCGGTGCTCTGATAGAACGGCTGATCCTCCAGCGGCTCGGTCGCCCCCGTTTCCAGATCGACCACGAATCTGCCGAAGCGGCGCTGCCGGAACACATATTCTGACTTGAGCCACAGGTCGTCGGCGAGATTGTCGAAGTCGCCGGACAGTGCGGTGAAGTCCTGCCGGAGCGGCTCCGGCAGGGCCGCCGGGTCGCAGCGCAGCTGCACCACCGGATCGTCGGCGAACGGCGATTCTGGCGCCGATGCGAAGATCGGCACGAGTTCCGTGGGCACGGACAAGCTCCTCATCGTGATGGGGTTCGGCGGGGCGCGAGAATGCAGCGCTCGGCACCCGGCTATCGGCGTGTGAGACGCGGTGCACCGGGCTGCGTTATCGGCTTTCGCATCCGACCGTAGTCACGATCATTGATTGATGTCAATGCTTTGCGTGCGATGGAATTCGATGTCGAACTCGTGGTCACGCAGAATTCATCGACGCGGTGACAGGGCGCGACCAGGTCCGGAGTGCGCGCCGCGCGGGTATCCACGGCACGCTGGTATTGACGGCGCGCGGCGGCCGGCCCGCCGATGGTGATGGCCGCGAAATGTCGGCGGCGGGCCGGTGTTAGTGGCGCGCCGATGTTCGAGCGGGCAGGCCGTTCGGCGGTACGCAGGCGTTTCGGCCGTGCGCGGGCTTTCTCCGGCGGCGCGCTGGATCGGCGGGCCGTTGCTCGGATTTGCGCGGACCGGTGGTCGCGCGGTGCGATGATGCCGCTCGGGCGGCTAGGCCGCGGCCGGCACGTCCTGCGGTAACGCGGCGATGGAACGCAGTGCGATCTGCCGGCCGGCGAAGGTTGCATTCATGCTGATCACGATCGCGTGATCGTGGGTCATTGCTGCTCCCCGCGTGATTCGGTGCAGTTCACCAGGCGACCGGACGGTCCGATGCCGCGGGACCGTCACCCCTGGCGCAAGTAGACAACATAGCCGCAATGCACGACCCCTGTCGTCGCCGATCCCAAATAGTGACCCCTCAATTACTGTGGGGTGATGCACTCCCGAGGGCGGCGCCGCAACCGGCGGCACGAAGGCCCGGCTCGGCGGCGTCTCCCGGCGCCGGCGGCGTCGTGCTCATCCGTACGGGTTCTGGTACGGGACCGTCTGCCAGCGCTGGTCTCCGGATCCGTCGCAGGTGCGCTGGACGACCGGGGCCCAGTCGGCGGTGCTGCCGGCGGCCACCGACAGGCACTTGCCGCTGAACGCGTTGCGCAGCGTGAAGCTGCCCTCGTACAGCACCGCGATCGCGCGCGGCGCGCTGACCGGGGTGTCGTCCTCCAGCCAGCGCACGTGGTCGCCTTCCTCGCAGGCCATCTGGATGACCAGCACGCCGTCCCCGGTGCTGGCGCCGGGCACCCCGAGGCAGCCGGAGGCGTAGAAGTCGCTGCTGGCGGTGTGCAGCGCGCGCAGCTGCAGGCCGCCGCCGCGCTGGTACACCTCCCACGCCTGGTTCGTGCCGAAGACGCAGCTGAACTGCACGGCCGGCCCGTACGGCTGGGTGTTGAAGCCGCCGATCTCCAGGCACTTGCGGGTGGCGACGTTGCGCACGTAGTTGGTGTAGCCGTAGGCGTCCAGCGCGGCCCGCGACGACCCCGCGGGCAGGACCGCCGCCGCCAGCGTCACCGTCACCCCGAGCACCCCACGAAGTACCTTCATGGAACTCAGGTTCCATGAAGGTACCCGGGTATCACAATGTCGGATACCCGTCGCCGGCACGCACGCCACCAACCTCGTACATCAGAGGCTGGGTGGGCTGGCATCCGAAAGAGCCCTTCGACGGTGTCCTGGTGCTCCGCCGGGCCGACGGATCAACGCAACGCCGCACCGTCAAGCGACGACGCGGGCTCGTGGGCTGCGAACGCCGTGATCTCCTCGCTTCGCATCGAGGTCTGAACACGCATCCGCTCACGCCCCGGCCGGTGGTCAGCGGCTGACGGTGTTGACCGGGGACTGCGGGGTCTGGCCGGTGAGCACCCGGACCGCCTCCTCGGCGGCGAGGGCGCGCACCGTGCGCAGGGACTGCTCGGAGTAGTACGCGGCGTGCGGCGTGACGACCGTGTTCGGCAGGTGCAGCAGCGGGTTGTCGGGGCGCCAGTCGCGGTGCTTGGCCGGCTCCTCCTCCAGGTCGTCCAGCGCCGCGCCGGCGATGGTGCCGGTGGTGAGGGCGTCGGCGAGGGCGGTGTCCTCGACGATGGGGCCGCGGGCGGTGTTGATGAGGATCGCGGTCGGCTGCATCCGGGCGAGCGTCGCGCGGTCGAACAGGTGGTGGGTGTCCGCGGTCAGCGGCGCCTGGATGGTGAGGAAGTCGGAGGTCTCGACGAGTTCGTCGAAGGAGACCGGCTCGACGCTGTGGGCGCGGACGCGGTCGTCGGGCACGAACGGGTCGTGGGCGATCAGGCGGACCCCGAACGGGCGGGCCCGGTCGGCGATGAGCTGGGCGATCGCCCCGAAGCCGAGGATGCCGAAGACCTGCCCGCTCAGCCGCCAGATCGGCTCGCCGGTCTGCCAGGTCCACGAGCCGGCGCGGATGGCCGCGTCGTACTCGTTGATCTTCCGGGCGGCGGCCAGCCAGAGGGCGATCGCGTGGTCGGCGACCTCCTCGGCGCACCAGTCGTTGGGCGCGTTGGTGACCTGGATGCCGTGGCGGGTGGCGGCGTCGACGTCCACGGTGTCGACGCCGGTGCCGTAGCGGGCGATCACGCGGCACTTCGGCAGCTGGTCCATGGCGGCCGCGCTGATCTGCACGTACTGGGTGAGGATGGCGTCGGCGTCGCGGCCGTACCGGATGAGTTCCTCCTCCGTCTTGCACCGGTACGCCTGCAGCTCGAACCCGGCCTTCTCGGCGATGGCCCTCTCGATGTCCACGTCGCCGAAGTCATAGTCGGCGACCATGATCGTTGCGCGGTCAGTGTGAGTCACGGGGCAGTCCTTTCGTGTGCGCGACGTCCTGGTAGGCGACGGCGAAGTCGAGGCAGCTGCCGGAGTCCATCTGGCCGGTGTGCGCCCGGAACAGCTCCTGCCAGGGCGTCTGGTTGTCCAGGGCCGGTGGGGTGTACGCCTGCGGCGGCGCGCCGGCGCGCAGGCGCGGCGGGCGGAACGCCGGTTCGCGATCGAGCATGTCGTGACCTCCACACCGGGGGACGACCGTGACCTTGACCAGCGGGGCCCTACCCGGCCGGTCAGGTCCCTAACGCCCGTCAGCCGACGTGGACCAGCGGGCGGCGCTGCGGGTCCGGCTCCGCCTCGCGCAGCACCTCGCGGGTGACCGGGGCGATCTCGCCGTCGCCGAGGAACAGGAAGCGCAACAGGTACACGACGGGATTGCCCTCGGTCCAGTTGAAGTAGATGTGCGGCAGGTCGCCGGTGTCGTCGCGCAGGTGCAGCAGCAGCGCGGCGATCGCGTTGGCTATGGTGGGGCTGGTCATGCGCAGGATGCGGTAGCCGAAGCGTTCCTCGCCGGTCACGTGCAGCGCCGCTTCGAAGTCCGACGGGTCACCGATGGTGACCTCGAGGAACAGCGGCCACGTCCGGGCCGGGATGTGGTTGTGCTTGCGCTGCTCGAACTCCTTGTCCCGGTACTCGGCCTCGTCGCGGGCGTCGGGCTCGTTGGCGATGATGCGGATCTCGCCCTCCTCGGCGGCCTCGTCGACGAAGCGCTGCGCGAGCGGGTCGAGCCGCACCTCGGTGACCCGCAGCTCGGTGACGCGCAGGATGCGCGACAGCAGCGAGGTGGCCACGATGGCGAGGATGAACAGCGAGGCGATCTTGACGCCGTCGGGGCGTTCGATGACGTTGTCGACGGTGGTGTACGCGAACACGACCGTGACGGCGGCGAACGCGACCGTGGACCTGCGGTGCCCGCGGCGGCGGGCGGACATGGTGACCGCGACCGCCGCGGAGGTGATGAGCACCAGGACGCCGGTGGCGTAGGCGCCGCCCTGCGCGTTCACGTCGGCGGCGAAGACGACGGTGATGAGGAACGCGATCATCGTGAACACGACGACGAGCGGGCGCACGGCCCGGGTCCAGCGCGGCGCCATCCCGTAGCGCGGCAGGTACTGCGGCACCAGGTTCAGCAGCCCGGCCATCGCCGACGCGCCGGCGAACCACAGGATGAGCACGGTGCTGATGTCGTACAGGGTGCCGAAGCCGTTGCCGAGGTATGAGTGCGCCAGGTACGCCAGGGCCCGGCCGTAGGCCCGGCCACCCGCCTCGAACTCGTGCTGCGGGATGAGCAGGGTGGTGACGAAGCTGCTGGCCACCAGGAACACGCTCATGATCACGGCGGCGGTGGTCAGGAGCCGGTGCGCGCCGCGGATCCGCCCGCGCGGCTGCCGCGGGTCGTCGCCGGCGTCGCCCTTGATCAGCGGCATGACCGCGACGCCGGTCTCGAACCCGGACAGGCCCAGCGCCAGCTTCGGGAACACCAGCAGCGCCACCAGCGCGATGCCGAGGATGTCGGGGTGCTCGGTGCTCAGCAGCGCCCGCCAGTCCGCGACCACGTGCGGGTTGGCCGCGACGTGCTCCAGCGCCACCGCGACGACGATCGCGTTGAGCGTCAGGTACACCGCGACGATGCCGACCGCGATCCCGATCGCCTCCTTGAAGCCGCGCAGGAACACGGCACCGAGCAGCGCGATCAGGACCAGCGTCACCACGACCTGCTCGCCGTGCACGGCCGCGGGCAGGTACGGGTTCTCCAGCACGTGGGCGGTCGCGTCGGCGGCCGACAGGGTGATCGTGATGATGAAGTCGGTCGCGGCGAAACCCAGCAGCGCCAGCACGAACAGCTTGCCGGTCCACCGCGGCAGGATCCGCTCCAGCATGGCGATGGACCCCTGCCCGTGCGGGCTCTCCCGGGCCACCCGCCGGTACACCGGCAACGCGCCGAGCAGCGTCAGCGACACCAGGATGAGGGTGGCCAACGGCGAGACGGCACCGGCGGCGAGCGCGGCGATGCCCGGCTGGTAGCCCAGTGTGGAGAAGTAGTCCAGGCCGGTCAGGCACATCACCTGCCACCACGGCCGCTGGTGCTCGCCGCCCGGTTTGGCGTGCGGCCCGGAGTGCTCGGCGTTGAGATCCTCCAGCAGCCACCCGCGGAGCCGGCGCCGGGAGATCTGCTGCTGTGCCGGCTGCCCCACCGTGGTTCCCTTCGCTGTCAACGCTGTGCCGGTCCATCCTCACCCGGCCACCGCCCGGTTGACCGCCCGAGCGGCGTTAAGAACGCGTCAAGATCCGCTGAGCTGACGCGGACGGCCGGCCGTCGGCCAGGTTCCGCTTCGGGCTCGTGCAGCAGGCGCCGGGTGAGCGGGGCGGCCTGGCCCGTGCCGAGCGGCACCTGCGCCGGTGCGGGGTCGCCGGGCACGCCAGGCGCCGTGGTGGCCGGCGTCGCGGGACAGCAGGTCGGTCAGCGACTCGCGGCGCACCAGGGTGCGCGCCCGGCCGTCGGCGACGCCGATCAGCGGCGGGCGGCCGACGAGGTGGGCGGTGCCCGTCGTCGTGGCGGGCGTCGCGGGTGGCGAGGTCGACGGTGTACCGGCCGATGCGGACCTGGCCCGGTTCGCCGGCGGGGCCGTGGCGGCGGGTGACCGCCCGGAGCCGGGCGAGCAGTTCGCCGATGTCGAACGGCTTGGTGACGTAGTCGTCGGCGCCGGCGTCCAGGGCGTCGATCTTGTCGGTACTGCTGCGGCGGCCGGACAGCACGATGACCGGCACCGGCGTCCAGGCGCGCGGGGCCCGGATGACGTGGACGCCGTCGATGTCGGGCAGCCCCAGGTCGAGCACCACCACGTCGGGATGCTCGGCCTCGACGGCGGCGATCGCCTGGGTACCGTCGGCCGCCGCGACGACGTCATAGCGGCGGGCCTGCAGGTTGATCCGCAGCGCGCGCAGGATCTGCGGCTCGTCGTCGACGACGAGGACGCGGGTCATGTGGTGGCCTCCAGCGTGCCGTGCGGGTGCGGGTACACCTCGAGCCGCCGCAGCAGTACCGGGTCGGCGTATCCCGGCGGCGCCGTCCGCAGCGTGAGCGTCATGGTGAGGCCGCCGCCGGGCGTGTGCTCCGGCTCCAGGCGGCCGCCCATGGCCTCGGCGAGCCCGCGGGACAGGGCGAGGCCGAGACCGACCCCGGTGGTGTTGTCGCGGTCGCCGAGCCGCTGGAACGGCTGGAAGATCCGGCCCCGGTCGGCGGCGGCGATGCCGGGTCCGTGGTCGATGACGCGGACCTCGACGAGGCCGGCGTGCTCGCTGGCGCTGATCAGCGGCGGCTGCCCGGCCGGGCTGTGCCGCACGGCGTTGCCGAGGACGTTGACGAGGATGCGTTCCAGCAGCGCCGGGTCGGCGTACACCTCGGGCAGCTCGTCGGGGATGTGGATGCGGACGCCGGCGGCGGCGCGGTCGAGGGATTCCTCGGCGGTGGCGAGGAGCTCCTCGCGGTCCTCGGCGGAGAACTCCACGTCGTGGCTGCGCAGGCCGCCGACGGCGGCCTTGGCGGAGGCGAGGGGGGTGCGATGGCGGCGTGCGCGGCGAACGCCTCGACGAGGCGCCGGTCGGCCGCGGCGAGGGTCGGTCCGCGCAGCACCAGGGTCAGCTCGTCGTCGATCGGCACCCCGGTCTGCCCGTCGGCGGGTGCGGTGCACGGCTGGCCGCCGGCGTTCGCCGCGATGCGCCAGGTGCCGGCGGCGCCGTCCTCGCCGGTGCGCCGCTGCGGCCCGGTGGCGCCGTCCTCGCCGGTACGCCGCTGCAGGAGGGTGACGCTGGTGAGGCCGAACACCTCACGGACGCGTTCGAGCAGCGCCGGTAGCGGCCGGTCGCCGTGCAGGACGCTGCCGGCCAGGGTGGACAGGGTCTGCGCCTCGGCCCGGGCCCTGGCGGCCTCTCTGGTACGTCTGGCGGCGAGGTCGACCACGGTGGACACGGCGGCGGCGACCAGGACGAACGCGAGCAGCGCGAACAGGTTCTCCCGTTCGGCGACGGTGAAGCGGTGCACCGGTGGGGTGAAGCAGTAGTTGAGCAGCAGGAAGCTGCCGACGGCGGCGAGCAGCGCCGGCCACAGCCCGCCGACCAGGGCCACGGCGACGGTCAGCATCAGGAAGGCGAGGATGTCGCTGGGCAGTGAGATGTCCGCCTGGACGGCGGTGAGACCGAACGTCAGCAGCGGCAGGCCGAGCAGCGCGAGCGCGACGCCGGCGAGGCGCCGTCGCGGGGTGAGCCCGCCGGTGGTGCTCAGGCGCAGCCGGCCGCGCCGGGCCTCCTCGTGGGTGACGAGGTGCACGTCGATGGAGCCGGACTCGGCGGTGGTGGTCACGCCGACGCCGGGGGACAGCACCTGGGCGAGCCGGCCGCGGCGGCTGGCGCCGAGGACGAGCTGGGTGGCGTTGACGCCGCGGGCGAAGTCGAGCAGGGCGGCCGGGATGTCGTTGCCGACGACCTGGTGGTAGGTGCCGCCGAGGGTCTCGGTGAGGACGCGTTGCCGGGCGAGGTTCGCGGGGTCGGCGCCGGCGAGGCCGTCGCCGCGGATGACGTGGACGGCGAGGAGGTCGGCGGCTTTGGTACGGGCGGCGATGCGGGCGGCGCGGCGGAT
>NZ_JNYJ01000046.1 GCF_000716715.1 Dactylosporangium aurantiacum | reverse complement strand
ATCTCGGTCGGGTAGTCCACGTCCAGTGCCTGCTTCACGGCGTCGGCGACGCGGACTTCCTCGTTGTAGACCGGCATCAGGATCGACAGCTTCATCACGGAGCTCCGGGGGTGGTGGGGTCCAGGCGAATGGACCTTAGCGGTTGCCCGAACGGCGCAGGAGGCACGGGGTTGGGCCCGTCCGCAGCGCGCTACGCTGCCCGGCATGCTGTCGGCGATCCGCACGATGTACACGACCTGGCTGCTGGCCATCTGGTGCGGCTGTGTCGCCGCATGGGTGCTCGTCGACCGGCGTGGCGTGGCGATGTGCGTGTTCGGCTGGTTGCGCTGCGGTGATCGCGGCACCGGCGGGTCGCTGTGGCTGGAGCCGATGCCGGTGGCCAGGATCGCGATGATCTGGCTGGCCGGGGTGGTGCTGCTGGCGGCCCTGGGGTGGGTCGAGGCGCGGCGCCGCAAGGCCGACGTCCCGCTGGCCGGCCGGGCACCGAGGATCCGCACGGTCGCGCTGGTCGGCGTGGCCGGCACCCTCGCCGCCGCGCACCTGCTGCTGCTGGCGCCGGTCTGGGACACGGTGCCGTGCGGCGAGACGATCCGGATCAACAGTGCCCTCGCATACCCGCTGAACTGCGACTCGGGGCAGTTCCTGGAGCTGGCGCACGACCCGGGGATGGTCCTGGACACCGGGAACACCCGCCAGTCGCGCCCCGGGTACGTGTTCCTCAGCGCGGCCGCGACGGCCGTGGTGGGGCCGGTCGCGTCCGCGGTCGGCCTCGACCGGGCGTACGGCTCCGACGACAGCGCGTACGTGCCGCTGGTGCTGATCAACCTGCTGATCGCGGCGGCGACCCTGGCGCTGTTCTGCTGGCTGCTGCGCAGGCTGGGCGTCAGCTGGGTCGTCGTCGGCCTCACCGGCACGTCGCTCATGGTCAACGACGTGACGAAGGCGTACTACTGGTCCCCGCACCAGCAGATGTTCGCGCTGTTCGTGCCGGTCGTCGCGATCGCCGTCGGCGCCTGGCTGCTGACCCGGCAGCCGTCACCGCGCCAACTGGCCGTCCTCGGCCTGTCGCTCGGCCTGAGCATGCTGGTGTACGGCAGCTTCATCGTCCCGCTCGCCGTGGCGGGACTGCTGATGGGGTACGCGGCCCTGCGCCGCGCCCCGGTCCCCACGACGGTCACGCTGCCCAGGCAGCGGCGCCACGCGCCGAGTGAGGTGTCCGCGCCGGCGCTCGTCGCGTCCGGCCAGGCCGGCACCGCAGCCGTGCCGCAGCCGGCGGGCGCTGCCGGTACACCGGACGCCGCCACCACACCCCGGGAGAGCACCGGTGGTGGGACGGTGCCGTGGCCGCGCCGCCTGCCACGGCTCGCCGGCCGGCTCGCGGTCCTCGGGGCCGTCGCCGCCGCGCCGAGCCTCGCCTGGATCGCGGTCTGCGTCGCGGTTGCCGGCTCCTACTACAACCACGAGACGGTGGTGTACCACGAGTTCGTGTGGCTGCCCGAGGCGTTGCGTGAGGGCGGCGCCGCGTTCGCCCAGGCGGTGGCCGACGCGACCGCGGAGACGTCGCAGCAGCTCATCGAGGTCGGCTGGCCGTGGGCCGGGGCGCTCGGGCTGCTGGTCGCGGCCGCCGTCGTGACCGGTGTGCGGCTGGTGCCACCGGCCGGCGCCGGTCCGGACGCGCCCGTCCAGCGCGCGGCGCTGCTCGCCACCGCCGTCACCGGGGCGGTGACCGTGCTGTTCCTGTTCGGCATGGGCTTCTGGGCGTACCGGATCACCTACAACATCGTGCCGGTGCTGCTGGTGGCGCTCGCGTGGGTCGCCACGAAGGTGGCCGCCGGTTCGACTGCCGCCCGGTGGGCGGTGCACGTGGCGCTCGGCGCGGCGACCGTGGCGTGGGTCGCGTTCCAGGTGCTGTCGCACGGCCCCTACTCCTGACCCGCCCGCGGTCTCAGGGCGGCGTCGTGCCCTGCCGGCACGCGGCGAGCACCGCGTCCTCGGACGCGGCTTCGACGATCGCCTCGTCCGGCCTCACCGCACGGGCTGCGTCATGAACTGCGACGCGGGGCGCAGGGTGGTCCGCAGCAGGGACCGGGCGAGGGTGCAGTCGAGGCGGACGTCGAGGGGGCGGCCCGGCATGACGTCGGCGCTGCGGGCGGCCGGGATCGACGCCGGGTCCAGGCCGTCACGGGCGGCGACCATCAGCCCGAGGGCGTGCCGGCTGACCGGTTCCGGGCCGGTGACGTGCAACGGGCCCCGGACGTCGCCGGTGGCGGCGAGCTCGAGCAGCGCGTCGGCGAGGTCGTCGACGTGGACCGGCATGCGGATCTCGTCGGTGAACAGGTACCCGGTGCGCGCGCCGCTGGCCAGGGCGTGGGTGAGGACCTCGTGGGCGCCGCGGCCGCCGCCGACGATCGTGGACGTGCGGACGAGGACGGCGGCGGGGGCGATCGCCTGGACGGCGGTCTCCGCGGCGGCCTTCGCGGCGCCGTACCGGTAGGTCGGGTCGGGCAGGGCGTCCTCGGTGTAGTGGACCTCCCGGCCGGAGAAGATCGCGTCGCTGGACACGTGGACGAGGCGGGCGCCGACCGCGGCGGCGGCGAGGGCCACGTGCGCGGCGCCGTCGGCGATGGACCGCCAGTCGCCGCGGTCCCGGCCGGCCGCGGTGTGGATCACCGCGGCGGGGCGCAGGTCACGCAGGGCGGCGTCGACGGCGGCCCGGTCGCGGATGTCCAGGCGCAGCTCGGCGGAGCCCTCGGCGGCGGCGAAGTACGTGCCGACGGTGTTCCAGCCGGTGGCGGCGGCCCGGTCGTACACGCGCCGACCCAACGCACCGGTCGCACCGGTCACCAACAGCGTTGTCACCGCCCGGACGATACCGGCCGGCGGCTCACGTCAGGCGACCCTGGCGTGCAGGTGCATGTCGTGCCAGCCGTCGGTGTGCCTCGCCTCGCCGCGTTTGGTGCCTTCGAGCCGATACCCGCCGCGCTGCGCGACCCGGCAGGAGGCGAGGTTCGCGGTGGAGTGGCACACCTCGACCCGGTGCAGGCCGAGCTCGCCGAACGCCCAGCCGGTCACCGCCGCGAGGGCCCGTCCGGCGACGCGGTTGCCGCGGGCGTGCGGCAGCACCCAGTACGAGATCTCGGCGAGAGCCTCGAACAGGTCGATGTGGCGCAGGCTGATCTGGCCGACGACCTGGTCGTCGAGGGTGGCGGCCCAGCCGGCGCCGGTCTCGGCCTGCCATCTGGCGGGCCAGCGGGCGATCCAGTCGCGGGCCTCGGCGGCGTTCATCGCCCGGCAGTGCCAGCGTTGGATGTCGGGGTCGGCGTACGCGGCCTGCACGGCGGGCGCGTCGGCCGCCCGCCAGGGCCGGAGCCGCAGCGCACCGCCGTCCGTGAGGGTCGGCTGGGTGAGGGCGGCGAGGGTCCCGGCGGGCAGCGCGGGGGTCACGAGCGACGGCACGCACCCGACCCTAGACGCCGGCGAGGGCGGCTTTCGCGGCGCGGCTGGCGTCGTCGACGAGGACCTCGGACAGTCCGGCGGCGACCCCGTCCAGGGCGGTCGCCGCGACGTACCGCGGGTCGAGCTTCGGCACGTCGAAGCCGGCCGTCATGTCGGTGTCGGCGGCGCCGAGGTGCACGCCGGTGACGGTGGTGCCGTGGCCGGCCAGTTCGACGCGGATGCCGTTGGTGAGGCTCCACTGGGCGGCCTTCGCGGCGCTGTAGGCGTTGGCGCCGTCGTAGTTCGCCCACGACAGCACCGACAGCACGTTGAGGATCGCGCCGCCGCCGTTGCCGGCCAGGACGGGCGCGAACGCCCGCACGACGCGCAGCGTGCCGAAGTAGTGCGTCTCCATCTCCAGCCGGATGGCGTCCAGGTCGCCGTCGAGCAGGTTGGTGTGCGTGGCGACGCCGGCGTTGTTCACCAGCAGGTTCACGTCCTGCGCGGCGGCCGCGGCGGCGGCGACGCTGCCGGCGTCGGTGATGTCCAGCCGCAGCACCCGGGCACCGGGCAGGTCCACGGCGCGTGGGTCGCGGGCGGTGGCGTACACCTTCGACGCGCCGCGCTCGAGCAGTTCCAGGGCGAAGTGCCGGCCGAGGCCGCGGTTGGCGCCCGTGACGAGCGCGACCGTTCCGTTGATCTCCATGCCGGCTACGCTAAAACCTGACGTTGACGTCAGAGGCAAGTATTGTGCGGAGGGTCGCAGGATGCGCATCGGTGAGCTGGCCGCGAAGGCGGGCGTGAGCGTGCGGGCGCTGCGCTACTACGAGGAGCAGGGCCTGCTCGCCGCCCAGCGCACCCCGTCCGGGCAGCGCGTCTACCCCGACGGCGCGGTCGACCGGGTGGTGCTGGTGCAGCAGCTGTACGCCGCGGGCCTGTCCAGCCGCCGCATCCTGGAGCTGCTGCCGTGCGTGTACACCGGCCACGCCACCGCGCACACCCTGGCCCTGCTGGCCGCGGAACGCGACCGGATCGAGGAGCAGATCACCGGGCTGACCGCGACCAGGGACCGGCTGGACGCGGTGATCGCCGCGGCGACCGCGAGCGTCGCGGACGGCCACCTGCCCGGGTGACGGCCTTCCCCGGCCTCGCGCACCGGGACGCGGGACGGGCCCGGACGGGCAGCGGCGCACGGCGGCGGCGCTGCCGGAGCTTCTTCCACGCCACCGGTGCGGCGATGACGGCCACCGCCGTCACGGCGAGCGCCGGCGCGCCCAGCGACACGGCGTGCTGCAGGGACGCCGTGGCCGCGTAGCCGATGCCCGCCTCGATCGTGGCCCATAGCGGCGCGGCGGCGAGACTGTGGGCGGCGATGCGCCGGTAGGGCAGGCCGGTCGCGCCCGCGAGGTGCGGCACGAGGGTGCGCAGCACCGGCAGGAACCGGGCGATGAAGACCGCCTGACCACCGCGGCGGTCCATCAGGGTGTCGGCCCGTCGCCAGGCGGCGGCGGGCAGCCGCCGGCCGAGCCGGCCGGTGCGCAGCCGCGCGCCGAGCGCCCGGCCGGTGCGCTGGCCCAGCAGGTCACCGGCGGCCACCGCGCCCGCCGCGGTGAGGATCACCAGGCCGAGGTGCAGGTGGCCGGCGCGGGCCAGCGCCCCGGCCGCCATCAGTACGGTGAACGACGGCACGAAGGCGCCGATGAGCAGGACCGACTCGGCGAGGACGGCGGCGACGACGATCAGGTACGCGGCGGCTGGCGGCACCTGGGCGAGGGTCGCGGTCACCGTGTTCACCGGCCGGCCGCCGTCGCGGCGTACGGCGCGGTGGCCGCGGCGGGCACGGGCCGGGTGAGCTGCCAGACCTTCGCCGGGGGGAGGTTCGCCCAGACGGTGCGCGAGCCGGTGCCGTAGCGGCGCTGGTAGCCGGTCAGGACCGCTTCCACGGCCCGGTGCCGCAGCGTTTCGGTGCGTGCGGCCAGCAGGGTCCGGGCCTTGCGGGTGCCGCGGTAGGCGAAGTACGTCAGGGTGCCGCCGGGATGCAGCAGCCCCAGGTACCGGTGCATGATCTCGTCGACCTGGCCGGGGTCGAAGTTGGCGAACGGCAGGCCGGAGACGATCACGTCGTAGCGCCGGCGGGTGTCCAGCTCCTCGACGCGCCGGGTGTGCACGTGGACCCGCTGCGCGTGCCCGGCCAGGTCAGGATGCGTGGCGGCGAGGTGGCGCAGGGCCGTGGCGAAGCGCGGGTTGGCCTCCACGACGTCCAGGTGGCTGCCCGCCGGGAGCTGCGACAGCAGGGCTCGGGTCACCGCTCCGGTGCCGGCTCCCGCTTCCAGGATGTTCAACGGCCGGCCGCGCCGGGCGCGCACCGGCCCGGTCAGCGCGTGGGCCAGCGCCCGGCTGCTGGGCGCGAGGGCGCCGGTGGCGCGGATGTCGCGGGCGGCTTCGCGCAGGAACAGCCAGCTTCCGGCGCGGTCGTGGGCGGCGTTGTCGGTGTTCATGCGTTCCGACGCTAGGAAGCGGGCGGCGGAGGCGGATCGGTCGTCCTGCGACGGACATCCCCGACGAAAGTCGAGGGTGAGCGGCGCACATCGGCGGAGCACGGCGGAGGCGGCGATGCATACGATTTCGGGGTGATCAGCGCGAAAGGTCCCGCGTGGGCGAGCTGCGGGCGGTACGGGCTGGTACTGCTGCTGGCCGCCGTCGCCGTCCAGAACGGGGCGGCGAGCGCCGGAGGTCACTACCTGACGCCGCGCACCGCGGTCGCGGTGGTGTGCGCGTCGGTGCTGCTGGTGGCCCGGGTTCCCTGGTTCGTCGCGGCGGCGGCGACCACCGCGGCGGCGGGGTTGTGGGGCTGGCCGATGCTGCCGCTGCTGCTGGTCGCGCTGTTCGACATGGCCGCCAGCCGGCGGGTCGCGGCGGCCGCCGTCTGCTGCGGCGTCGTCCTGGCCGCCAACACGGTCGCGCCGGGCCCGGTGTCGCTGTGGCGCCCGCAGGCGTACGGCGCCAGCCTGTTCCTGCTGCTCGCCGTGGTGATGGGGTTGTGGATGGGAAGCCGGCGCCGGCTCGTCCAGGCGCTGCACGAGCAGGTCGATCATCTGCGCGTCGAGCGGCAGCTGCGCGAGGAGACCGTGCGGGCCGCGGAACGCTCCCGGATCGCGGCGGACATGCACGACGTACTGGCGCACCGGCTCAGCCTGATCGCGCTACACACCGGGGTGTTGACCACCAGGGCCGGTGCCCTGCCCGCTCCGGTCGCCGAACGCCTGACCCTGCTGCGCACCGCCGCCACCGAGGCGCTCGCCGATCTGCGCGACGTGCTCGCGGCCCTGCACGACCGGCAGGCCACCACCGGCGACGCGGCGACCGCTCCGGTCCTGCGCGACGTCCGCGAACTGGTCGACCAGGCACGCGCCGCCGGGCAGGACGTCGACCTGCGGGTCCAGGGCAGCGCCGAGCAGGCGTCCGCGGCCCACCGCCTGGCCCTGTACCGCCTGGTCCAGGAAGGGCTGACCAACGCCCGCAAGCACGCCGCCGGGGCGCCGGTGCGGGTGCGCGTGGACTACGGCCCGCCGCACACCGTCGTTGAGGTCACCAACGGTCCCGGCCGGCCGGCCGGGACCACCGCCGCGTCCGGCTTCGGACTCATCGGGTTGCGGGAACGCGTGCAGGCCCTCGGTGGGCAGCTCAGCGCCGGGCCCCACGGCGCTGGCAGTTGGCAGCTGACCGCCCGGATCCCGCACCCGGCACCCATCGACCAGGACGGAGCCCACCGGTGATCCGCGCCATGATCGTCGACGACGACGCCCTGGTCCGTCTCGGCCTGGCCGACCTGCTGGACACCGATGACGGCATCGAGGTCGTCGCCCAGGCCGCCGACGGACTGCAGGCGATCGAGCTGGCCACCGCGCACCGCGTCGACGTGGCCCTGGTCGACGTGCGGATGCCCCGCATGGACGGCATCACCGCCACCACCCACCTGCGCCGGCTGCCCCACCCACCGAACGTCATCACCCTGACCACCTTCGACCTCGACGAGTACGTCTACAACGCCCTCGCGGCCGGAGCCGACGGTTTCCTGCTCAAGGACACCGACCCGGCGGAGATCCTGCGCGCCGTCCACCTCGTCGCCGGCGGCTCGGCCATGCTGCACCCCAGCGCGGCACGGCGCCTCATCGACCGTTACCACCACGCCGGCCGCCCCGAGGCCGTCGGGGCCCGCGCCCGCATCGAGCAGCTCACTCCCCGCGAGCGCGACGTGCTGGCGCTGCTCGCCCGGGGCGACACGAACGCCGACGTCGCCGCCGCCCTCGGCATGCGGGAAAGCACCGTCAAGGCCCACGTCAGCCGGATTCTCACCGCCCTGGACGTGACCAACCGCGTCCAGGCCGCCCTGCTGGCCCGCGACGCCGGCCTGGACGCCGAGCGCTGACCGGCGCCGGGCGCCGGCGGCGCGGTCAGGGGCGCAGACCGGCGGTGAGGACGGTGAGGAGCCGTTCGGCGCGGCCCGGGTCGGGGTCGTCGTGGACGGCGGCGAGCAGGCTCTTCAGCAGCACGACCAGGTCGGCGGCGGTGACACCGGGTGTGACGGCGCCGGCGGCCTGGGCCCGGGTCAGCAGGGTGTCGATGGCGTCGTGCATGGCCTGCCGCAGCGGGCCGGGGACGGTGATCGCGTCGGAGGTGTCGCGTTTGGCGGCCGCTTCCGCGCCGAGGTGGGCGAGGAACCCGAAGAACGCGCCACCCGGGTCGTCGTCCTCGGCGCGGCGGTGGGCCTCGGCGACGAGGTCGGTGACCCTGGCGGTGACCACGGCCTGGAACAGGCTCTCCTTCGTCGGGAAGTGCCGGTAGACGGTGCCGGGCCCGACGCCGGCGCGGGCGGCGATCTCGTCGAGGGGCACCCCGAACCCGGACCCGGCGAACGCGTCGCGGGCGGCGGCCAGAATGCGGTCGCGGTTGCGCCGGGCGTCGGCGCGCAGCTGCGGTTCAGCCATTGCTAACCGGGGCCATCGTTCCGTATCGTCTAACCGGGGTCATGGTTCCGATTATATGGAGGTGCCGGATGGACAGCCCGCGTCAGGTGGTCGAGCAGGTGCGCCGCATGGTGGCCGGGGAGGGTGTCGTCTTCGCCGACCTGTTCGCCGAGGACGGCGTGCTGCGGTACCCGTTCGCGCTGCCCGGACAGCCACCCGAGCTGCGCGGCCGCGCCGCGATCCGCGCCTATCACGGCGCCGCGGCCGGCTCCCGGCGCCTGTTCGACATGGACGGCGTCGACGCCCTCGTCCGCGACACCGACGACCCCGAGGTCGTCGTCGCCGAGATCGAGCACCACGGCCGCTCCCTGGTGACGGGCGAGCCGTACCGGTTCCGCGCCCTCGCCGTCATCCGCGTCCGCGCCGGCGAGATCGTCTCCTACGACGACTACATGGACCCGATCGCCACGGCCCGGCTGCTCGGCCGGACCGCGGACCTCGCCGCCGCCCTGACCGGGTGAGCCCACATGCCGCGGCATGATGGTGGCATGACCTACGATCCGCGCGACCTCCTCGCCACCGGCCGCCTCGGTGTCCTGGCCACCATCAAGGCCGACGGCCGCCCGCAGCTGTCACCGGTCATGCCGTTCTACGACCGGGACGCCGGCGTCATCCTCGTGTCGATGACCGAGGGCCGGGCCAAGACCGCGAACCTGCGCCGCGACCCGCGCGCCACCCTCGAGGTGACCAGCCCCGACGGCAGGTCCTGGGCGACCGCGGAAGGCGTCGCGACCCTCACCGGCCCCGGCACCGATCCGCACGGCCCGCAGGTCGACGCCCTCGTCGACTACTACCGCCGCGCCGCCGGCGAGCACCCCGACTGGGACGAGTACCGCACCACCATGGTCACCGACCGGCGCGTCCTCATGACGATGACCGTCGAGCACGTGTACGGCCAGCGCATCGGCTGACCTCACGCGGCGCGGTACCGCTCCAGCGCCGCCATGATCTCGGTCGCGGCGGCCTCCAGCACCCGCAGGGTGGACTCGTTGTACCGGCCCGGCTCGGCGTGCATGGCGCAGTGCGCGCCGAGCACGTGACCGTTGCCGGCGGTGAGCGGCACCCCCGCGTACGCGCGCAGCCCGGTCGCGGCCAGCGGCGCACCGTCGACGTCGTCGCCGGGGTCGGCGGTGGCGTCGGCGACGACGACCGGGCGGCCCTCGGCGACGACACGGCTGCAGAACGACCACTCGGCCGGGCCGCCGCCGATCGCGGCCGTCGCCCGGTGCTCCCCCGCCCCCGCGATGATCATCACGGCCCGGTCGAGCAGGATGTTCACGGCTGCCACCGACCCGCCGAGCCGCTCGGCGGTGCGGGCGGCGATGCCGTCGAGGAGGTGCCGCAGGTCGGGGCTGTGCAGGTCGTACCGGGCAACGCTGCGCAGGCGGTCCAGGTCGCTGAGGTACGTCGGGGTGGTCACTGTGCGCTCCGTATCGTCTCGTGTGCCGCGGTGAGATGCTGGTACGTGGACAGCCGGATGTGCAGCGACTGCGCGCACAGCGCCACCACCGGGTCGTGGTCGGCCCGCATCGCCTCCATGAGCCGCGGCAGCGCGGCGTCGTCACCGCCGGTCGAGGGCATCCCCGCCCGGTGCGTGAGCCGTTGCCAGATCTCGTCGGTCTGCGCGCCGAACACGGCGTACAGCGACGCGCGGGCCTCGGTCACCGACGGCGGTCGCAGCCCGTAGGGGCCGGGCGCCTGATGCTGCTGCGTCATGCAAGGGCCTTTCCTGGTCAGTAGCGGAAGACCTTGACGATGGTGTTGAGCTTGGTCGCCAGACTCGACAGGTCGTCGGCGGCGGCGCGGCTGGCCTCGGCGCTACGGGCCGTGGCACCGGTGACCGACGCGACCGCACCGAACGTCTGCGACACCTGCGCGCTGAAGCTCGCCGCCTCGTTGATGGAACGGCTCATCTCGCCCGTGGTGGCCGACTGCTCCTCCACCGCGGACGCGATCGTCGTCGTGTACTCCGTGATCTGGTCGATCACCTCGCTGATCTGCTCGATGGCGCGGGCCGCGTCCGCGGTGCCGCCCTGGATGGCGGCGATGCGCCCGGTGATCTGGTCGGTCGCCTTCGCCGTCTCCTGCGCCAGGTCCTTCACCTCGGAGGCGACCACGGCGAAGCCTTTGCCCGCGTCCCCGGCCCGGGCCGCCTCGATCGTCGCGTTGAGCGCGAGCAGGTTCGTCTGCGCCGCGATCGACGTGATCAGGTTGACCACCTCACCGATCTGCGCCCCGGCCTGCCCGAGTTCGCCGAGCTGCGTGTTGGCCGTCTGCGCCACCTGCAGCGAGTCCCGGGCGACCTGCGCCGCCCGGGCCGCGTTGCCGGCGATCTCGCCGATCGAGGCGTTCATCTGTTCCGCGCCCGCGGCGACCGCCTGGACGCTGCCACTGACCTGGTCGGCGGCGTCGGCGGCGCTGCCGGCCTGGTCGGAGGCCTCGGTGGCGCCGCCGGTGAGGCCGCTGCTGACCTTCGACAGCTCCACCGACGCGCTGGACAGTGCCGTCGCGGTCGACGCCATCTCGGTCACGGTGCCGCGTACCGACGTGATCGCCGAGTCGAGGGCCTGCCCCATCCGGCCGAACTCGTCGCGGCTGTCCACGCCGCTGATGCGGGTCAGGTCGCACGCGGCGAGCCCTTCCAGGGCGTGCGACACCCGCCGCAGCGCCGACAGGATCGACCGGGCCACCAGCATGCCGAACGCGAGGGCCACCAGCACCCCGGCCACCAGCGCGGTCACGATGAACGTCCGCGCCGAACGGTACTGCTCACCCGCGGCGTCCCGGCGCGCGGCGGCCTGCGCCGTCTCCGCCTCGATGATCTCCGCGACGACCGCGTTGGCCTCGTTCGCCAGCGGCGCCAGCTCCTGGTCGCGCAGCCGGCTCACGGTGGTGATGTCGCCGTTGCGGCTGGCCGGGAGCACCTTGTCGTCGCGGACCTGCTGGTACTGCTGCCACGCGCCGCGCAGGTGCCGCGCCCGCTCGGTCGCGCCCGTGGTCCGTTCGTACTCGGCGAGGTGCGCGGTGAACGCCTCGTCGTCGGCGGCGATGGCCTGGTCGTACCTGGTGCGGTCCTGCGGCGTCTCCGACAGCGCGTGGTTGAGCAGGTCGCGGCGGGTGCGTTCCATGTCGATCTGGACCTGGTCGATCTGCCGCACGGGCACCAGCCCCTGGGTGTACAACGCTTCGGCGGCGCGGTTCATCTGCGCCATCCGGTCCACCGCCGCCATCCCGACCAGGACCGCGACGACCGCCATCAACCCCACCGCGGCGGCGATCTTCGTGCGGAGGCTGCGGTCCGCCAGCCATCTGCTCACGTGGCGCTCCTGTGCGGGTCGTCTACGGCTGTCCCTTCGCCCCATCGGACCGCCGCGCCGCGAGTTGACCTTTCCGGCGGCGTTTCAGCCGAGCGGCCGCACCTTGACCGCCCGGCTGAGGAAGACGACGCCGTCGACGGTGTCCAGCTGGGCCGGGTCCAGCGGGAAGTACGCGAAGTCGCCGGAGTTGCGCGGGGCGAGCCCGGTGACCGCCCCGGCCAACCGGCGGGCGTCCACGAGCGCGTGCTCCCACGGCAACCCCGACAGGACCCCCTCCACGGTGTCCGGGGCGGGCGTGTCGTCGCCGACCGTGCCGAGCGCCGTGGCCAGGAACGCGTACCGGTCGCCGAGGTGCCGCGCGGTGATCGCCCCGGCGCTCCACCACCGCAGCTGCTGGTCGCCGAACGCCATGACGCTCTGCCCGCGTTGCAGGTGCAGGTTCGACGCGCAGACCAGGGCCGGGCCACGGTCGGCGACGGCGCGCAGGTTGGCCGCCATCATCGCGTCACGCAGCGCGGACAGCCGGGTCCACCGCGCCGGGGACGCGTCGGCGAGCCAGTAGTGGTAGCGCAGCAGACCGACCGCGGTGCGCGCGTACAGCGCCGCGCGGTCAAGCTCGTCCGGGCCCAGCCGCGGCGCCTGCGTGTCGAGCAGCGCCACCAGGTCGTCGGTGATCAGCCGGAGCCGCCGGGCGTCGGCGGACTGGCCGATCGACCGGGTAGGGTCCATGGCCGTCGCCTGGTCCGACCACCGCTCGTCGGGGCCGAGCAGCGCGGCGAGGGTCTCCCGGGTGACGACGGTCCCCGGCAGCGGCCCGTCGAGCAGGTCGTACAGGCCGGTGATCGCCTCGCGCGGGCTTTCCGCCCAGTACTCGACCGGCCCGTCGAACCCGAACCACCGCAGCCGCTCGTCGTGCTGCTCGTTGTACGCCCGCATCCAGCGCACCAGCTCCCGGTTGGCCGGTGAGGTGCCGAAGTCGTGGCTGAACCCGCATGCCATGACGTCGTCGATGCTGCCCGCACCGGTGGTGAGGTACTCGTCGACGAGGAGGCCCTTGAGGCAGTCGCTTTCGATGGCGAACGACCGGTAGCCCTCGTGCTCCACCAGGTGCCGGAGGATCTCGTTACGGACCTCGCCGAGTTCCTCCACGAAGTGCCTGGCCTCACCCAGACCGAGCAGCAGGGGCCGGGCGGGCAGCGAGTCGAGGAACGCCGAGACGCCCGCGCCGTCCAGCGGCCGGGCCATGTCATTGATCTGCATCCCATCAACCGTATCGTTGAATGCTCGGTTGAGACTTTGCGCGCCAAGTCCCTGTGTGCTGCCCTGAAACCTTCAATCTCGGAGTGCAAGGAGGAAGTCGGGATCGGAGACCGTCGGCTTCGGCGCGCAGGCGCACGTTCGGGTTTTCCTAGGAGGTCCCTGGTCTGGGTGTGGCGCGCACGTGTGCGCGTTCGCCCTGTCTGCCGACGAGGCTGAGGAACTCGACGGGGCCGGAGTTGGTGGCTCCGAACCAGTGGGGGGTGCGGGTGTCGAACTCGGCGGCTTCGCCGGGCTGGAGGGTGAGGTCTTCGTCGCCGAGGACCAGGCGCAGGGTGCCGTTGAGGACGTAGACCCAGTCGTAGCCTTCGTGGGTGCGCAGGTCTGGTACGCGGTTGTCATCGCCGGCTGGGAGAACGAACTTGTAGGCCTGGATGCCTCCGGGTCTGCGGGTCAGCGGCAGGATGGTTGATCCGTCGCCCGCGGCGATGGGACGCAGGTTGATGCGGGGATCGCCGGTCAGGGGCGCGTCGACGAGTTCGTCGATGGTGACGTTGTGGGCGCGGGCGAGCGGGAGCAGTTGCTCGAGCGTGGGGCGTCGCAGGCCGGCTTCGAGCCGGGACAGCGTGCTGACGGAGATGCCGGTTTCCTCGGCCAGGTCGGTGAGGGTGAGGTTGCGGCGTAGCCGTAGCTGCTTCAGCCTCGGCCCGACCGCGTCGAGGGTGCGGTTCAGGTTCTCGTCCACACCCTCATTTTGCCATTCGGCAAGAACCTTTGCGCATTCTCTCCGGGGTGCCCCAGGATCGGTCGTGACCGGCGAAGACGGCGAAAGGGCAGGTCAACCGATGACGCACAGCTTCGACAAGGCCTACTGGCAACAGCGCTGGCACCAGGCGCACGGCGGCCGGCCCGGCTCCATGGCAGGCAACCCACCGCACCCGTATCTCGCCCGCGAGATCGGTGCCCTGGCACCGGGCACGGCGCTGGACGCCGGGTGCGGCGCCGGCGCCGAGGCCCTCTGGCTCGCCTCCCACGGCTGGCAGGTCACCGCCGCCGACATCTCGGCCGATGCCCTGGCCCGCGCCGCCGACCGCGCGGCAGCCAGCCGGCTGTCACAGCCGGTGCGGTGGGTCGAGGCGGACCTGACCGTCTGGGAGCCGGGCCTGCGTTTCGACCTGGTCACCACCCACTACGCGCACCCCGCGATGCCGCAACTCGCCTTCTATCAGCGCGTGTCCACGTGGGTGGCGCCGCGCGGCACCCTGCTCATCGTCGGCCACCTGCACACCCCGGGATCCACCGGCCACGGACACGGGCACCACCATCCCGCCGAGGCCACGGTCACCCTCGCCGACATCACCGGCGGCCTCGGCCCGGCCGAGTGGGAGATCGTCACCGCCGAGGAGCATCAGCGCCCGGTCCCCGGCCCCGCCGGGCAGACGGTCACGCTGCACGACGTCGTCGTGCGCGCCACCCGCCGCCGCTGAACCCAACCCTTCCGCGACGCCGGGACTGAGATCCACGCCCGGCGCCGTAGCCCACTGCGCCCTTGGAAAGGAATCCGCGCATGTCCTGCCCCGTCAACGCTCCCAGCGTGAGCGGCACCGACGCGACCATCCGCGATCCACGCCAGCGCCGCGCGATCCTGATCGCGGTGTGTATCGCCCTGATGGCAGTGATCGCCTCGGTCTCCGGGCTCAACGTCGCCCAGCAGCAGATCGCGGTCGCCTTCGACGCGTCGCAGAGGACCGTCCTGTGGATGATCAACACCTACACCCTCAGCCTGGCCGCGCTGCTGCTCCCGCTCGGCGCCGTCGGCGACCGGTGGGGCCGCAAACCGATCCTGCTCGCCGGCCTGGCCCTGTTCGGCATCGCAAGTGCGGCAGCAGGCCTTGCCACCTCATCCGAGATCATGATTGCCGCCCGGCTACTCGCCGGCGTCGGCGCCGCGATGATCATGCCGGTCACCCTGGCCGTCATCACCTCGACGTTTCCGGACGAGGAACGCTCCAAGGCCATCGGCGTCTGGACCGGCGTCGCCGGCGGCGGCGGCATCCTCGGCATGTACCTGTCCGCGGTGCTCGTTGACTGGGCGAACTGGCGGTGGCTGTTCCTACTGCCGGTCGTGCTCGTCGCCGCGGCCACCGTCATGGCCCTGCGAGCCGTGCCGAACTCCCGCGAGCAATCGCAGCACGGCTTCGACGTCATCGGGTCGCTCGCGTCCGTGATCGCCGTGGTCGCGCTCATCTTCGTCCTGCACGAGGGCCCGGTCAACGGCTGGACCGCACCCGTGACCCTGGCGAGTCTGCTCGTCGGCGTCGTCGCGGCCATCGGATTCGTGGCCTGGGAGCTGCGCCGGCCGGCACCCCTGCTCGACGTCCGCCTCTTCCGCGACCGGCGCCTCGCCAGCGGCTCCCTGGCACTGCTGGCACTCTTCGGCGTGCAGGCGGGAATCTTCGTCGTCCTGTTCCCCTACTTCCAGGCCGTCCTCGGCTGGTCCGGACTGCGCGCCACCCTCGCGCTGATGCCCATGGCAGCCATGATGATGCTGGCCGCCGGCCTCGCCCCCCGAGCAGCCGCACAAGCCGGGGCCCGCGTGACGATGGCATTCGGGATCCTGCTCGGCGGCGCAGGCCTGGCCCTCATGGCCACCCTCGTCTCCGTCCACGGCGGCTACCCGGCGATCCTGCCCGGCATGCTCGCCATGGGACTCGGCATGGGCCTGACCCAGACCCCCTCCACCGAAGCCATCACCTCCGCCCTGCCCCGCGAGCGTCAAGGCGTCGCGTCCGCCCTCAACGACGTCACCAGAGAGTTCGGCACCGCCCTCGGCGTCGCGCTCCTCGGCGCGGTCCTGACCGCCGGCTACCGCAACGCCATCAGCGCCCGCCTCGACACCATCCCCGCCGACACCGCCGACACCGCCCGCGAAGGCATCGCCAACGCCATCGCCATCGCCGACACCGCCGGCACCCAGGCACCCGCACTGGTCCACGCCGCCCAGGAATCGTTCGTCGACGGCTGGCAACAGGCCATGTGGGCAGGAGTCGCCGTCATGACGATCCTCTTCCTCTACGTCCTCGCCCGCGGCCCGCAACGGACCTCACCGGCAACCGCGTCGAACTCGCCGAGCGACACCATCGCCGGCTGACACCCGACAGCACCCGCCCGGCCTGCGTCACGCGGTGGCGGCGAGGTTTCGGCCCTTGCCCGGCGACAGGAACGGCGGGAACACCGACGCCACGCCGGTGACGACCTTTTCCCTCGGCCGCTCGGGGTGCTGAGACGCCCACCGGCAGACGGCCGGTAACCCGTAGTTGCAGACCTCATCGACGCGGGCGAAGTCGGCGGGCGGCCCGGAAAGCCGCCAACGCTCTGGTCTTCCCCGACCTCGTCGGCACCCCGACGGGGGCATACGCAATGGGTTGCCGCAACCAGGCTGGCCGGCTGCCGACATCAGTCTTCGCTGACCACCAGCCGAGAGGTCTCGTCAACGGATGTCCGCTCCAACGGATGTCCGCGCCGCGCCGATCCGCGCATAACAGTGATTATGGTGTACGCCTCGATGGGGGGTTTATCGGATTATCGGTAATCGCAATATGGTAATGCGGCGTGTCGGATGCTGGAGTTGCCGCGGGAAGATCTACGCTCATCGCCGTGAGGGAAGCCAGGGAACGCGGCGCGGCGATCGTCCATGCGAGGGTTCCGGACAAGGCCCGGGACGACGGTCCGGGCAACGGTCCGGACCGCCGCGCTGGAGGCGACGGAGGCGAGGGAAGCGACTCGCCACCCACGGCGCGGGAAGGCCGGCGCGGCGGGCGGAGAACCCGGCAGACCACTGAGCCCACCGAACCGCCGGTCGGACCGTGGCAGGCACCGGGCGAGCACGACGCCGACGGTGACGAGCGGCCCTGCGCGCACTGCGGGCGACCCGTGCCGCAGCGCAACGCCGCCGGGCGGCCGTTCCGGTACTGCCGCGACAACGACGGCGAGTGCCAGCGGGCCGCTCGCAACGCCAGGTTGCGGCACCGCTCCTCCCCCGGGCTGAGTGGTCAGGTCGCCAGGGCGTTCGAGGTGGCGGAGCGGCTCGACCAGGTCGTGGAGACGCTCGTGGAGGCGCTGCACGGCGAGCTGTCCCCGGCCGGGGTGGAGCGGCAGATCGCGCACGCCCGGGCCGAGGCCGCCGCGAGTGTCCTTGCCGCGCACACCGAACGCGACGACGCCCGCGCGGCCGTGCAGCAGGCCCGGGCCGCGGTGAACGCCGCCGAGGCCGCGGCCCGTGCGGCCCGGGCCGACGCCGAGGCCGCCCGGGAAGAGGCCGACACCGCCCGGAACGCGGTCACCGCCGCCGAAGCGGCCCGCCACGCGGCCGAGCAGGCCGAGGTGGCCGCCGAGCACGCCGCGCGTCAGGCCGTCGAGCAGGCCACCGAGCGGGCCCGGCAGGAGATCGAGCGGGCGCGGGCCGAGGCCGCCGTCCTCGTCGCCGAGGCCCACCACGCCGCCGAACAGCAGGCCGCCGCCGCCCGCGACGCCGCGGAGCAGGCCGTCGCCGCGGCGAAAGCAGCCGCCGAACACCAGGTCGCCGCGGCGCAGGCGGCGGCGAGGGACGCCGACGCGGCCGCGGCCGTCGCCACCGTGGAACGCGACGCGGCCCGGCGGGAAGCGGCGACGGAGGCGGCGTTGCGGGCCGAGGCGTACCGGGAACGTGACACCGCCCGGGCCGTCGCCGACGCCGCGACCCGCGACCGGGACACTCTGGAGCGGACCCTGGCCAACCGCGACGACGAGGTGAACCGGCTGCGGCGGCGGCTGGAGACGGTGCAGGCGGCCGCGGACCGGTTCGAGGGTGACAACCGCCGGCTGGAAGGTGAATTGGCGCGGGTGAAAGACCGGGCGGAAGATCTGCGGGCCCAGCTGGCGCGGGCGGTGCAGCGCGAGCTGACGGCGCAGACGCAGGTACAACAGCAGCTCGCGACGCTGACGGGGGCGCTGGCGCAACTGGCGGGTTCCCGTCAACCGGCGGTGTCACCTGCCGAAACTACGGACGGGTGAGGCGCGCCACGGCGTGGCTCAACTGGTCGATGGATGAAACCCAACGTAAAATAACCGTACCGACCCGGCGACTGGACTACCGCAGGACCGGCAAGGTCGTGTAATCTGCCCGCCCGCAGTGGGAATCGTCAGACCACGTGGTGTCGTTGGTTACAACGAAGCGCAACACGATTCGAAGGGGAAGACCGACCATGGGCGAGCGCATGCTGCGCGGCAGCCGTCTCGGAGCCGTCAGCTACGAGTCCGACCGCAACACCGAGCTGGCTCCGCGTCAGACCCGAGAATACCTGTGCGCCAAGGGGCACCAGTTCGAGGTGCCGTTCGCTGTCGACGCCGAGGTCCCGATGACCTGGGAGTGCAAGTTCGACGGTAGTGTCGCCCGGCTGGTGGACGGCAACGAGCCGGAGGCGAAGAAGGCGAAGCCGCCGCGCACCCACTGGGACATGCTGCTGGAGCGGCGTTCGATCGCGGAGCTCGAGGACATCCTCAACGAGCGCCTCGAAGAGGTCCGCCACCGCCGCGGTCGCTCCGCGTAAGCGCGACCCGGACACAACACGGCTAGGGAACATCGCATAAGCACGCACGACAACGTGGACGCCCCGGCGGTCGATGACCGTCGGGGCGCTCTGCGTGCCGATTGCGGCAGCTGCTTCGGCCTGTGCTGTGTCGCGCCGGCGTTCGCCCGGTCCGCGGACTTCGCGATCGACAAGCCCGCCGGGCACGCCTGCCCGAACCTGCGCACCGAGGGGTTCGGCTGCGGCATCCACGGTGACCTGCGGCGGCGCGGGTTCGCCGGCTGCACCGTCTACGACTGTTTCGGCGCCGGTCAGCAGGTCGCGCAGGTGACGTTCCAGGGCCGGGACTGGCGGCAGGACCCGGCGTCGGCGCCGTTGATGTTCGCCGTGTTCCCGGTGATGCGGCACCTGCACGAGCTGCTGTGGTATCTGACGCAGGCCCGTGACCTGCCGGCCGCCGCCCCGCTGCACGCCCGCCTCGACGACGCGGTCGCCGTGACCCGCCGCCTCACCGGCCTGCCCGCCGCGGACCTCGCCGCCGTCGACGCCGACGCGCACCGCGCCGAGGTCGTGCCGCTGCTGCGGGAGGCGAGCGAGCTGGCCAGGGCCGCCCTGCGCGTGGGCCGCAAGCGCCCCCCGTACCAGGGCAGACACCTGGTCGGCAAGGACCTGCGGCGCACCGACCTGCGGGGTGCGGACCTGCGCGGCGCGTCAGCGGTCGGCGCGGACCTGCGCGGCGCGGATCTCACCGGCGCCGACGTGACCGGCGCGGACCTGCGCGGCGCCGACCTGCGGGGTGCGGACCTGCGCGGCACCCTGTTCCTGGTCCAGTCGCAGCTGGACGCGGCCCGCGGCGACGGCACGACCCGGCTGCCGCGGTCGTTCAGCCGCCCGGCGCACTGGCCAGGGCGTCGCTGACGGTGGCGTGCACCGGGATGCGGCCGGTCAGCCCGACCGTCTCCAGCAGCCCGGCCAGGAACGGTGAGGGCGCGGCGAGCCGCAGGTAGCCTCCGTCGGCGACGCACCGGTTGTGGCTGTACGCGAACGTGCCGAGCCCGACCGAGTCGCAGAACTCGACGTCGCCGAGGTCCACCACGATCCGGCAGCGTCCGCGGTCCAGCGCGCCGTGCATCGCCTCGCGTAACCGGGGTGCGGTGTCGATGTCTAACGCGCCGCGCACCGCCATGAGCACCACACCGTCCGCACGGTCCGTCACTGCTACGTCCATCACTCGATCCTGCACCGGTTCGGTCCCGCTCGCAGGACAGCGGGTACGTTGCTGCGGTGCTCGCCCGTCTGCTCGCGGCCGCGACCCTGGCCAGGACCGCCGACGCCGGGGCCGCGGTCGTGCTGCTGCTGGCGTCGGTGCGGCACACCGGCGGTCCGGCGCTGGGTGCGACGGTCCTGGCGGCGTTGCTGGTGCCGCACGTGCTCGCCGGCCCGTTCGTCGGTCTCGTCACCGACCGTGCCCGCCGGCCGCGGCTGGTGCACGCGGGGTTCTCGGCGCTGTTCGGTGCGGCGCTCGGCGGGGTGCTGCTGTTGACCGGGGTGGCGCCGGCGCCGCTGGTGGTCGCGTTGGCGCTCGTCGCCGGCGCGTGCGGGCCGATGATCTTCGGTGGACTGTCGAGCCGTCTCGATGATGTGGTACCGCCACCGCGCCGCCCGCACGCGCGGGGGCTGGACGCGGCGACGTACAACGTGGCCGAGATCGCCGGCCCGGCCGCGGGGGCGCTGCTGGTCGCGGCGTTGGGGGTGCCCGTGGCGGCGCTGGTCCTGTGCGGCGCGTGCCTGCTCGCGGCGGCGATCCTGCTCACCGTCACCGGCCCGACCCAGGTCCCCGGCCGGCCGCCGCGGCAGGCAGCCGAGCAGACGTCCGGGCAGGCGCCCGGATCTGCCCAGGCCGGCCCGTCACGGGGGCGGGATGTCGCAGCGGCGGCACCGCTGGCGACAGCGGCGGCGCCCCGACCGGCGATGCCCCCGGTGGCCCCGGTGGCCCCGCGGGTCGGGGTGGGTGCCGGCCTGGCCGCGATCGTGCGCAGCCGCCCGCTGCTGGCGGTGACGGCCGCGACCGCGGTCGCCGCGTACGGCACCGGGATGATCACCCCGGTGGCGGTGGTGCTCGGTGTGGCGGCGGGTCACCCGGCCGGTGGTGGCCTGCTGGTGACGGCGCTCGGGGTGGGTGCGTTGTGCGGGTCGCTGCTGGTGGCGCGGTTCCCGGTGCGTCCGGCGCCGCACCTGGTCGTGGTCGGTTGCCTGCTGGGGATGGGCGCGGTGTTCGCGGCGCTGGCAGGTGCGGTCGCCGGTGGGGTGCCGTGGCCGGTGCTGATGGTGGTGTACGCGGTCGCCGGGGTCCTGGAGGGGCCGTTGCTGTCCTCGCAGCTACAGGTCCGCTCGCAGCAGGCGCCGCCGGGGACCCGGACGCAGGTGTTCACGCTCGGCGCGGGGTTCAAGCTGACCGCGGCGGCGGTGGGTGCGGGCACGTTCACGCTGGTGGCGGGGGCGCCGCCGGCGGTCCTCGCCGGGGTCCTGGCCGCCAGCCACCTGCTGGCCGCGGTGGTGGGCGCGGTGCTGCTGCGCACCGGCCGGTGAACGCCGGCGGGCGGCACCCCTGGATCGGAGTGCCGCCCGCGGCGGGTGGTGCGATGGTTCAGCGGTGGTGGTGGTGCCGGCCGCCGTACTGGTGGGCGATCAGGACGTACCGGTTGCGGCCGATGCGGTAGCAGTCGGAGTCGTCCCACAGGTGGCGCTGCTCGCCGAGCCAGCCGACGAAGTTGCAGGCCTTCTTGTTGCGGAAGGTGTCCACGGCCCACGACTGGACCCAGTCGTTGTTGCGGCGGTGCCCGTCGAACGTGCCGTGCCAGCGGCCGCCGCCGCCGTTGCCCATGCCGCCCGGCCAGCGGCCGTTGGTGTTCCCCCCGTTGGTGTTGCCGTTGGTGTTGCCTCCGTTGGTGTTGTCGCCGGGGTTGCCCGGGCGGGGCTGGACGGCGGTGGTCGAGCTGTCGCCGGCGGGTGCGGCCGAGGCGGCGGTGCCGCCGAGGCCGATGATGGCGCCTGCGGCGAGCGTCATGCTCGCCATGGCCAGGAACCGCTGTGTGGTGCTGTGCATCTCTGACTCCCCCTCATGTCGTGATGACGCGATCACACTATGTAGCGGAAAGCCGGATTTGTCGGAAAACGTGTCATCCTTTCAGCCAGAGCCTGAAGGACATTAGGGCAGCCGGTGACGCCTCACGGACCGACTCGTTGCACACGGCCACCGCCACCCCGACGGTGGCGCGTCACGTGAGGCGCAGCTCCAGCACGGTCCCGCCGGCGGTGAACGGCTCCCGCCCGGTCGCGGTGAACCCGGCCCGCGCATACGTGCGCATCGCCGCGTCGTTGCCGGCGGCGACCTCCAGCTCGACCCGGCACGACCCGCGCTGCCGCGCCCACCCAGCGACGGCGTCGACGAGCCGCCCCGCGACCCGCTGCCCGCGCGCGGCCGGGTACACCCACATGCTGATCAGGTGCGTGACGCCCGGCTGCGCCGGGGTCGTCCACGCGCACGCGATCCCGACCGGTTCGGCACCGGCGAACACGGCGAACGCGCTGCCGTGCGGCGGCCAGTCCCGCCACTGCGTCTCGCTGCGGCCCGCTTCACGGGCGTGGCTGCTGGCGAACGCCGCCGGGCTGTCCAGCAGCGCGGCGAGCCGCAGCCGCCGTTTCACCTGCCACTCGTCGCCGGTCAACGCCCGGGTCTGCCAGTTGCCCGGCGACGGTACCGCGGTCACCGGGCCGCGTGGTCGGCGTCCAGCTGCTCCACGACGGGCCGCACGACGTCGTCGAGGTGCCGCACGAGGACCGCGACGGCCCGTTCGGCGGCGGCGTCGACGTGCCGGTCCTCGGTCGGGGTCGGCAGCCCGTCCAGCGGCAGCGGCGTCTCCAGCAGCAGCGTCCCCCGCAGGTGCGGGTGCCGGGCGAGGTCCTGCGCGGACGGCTGCACGAACTGCCCGAACAGCTCCGGCCAGCCGCGCCACCCACGGTCCCGCCACCAGGTCCGCGACGCGGTCAGCGGCGCCGGCAGCGGCGACACGAGCTCGACGCGGGCGGTGAGGCCACCGTCGAACGGGTTGCGCCGGCACTGCGCGGTCAGGACCCGCCGGTGCCACCGCACGTACCCGGGGTCGAGGGCGGGCGGGACGGCGACGCTCCAGGCGACGCACGCGAACGCCACGGGTGCGATGTCACCGATCGTCCCGGCGAAGTCGCCGGCCCGGTCCCGGACCGCGGTGAGGTACCGGTCCCGGTCACGGTCCACCCAGAACGTCTTCACACCTTGCGACGGTAGCCCGTCGACGGTCACCCCGTGCCCGGGACCGCCGCCGCCGCGGTGTCCAGAACGGCGGCGGCGACCGCCCGCCGCAGCGTTGCGTCGCACAGCAGGTCGCTGCTGTCGGTGTACTGGTCGACGGCGCCGACGGGTGGCAGCGCGGCGATGACCGGGTCGCTGATCGCGGCGGTCAGCGCGGCCGCGTACCGGCCGGCGTCGATCACCTCGTACGGCCGGTCGAAGTACGGGCGGCGGGTCGCGTCGACCGGCGCGCACAGCCCGAGGTCGTTCTGCCGCCGTGCGGTGTCCTCCAGAGCCCCCACCACCGCCCCGACGAGCGTCTCGACCGGGCCGTCGAGGTCGATGCCGGGTCCGGGCAGCGCCGCGTGGGCGGTGCCGAGCCATTTGCTGTACGGCGGCCACCGCTGCGCCTGCAGCAGCCGCAGCCGCATCACCTGCCGGGCGAGCCGCGCGGCGACGACCCGCGCGCCGAGCACGTCACCGGCCTCGACGGCCCGGCCGGGGAACGCCTCCTCCTGCGCGAGCTGCGTCCACTGCGCGGCCAGCACGTACCGCCACACGTCGGTCGGGTACCAGGCGACCGTCTTGCGCAGCGCGGTGAGGGTGCCGTGGTCGTCGTGGTAGACGGCACCGCCGACGGTTTCGGCGAACACCTGCGCCGGCGTGCCGAGCCAGTCCAGCAGCGTCCCGGTGAACGCCGCCCCGAACTGTGCCCTCGTCCACTCCTCGACGGTGGTGATGTCGACGCGGTGCGCGACGGGCCCGTCGGTCGTGGTCATCACCCGCACCCGCGCGTCCGGTGGTGTGAAATGCGTCGGCCACCCGAGTACCTGCTTCGGCAGCCGCTGCCGCAGCATCGCGTCGATGCCGGCGGCGTGCCGGGCGTGGTCGGCGGGGTCGAGGAACAGGGTGAGCCGCGGACCCCAGTCGTGGTCGGTGGAGCGGGCCGTGTCGTAGCCGAGGACGTCGCTGCCGGGGCCGATGCGGGCCGCGGCGTGCGCCAGCCCAGGGTGGTGTGCCTGCAGCAGCGGCCGGACCGCGTCGCGGTAGAACACCCCGCACAACCGCACCCCCGGCAGGAAGGTGCCGGTCACAGCACGAGCGCCGGGTGGCGGGGGTCGTCGGCGCGCACGACGACGTCGGCGAGGGCCTGCGGCATCACCTCCTCGTCGTACCGCTGGAACGCCGGCAACGTCCACTGCATTTCCGGCTGCGTGCGCCGCGCGATCGCCGCCGCCGTCTGCGTGAGGTGCACGGTGACGTCGAAGTCGAGTCCGGCGCCGAGCAGCATGGTGCCGGACATGACCACGACCGTCCCGGCGGGCAGCTCCAGGTACGCGGCGCGGGTCGCCCGGTCGGTGACCGGGTCCCACAGCGACGGCAGGACCCGTCCGCTGCCGCCGGGCCCGGCGGGGGTGAGGACCTCCCGGGTGATCGCCCGCAGGTCCAGCCAGTCCTCGTAGTACGCGTCGGGGTTCGTCTTGCCGCGTTCGAGCCGCAGCGACGCCTGCCGCAGGAACCCGCCGGCGGGGATGTGCACGGCGTGCCCACCGTCGGCCTGCAGTTGCGCGACGATCCGGTCGGCGAGGACGTCACCACCGGCGGTCGGTGCCCCGTCCACGGCGACCCGGGTCGCGTGCGCCTTCGCCACCCGGGCGGCGAGGTCGGCGGCGAGCCCGCCGACGGTGACGGGTCGGGCCTTCACGCGCTGTGGTGGCGGTGCTGCGGGTCGATCACGTCACCTTCGAGGACCTCACCCTGCAGGATCTCACCGGCGCCCGGCTGGGTCGGCACCGGGCCGGGGTCGGCGCGGGTCGCCTTGACGACCCGCGGCCCGAACAGGTCCCCGGCCGCGGCGGCGGAGATCCGCGCCTCGGTCGCCTGCCGGATCTGCCGCCCGGCGAACGCCCGCACCGGCGGGATCAGCAGCAGCAGCCCCACGGTGTCGGTGATGAACCCGGGGGCGAGCAGCAGCAGCGCCCCGGCGAGCCCGGCGACGCCGGTGCCGGCGTCACCGCCGGGTGGGCGTCCTTCGCTGACCGCCGACCGCAGCCGCTGCCACGCCCGCACCCCTTCCCGTTTGAGCAGCACCGCCCCGACGACGGTGGTGACGATCCCGGCGAGGATCGCCCACCACCAGCCGATCGCGTGCGCGACCAGCACGAACACGACGATCTCGGCGATGACCAGCAGCAGCGCCCCGGCGGCGGCGAATCCGAACGTCCGCATCGTCACACCTCAACTGCTCTGGTGGGTTCGTTGCCGCGCCTCGGCGCGCGCGTCACGCGGACCGCCGCCGGCGGCCGAGCGGCGCAGCGCCTCCCAGCGGGCCGCCGCACCCCACACGGTGACCCGCCACAACGCTTCCTGCACGATCGACGAGCTCATCTTCGAGTGTCCGCGTTGCCGTTCGGTGAACGTGATCGGGACCTCCTGCACGCGGAACCCGTTGCGGTGCGCCCGCCACGCGAGGTCGACCTGGAAACAGTACCCCTGCGACGCGATCGACCCGAGGTCGATCTTGTCCAGGACGGGGGTGCGGTAGGCGCGGTACCCGCCGGTCGCGTCCCGCAACGCCATGCCGAGCGCGACCCGCACGTACAGGTTGCCGCTGCGGGAGATCAGGTGCCGGTGCCACGGCCATCCGACGGTCTTGCCGCCCTTGACGTACCGGGAGCCGAGCACGACGTCGGCGTCGCCGAGCGCGTCCAGCAGCCGCGGCAGCTCCTCCGGCGCGTGCGAGCCGTCGGCGTCCATCTCCACGACCGCGTCGTAGCCCTGCTCACCACCCCACGCGAACCCCGCCAGGTACGCCGCGCCGAGCCCCTGCTTGCCGGGCCGGTGCAGCACGTGCACGGCCGGGTCGCCGGCGGCGAGCTCATCGGCGATGCGGCCGGTGCCGTCGGGGCTGTTGTCGTCGGCGATGAGGACGTCGACGGCGGGCGTGGCGGCCCGGACCCGCCCGACGATGAGCCGCAGGTTGTCGGCCTCGTTGTACGTGGGGATGATGACGAGGACCCTGCCGACCCCGGGGTACTGGTCCACACCTCGGTCGGTTGCGCTCACACGTCCTCCTCGGTCGGTCGGGTCCGGTGGCGCCGGCGGACGGCGGCCGCGGCCGCCAGAGCGGCAATACCCAGCACCACGATCACATATTCGGGGCCGGCGCCGAGGGCCGTGGCGAGCGTCCGCGCGGACCCGAGGTGCAGCTCACCGGCGATGACGGCCGCTTCGTTGAACCGGGTCTCCTGGTCGGTGCCGCCGGCGGCGTCGGCGAACGCGCTGATCCCGACGGTGGACGCCATGAGCGCGTCCCGGCCGTGTTCGACGGCCCGCAGCCGCACCATCGCCAGCTGCTGGCGGGCCTCGGCCTCGTCGAACGTGGCGTTGTTCGTCTGCACGGCCAGCAGCTGCGCGCCGCCGGTGACGGTGTCGCGGACCAGCCCGTCGTAGGCGACCTCGAAGCAGATGACGTCACCGACGGTCGCGGGCCCGACCCGCAGCACCCCCGGGGTGTGCCCGGGGGTCATGTCGGAGACCCGGTCGACCTCCTTGCTGACGATGCGGGCGATGTCCCGCAACGGCATCGTCTCGGCGAACGGCACCGGGTGCCGTTTGGTGTACCGGCTGGACACGCCGCCCTGCCGCGGGTTGCCGGCCGCGTCGACGTCGGGCTCCCAGACCAGGCCGGCGTTCTCGACGCCGACGTCGGGGTCGGTGAGGACGGCCCCGACGAGGATCGGCACGCCGACGGCACGGGCGGCGGCGCTGATCGCGGCGGCGGCGTCGGCGTTGCGCAGCGGGTCGATGTCGGAGGAGTTCTCCGGCCACACGACGAGGTCGGGGCGGCGGGCACCGTCCTGGGTGACGGCCCGCCCGAGCTCGACGGTGGCCCGCACGTGGTTGTCGAGCACGGCGCGGCGCTGCTCGTTGAAGTCGAGGCCGAGCCGCGGCACGTTGCCCTGCACGACCGCCACGTACACGGCCGGGCCGGTCGGCCGGTGCACCGGCGCGAGCAGCGCCGCGCCGACCACGAGCACCGCGGCGGCGGGCCCGGCGAGCAGGTTCACCCTGCGACTCCACCCGGGGGTGACACGTGCCCGCGCCGGGTCGTGGGGTGTGCTGGTACGCAGCAACGGCACGGCGAGGAGGGCACCGGTGAGCGCGACGGCGAACGTGACGAGCGGTGCCCCACCGGCCGCGGCGAGCCGCAGCAGCGGCGACGTGTCCTGGCTGAACGCGAGCCGCCCCCACGGGAACCCGCCGAACGGCGCCCGGTCCCGCAACGCCTCCTGCGCGGTCCACAGCGCGGCGACCGCCGGTGCCCACAGCCACGCCCGGGCGCGCAGCGGGCTGATCCAGGCGGTGGCGGCGCCGAGCAGCCCGATGAACAGCGCCTGCAGCGTCGACAGCAGCAGCCACGGGACCATGCCGGTGTGCAGGTTCGTCCACTCCAGCAGCGGCGCGAAGAACCCGGCGCCGGTGAGCAGCCCGAGCCCGAACCCTGCCCGCAGCCGCCGCCCGTGCACGGCGACGGCGGCGGCGGCGACCGCGACCGGTGCGGCCCACCACCACCCGTACGGGGGGAACGCGACGAGCATGACGGGCCCGGCGACGGCGGCGAGGAGGGTCGCGGCCCACAGCGGCAGCGGCATCCACCGCCGCGCCGTCACCGGCCCGCCGGCGGGCACCTCGGGCCGGTCCACGACCGCCCGGCCGGCGCCGTCCAGGTGGTCCGTGCCGTCCCTGCCGTCCGGGTGGTCTGGGCCGTCCGGGTGGTCTGGGCCGCCTGGGCTGTCCGCCGCGCTGCCGGTGTCGACCAAGGTCACCTGCGCCATCCCCTGCCGTGTCGAACGGCCCGCGGTCCCCGCCGCTGGGGTGGGGTCGGGCCTGCGCGCCGGTGCGGCCCGCGGCGCCAATTATGCGGCCACGGTACGTCGGACAGGGAATCGGCGGTGGTGCCCGCCGCTGTGAATGTGCTGGGATGTGGCTGGACCGTCCCCTGGCCCCTGGCGTGCCACTCGCCCTGTCACGGTCGTCGCACGGGGCCGGCCGGCCGTCACCACACCCTCGCGACCGTTGCCGGTGACCGCCCGCAGGGGCGGGGTGCGCTTCGGGGCTGAAATCGGGGCGCGACCGAGGTCGCGCCCCGCGCTCCCAGGCCCTTGTCCGGCCGGTGCGGCAGGGATGTGCAGGCGCGGCCTTCGTTCCGGCGCGGCGCGGGCTGGCTGCCCGGGTCGTGCCGTTGTCTACTGGTCGCGTGACCCCCCTGCCCTGACACCGGTGGATGCCCGGCCCGCGGCCCCCGCCGACCCCCGCCCGCTGGATCCGGTGGCGTCCCGTCGGTTGACGGCGACGTCCGATCAGTGGGCGTTGGGGAGTAGCGAACCGTGGTCACCCGCGCCGAAGTAGGACGCAAAGACGTTACGCGCTCAGCGGGGGGCCCTGTCAACCGTCGCACACGATGTAATTCACCCCGATCGGCGTGTCGGGTGCGCGCGCCGCGGTGTGTCGGGCGTCGTTCACCCGCCGTGGATGACCCGCGGCCCGCCGTGTACGGCTGCCCCGCCCGTCACCCGCTGTGCAGGTACCCGCGCAGCAGCGCCGCCGCGGCGGCCGGGTGCTCCGCGGCGAGGAGCCCGGCGGGCGCCAGGACGTACCGGTCGTCGACGGTGACCCGCGGCGCCCGCGGCAACGCCCACCCACCGGCGTGGTCGTGCAGGACCGGCGCGACGGCGGCGCGGGCCGCGGCCGGGGCGGCGTGCCGGAACACGCCACCGGACGCGACGACGACCCCGACGTTGCGCAGGTCCCGGCCGCTGCGCGCGTGCCGGCGCACCCCGATGACGGCCGCCGCGGCGGCGACGCCGAGGTCACCACCGGCGACGGTGACGTGTTCCCGCGCCGCGGCGGCGTGCACACCGTCGACGTTCCACCGCACCCCGAGGTCCCCCTCGACGGTCCGGGCCCGCCACAACGTCCCCGCCACCCCACCACCACCGTCGGGCACGAGGCAGCTGTACACGTCGGTCGTCGCGCCACCGACGTCCACGACGAGGAGGTCACCGTCGGCGGCGGCGGTGTCGGCGAGCAGCGACACCCCGGTCAGGACCGCGTCCGGGGTCGCCATCCGCACCAGCCGCGGGAACCGGGTCCCCCGCGACAGGTGTTTGCCGCCGATGACGTGCCGCAGGAACATCTCACGGATCGCGGCGCGCGCCGACGCCGGCTCGAGCACCCCGATGCGGGGCAGGACGTTCCCGGCGCCGACCGCCGGGACACCCCGCCCGGTCAACGTGTCCACGGCGGCGTCACGCACGTCGCTGTTGCCGGCCACGACGACCGGGACCCGCCACCGGGCCGCGGCGACCCGCCGCGCGTTGTGCAGCAGCACGTCACCGTCACCGCCGTCGGTGCCACCGACGAGCAGCACCACGTCCGGGCGGGCGGCCCGCACCCCCCGGATCCCGGCCGGGTCCTGCGGGCCGGCGGCGACGTGCACGACCCGCGCCCCGGCCGACAACGCGACCCGGTGCGCGGCGTCGGCGGACACGAGCGCCTCGTAGCCGATCACCGCCAGCCGCAGCCCACCCCCGGCCGACGAGCAGCAGTACACGTCGCCGACCGGGCCGGCGTCGGTGAGGAGCGCGTCGACGCCGTGCAGGACGTCACCGCCGGTCGTCGGGTGGGTGCCGGTCCGCACGAGCGTGCCGTCGCTGACGTCGACGACCGCGAGCTTCGTGTCCGTCGACCCGACGTCCACACACGCCACCAGCACGGTCGCCTACCCCTACGGCACGACGACGGTGCCGGTCGCCGACACCGCCAGCAGCGGCGGGTCCAGCACCTGCGCCGCCGACGCCCGCACCTGCGGCGTGCCCCGGCACACGACGTGACACGCGAAGTCCACCGTCCTGGACCGGGTGCCGACCCGGGTGATCGTCGCGGTCACCTCCAGCACGTCACCGGCGTGGACCGGCGCGTGGAACGCCACCGTCGAGTACCCGGCGAACAGCCCTTCGTCACCGTCGGTACGGATGCACAGCTCGGTGGCGACGTCACCGAACAGCGCGAGGCTGTACGCGCCGTCGACGAGGTTCCCGGCGTAGTGCGCGTGCGAGTACGGCACGTACCGCCGGTGCGTCACCCGCACCCCGACCGCCGCCCCGCTCACCGGGCACCGACCGCGTGCACCAGGTACGACGCGACCTCCCGCGGGGTGGTGCCCCGGCCGAAGATCCGGTCGACGCCGAGCTCCTCGGTCTGCAGCTCGTCGAAGCGTGGCCCACCGACGACGAGCAGCGGCCGGCGCGCCGCCGGGAACGCCTCCCGGAACGCCGCCGACATCTCCCGCGTGTTGTGCAGGTGCGCGTCGCGTTGCGTGACGACCTGACTGACCAGGACCGCGTCGGCCTTCTCCACCCGGGCGTGCTCCACCAGCGCGGCGACCGCGACCTGCGCCCCGAGGTTCACCACCCGGCACTCCCGGTAGTACTCCAGACCCTTCTCACCGGCGATCCCTTTCACGTTGAGGATGGCGTCGATACCGACGGTGTGCGCGTCGGTGCCGATGCACGCCCCGACGACGACGAGCTTGCGCCGCAGCTTCGCCCGGATCGCCGCGTTCACCTCTTTCGCCGACAGCAGCGGATAGTCCCGCTCGGCGACGACGACCTTCCCGGGCTCCACGAGATGGTTGACCCGGCCGTACACGACGAAGAACGTGTGCCGCTCGCCGATCGCCCGGGTGTGCACCACCATCGCCGGGTCGATGCCCATCTTCCCGGCCAGCTGCAACGCCGCGCCCTCCCCGCGTTTGTCGGCCGCCAGGGGCAGCGTGAAACTCACCTGGACCATGCCGTCGCCGGTCGTGTCCCCGTACGGCCGCACCACCGCACTCACGACGCACCCCCTTGCCCGTCGACGTCCGCCTCGACGTGCGCATCGAGCAGCTCGATCGCCGGGTTCCAGTACCCGGGGCCGCGGGCGGCGACCCCGTCGAGGCCTTTGCCCCGGTCGGCGGGGCGCCGCATGATCCCGAACGTGCCTTCACCGATCGCGGTCAGCAGCCCCTGCCGGCCGATCTGCCGCAGCAACGTCACCGCCTCGTCCAGCACCGTGTGCGCCCGCTGCCGGATGAACGGCCCCGGCGTGAAGTCCTCGTGCAGGTTCCCGGCGGCGCCGAGCACGTAGTGCACGTTCTGCAGCGCGATGTCCCGGTCCGACAGCCACGGCGTCACCACCGCCTCCGTCATCATCCCCACCAGCAGGATCCCCTGCCCGGTCAGCGCCCCGGCGAGGTTGAAGAACCCGTCCAGCAGGTTGCCGCGGAACACGTCACCGGTCATGTGTTTCGTCGGCGGCATCCACTTCAGCGGCGCGTCCGGGAACAGCTCCCGCGCCAGCAGCGCGTGCGCCAGCTCCAGCCGGAACGACTCCGGCAGCTCCGGGTTGATCTCGAACGCGTGCCCGAGGCCCAGCTGCCAGTCCCGCAGTCCGGCCTCGTGCGCGAAGTACTCGTTGAGCAGCTGCGACACCGTCACCGTGTGCGCCGCCTCGACCGCGTCCGCGGTCGTGAGGTAGTTGTCCTCACCGGTGTTGATGATGATCCCGGCGCGGGCGTGGATCTGCCGGGAGAACCGCTGGTCGACGAACGTGCGGATCGGGTTGATGTCGCGGAACAGGATCCCGTACATCGAGTCGTTGAGCATCATGTCGAGCCGTTCCAGCCCGGCGAGGGCCGCGATCTCCGGCATGCACAGCCCTGAGGCGTAGTTCGTCAGCCGGACGTACCGGCCGACCTCCTTCGACGTGTCGTCCAGCGCGGCCCGCATCAGCCGGAAGTTCTCCTGCGTCGCGTACGTCCCGGCGAACCCTTCCCGGGTCGCGCCCTCCGGCACGTAGTCCAGCAGCGACTGCCCGGTCGACCGGATCACCGCGATCACGTCCGCGCCGGCCCGCGCCGCCGCCTGCGCCTGCGGGATGTCCTCGTAGATGTCGCCGGTCGCGACGATCAGGTAGATCCACGGCCGCTGCCGCGGGTCGCCGTGCCGCCGGATCAGCCGCTCCCGCTCCGCGCGGCGCCGGTCGATGCGCGCCAGCCCGGCCTTCACCGCCCGGGTCCCGGCCCGCCGCGCCGCCGCCGGCACCGCACCCGCCCGGAACGTGACGCTGCCCGCCGCCGCCTTCTGCGCCAGCAACGTCAGGTCCTGGTGCCCGTCGCGCAGCAGCGCCTCGAACACCGGCCCGGTCACCCCGTGCTCGAGCCCGACCTGCTCCACGATCGTGTCCACGAGCCGGTTCACCCACGGGATCCCGTCCGGGTCCGCGCCGGTGATCCCGGCCAGCCGCAGCGTTGCCCGCTCCACCGACACCGTCGTGTGCGAACGCGCCAGTTCGACCACCGGCCGCCCCGCGGCCGCCGCCAGCCGCCGCGCGGTCGCCACCGTACGCCGGTCGAGTTTCAGCTTGCTCACCGCGGCTCCCGCCTGCCGTCGCCCTGCCCGACATGGATCGGCCGGCCCCGCAGCACCGTCACCCGCGCCCGCGGGTTGTCCTCGGTGTGCAGCACCTCACTGATGTCCTCCGTCGTGTCCCACACCGTGAACGTCGCCGACCAGCCCGGGTTCAGCACCCCCTCGTCGTCGACGCCGACGGCCCGCCACCCGCCGCGGGTGTGCGCCGCGAACGCCGCCTTCGCCCCGATACGCTGCACCGGGTTGTGGTGCCGCATCGCCGCCCGGCACGTCCCCCACGGGTCCAGGTCCGTCACCGGCGAGTCCGACCCGAACGCCAGCAACACCCCCACCCCCGCCAGGGCACCGATCGGGTTCGACGCCAACGACCGGGCCCGGCCGAGCCGCTGCGCGTACATGCCGTGCTCACCGCCCCACAGCCGGTCGAACGCCGGCTGCACGCTCGCCACGATCCCGTAGTCGACCAGCCCCGCGATCAACGCCTTGTCCAGCAGCTCCACGTGCTCGATGCGGTGCCGACCGGCCCGGATCCGCTCCAGCCCGACCTGTTTCGCCGCCCCCGCGAACCCGTCCAGGACCGTCGCGATCGCCTGGTCACCGATCGCGTGGAACCCGCCCTGCACCCCGTGCACGGCGCAGTCGACCAGGTGCGCCGTCACCTGCTGCACGCTCAGGTACCCGTGCCCGTGCTCACCGTCGCCGCCGTCGAGGTACGCGCTGCGCAGGTGCGCGGTCCGCGCGCCCAGCGCCCCGTCGGCGTACAGGTCCCCGGCCGCGCCGACCGCCCCGAGCTCCTTGGCCTTCGCGGCCGCGTTCGGCTCACCCCACAGCCCGAACACCTGCGGGTACCCGTCGCCGTGCGACAACGCCGCGACGAAGTCCGCCTCACCCGACGTGCCGGGCCCGCCGCACTCGTGCACCGACGCGATCCCCAGCGACGCCGCGTGGGTCAGCGCGGCGCGTTGCGCGTCGAGGATCTGCGCGTGCGTCACCGACCCGAACGCGACCTCCCGCACCAGGTGGTGCGCGTCGCGGCGCAGCCACCCCGACGCGTCGTACCCGGCCGCCGCCCGCACCGGCGCCGTCAGCAGGCCGCTGGACACCAGCGCCGCGTGCACGCACGCACGGGACAGGTACACGCCGCGGCCGCCGCCGGCCCGGTCGAGCTCGGCCGCGGTCGGGGTCCGCTGGTCGATCCACCCGGACTCGTCCCAGCCGTGCCCGATGACGATCGCGTCCGCGGGCAGGGTCGCGGCGTGCGCGGCGACCGCGTCCAGGACCGCCGTGCGGGACGTGGTGCCGGCGAGGTTCAGCCCGCGCAGCGTGAACCCGGTCGCCGTGGTGTGCACGTGCGCGTCGACGAACGCCGGGGTGACCAGCGCACCGTCGAGGTCGACGACCCGGTCGACGCGGCCGCCGGTGACGGTGGGCGCGTCGGCGGTCGGGCCGAGCCAGGCGATCGTGTCACCGTCGACGAGCATCGCGGTCGCGGACGGGTCGGCGGGGGTGTGGACACGGCCGTCACGGAAGAGGGTTCGCATGCGGCTCAGTCTGCCAACCCGGGCGGTGCGACGGTTGCGAGCCGCGCCTGAAACAGGTCCTGGACGCCGCGGTCGCCGCGCAGCAGCCGCAGCGCGTAGTCGGCGTGTCCCGGCACGTAGCCGTTGCCGATGAGCATGGTGACGTCGGCGGCGAGCCCTTCGGCGCCGAGCGCCGCGGCGGGGAACGACGTGGCCATCGAGAAGAAGATCACCGTGCCGCCGGCGGCGGTGGCCAGGACGGCGGCGTGTTCGCAGCCGGGGACGTCGACGCAGACGACGGTGACGTCCGCGGCCCCGCCGCCCGCCGGGCCGTCCCCTGCGGCGTGGTCGAGGGCGGCGGCGAGCCCGACGGCGTCGCGGGCGTCGGCGATGATCACGGTGTCGGCGAGACCGGCCGCGGTGAGCCGGGCCCGTTCGGTCTCGTCGCGGACCACGCCGACGGTGCGCACCGCCAGGTGGCCACCGGCCGTGTCGCGATCGGCGTCACGGGCGGCGTCACGGGCGGCGGCCAGAGCCAGGGAGCCGCTCTTGCCGGCCGCGCCGAGCACCGCGACCCGCAACGGCCGCCCCGGCTCCGCCGCCGGGTCGGTGCCGGTCCGGGTGCGGGCCCGCAGGGACTGGCGCACGACCCGGGCGACCAGCGCCGGCGCCCCGCACACGTCGAGCACGGCGAGGGCCAGCTGCGGGTCCAGGTCGGCGGGCAGCACCGCGGCGATCGACCGGGCGAACAGGATCGCGTGCCCGTCGCACGGCACCTGCTCCGACAGCCCGTCCCAGTCGCGCAGCCCGTCGGCGATGTGCAGCGGCGTCAACGTCAGCGACACCAGCGTCGCCACCTGGTCACCGACCCGCAGCCCGAGCGGCGAGCCCGGGCCGACGGCCTCGACGGTGCCGATGAGCATCCCGCCGGACCCGGTGACCGGGTTGTGCATCTTGCCGCGGCTGCCGACGATGTCCAGCACCGCGGCCCGGACCTTGCCGCCGTCGCCGCCGTGCTCGGTGCGCAGCTGATGGAACGACGCCGCGTCCAGGTTGAGCCGCCGCACCCGGATACGGACCTCGTCGGCGCCGATGACCGGGTCAGGGTCCAGCCGGTCCGCGGCCTGGGGCAGCACCCCGGCCGGCGCCACCACCCGATGCAACCCGATCGGCGAAGTCATTTCCCGCACTGCCACAAGTTAGCCGAAGATTTTCCGGCACACCAGCGCTCAAGCGGGAAGAACTACCGCACCCGGGACGTCGACAGCGCCAACACATGCTCCACCAGCCCGATCAGCACCGCCTTGCTCGACTCCCGGTCCCGCGCGTCACACAACAACAACGGCACATGCGCGTCCAGGTCCAGCGCCTCCCGCACCTCCGCCTCCGTGTACGACGACGCGTCATCGAAACAGTTCACCGCCACCACGAACGGCGTGCCGCGCCGCTCGAAGTAGTCGATCGACGGGAAACAGTCCGCCAACCGGCGCGTGTCCGCCAGCACCACCGCCCCCAGCGCACCCAGCGCCAGCTCGTCCCACAGGAACCAGAACCGATCCTGCCCCGGCGTACCGAACAGATACAGCACCACGTCCTGACCGATCGTGATCCGCCCGAAGTCCATCGCCACCGTCGTGGTCGACTTGCGCTCCACCCCGGTCAGATCATCCGTGCCGATCCCCGCCGCCGTCAGCGACTCCTCCGTCTGCAACGGCCGGATCTCACTCACCGCACCGACCAGCGTCGTCTTCCCCGCACCGAACCCACCCGCGACCAGAATCTTGATCGCCGTCGGGACCGGCCTAGAGCGCCCGGAGTCCATTGATCACCGCCTTCAGGATGCTCTCGCTCGGCAGCTCGCCCGCCACCGCAGGGTGGTACATCTCGATCAGCCCCTGACCCAGCAGGTCACCCAGCAGCACCCGCACCACACCCAACGCCAGGTCCAGGTGCGACGCCAGCTCCGCCACCGCCAAGGGCTCCCGCGCGTACGCCAGGATCGCCCGGTGCTCCGGCTGCAGCCCGTACCCGTGCCCCGCCACCGCCGCCCGGTTCGCCACCACCATCGCCACCACGTCGAACGACCCCGACGCCGGATGCACCCGGCCACCCGTCATCGCGTACGGCCGCACCACCGGACCCGCGTCCTGATCCACCCATGTGTGATCCGTCCACGGCTCCGCCGCCAGATCACCCCGCGGCTCATCCGGCCACGCCCCACCGGCACGACGCTGCTGCTCCGCCCACTGCCGCTCGACCCACTGCTCGGCCGGCCCGTACTGCTGCCCGGGCTGCTGGGCGTGCCCACCCGGCACGCGGTCCGGATGGCCGGCGGCGTGCCGGCCCGGCGGCGTCGTCATCCGCCCGCCGCCGGACGCGCCGACGTCGACAGGTTCTGCCCGACCCGCTGCACCAGCATCGCCATCTCGTACGCGATCAACCCGATGTCAGCGTCCGCCTCCGCCAGCACCGCCAGGCACGCACCACGCCCCGCCGCCGTCACGAACAGAAACGCCGACTCCATCTCGATGATCGTCTGCCGCACCGGGCCACCACCGAAGTGCCGCCCCGCACCCCGCGCCAGACTCTGGAACCCCGCCGCCACCGCCGACAGATGCTCCGCATCCTCCTGCGACAGACCCTTCGACGCGCCCATCATCAGCCCGTCCACCGACAGCACCACCGACCGCTGCACCGACGGCACCCGGTCCACCAGGTCATCCAGCAGCCAGTTCAACCCGATGTTGCTGCCCTGCGCCGCCGTCATCCCGCCACCCCGTCACGACCCGTGCTGTCCGTACCGCCCGTACTGCCCGTGCTGTCACTGTCACTGTCACCGGCGCTCGCGTGCCGGCCCCGCGCCGTGCCCGCCTGGAACGACGACATCATCCGCCGCAGCTGCTCCGGGGAACGCCCCGGCTGCGGCACTTCCGCCTCCTGCGCGTCCCCGGCCACCGCGTCCTGCTGCAACTGCGGCGCCAGACTCTGCTGCCGCACCCGCTTCGGCAGCCCCCGCGGACCCGCCGACGACACCCCGCCACCGGCACCGACCACCGCCGGGCGGGCCGGGGGCCCATCGTCCGCGTCGGCCCGCCCGGCAGGCGACCCGGCAGGCGACCCGGGGGACACGTCCGAACGACCGACCGGCCGCTGCCGCGGCAACGGACCCGGCCCCGGACGGCGCCCGTCACCCGCCGGCGGCTCCTGCACCACCGACAGCGCCGGCCGCCGACCGATCGACGACGCCGGCAACACCTGCGTGTGCTCACCGACCTCACCGGCACCGTCCACCGGCAGCCACGAGAACGGCTCCCGCGCCACCACCTGCAGCTCACGCGTGTTCGACAGGTCCGCCGGCACCCCAGCCGGCAACGGCGCCACCGCCGGCTGCGCCACCACGAGGTCCGTCGGCAGCAACGCCACCGCTGTCACCCCACCGAACGGCGAGGACCGCAGCACCACCCGCACCCCGTGCCGCGCCGCCAGCTGCGCCACCACGAACAGCCCCAACCGGGCACTGTTCGCCGGGTCGAACTCCGGCGGCTCGACGAGCCGCCGGTTCGCCTCCGCGATCGCCTCCACCGACATCCCCAGCCCACGGTCCTCGATCTCGATCACGAAACCGTTCGGGACCAGCTGCCCCGTCACGTTCACCCGCGTGTGCGGCGGCGAGAACGCCGTCGCGTTCTCGATCAGCTCCGCCAGCAGATGGATGATGTCGCCGACGGCCCGCCCGACCACCGCACCCTCACCCACCTGCTGCACCTGCACCCGCGCGTAGTCCTCGACCTCCGACACCGCGCCACGCACCACGTCGATCACCGACACCGGGTTGCGCCACCCACGCCCCGGCGCCGCACCCGCCAGGATCACCAGGTCCTCCGCGTGCCGCCGCATCCGCGTCGCCAGATGATCGACCCGGAACAGGTCCGCCAGGTCATCCGGCTCCGACGTCCGCCGCTCCATCCCGTCCAGCAGCGACAACTGCCGGTGCAGCAACGTCTGCGACCTGCGCGCGATGTTCAGGAACACCTCGTTCATGCCCTGCCGTACCGACGACTCCTCCACCGCCGACGCGACCGCCGTGCGCTGCACCGAGTTGAACGCCTCACCCACCTGACCGATCTCGTCCGTGCCGAGCCGCAACGGCGGCGCCTCCGCCGCCACATCCACCTGCACGCCCCGGCGCAACCGCGACACCACCGACGGCAGCCGCTCGTCGGCCAGCTCCAGCGCCGCCACCCGCAGCCCGTCCAACCGCCGGGCGAGGGACCGACCGATCCGCACCGACAGCACCAGCGACAGCACCACCGCCAGCAGACCCAGCGCACCCGCCACACCCAGCCGCAGGAAGATCGCGTCCGACGCGTCCTGCGCCGCCTGGACGTTGTGCCGCTGCACCAGCGTCCGGAAGTTCCTCAGCTCCACGTTCACCGGGTCGAACGCCGCCCGCCACGCCCGCAGGTCGATCCCCGCCGCCTCCGCCGGACCCGGCGCCGTGGCCAGCAGCTGGTTCTCCAACTGCGTCAGCTTCGACATCGGCCCGCCGCCGGCGAGGGCACCGAACTGCGCCTGCGTCTCCGCCGCCAGCAGCGTCACCCCGTACGGCAGGATCAACCGCTGCTGCCCGACCAGCGCCACCAGCTCCGTGTGCGCCGCCGCGGTGAACACCCCGCTCACCGCCGCCTCGGTCACCAACGCGTCCTCCTGCGAGAACAGGTCCCGCGACAGGCCCAGCACGAACACGCCCGTGGCCTCCTCCGTCACCTCGGAGTCCTGATGGTTCGTCACCGACTCCGCGATGCCGTACGTGCCGGTGATGATCGCCGAGTACGCCTGCCGCACCACGCTCGCCTGCCCGCCGCCGTCGGCCTGCTGCCGCAGCTGCGCCAACCCGTCCAGCGCCTTCGTCGACGACGCGATCGCCTGCTTCGCCTCCTGCGTCGCCACGTCCTGCAAGTCGCCGTCCGAGGCCAGCGTCCGGAACTGCGCCACCGCCGCGTCCGTCTTCGCGCGCTGCTCCCGCACCGCCGCGGCGTCCTTGCGGCCACCGGCCACGTACACCGTCGTCAACTGCCGCTCGACCTGCAGCTGCTCGACCATCGCCTCGGCCGGCTCGGTCACCTTGTCCCCGACCAGCTTCGAGTTGCGCAGGTCCAGGGCCGGCTCAAGGGTGAAGCTCACCGCGAACAGCCAGATCGCCGCGAGCATGACGATCGGGATCGCCAGCATCGCATTGATCTTCGCGCGGATCGACCAACGGTTGTTCATGAGACCTCGGGCATCGCTCGGGTGCGGTTCGGTTGCGGACCGCCACCGTATGCGCGCCCGACGGTGACCCACCGTCATGTCCACGGGCGTTTTTCCCGGCCAGCCGGATGACAGACAGAAGAATCTCCCGCCACGACTCGATCGCCCGAAGAATCTTCGCTACTGTGACGGTTCTAGCGCAGGATTTCTGGAGGTGTGCCGTGCAGCCGTACGCGTATCAACGCCACGAGCTCGTCGAACCCGACTGGCGACGCCTCCCCGGCTGGCGCGACGTCACCCGCGACGAGTGGGAATCCGCCCAATGGCAACGCGCCCACTGCGTCAAGAACATCAACCAGCTCCGCACCGTCTACGGCGACCTCATCACCGCCGACTTCTACGACGACCTCGCCCTCGACCAGGCCAACCAGGCCACCATGTCGATGCTCGTCCCACCCCAAATGATCAACACCATGGTCCCCACCGGCGAGATCACCGACAAGACCCTCCGCGCCGACCCCATCCGCCGCTACATGCTGCCCGTCGCCTCCGACCGGCTCACCGACTTCCCCTCACACCCCCACGCCAGCCGCGACTCACTCCACGAACACGACATGTGGGTCGCCGAAGGGCTCACCCACCGCTACCCCACCAAGGTCCTCGCCGAACTGCTGTCCACCTGCCCCCAGTACTGCGGCCACTGCACCCGCATGGACCTCGTCGGCAACAACACCCCCAGCGTCACCAAACTGCGCCTGGCCCTGAAGCCCGTCGACCGCTACGACGCAATGATCAACTACCTCAAGGGCCAACCCGGCGTCCGCGACGTCGTGGTCTCCGGCGGCGACGTCGCCAACGTCCCCTGGCCCCAGCTCGAAACCTTCCTCATGCGACTGCTCGCCATCGACACCATCCGCGACATCCGCCTCGCCACCAAGGCCCTCGCCGGCCTCCCCCAGCACTGGCTGCAACCCACCGTCGTCGAAGGCCTCGAACGCGTCGCCCGCACCGCCGCCCGCCGCGGCGTCAACCTCGCCATCCACACCCACGTCAACCACGCCCAGTCCCTCACCCCGCTCGTCGCCAAAGCCGCCCACACCGCCCTCGAGGTCGGCGTCCGCGACGTACGCAACCAGGGCGTCCTCATGCGCGGCGTCAACGCCACCGCCGCCGACCTGCTCGACCTGTGCTTCGCGTTGCAGGGCGAGGCCGGCATCCTGCCGTACTACTTCTACATGTGCGACATGATCCCCAACGCCGAACACTGGCGCGTCGCCGTCTGGCAGGCCCAGCAGCTCCAGCACGACATCATGGGCTACCTGCCCGGCTACGCCACCCCCCGCATCGTCTGCGACGTGCCCTTCGTCGGCAAACGCTGGGTCCACATGGTCACCGAGTACGACCGCGAACGCGGCATCACCTACTGGACGAAGAACTACCGCACCTCCATCGAGGACTCGTCCATGGACCTCGACCGCACCTACCCGTACTACGACCCCATCGACACGCTCCCTGCCTCCGGCATCGCCAAATGGCGCGCCGAGACGCAGCTCCCCCTGGTCGCCTACGCTGGGTGAGTGCGCCGTAACATCCTGCGGTTCCTCGGGCTGGCTCTCGCCGCGGTCGCCGTCATCCTGTACATCAACTCGATCGGCGACACCGGCGAGACCGCCACCGACCCGTCCACCCGGCTGCAGTGCGACGAACACAGCCACATCGCCGCCGCCCGCGCCACCGCCGCACCCACGACCCGCGAGACCCGCACCCCGGAGCAGCTCGCGACCGCCTGGGCCCAGGCCCGCTCCGGCACCCTGCTCGCCGGCCTGCATCGCGTGCACGAGCAGCCCGACCGCATCGACATCGCCTTCGACGCCAAGGCCCACACCGTCGCCGTGCTGACCTTCCGCTCATACGAGCCGCTCGGCTGGCACCTCGACGCGGTCGTCGCCTGCCAGCAACCCGCCACGCAGCGGTCCTCACCACCGGCAACCGCACCCAGCGGTCCCTGAACCAGCAAAAACGGCAAATCTGCCGCGTAGCGGCCGCTTTTGGTTCTGACGTGGCGGTAGCCACGTCGTCTAAGGCATCCTAGGACGCTAGGATATGGGGTCGGAGCGGCTTGCGGCGTCCACCGGAACGCCGGACTGGGTGCGCCACGCCGCGAATCCGGCGCTGAGCCGGTCCCGCTCCGCCGGCGTGCCGATGTCACGGCGATGCTCAGGCCGCTCGGCGTAGTGGCGCATGACCGTCGCCAGGAACACCCGGTCCACCCGCGGGAACCACAGGGACAGGCAGCACACCTTCGGCCGGCCGCCCAGAGGCTGATAGCCAGGACCGACCCGCCCCGCCGGAGGCGACAACACGACGCCGGGGACGAGCACACCGACGAACGCCGCACCCGCGAGCACGGTCGCGCGGACCCGAACCGAAACAGCCGACACGAGCGCAGCGTTGGCACCACCCGCCGGGCCCGGCGTCGTCCACCTGGTGCAAGGCACGGTCAGCCGCGGCGCCCGGTCGGCCGGCCGTGAGCCGGTGACCGGGCGCGCGTCGCGTAGCGCTTCCTAGGACACTAGGCGGACAGGTCAGGAGACCGACAGGGAGTGCACCGCGCCGGCGCGGGTGCCGAAGTACATCGCGCCCTTCCAGACGGCCGGGGTGGACTCGATGCAGCCGCCGATCTTCATCTCCCAGAGCAGCTTCGGCTGGGCGTTGGTGTCCTTGACGTCGTAGGCGTGCATGACGCCGGAGCAGTCGCCGATGAAGAGGGTGTCGTCCACGACGACCGGGGACTGCCAGGTCTCGTTGCCCGGGACGTGGAACTTCCAGCGGACCGCGCCGGTCTGGCGGTCCAGGCCCATGACGTCGCCGCCGGTGGTGTCGTAGATCGCGATGTCCTTGAACAGCGCCGGGGTGCCCCAGATGCCGGCGGGCTTGCTGCCCTGGTCCTTGACGGACCAGACGACCGGGTTGTCGGGCTTGGACGGGTCGAGCTTCAGCATCTGCCCCACCTGCTTGGCGCGGGCGTTGCCCTTCTCGTACTCGGAGCCGACGTACAGGAAGCCGGCCTCGTCGATGACGATGGAGGCGTCGGTGTCGTCGCCGGTCCAGAAGCGGAACACGCGGGTCGGGGTCCTGCCCTCCTTCAGGCCGCTGATGTCCCAGCCCTGCACCAGGCCACCGGAGTTGGCGAAGTACACCACGTTCTTGTAGATGGACACCGAGTTCTCGATGGAGACGTTGGTGTCGCCGAAGTCCTTGAGCAGTTGCGCGTCCCAGCCGGGGGTGTTGAACACCAGCTTCGGGTTCACCGTGACCTTGCCGTTGGCGTCGTAGCCGCGGTTGAGCTTCACGATGTGGAACTGGCTGTTCTCCCCGCCCTCGAACAGGTAGTCGTCGATGATCAGGCCGGAGCCGTCCCAGTCGTCGTTCCACATGGTCGGCTTCACCGCGTTCGCCGACAGCTTCCACAGCTCGGTGGGCTTGTCGCGGTCCAGGGCGATGACCCGGTAGAAGTTGTCGCGGGAGCCGGAGTACAGCAGCGGGAAGCCGTCCGGGTCCATGGTGACGGTGCCCTTGATGATGTCGCCGGTCGGGAAGTCCGGCAGGATGCGTTCGCCGGTGGCGGCGTCCAGGAAGTGGATGGCGCCGTCGTACGCGCCGAACACGACCCAGGTCCGGCCGTCCTTCTCGAAGACCGCGGGCTGGCCGGTCCAGCCGTTGCCGCACCACTGCGTGGTCTTGCCCTTGTCCTCCGACATCCGGCACATGCCGCCGGTCTTCGGGAACTGCCACTTGTGCACGGGCATCGTGCGCGGCACCGGGCCCTGCCCGTAGTAGGTGCGGGTCGGGTTGCCGCGGAAGGTCAGCAGACCCGGCACCTTCGTCCCGTACGGCTTGCCGACCAGCTCCGGGTCCGACCAGCCGGTGAACGCCGGTTTCGCCGGTGACGGCGAGGTCGACGCGGCCTGCGCGTCGGCGGCGGGCGTGTCCGGCGTCTGCTGCGCGGTGTCGCGCAACGCGTAGGCGGTCGTGGCGATGCCGCCCAGGACGAGCACCAGGGCGCCGATGAGCATGAGACGGAAGGTCCCCGTACGTGACATGGCGACAGTATCGCGATCCCGTGCCATCGAGCGGCTCCCCCGAACGGCGCTATGGGATCCGTGTCCCCGGTCTCACCCGGGCTTCTCGAAGTGCTGGTAGTCCACTCCGGTGCGCCATGCGCCGCCCCACGCGAAACCCTCGGACTTGAACGCGGTGACGACCGCGTCGCCGGCCACGATCATCCCGGTCCTGACGTTGCGCCGGTCGAGGTAGTCCTTGCCGGCCGGCGGCATGATCAGCGTACCTTGCAGGTAGGGGTTCTCGACGGTGTTGACGTCGATCGCCCGGCCGTAGGCATGGTTCGACCAGTGCTTGGTGTTCGGCACGTTGCGGCAGTTGAAGCCCGATGTGTTGTCGGCGGCCATCGATGCGTCGTCGCTGCCGTCGTACGCCTCGACGGTGCGCATGCCGCGGATCGGGAAGCGGGCCGCGTACAGCTTCGCGAAGACGCGCACGACGGCGTCGGCGATCGCCCGGTGCACGACGAGCTCGCCGACCTGGGCGGCGCCGGCGAAGTCGACATAGGACAGTCGCAGCAGGCGCAGGTCGTCGAGGCCGACGGGGCAGCCCGGCCGCCACGACACACCGGTCATCCGCTGCCGGACCTCCGGCGGCAGCGCCTCGACCGTGCCGACGAACGCGGTCTGAGCCGGCGACCCGGCCGGCGACGCGGACTGCGACGCCGGGGCGCTCACCGACACGGCGGGTGACGGTGGCGCGCCGCTCGCCGGGCTGCCGCCGGTGCCGCCGCCGCAGCCCCCGAGCAGCAGCGGGACCAGCGCGAGCAGCGGTGTCAGGCGGGTCGGGACGCGCATCGGCATGCGGTCGATACTATGTGTCGTGCCGGTTGACCAGCGCGGACGACGCGCCCCGAAGGCCCTGCTCGCGACCGTTGCCGTGCTGGCGGCGGTGACCGCCTGCGGCGGGAAGCCCGCCGTCTCGGCCCAGCCGGTCGCCTCCCCCACCGCCGAGGCGTCCAGCGAGGCGCCGCCGTCGGTCGAGGCGTCACCGTCGGTGTCGGCCTCGGTGCCGGCGTCCCGGTCGGCGTCGCCGTCGCCCTCGGCGTCGAAGAAGGCGGCCGCGGCCGGCACGACGGCGGCCGCGAACGACGCGTCCCGGCTGCGGACCCTGCCGGGCAGCACCACCCAGGTGGTGATCGTGCAGGCGGCGAGCGCGTCGGCGACCACGGCGAGCCTGCGGGCGTACGCGAAGACGGGCGGGGTCTGGCAGCCGGTGCTGTCGCCGATGACGGCCCGCATCGGCGGCAACGGGTTCAGCGGCGACAAGCACGAGGGCGACAAGACGACCCCGACCGGCGTGTACGCCTTCGACGCCACCATGTACGGCATCGCGGCCAACCCGGGCGTCCGGTACGCCTACCACCGGGTCGTGCAGGACGACTGGTGGGACGAGAACAGCTCCTCGCCCGGCTACAACACGTTCCACCACGGGGCGAACCCGGGCGGGCCGAGCGAGCCGCTGTGGCAGATCAGCCCGCAGTACACGTACTTCGCGGTCATCCGGTACAACATGCCGGCGACGCCGGGGCGCGGGTCCGGCATCTTCCTGCACCAGTCCAACGGCAACTCGACGCTCGGGTGTGTGAGCCTGCCGCAGTCGGACCTGGTGGCGTTGCTGCGCTGGCTGGACCCGGCGGCGAACCCGCGCATCGTGCTGTCGCCGACCGGGCAGCTGTCGCGGTACTGACGCCGGCGCCGGTGCGGGGCGCCGTCACACGACGTGGACGGTGCCGCAGTCGGGGCAGGCGAAGACGTGCAGGTCGCCGTCGAGGCGCAGGCCGGTCGGGCGCCGGTGGCTGTCGCCGTGCGGCGCGGACCAGTCCAGGTCCTGTTCCTCGAGCGGGATCCAGTGGTACGTCTCGTCGTCGTACTCGTGCTCGGCGACGAGCAGCAGCAGGTCGGTCGGGTTGCCGCAGTGCGGGCACGGGGTCTGGCCGGGGCGGCGCGGGTAGCCGCCGACCTTCCAGCCGGGGGCGACGAACCCGGCCGCCACGCCGGGCGGCATGCGGTCGCGCAGGGGGCCGGGCAGGGCGTCGGCGCAGGGCCGGTCGGTGATCTGCTCCGGGTGCAGCACGCACGGCACGGGGATCCACCCGGCCTGCTCGACGTCGCCCTGGGGCGGGTCGGTGAGCAGGTCCGCCGGCAGGTCCGCGGCGCGGCGGCGCACGACCTGGACGGCGGGCCCGCGGGACTCGCGCAGGTGCTCGACCGGGCACCACAGCACCTGCAGCAGGTCGAAGCTCTCGGCGCCGGCGCGGCCGCCAGGAATGGTGCGGGGCAGGTCGGGCACGTCGGAGGCCCACAGCTGGGCGACCGGCACGAGCGGGTTGGGCCGGCCGTGGCGGTGTCCGTCGCGCAGCTCGCGGGTGCAGACCGGCCACGGCTCGTCGGCCGGCCACGCGAGCGGGCCGCCGACGTGGCTGTCGCCGACGCCCGGGTTCCCGCGTCGCGGGTGCAGGCGGGTGGCGGTCCTGCCGAGGACGGCGAGCTCCGGGTACTCGGCGAGGATCTCCGGCGCGAGCGGCGGAGTGATCATGAGGTCGAGGATAGCCACGGCGAAAGTTGCAAAGCGGAAACATCGTGCAGCTTGCTCGTTCGGCGCAACCAGTTGGCAACCGGGCCCTGAGATGATCTTGGTGGCGAGGGCCGTTGCTGGCGCGTTGCGCAATTGTTACCGCCAACAACAATTTCGAAATCGTGGCGGCCTTGTGCCCACCGGCCACGGAGGAATACGTTGCCGGGCACAACAATCACCGTCGTCCCGATGCACGACCCCGACGGTGGACTTCCGCCCGAACACCCCCAGCGCCCGGTCAAGGCGCATATCCGAAAGGACCCGTGCAATATGCGCAAAGGGATCCTCTCCCTGTTGGCGGTAGGCGTCCTCGCGACCGGCGGACTCACCGCCTGTGGCGACGACGACAAGGCAGCCGACCCCGGCACCGGCGGTAACGCCAAGAAGGCGAAGATCGGCGTCATCCTGCCCGACAGCAAGTCCTCGGCCCGCTGGGAGACCGCGGACCGCAAATACCTCGAGCAGGCGTTCAAGACCGCCGGCGTCGACTACGACATCCAGAACGCGCAGAACGACAAGGCCGCGTTCCAGACCATCGCCGAGCAGATGATCACGGGCGGCGTGAACGTCCTCATGATCGTCAACCTGGACTCCGGCACCGGCAAGGCCGTGCTCGACAAGGCCAAGGCCGCCGGCGTCGCGACGATCGACTACGACCGGCTCACGCTGGGCGGCTCCGCGGCGTACTACGTCAGCTTCGACAACGTCGCGGTCGGCAAGCTGCAGGGCGAGGGCCTCGTCAAGTGCCTCACCGACGCGAAGGCGACCAAGCCGGTCATCGCGGAGCTCAACGGCTCCCAGACCGACAACAACGCCACCCTGTTCAAGCAGGGCTACGACGGCGTGCTCAAGGCCAAGTACGACAGCGGTGAGTACGTCAAGGGCCCGGACCAGTGGGTCGCCGAGTGGGACAACACCACCGCCGGCACCGTGTTCGAGCAGATGCTGACCTCGACGCCGAACATCGCGGGCGTCCTGGCCGCCAACGACGGCCTCGGCAACGCCGCGATCAACATCCTCAAGAAGCAGAAGCTCAACGGCAAGGTCCCGGTCACCGGCCAGGACGCGACCGTGCAGGGCCTGCAGAACATCCTCAACGGCGACCAGTGCATGACCGTCTACAAGGCCGTCAAGCAGGAGGCCGACGCGGCCGCCAAGCTCGCCATCGGCCTGGCCAAGGGTGAGAAGGGCGCCACCTCCCAGAAGGTGACCGACCCGGAGGGCAAGCGTGAGGTCGACGCCGTCCTGCTGACCCCGAAGTCGATCACGAAGGACAACGTGAAGGACGTCATCGACGACGGCTACGTCACGGTCGCCGAACTGTGCACCGGCGACTTCGCCGCCAAGTGCGCCGCGGCGGGCATCAAGTAACCACCGGTTCGCAGCGCCCGGCGCCCGCAGTACCCCTGCGGGCGCCGGGTCGCAGCCTGTGAACGGCCACCCCCGTCGGACATGCAAGAAGGAGCATCGTGACCGACACACCTCTGCTCGAGGTCCGTGGGCTCAACAAGAGCTTCGGACCCGTCCAGGTCCTGCGGGACGTGGACTTCTCCGCGTACGCCGGCCAGGTCACCGCCCTCGTCGGTGACAACGGCGCCGGAAAGTCCACCCTGGTCAAGTGCCTCGGCGGGATCTACTCGATCGACTCCGGCGAGTACCTGTTCGACGGCAAGCCGGTCAGCGTCCACGGACCGCGCGACGCCGCCGCGCTCGGCGTCGAGATCGTCTACCAGGACCTCGCGCTCTGCGACAACCTCGACATCGTCCAGAACATGTTCCTCGGCCGTGAGATCAAGAGCGGCATCGTCCTGGACGACATCACGATGGAGCAGAAGGCCGCGGAGACCCTCGCGGGGCTGTCGGTGCGCACCGTGAAGTCGGTCCGCCAGCACGTGTCGAGCCTGTCCGGCGGCCAGCGGCAGACGGTCGCCATCGCCAAGGCCGTGCTGTGGAACAACCGCCTGGTCGTGCTCGACGAGCCGACCGCGGCCCTCGGCGTCGCGCAGACCGCCCAGGTCCTCGAGCTGGTGCGCCGCCTCGCCGACAACGGCCTCGCCGTCGTGCTCATCTCGCACAACATGAACGACGTGTTCGCCGTCGCCGACCGGATCGCCGCGCTGTTCCTCGGTCAGATGTGCGCCCAGGTGAGTGCCACCGACGTCACCCACTCGCAGGTCGTGGAACTCATCACCGCCGGTCGCAGCGGCGACCTCGGGCTGCGCCAGAACGGAGCGACGGTATGAACGGTCCGAAGCGGAGCGGAGGAGCCGTGCATCATCGGCTCAGTGTCAGGTCAGGGCGGCGCCGGAGCGCAGCGGAGGTGACGTCATGACCGTGTCCACGGTGCCCCCGGAGGAGAAGGTTTCCGGCGGCCAGACGCCGACCCTGGGACTCTACGTCCGCACGTACCTGGCGAAGGTGCGCGGCGGCGACATGGGCGCGCTGCCCGCGATCCTCGGCCTCATCGTGCTGACGATCATCTTCTCCGTCGCACGGCCGGTGTTCTTCAGCGCGGCCAACTTCGCCAACCTGCTCTCCCAGGGCGCCGCGGTCACCTGCATCGCCATGGGCCTGGTGTTCGTCCTGCTGCTCGGCGAGATCGACCTGTCCGCGGGCTACGCCAGCGGCGTGTGCGCCGCGGTCCTGGCGACCCTGCTGACCACGCACGGCTTCCCCTGGTACGTGGCGATCCTCGGCGCGGTCGCCACCGGCATCGTCATCGGTATCGTCATCGGCCTGCTCGTGGCGAAGATCGGCATCCCGTCGTTCGTGGTGACGCTCGCCGCTTTCCTCGCCTTCCAGGGCGCGGTGCTGCTGCTCATCAAGGGCGGCACGATCATCGCCGTCGACGACCCGACCATCAAGAAGATCAACTTCGACGGCCGGTTCACCCCGCTGCAGGGCTGGATCCTGTACGGCATCACCATCGCCGCCCTCGCCGCGCTGCAGCTGTGGAAGCGCACCAGCCGGGCCCGCCGCGGCCTGGCCGTCGAGCCGATGTCGGTCGTCGCGCTGCGCGTCGGCGGCGTCGCCGCGCTCATGGGCGTCGGCGTCTACGTGCTCAACCTCGAGCGCGGCCGCAACATCCTGTTCTCGCAGAAGGGCGTCCCGATGGTCGTCCTGCTCATCGGCGTGCTGCTGGTGATCTGGACGTTCGTGCTGGGCCGCACCGCCTACGGCCGGCACCTGTACGCCGTCGGCGGCAACAAGGAGGCCGCCCGCCGGGCCGGCATCAACGTCGACGGCATCCGCATCTCCGTCTTCGTCATCTGCTCGGCGATGGCCGCGGTCGGCGGCATCATCGCCGCGTCGCGGCAGGCGTCCGTCGACCCGAACACCGGTGGCAGCAACGTGCTGCTCTACGCCGTCGGCGCGGCCGTCATCGGCGGCACCAGCCTCTTCGGCGGCAAGGGCCGGGTCCTCGACGCGGTCCTCGGCGGCGCGGTCGTCGCCGTCATCGAGAACGGCATGGGCCTCATGCAGTACAGCGCCGGGCAGAAGTTCATCGTCACCGGTGTCGTCCTGCTCGCCGCCGCCGGCATCGACGCGCTGTCACGGCGCCGGGCCGCGTCCGCCGGACTGAGATAGCCGCACCGTCCTGCCGAGGTGTCCGTCCCGCCCAACCCCGGGGCGGACACCCGGCCGGCAGCCAGGTTGCCGGAACGGCTCTGTTCCGGCCGGCAGGACGGCCGTACGGTAAGCGGCAGGCACCACCAACGAGAAAGTCGAGCATGCGCGTCGGCCCCAGCCAGGAGGAGATCCGTAGGAGCAACCTCGGTGCTCTCCTGCGTTCCGTGCACCTCCACGGCGCCATGTCCCGCGCCGACCTCACCACCAGCCTCGGGCTCAACCGCAGCACGATCGGCGCGCTGACCGCCGACCTCGTCGCCGCCGGGCTGGTGAGCGAGGGCGTGCCCCGCGAGCAGCGGGGCCGGGCGGGCCGCCCGTCGCTGGTCGTGCGCCCCGAGTCCGAGCACGTGTACGTCTTCGCGTTCGCCGTCGAGGTGGACCGCATCGTCGCCGCCCGCGTCGGCCTCGGCGGCGTCGTGCTGGACCGGCACGCCGCCGTCCGCGAACGCGGCGACCGCACCGCCGCCCAGGTCGTCGCGCCGATCGCCGACTTCGTGCGCAAGATGCAGAAGGCCGCCCCGCCCGGCGCGCGGCTCGTCGGCAGCGCCGCGGCGGTCTCCGCCATGGTGCGCCGCGAGGACGGCTTCGTCCGGCTCGGCCCCGAACTCGGCTGGGTCGACCAGCCGCTCGGCGAGGCCCTCGCCGAGGTCATCATCAGCACCGGCGTCGACGTCTTCCCCGCCACCGGCCTGCGCCCCGCCGCGGCGACCACCACCGTGCCGGCGCAGCGGCAGGCGCGCGACGACGACCTGGTCGAGGCCGGGGTGGGTCCGCCGGGCGCGGCCCGCCGGACCGGCGGCACCGACAGCGACGACCTGCTCGACGAGGACCTGCCCGACGCCGAGGAGCCCGACCTCACCGAACCGGGCCGGCCGCTGGTGCAGGTGCGCAACAACGCCGACCTCGCCGCGCTCGCCGAGCACGCCCGCGGCGCCGCCGTCGGCTGCGACAACGTCGTGTACCTCTACGGCGACGCCGGCGTCGGCGGCGGGATCATCGCCGCCGGGCGCCCCGTCACCGGCCACGGCGGCTACGGCGGCGAGGTCGGCCACATGGTCGTCAACCCCGCCGGCAAGCCGTGCAGCTGCGGCTCGCACGGCTGCTGGGAGACCGAGATCGGCGAGCACGCCCTGCTGACCGCCGCCGGGCGTGACCCGTCCACCGGGCGCGAGGGCATCCTCGCCGTCGTGGACGCCGCCGGGCGCGGCGACGCGTCGGCGCAGGCCGCCGTCCGGCAGGTCGGCGACTGGCTCGGCTTCGGCGTCGCCAACCTCGTCAACATCTTCAACCCCGAAATGGTCATCTTCGGCGGCACGCTGCGGGAGGTGTACCTGGCATCCGCCGCCCAGGTGCGCAGCCGCCTCAACCGCAACGCCCTGCCCGCCTGCCGCGAGCACGTCCGCCTGCGCACCCCCGTCCTCGGCGAGGACGCCGCGCTGCTCGGCGCCGCGGAGCTCGCGTTCGAGCCGCTGTTCGCCGACCCGCTCGACTTCGCCTGACCGCCGCGGTGCCCGCGCCCGCCGGGTGCGGTGTGGTTGCCGCGGCACCCGACAGCTCAGCTCCCGCGCCCGTCGCCCGATCTGGCGGGTCACCGGACGGTACGGCGACAGGGGGCGACAATGCTGGCCACGTTGCTGCGCGCCGCCGTGCCCACCCGCGGGTACGCCGTGCTGTGCGGCGCGACCGCCGCCGTGACCGCCGCGCTGTTCGCCGCGCTCGTCACCGGCGCCGGTGGGCCCGTCACCGCGCAGAACACCTCGAACGTCGCGCTGTTCGCCGCGGCACTCGCCGCCGCCTGCGGCTGCCTGGCCAAGGCGCTGCGGCCCGCGGCGGCCCGGGTACGGTGGGCGTGGGCCCTGACCGGGCTGGGCTCCCTGTCGTGGGCCGCCGGGCAGCTGTGCTGCATCTGGTACGAGACGGTCCTGGGCACCGGCGTGCCGTTCCCGTCCCTCGCCGACGCCGGCTACTTCTGGATGATGCCGCTGACCGCCGCCGGGCTGCTCCTGCTGCCGGTGCGCCGGCAGAGCGTCGCCCAGCAGGTCCGCAGCATCCTCGACGGTCTCATGATCGCCGCGTCGCTGCTGCTCATGACCTGGAACCTGATCCTCGGGCCGCTCGCCGCGCAGGGCGCGGACAGCTCTCTCGCGCTGCTGATCACGCTGTGGTACCCGGGCGGCGACGTCGTCGTGCTCACCGTCGTGCTGTTCATCCTCGCCAGGCTGCGCGGCGGCGGGCAGCGGCCGATGTCGCTGCCGCTGGTCGGCGGTGGGCTCGCCGCGTTCACCGTGTCCGACAGCGGCTACGCGTACCTGACCCTCGTCGACGACTACGGCTCCGGCGCGGTGCTCGACCTGGGCTGGTTCGTCGGCTTCGCGCTGATCCTGATCGCGTCGCGCAAGCCGGACGGGCCGCCCGAGGCCGAGGACGCCGACACGCTGGTGCGGCCGCTGGGCGTCATGCTGCCCTACATCGCCGTCCTCGGCGCGCTCGGCACCAGCACGTTCGAGGTGCTCCGGCACGCCGTGCACGACCCCGTCGTGACCATGACCCGCTCCGCGATCATCCTGCTCATCGTGGGCCGGCAGCTGCTCACCCTGCTGGAGAACCGCAACCTGACCCGCGACCTGGAGCACCGCGTCGAGGCCCGCACCGCCGACCTGCGGGCCAGCGAGCAGCGGTTCCAGGCGCTCGTGCAGCACAGTTCCGACGTGGTCACGGTCGTGTCGCTCGACGGCGTCGTCACCTACCAGTCCGAGTCGATCAGCCGGGTCTTCGGCTACGACCGCGAGCACACCACCGGCCGCCGGCTCGCCGAGTTCCTGCCCGACGACGCCCGCGTCCGGCTCGAGGAGGCGTTCGGCGCGGTCGCCGACACCCCGTACGCCAGCCGCGTCGTGGAGATCCCGATGCGGCACGCCGACGGGCATCACCGCCTCGCCGAGGTCACCGTCACCAACCTGCTCGGCGACCGCAACGTGCGGGGCCTGGTGCTCAACTCGCGCGACATCTCCGAGCGCAAGGAGCTCGAAGACCAGCTCGTCCACGAGGCGTTCCACGACGGCCTGACGAAACTGGCGAACCGGGCCCTGTTCAAGGACCGCGTCGAGATGGCGCTGCGCCGCCGCGGCGACGCGGACGTCGCCGTGCTGTTCCTGGACCTCGACGGGTTCAAGGAGGTCAACGACAGCCTCGGGCACGCCGCCGGCGACCAGCTGCTCGTCCAGGTCGCCGACCGGCTCGCCGCCGCGGTGCGCCCCGGCGACACCGTGGCCCGCTTCGGCGGCGACGAGTTCGCCGTCCTCATCGACCTGACCGGCACCGCGCAGGACGCCGCCGGCGACGCCGACGACCTCGCCACCCGGATCATCGACGCGCTGGACCACCAGTTCGACATCGACAACACCGAGATCCACGTCCAGGCGTCCATCGGCATCGCCGTCACCGGCCCGGACGCCGCCGACGCCGACCAGCTGCTGCGCAACGCCGACCTGGCCATGTACCGGGCGAAGGCCGCCGGCGAGGGCACCTTCGCCCGGTACGACCCGGCGATGCACTCCGGCCTCGTCGACCGGCTCCAGCTCGCCGCCGACCTGCGCCGCGCCCTGGAGACGACCGGCGAGCTCGTCCTGCACTACCAGCCGACGATCGAGCTGCGCTCCGGCACCGTCACCGGCTTCGAGGCGCTCGTACGGTGGCGGCACCCGACCCGCGGGGAGATCTCCCCCGCCGACTTCATCCCCCTGGCCGAGTCCACCGGCCTGATCCGCCCGCTCGGCCAGTGGGTCCTCGCCGAGGCCAGCCGGCAGTGCGTCGAATGGAGCCGGCCCGCACCGGACCGGCCGCTGACGATGGCGGTCAACGTATCCGGCCGCCAGTTCGACCAGACCGACCTGCCGGCGATCGTCGCCGGGGTCCTGGCCGACACCGGGCTGCCCGCGGAGCGGCTGTGCCTGGAGATGACCGAGAGCGTGCTGATGAACGACACCGAGGAGAACCTCGCGGTCCTGCTCAGCCTCAAACAGATCGGCGTCAAGCTGGCGATCGACGACTTCGGCACCGGGTACTCGTCGCTGGCGTACCTGCGCCGCTTCCCCGTCGACACGCTCAAGATCGACCGGTCGTTCGTGGAACGCATCGGCGGTGCCACCCCGGACGCGGCCCTGGCCCGCACGATCGTCCAGCTGGGGCAGAGCCTCGGGATGGCCACCGTCGCGGAGGGCATCGAGCAGTACGCGCAGTTCCTCGCCCTGCGCCGGATGGGCTGCGACGTCGGCCAGGGCTACTACTTCTCCCGGCCGCTGCCGGCACGGGAGGCCGGCGCGCTGCTGCGCGACCCGGCCGCGGTGGCCGTCTGACCTTTCAGGTCGCCGTCGCGGTGCGGACCGGCGCGGTGGCCGGCTGACCCCTGAGGTTGCCACCGCGGTGCGGACCGGCGGGCTCCGCCCCACACCCGCAACCGCAGTCCTTCGAAGCTGCGCCGGGCACCGTGCCGATCTGCGGACCGACCCGTACGAGCACCCGCATCACGAAGGAGACCGGTACATGACGGCTGCCATCACCGACCAGGCGCGGCTGGACCTCCCCGGACACTGGCCGGCCGCCCTCGGCCCGCAGACCCTGGCCGGCCTGGACCTGCCCACGCCGTTCCTGGCCGTCGACCTGGACACCGTCGTGGACCGGTACACCGCCTTCGCCGCCGCGATCCCCGGCGTCTCCACCTTCTACGCGATGAAGTGCAACCCCAGCGCCGACATCCTGGGCACCCTCGCCGCGCTCGGCTCCGGCTTCGAGGTCGCCTCCATCGGCGAGCTGCGGATGCTGCAGGAGATCGGCGTCGACCCCGCCGAGGTGCTGTACAGCAACCCGATCAAGCCCCCCGCCGCGATCGTGGAGGCGCGCAAGGCCGGCCTGTGGCGCTTCAGCTTCGACTCCGAGGGCGAGCTGCACAAGCTCGCCCAGCTCGCGCCCGGCGCCGCGGTCTACATCCGGCTGCGCGTCGACGACTCGACCAGCAGCTTCCCGCTGTCGCGGAAGTTCGGCGCGGAGGCGCACGAGGCGCGGGCGCTGCTGCTGCTGGCCCGGCAGCTGGGGCTGCGGCCGTACGGCGTCACCTTCCACGTCGGCTCGCAGTGCGGCACGACCAGCGCGTGGCGGCAGGCGATCGCGGCCGCCGGCGCGCTCATGGCGGCCCTCGCCGCCGACGGCATCCACCTGGAGATGCTCGACCTGGGCGGCGGGTTCCCGGCCCGCTACGTCGAGCGCGTCCCGTCGCTGGAGCAGATCGCCGGCGCGATCGTGCCCGCCCTGGACGAGCTGCTGCCTTACCGGCCGCGGCTGCTGGCCGCCGAGCCGGGCCGGCACCTCGTCGCGGAGAGCGCCGTCATGGTCGCCTCCGTGCTCGGCCGCGAGGTCCGCGCCGGGGAGAACTGGCTGTACCTCGACATCGGCGCCTACCACGGCATGATGGAGACCCAGCAGACCGTGCAGCAGTGGCGGTTCCCGCTGTGGACGTCGCGCACCGACCACGCCCTGGTGCCGCACCTGCCCTTCACCGTCACCGGCCCGTCGTGCGACAGCTCCGACACCATGTTCTACGGGGTGAACCTGCCCTCCACCGTCGACGTCGGCGACCGGCTGTACATCGGCTCGGCGGGCGCGTACACGCTGAGCTACGCGTCGCACTTCAACGGCTTCCCGCCGCCTGAGCCGGTGTTCGTCGGCGGGGTCGCCCCGTCGGCGCACCTGCCCGCGGCCCGGGTCGGCGGCAGCTGATGGCGGTGGCCGTTGCGCCCCCACGGACGCACCGGCCGGCCCGCCACCGCGGCGTGGTCCCCGGCGGCCGGCGGCGCGCCGGCCGGCTGCGCGAGCTGATGGTGTCGGGGCTCGTCGACTCGTTCGGCCTGTCGCTCGGCTGGACGGTCTTCAACCTGGTCGCCGTCGAGCGCGGCGGTCTCGCCCTCGCCGGGCTGTTCAACGCCGCCATGCTCGCCGGCGTCGTGCTGTCCGCGCCGGTCACCGGCCGGCTCGCCCGGCACCTGCCCGGCCGCACCCTGCTGGTGCTCGCCGGCGGCACCGAGGGCGTGCTGCGGGTCGCGACCCTGGCCGCGCTGCTGGCCGGCTACGACGGCCGGCTCGTCGCGGCCGGGATCGTGCTCATGCACGTCGCCGCCTTCGCCGGGTTCGCCGCGATGCGCGCCGAGGTCGCCGCCGTCGACGCCCGGCCCCAGGCGATGACCCGCTATGCGCTGTCGATCGCGGCGGTCGAGGCCGCCGGTGCCGGGGTCGCCGCCCTGCTGCCGCTGCATGGCCACGCGTTCCTCGCCGTGTTCCTGGTGTACGGCCTGAGCCTGCTGCCCACCGTCCTCACCGCGCGCCGGGCCCGGGTCCGTGACGCCTCATCCGCCGCCGGGATGGTGTCCGCCGCCGGGGTGCCCGTCACCCGGATCGCCCGGCGCGCGCAGGCCCGGTCCGGCCGCCTGCGGCTGCCGTGGCCCGTCCTGGCCGGCGGCGGCGTCGTCACGCTGCTGGCGGCCGGGCCGACGCTGCTGTCGGTCGCGCTCGCCAGCGAGCTGCACGGGCAGCGGGCGGTGGCGGGGGCGGCGATCGCGTTCAGCGCCGGGTGCCTGCTGTCGTCCTCGGCCGTCGCCGTCGTCGACCGGCTCCGCCTCCCGCCGCAGGTCACCTGGCCGATGTGGGGTGTCGGGATGCTCCTGGGCTGGCTGCTCGCCCCGGCGCACCTGCTCGGCCTGTTCGCCGCGCAGTTCCTGTCCGGGCTCAGCATGACCGCGTTCGAGGGCGGCATGGACGCCCGGATCGCCCGCGACGCCACACCCGGCACCGTGACCACGGTGCTCGCCTGGAGCGCCTCGACCCGCGCCCTCGGCGGCGCGGTCGCGGTGCGGCTGCTGCCGGCCCTGGTCGCGGCGCCCGCGATCGGCCTGACCAGCAGCGTCGCCGCCGCCACCCTGGCCGCCGCGGCGCTGTCCGCCCTCGTCCGCAGCCGCACCTCAAGACGCCGGGTTTCCGGACTACACGCGGAGCGTGGTAACCAGGTCACGGAACGTGTTCCCGCTGATTTCAGCGGGTACGATCGTCGGTGACGGGGGCCGGGACGCGCGAGCGCGGCGGGGACCGGCGGTCCGTGCTCGCCGGCCTGACGGGGCGGCGGCGCGTCCCCCTACGGCTTCGACGACGGCCGGCCCCTTGAACGCGTCGCCGGCGCGCCGCGGACCGGGGGTGGCGCAATTCCAGGCTTGGCGACCGCGGCGGCCGGCGGAGTCAGGGCGCGTGCAGGACCCTCGACGGTCGCGGTGAACACGGCCCGGTGGACACGGTCGGGCTACTCGGCCGGCACGGGCGCGACCCGGCGTGGAGCACCGAAGGGCCGCGCGGCGTTCGATGGTGCAGACGTTCGCCGAAGCACTCATCCCGACCGAGGCCGACGCTGTCTGCGGCGCCGAGCACGGCGAGCGCAGCGACGAGCGGGTCGACCAGCGCAACGGCGACCGGCAACGGGACTGGGACACCCGTGCCGGCAGCGTGGCGCTGGCGATCCCGGAGCTGCGGCACGGCTCGTACCTTCCCGACTGGCTGCCGCAGCATCGCCGCCGGGCCCGGTCTCAGCGATCGGCGCGGCCCTGCCCGGCGCCGGCTGGCAACGCGGCCGGACCCACCACCCGCGCGACCTGCTCACCCCGGTCCGCTGCCGGGCCAGGTGCACCAGCGGCCGTGGCGGGCCCGGAAAGCACTGAGGGCACCCCGTAACGGGGCGCCCTCAGTGAGTGTGGTGCGGAACCTTCAATGTCCTGCCTCGGCGTGATACCGCTCGACGAGATCCGAGCGGATCCGGCCGCGGTCGGACACCTCGATGCCCTTCGACAGGGCCCATTCACGGATGGCCCGGTTCTGCTCCCGCTCCGCGCGGGCGGACAGGACCGGCCGGACCCGACCACCCGGACGAGCCGGTGCGGTGGGTGCCGGGGTGAGACGGCCGACCTTCGTCGCCGCACCGACGAACGGCGCGAGGGCGTCGCGCAGCTCAGCGGCGTGCTTGGCGGACAGGTCGATCGTGTACTGCACGCCGTCAAGGCCGAAGCTGACACTCTCGTCGGCGAGTTCGCCGTCGAGGTCGTCGATCAGCTCATGGATCACGCGTCTGGCCATGGCGATGCTGCCTTCCGATACGGGGAGTTACTTCCGAACCCGCCAGTAGCCTGAATTCCACGTGAAAAACGGTCAGACGGGCAGTGACGGGCACGGAACGGTCGTTGGAGCGTACCCGAAGAGTAACCGCGATCAGACGGCGGCCCGGGCGCTCTGCCGGGCCCTGGTGGCCTCCCGCCGCTCGACGAACCGATTCGCCTGCGTGTCCAGGTCGGCCAGGAACGCCGACAGTTCCTCGCGGGCGGCCTCCCCGTCGCCGGACAGCGGCCGGTCGAACGCCTTCACCTGGCGCAGCACCGGGGCGAGCACGTCGTCGTGGTGCAGGCGCAGGTCGTAGATGCCGGCCATGGCGATCTGGACCGACTTGCGGCCGAAGTTCTCGATGGTGTGCCCCGGCATCTGGAACGACTTCGCCACCTTCGTCACCGCGCGCATCGTGGTGTTGGGGGCGGCGTCGAAGGCGGCGTTGAGCAGGTTGCGGTAGAAGATCATGTGCAGGTTCTCGTCGTTGGCGACCTTGGCCAGCAGCTGCTCGCAGATCGGGTCGCCACTGGCCGCGCCCGTGTTGCGGTGCGACACGCGGGTCGCGAGCTCCTGGAACGACACGTAGGCCACCGACTCGACGAGACCCTCGTAGGCGTTGGCGAAGCCGCCCTCCATGTGCGTCATGCGGGCCCGCTCGAGGGCGACCGGGTCGACGGCGCGGGTGGCGAGCAGGTAGTCGCGGATGGCGATGCCGTGCCGGCCCTCCTCCGCGGTCCATCGGTGCACCCAGGTGCCCCAGGCACCGTCCCGGCCGAAGATCGTGGCGATCTCGTGGTGGTAGCTGGGCAGGTTGTCCTCGGTCAGCAGGTTCACGATGAGCGAGGTGCGCGCCACCTCGGACAGCTTCGACTGGCCGGGCTCCCACGCCTCACCACCGAGCACGCCGTCGAAGTCGCGGCCCTGGCTCCACGGCACGTACTCGTGCGGGAACCATTCCTTGGCCGTCGCCAGGTGACGGTTCAGGTTGGCCTCGACCACCGGCTCCAGCTCGTTGAGCAGGGCCAGGGTGGTGGTGGGCTCGGTCGTCACGGAACCTCCGGGGAACGCAGGGGCAGCTCGGTCGGTACTGAGTGAAACATGCTCAACTAGTCGGCGGCCAGCAACGACTCGGGCGTCGGCGCGGTGCCGCCGAGGTGCGCTGGCTGCCAGAACACGCCCTCGGGACGGTCCGGGTACTCGCGCTGGGCGCGGTCCAGCATCGCCGTCATCCGGGTGCGCAGCTCGGCGGTGACGGCGTCGGCGTTGTCCCGGCGGGTCGGGTGCAGCGGCTCCCCGGCGATGATCGTGATCGGGATCCCGCGCTGGGTGAGGTCCTTCGGGTGGCCCTTCGTCCAGAACCGCTGGGTGCCCCACAGCACCATGGGCACCAGCGGCGTGCCGGTGGCCGCGGCGAGCCGGGCCGCGCCGGACTTGAGCTCCTTGACGGTGAACGACTGGCTGATCGTCGCCTCGGGGAACACCCCGACGACCTCACCGTCCTTGAGGTTGTTCAGCGCCGCCTTGTAGGAGGCCATGCCGGCCTCCCGGTCGACGGGGATGTGCCGCATGCCGCGCATCAGCGGTCCGCCGACGCGGTGCCGGAAGATCGACTCCTTGGCCATGAAGCGCACCAGCCGCTTGGAGGGGTTGGCGCCGAGGCCGCAGAAGATGAAGTCGAGATACGACACGTGGTTGCAGGCGATGACCGCCCCACCCGTGGTGGGCACGTGCTCGGCACCCTCGACAGTGATGCGCATGTTGAGCAGCCGGAACATCGTCTTCGCGAGCGCGATGACCGGTGGGTACACGAGATCAGCCATGGCATAACGCTACCGACCTCCGCTGGAGGTCGCCCGGTACCCTGCCTCAAGGTCATTATTCTTCTTCGCGGGTGGGAGCTCCGGGTGTCGGTCGACCAGGACGTCGAGAACGACGAGCACGAGGACGACGATGACGTCGACATCATCGTGGTGCCACCGCCGCGCTTCGGCACGCCGGGCCCGCCGATGCGGCGCTCGCCGCTGATCATCGGGCTGCTGGGCGGGATCGGGCTGCTGCTGGCGTACAGCCTGTACCTCGCGGTCGACCAGGTCCGCTCGATCCTGGTGCTGATCTTCATCGCGATGTTCCTGGCGATCGGCCTCAACCCGGCGGTGGTCCGGCTGACCCGCTGGGGCCTGCCCCGCGCCCTCGCCGTGGCAACCGTCGGCATCGGCGCGATGCTGCTGCTGTGCGGCGGCCTGCTCGCGCTGATCCCGCCGCTGGTGACCCAGACCGGCGCACTGGTCGAGAACCTGCCCGGGTACATCGACAACCTGCGCCACCAGGACCAGCTCAACAAGCTCAACGAGGACTACAAGCTGCTCGACCAGCTCAAGTCCGTGGCCACCGCCGGCAACGTCACCAAGGCCCTCGGCGGTGTCTGGGGCGGCGCGCAGGTCGTGTTCAGCGCGCTGTTCAACATCGTGACCGTGGTCGTGCTCACCCTGTACTTCATGGCCGCCTTCGACCGGCTGAAGGAGGGCGGCTACAAGCTCGTCCCCGCCTCCCGCCGCGAGCGGGTCACCCTGCTCGTCGACGAGATCCTCACCAAGGTCGGCGCCTACCTCGGCGGCGCGCTCGCCATCGCGGTCATCGCCGGGCTGTCGTCGTTCGTCTTCCTGTTCGTCCTGGACATCAAGTACTCCTACGCCCTGGCCGTGCTGATCGCGATCACCGACCTCATCCCGCAGATCGGCGCCACCCTCGGCGCGATCGTGGTGAGCATCGTCGGCTTCGCCACCAGCATCCCGGCGGGCATCGCCTGCGTCATCTTCTTCGTCATCTACCAGCAGGTCGAGAACTACCTCATCTACCCGACGGTGATGCGCCGCGCGGTCAAGGTCAGCGACCTCGCCGCGATCCTGTCGGTGCTGCTGGGCGTGGCGCTGCTCGGCGTGGTCGGCGCGTTGATCGCGATCCCGGTGGTCGCCGCGATCCAGCTCATCGTCCGCGAGGTGTTCATCCCCCGGCAGAACGCCCGCTGATCCCGCCAGACCCGGCCACGCCCGCCGGAGGCGGCGGCCGGGTCGGCGGCCGGGTCGGTTCAGTTGCGGGTGAGGACCCTCGTGAAACCGGCCGCGACGGTCGTGGCGAGGGTCCAGCTGGCGGCGATGAACAGGAACGCCAGCCACTGGCCGGGCCCGGTCGGGCGGTACGCGGGCTCCTGCCCGAAATCGATGATCGGCAGGAGCAGGTCCAAGGTGTAGACCACCGGGTAGAGCGCGGGCGGCTGACCGGGATTGACCGGCGCGGGGCGCCACACGGTGAACACGGCGGTGCCGGCGACGAGCAGCGCGGCCAGCCACAGGGCGGCGCGTTGCGGACGGTACCCGTAGCCGACGGTCACGTCCTGCAGCCAGCTCCACGGCCACGTCCACCACGGGCGGGTCGCCCGGCGGCGGCGCTGCTTGGCGAGCAGGACGGTCCGGGCGTCCTCGTCGTGGCCCAGCGCCCGGTAGACGCCGGCGAGCTGCTCGTAGGGTTGCGGCGGCAGGCCGTCGGAGGTGCTGGCCAGCCACCGCAGCCGCTGCGCGGGACCGAGCAGCGGATTCAGCGTCTGGTACGTGAGGCCGTCCAGCCGCAGGTCGGCGGGCCAGGTCGCGGGGTCGTCGCGCAGCAGCGCCACCCGCACGTAGCGCAGGTCGAGCCGCCCGGCCGGCGGGGCGGCGAAGCGCAGGTCCAGCTCGACGGCCTCGGCACCGGTGCACCACACGCCCTGCAGCCGCGCGTCGTGGAAGCACAGCCGGCCGCCGATGCGGGCGGACCGCATCGTGACCCGGCCGGTCGCGGTGAACCCGTCGCAGCAGTGCATGAGCGAGCCGGTGACGATCCCCGTGGCGCGCAGCGAGGTGCCGTCGGGGTTGTCCAGGCGGGCGCCCTCGAGGAAGACCGGGCCGGTGACCCGGGCCTCCAGCAGCGACACCTCACCGGTGGCGGCGAAACCGTCGCGGCAGTCGAGCGGCCCGTCGACGGTGCAGTTGTCCGCGAGCAGGGCGTGGCCGCCGGGGTTGGTCAGGGTCGCGCCGGCCAGCCGCAGGATCCGCCCGACGCGGGTGCCGACGAGCCGCAGCTCGCCCTCCACCCGGCAGCCGCCGAGCAGGTGGACGCCGCCGCCGACGTCGGCGCGGTCCAGCCGCAGCGCGACGGCGCCGGGGTTGCGCAGGGTCGCGCCGGTGAACGTGGCGACCCCGCCGATCGTGGCGTGCCGCAGGCTGATCTCGCCGTGCACGTCGCTGCGGCGCAGGAACACGCCGCCGTGCACGGTGGCGCTGTCCAGGTCCACGCCCTGGGCGTCGCCGGGCCGGGGGGTGGCGGTCTCACCGTCGCCGAGGTCGCGGAACGACTCCGGCGGCGCGTCGAGCCGGCCGGTGACCCGGGCCTCGTGCAGGCGCAGCGCCGCGCGGCGGGTCGGCGGCTCCGCCGTCAGCAGCTCGGCGAGCAGGGCCGCGGGCACGTCGGCGCCGCCGAGGTTGAGCCGCTCGCCGGCCGCGAACGCCCGCCTGACCCGCTCATCGACGTCCACGACGGTGATCGTAGCGGGGGCCTGCCCCCGCGGCGGTGCTCAGTCGTTGGCCGACCGCCAGGTGGCGCGGGTGATCAGCACGCGGGCCTCGTCGGCGACCTCCGCCTCGACGGTCACCGCGTACTGGCCGGCCTGCAGCGAGCTGCGGGACGTGAAGTCGCGCCGGCCGCCGGTCGCGGCGTGCGCGAGGGCGCCGAAGATCGCACCCCACAGCGCGCCGACGAGGATCGCCACGAGCATGATGCCGATCCACGACGAGGTGCTGAACAGGGTGAACAGGATGCCCAGGAACAGGCCGAACCAGACGCCGCTGAGCGCGCCGGCCATCGCCGCCCGGCCGATGGTGAGCCGGCCCAGCACGTTCTCCACCAGGCGCAGGTCGGTGCCGATGATCGAGGTCCGCTCGACCGGGAACCCGTTGTCCGACAGATAGTCCACGGCCCGCTGCGCGGAGGCGTAGTCGGCGTACCGGGCGACGGTGACCGTGCTGCGATCGAGCGCGACCAGGTCGTCGGAGACCGGCGGGACGTTCGGATCGGGTTGCGGAGGGGTCGTCATGGCCGAATCGTAGGTCCGCCGGCGCGGATCCGCCCGGCGGAGCAAGGGTGAGGACTCAGGGATCGTTCAGGGCGTCACCCGAGGTCGTCAGGTGCCGTGCGCAGGCAACCTTGGGGCATGACCGAGATCAAGCGCCTGCGCCGCTCCCGCGCCGACCGCACCGTCGCCGGTGTGATCGGCGGCCTCGCCGAGTACTTCGGCGTCGACCCGACCATGGCCCGCGCCGCCTTCCTGCTCGCCGTGCTGCTCACCGGCGGGACCGCCGTCCTGGCGTACCCCATCCTGTGGGTCGTCATGCCGGACACCCCGCCGGACGTGCAGCCGGTGAGCCCTGCGTCCGGCGATCACCTGCCCTATGGTGCGTGAGTGACCGCGTTGTGCGTGCCGGTGCTGGACGGCACCCTGGAGGTCCGGGTGGTGTCGCCCGCCGGCGGCGCCCACGTGGTCCTCGTCGCGCACGACGGCCCCGCCTACGAGGACGGCGCCGCGCTGAGCCGCGTCGCCGGCGCCGTGCACGTGGCGCTGCTGTCCCCCGGCGACCGCAACGAGTGGTACTCGGCGAACCCCGCCTACGCCGACGCCCTCGTCGACCGGGTCCTGCCGCGGCTGCCCGCCGGCCCGCGGGTCGGGCTCGGCGCGAGCCTCGGCGCCCTGGCCATGCTGCACGCCGAGCACCGCCGGCCGGGCACCTTCGACGGGCTGTTCCTGCAGTCGGGGAGCTTCTTCACCGCCGAGCTGGACCCGCAGGAGTCGGGTTTCCCCCGGTACCGGCGGATCCTCGACTTCGTCGAGCAGGCCGCGCCGACCGCCGCACGCACGGTGTTGACGTGCGGCCGGGACGAGGAGAACCTGCACAACAACCGGGCGATGGCGCGGCGGCTCGGGGCGCCGCTCATCGAGGTGCCCGGCGGTCACACGATGTCGACCTGGCGTGACGCACTGCGCCCGCACCTGCCACCGCTGCTCCGGGAGTTCACGGATGGACCATCTCATCGGCCTGCTGCTCGGCACGGAGCAGGACTGGCCTCGGGCGTTCGAGACCCTGATCGGCCGGATCGGCCCGATCCGGGGGCGTGACGGCGTCACCCACCGCCTCGACACCACGCGGGTGAGCATCGAGCCGTTCAACCTGCGCGACAAGCCGCGGCACGACCTCGTGATCGACCGGCTGGCGTACTGGTACTACCACCCGCGCGAGTGGCTGAAGAAGATCGCCCTGATGGACGACGTGTACCTGCTCAACAGCCCGTTCACGTTCCAGTCGATGGAGAAGCACGCCGCGTACTGCGCGATGATGCGCCTCGGCCTGCACGTGCCGGAGACCGTGCTGGTGCCGTACAAGAACCCGGTCGACCACGCGAAGTGGGCGTACACCGCGGAACGGTACAACCGGCCGTTCGACCTCGACGCGGTCGCCGAGGCGCTCGGGTACCCGCTGTTCATGAAGCCCTACGACGGCGGCGCCTGGGTCGGGGTGTCCCGCATCGCGGACTCGACCGCGCTGCACGCCGCCTACGACCAGTCCGGCGAGCGGCTCATGCACCTGCAGCAGGCGATCGAGGGCTACGACGTGTTCACCCGGTCCCTGACGATCGGCCCCGAGACGATGGTCATGAAGTTCCGCCCCGAGCTGCCGATGCACGAGCGGTACGCGGTGGAGCACGACTTCCTCGACGCGACCGTCGGCGACGAGGTGGTGACGATCTCGCGGCTGGTCAACGCGTTCTTCCGGTGGGAGTTCAACTCCTGCGAGTGCCTGGTCCGCGACGGGGTGGTCCACCCGATCGACTACGCCAACGCCTGCCCCGACGTCGCCCTGACCAGCCTGCACTACTACTTCCCGTGGGCGATGACGGCGCTGGTGCGCTGGTCGGCGTTCTGCGTGGTGACCGGCCGGCGGCCGAGCCTGGACCTGGACACCGCCCGCTACTTCGCCGTCGCCGACGACCCGGGCCTGGACTACCGCGGCAGGCTCGCCGCGTACCGGCGCATCGCCGACGACTACCTGGCGGTCGAGGAGTACCGCGAGTTCTGCGACACGGCGCTGCCGCACGTGCCGGCCCTGGTCGCCGAGTGGGTGACGTCGCAGGAATTCGACGACCTGCTGGTGGACACGGTGCGCGGCACGTACCCGCCGCACGAGCACGACCGGTTCGTCGCGCACTTCCGCGGCCTCATCGACCTGTGGAAGCGCGAGACGCTCAGCTGACCAGCTCCGCCTGCAGCAGCGGGGTGAGCAGCTTGACGTAGCTGGTCGTGACGTGGCTGCCGTCGCGGTACACCAGGGCGTTGCCGATGATCACCGGGCAGACCGTCGCGGTGCAGAACCAGTCGGTGGGGTCGATGACGGTGTACCCGGCCGCCTGCGCCGCCTCCGCGTTGGCGGTCCTGCGGGTGGCGTAGACGGCGGTGGCGACCTTCAGCGCGCACTGCTGGACGGCCTCGGGGTGCGCGGCGACGCAGTCGGGGACGCTGGTGCCGCGCGGGTCCGGGGTGTCCTGCATGATGACCGGCCGGGCGCCGAGGTCCGCGACGCGCTTCGCCGAGCGCATCAGCGCCTGCGCCCAGGCGGTGTCGGCCTCCGCCTTCGGCACCGTGGCCGCGCCGGCCTTGTCGACGGGCGGGTCGCCGTAGGTGCGGGTGGACAGCAGTACCAGCGCCGGCTTGAGCTCCTTGATCTTCGCGAACGCCTCCTCGCGCCAGGTGGCGCACTCGGTGAACGCCCGCCGCGCGTTGATCTTGATGGTGTAGGCGTCGGCGGGCGTGCAGCCGGACTTGGTGAGCACGACGAGCCGCCAGTGCCGGCGCTTCGCGACCGCGTCCACGGCGTCGAACCACTGCTCGGTGTGCGAGTCGCCGAACAGCACCAGCGTGGTGGTCGCCTGCGGGTCGCCGTGCCGGTCGCACCCCTGCGCCAGCGCCGGCTTGATCGACGTCTCGTCCAGCGACGCGAGGCACCCCTTCGACGCCTGCGGCCGGTCGTTGGTCGCGGCGGTCACCGGCGGCGTCAGGTTCTGCGGCATCGCGGTCAGCGGCGCGCTCGTCGCGATCAGGTCCAGCAGCTGCCGGCGGGCGTCGGCGAGCTGCTGCGACTCCGAGATCACCGACGCGGTGTCCTGCGCGGTGCCCTTGCCCTCCACCTCGTTCGGCAGGCCCAGGAAGATCGCCGAGGCGCCGCACGCGAGGGCGGTGAGCGTGACGCCGAGCCCGAGACCCCGCCGGGGGCGGCGCTTGAACACCGGGTTGAACCGGACCCGGTTCTCCACCAGCCGCAGCGACAGCCACGCCGGCAGCAGGCTGCCGGCGGCGACCGCGGCCCGCGTCCACGTGCCCAGCTCGTCGCCGGCGATGTGCGGGGCGAGCATGAGCGCCGGCCAGTGCCACAGGTACCAGCTGTAGGACAGCTTGCCGATCGCCTGCATCGGCCGCAGGCCCAGCAGCAGCACCGCACCCGAGCGGGGTTGCGCGCAGCCGCCGGCGATGACCAGCGCCGCACCGGCGACCGGCAGCAGCGCCGCGGTGCCGGGGAAGCGGGTGGTCTCGTCGTACAGCACGGCCGACGCGACGATCGCGACCACGCCGGCCCAGGTCGCCACGGCCGCCCCGGGCAGCCGGCGCAGGCGCTCCGCGGCCAGGGCGATCAGCGCCCCGGCGGCCAGCTCCCACGCGCGGGCCTGGATCCCGAAGTACGCCCACGGCTGCGAGTGCCCGGTTTGCCACACGCACACGGCGAACGACACGACGCCCAGCACGCTGAGCGCGACGGCGGCGCTGCGCCGGCTGGCCCGGCGGGTGGCGGCCACCACCAGCAGCAGCGGCCAGATGAAGTAGAACTGCTCCTCGACCGCCAGCGACCAGAAGTGCTGCAGCGGCGACGGCTCCAGCTCCGCGGACAGGTAGTCGGTGCCGAGCACCGCGAGACGGATGTTGATGCCGTACGCGGCCGCCGACAGCGCGTCGAGCACCACCGCCTTCGCCTGCACCGGCGACATCCACGTCCAGGCCGCCGCGACCGTGGTGACCAGCACCACCGTCGAGGCCGGCAGCAGCCGCACGATGCGCCGCCCGTAGAACGCGCCGAACCCGATCCGGCCGGTGCGCTGCAGCTCCTTGAACAGGTGCAGCGTGATCAGGAAGCCGGAGATCACGAAGAAGACGTCGACGCCCACGTACCCGCCGTGCACCAGCCCGAGCCCGGCGTGGTTGGCGACGACGAGCAGCACCGCGACGGCGCGAAGCCCCTCGATGTCCGGCCGGAACCGGTCGCGGGCGGGCGGCTCGGGCGCCGGCCTGGTGTACTGGGCGGTCCGGTAGGGCTGATAGGTGGTCATCAGTCCCTCCAACGGCTCGGCACCGGGACACGGTAGCGGGTGCCCCCGCGCCACCCTCCGTCAGGTGACGTGGCTCACCGGTGCCGCCTCGTGTTGACCGGGGCCGCTTCGTCTACCGGGTGCCGTGCTTCTTGTCTACCGGGGCCATGCTTGCAGGCGCTGGCGCAGCTCGCTGACCCGCTCGGGGGTCAGCCCGTAGTAGGCGAACCGGCCGTCGTCGAGCCGGTCGAGGTACCGTCCCGCGGCGTGCACGTCGTCGTCCTCGAGCCCGGGGTCCTGCCGCCGGGCCAGGTCCAGCAGCTGCTGCACGGTGTAGTGCTGCAACGCGGCGGCGACGTCGATGTAGTCGCGCACCTCCCGCCGGTTGACCAGCGCCGCGACCTTCGTGGCGATCAGGTCGTCGCGGTGCATGACCGGCCCGACGTCCATCATCACCGGGCTCTGCGACCGGTCCAGCCGGCTCAGCGTCAACCGCACCGTCCGGTCCCCGTCGCCGACGGTGAACTCACGCTGGTCGAACCCCGCGAACAGGTCGAGCAGGTCGTCGGCCTCCTCTTCCTGGACCGTGTACCCGGCCGCCCGCAGCGCCCGGCACACGGCGTCGGCGGCCCGCCCGGCCCCGCCGTCGGTGTCGGTGAACAGGTCGACGTCCTCGGTCGGCCGCGACACCAGGCCGCTCATGAGCCACGCGAACCCGCCGCCGAGCACGAACCCGTGCCGCTCCCCCACGGCCAGCGCGATCCTGGCGACCTCGGTGTAGAACGGATCGGTGGTCGACCCGGTCGGGCCGTCCGAGCCGGCCGGTCCTTCACGGTCCGTCTGGCCGTCCGCGCCGGCACCCGGCGGGGTCCCGCCGCTCCCGCTCACCTGAGGCGCAGCTGCTGGTGGCGAGCCTCCCACGCCAGGCGGACCCCCCGCGGCAGGTTCAGCTCCGGCCACACCCTGACCAACCGCCGGCCGTTGACCCACCGGCGCAGCTCCTCGACGCGGATCGCCTCGCGCAGCACGTTCTCGTACATCCACAGCAGCAGGTCAGGATTGTCCAGGTCGAAGTCGCGCCGGGGATTCCACATGAGCCGCTGCGGCAGCTCCACCACCCCACGGACCGGCCCACGCAGCTCGGTCAGCGTCCTTGAGACGAGCGCGGGACGGTGCGGCCGCGCGAGAAACGCGATGCGTCCCGGATCCGTCTCGTCCTGCATGCCCGACCCTCTCCTGGCCCCTGTTCGCCGTAGTGTACCGCCGGTCACCACCCGAAGCCCCCGCGTGCCGTCCCGCGCGCCACGTCGCCGAACGCCACGCCCGCTGCACTGGCTGGGCCGGCTGGGCCGGCTTATGGTGAGCGGGTGCTGACCCGCGCCGAACTGGTGCCCGACACGGCCCACCCCGGGTAGGGACCGCACCCTGCGGCCCCGATCGGGGTCAGACCATGTCACGCACCGACCGCGACGCCCCCTACTGGGCCCGCGCCACCTGGTGGACGCCGCTGCACCGCTGCGCCGCCCTCTCCTCGACCGAGTACCCGGGCCACGCCCGGCTCATCCGCACCCGCCGCCGCACCGCTCCCCGCACCGGCAACGGCACCGGCAACGGCAACGGCACCGGCACCGGCACCGGCACCGGCAGTCAGCTCCAACGGGCGTTCGCACCCCGCCGCGCTGAGTGCGACCTGCCCGCCGCCCCGGACCTGCGGCAGCTCCTCGCACCGGGCACCGCACCCACTGCACGTGGCGCCCGCACGGCGGGCCGCGGTGGACCCCCGACGGCCCGACCCGCGCCTTCGTCCTCACCACCTGGACCCGCCCCCAGCGCGCCCGCGTCCGCGCTGAGTGCCACCGCGCCGTCCAGGAACACCGCGCCACCGGCACCGTGGACATCACGCCGTCCACCGCGCACCACCATCACACCGCCCGCTGGCACTGGTGAACCCGACTACCCGGTGGATCGTTGGTGCCCTGCGAGCCTGTTGCGTTTTCGGTGGTGGGGTTGGGTTGCTGAATGAGGGGGCGGCGCGAAGCGCCGTCCCCTCATTCAGGTGCTGGTGGTGAGGGTGTGGAG
>NZ_JNYJ01000045.1 GCF_000716715.1 Dactylosporangium aurantiacum | reverse complement strand
ATCCACCGGACGGAACTGCTTCGCCATACCCAATGATCGATCGAGTACCGCGAAAGCGGAACTATCCACACATACCGAAAACGCAACAGGCTCCCTGACAACAGCGATCCACCGCGTTACGGCAGCGCGGGGCGGCGGTGGAAGGCGGGCGCTGTCAGTCGTCGAACAGCAGCAGCGGGCGGCGCCGCCCAGCTCGGACGAGTGACGTACGCGCCGCGCCGGCCGCGGTGGGCAGCATCGTGATGATCGGCGGGTCCAGGTCGCGCAGGGCGGTCATGGTGGGTGACGGGTCGTCGGCCGCTGACGGGGGCAGCGCGAGGACGAGGTGGAAGCCGAGGTCGCGGGCCAGCGGCAGGAGCTCGGTCAGCGGCGCGAGCCGGTCGGGCGCGTCGGCGGACGTGATCAGCCAGATCTCGGGGCCGGTCCACCACGAACGGCGCCGTCGCTGGTCGGGGGTGACGTCGGGCCCCGGCAGCCTGGCCCGCAGCCGGTGAGCGGTGGCGAGCACGCGCGCGTCGGCGCCTGCGCCGTCGACGTCCGCGACGATGTCGACGTCGGTGACCACGGCCGCGGCCCAGGCGGCGATCCGCAGCAGCAGCGGCGACGCGTGGAGCGGGGCGCCGAGCAGCAGCAGGTGCGGGTCACGGGCGAAGTCCACCACGAAGTCGCTGTCGTCGTCCGCGAAGTCGCCGAGGCGCAGGCGCAGGTCCGGCTCCACCCGGGGCGCCGGTGGGCCGGTCCATGCCGCCGCCAGCTCGGCGACGTACGCGTGGTGGGCCGCCACGTACGCCCGGTGCGCCCGCTCGGGATCCGGCGCGACCGCAGCCCCGGCGGAGCCCGGCGCCGTGGCCCACGCGTCCAGCGACCTGACCGGCGCGGCGACCTGCAGCGCCAGCCCGTCGCCGGCCAGGCCGCGGCCGGGGGTACCGGTGGGGACGCGGCGGGCGTCCAGGACCGAGATCTTCGAGGTCGACGGGTCGGCCAGGCGCAGCTCCACGAACGTGCTGAACGCGGCGAGGTGCTCGGCGGTGAAGCGGCGCCAGCGGTCGTCCGTGGCCACGATGACGGCGCGGCCTTCGAAGAGCAGGCGGGGCAGGTCGGGGTGCTCGGCGGCGACCTGTGCCCAGCCGTCGACCACCAGCAGCACCGGCGGCTCCTGGAACAGCGGGCGGCGCAGCAGGAAGGCGAGCAGCCGGCGCACCGCCGGCGTGTCGTGCCGGTGGAAGACGCCGCCGACGTACGGCAGGGCGGCCACCGTGTTGAGGCCGCCGCCGATGCAGTACACGTGCCGCGGGGAAGCCTCGCGGGCGAGGGCGGTCACCAGGGTCTGCAGGGCGGTGGTGCGGCCGCTGCCGGGCCCGCCGACGATCGCGACGTGGCCGGACACGTCCACGAAGTACGGGGTCCGCAGCGGCACGTCGGGCACGTCGACCTCGCCGAGCGGCACACCGCCGGAGGTGGGCAACGCGCCGAGGGCGATCCGAGCCGGCAGCGGCGGCAGCCACACCTGCCGGACCCGGTCGCCGTGCCCGGCCATCCGGATGACGAGGAGGTGCACCGTGTCCGGTTCGGGCCAGGTCCGGAACCGGCGGGCGGTGCCGCCGCCGGCCCGCAGCGAGACGTGTCCCGGGTCGGAGTCGTCCAGGAGGAGCTCGTACGCCAGGCGCGTCGCCAGGGTGCCGGGCAGGCTGTCCAGCGGGCGCCGGCTCGCCAGCAGCAGGTGGATGCCGGGAGCTCCGGTGGCCGCCGCGAGCGTGTCGGCCAGCGCGGGAGCGGCGTCGAGCAGCTCGTCGAACCCGTCGACGACGATCAGCAGGTGCCGGTCGCGCGGCGGCTGGTCCCGCCGGCGCCGGGCCTCGGCGGCGACGACGTCCAGCAGACGGTCCGGCAGCGCGGGATCGGCGCCGAGGCCGGTGGCCAGGCCGGCCAGGTGCGGCAGCGCCTCGAGACCGCCGAACCCGCCGTCGTGCGGGTCCACGAGCAGCATGCTGAGCACGGTCGGGCTGTTGCGGGCGGCGAGGCCGAGCACGATCGACCGCAGCAGCGCCGACACCCCGGAGCCGGACGAGTCGATGACGATGCCGTGCCGCTGCGCGTGCAGGTCGAGCCGGACCGGTGCGCCGTCCGGGTCCACGCCGATCTCCGCGGTCAGGTCGCCGCCCGCCGCCCAGGCCTCCGTGGGGTGGAACGTCCACAGGTCGAAGACCGCCGAGGCCCGGTCGAGCCGTACCCGCACCGGCGGGCGGTCGTGCGACATCAGCTCGGCGGTGGCGTCCCCGCCGGGTTCCCGGAACACCACGAGTGTCGGGGTGCCCAGCGACGCCAGCCGGGTCAGCACCGCGGCGTCGGTCCGCGACGAGGTGAGCGTGACCACGTGCAGGCGCAGGTCCCGGGCGTACGGCAGGAACTCGACCAGGGGCGTCAGCAGGTCCAGGTTGCCGTCGGCGACCACCCACAGGTCGGCGCGGCGCGTGCGGAGCTCGAGCGACCGGCGCAGCTCCTCGGCGACGCGTCCGGCCGCTTCCGCGCCGACGACCTCGCCGGTGACGGTCCGGGAGATCGCCGCCCGGATCGCCGCGCGGTCCTCGGGCACCCCGCCGAAGACGAGCAGGTGCGGGTGCTCGGTGAAGTCGACGAAGCAGTCGCTGCCGTCGGTGTACGTGCCGAGCCTGACCCGTGGATACCCGCGGTTCGGGCCGGCTAGCTGGCGCAGGTACGCGTCGTGGTCGCCGCCGAGGTGGCCGACCGGCAGGGCGATCTGCAGCTGGAGCCCGTCGGCGACCAGGGCCCGGCCCGGCACGCCGTACCGCAGCCGGCGCGCCGCGGCGACCGAGATCCGCGACGTCGCCGGGTCGGCCAGGTGCAGCTCGATGAGCGTGCCGAACGCGGCGAGGTGCCCGTCGAACCGGCTCCATGCCTCGTCCGCGGCGACGATGACGGTCCGGCCGGCGGACACCAGGTCGGCCAGGGCCGGGTGGGCGCGCAGGACGGCGGACCAGCCGTCGACGACGAGCACCGCGTCGCCGGTCGTGGCCCGCGGCAGCGACGCGAGCAGGTCGGCGACGGCGTCATGGTCGTCGGCCGCGAAGACGTCGATCACCTCGGGCAGGTTGATCAGGCTGCCGAGCCCGCCGCCGACGCAGTACACGCTCACCGGCCGCGATAGGCGCGCCAGCGCCGTCACCACGGTCAGCAGCGCAGTGGTCCTGCCCGTGCCGCGCTCGCCGACGATCGCGAGGTGCCCCGAGTCGCCGGACAGGTCGACGGCGTACGTCCGGATCTGGTGTTCGCCGGGCACGTCCACATCGCCGATGGTGACCGCGGTGGCGGGCAGGTCACCGATCGCCAGCCGGGTCGGCAGCGGCGGCAGCCACAGCTCCCGCGCCCGGTCGCCGTGCCCGGCCGTCCGGGCGACCAGCAGCTCGAGCAGCGTCTGGCCGCGGTGGCCGTACGGGTCGAGGACGGCGTCCCACGACGGTGGCGGCGGCGGATAGGGCACCGACACCGGCGTGCCCCGGAACCGGCGCACGCTGTCGTCCGTCTTGGCCCACAGGTAGCCGTGCCCGGGGGAGGCGGGCAGGTGGAACGCCTCCGGGCCGCGCAGCACGACCCGCGACTCGGCCGCCGACGCGGTGCGCAGGGCGAGGCGGTAGGTCAGGTATGTGTCCAGGCCGCGCAGCCGGCCCTCCTCGACCCGCTGGCCGGCGAGCAGCAGGTGGATGCCGAGCGAACGGCCGACCCGCCCGACCATGACGAGCAGCTCGATGACGGACGGGTCGGCGGTGAGCAGCTCGCCGAACTCGTCCACGACGATGAGCAGCGCCGGATGGCGCCGCGCCGACTGCTCCTGCCGGCGGCGGATCTCGCCCAGCACGACCTCGCCGAGCCGGTCGAGCAGCGCCCCGTCGTCGGCGAGCTCGATGGCCATGCCGGCGACGTGCGGCAGGGACTCCAGGCCGGCGAACGTGTCCCGGCCGAGGAAGGTGACGGGCAGGACGTTGAGCGCGGTCGGGCTGTGCGTGACGGCGAGGCCGAGGATGATCGCGCGCACCAGCTCCGACTTGCCCGCGCCGGTCGCGCCGACGAGCAGTCCGTGGGGGCCGGCGCCGCCGCGGCTGGAGTCGTTCAGGTCGAGCACGACCGGGCGGCCGTCCGGGTCACTGCCGATCGGCACGGTGAGGGTCGGCGCGGCCCAGTGGCTGGCCGGGTCGAACGTCAGCGGGTCGATGCCGTGCAGGGACGGGAACGGCACCGCCTCGTAGCTGTCGGCGGTCTCCGCCACGAGCGGCCGCGGCGGTGGCGGCGGCACCAGCCGGCGCACGGTGTCCAGGACGGCCTGCGCCAGCCGCCGGGTCGGCGGGTCCCCGTCGCGGCCGGCGTACTCCAGCGAGACGGCGATCGCGCGCACGTCGGCGCCCGGCAGCAGGGCGAGGTCGCCGAGATCGGCCACCGCCCGCAGGCGCGCCTCGCCGTCTCCAGCGTAGGCGTTGTCGACCGCGGCGCGGACCTGCTGGTCCAGCGTGGGGCGCGGGCGCAGCCGCCCGGACATGGCGACGAACCACTCGCGGGTCAGCGCCGGCCCGCCGGCGGCGGCGCGGTTCGCGGCCAGCCAGTCCGCGGCCCGCGCCGGATCGACGAGGTTCAGGGCGGTGAGCCGCTGGGCGTGCTCCAGCTCCGGCTGGGCATGCCACGTCTGGTGCTGGTCGGTGTACTGCTCCAGCAGCACCGCGACCCGCGCCGGCCGTTCGGGACCGAACCGGGCGACGAGGGCGGCGAGCAGGGCGTCGCGCAGCGCCGGGTCGATCTCGTACAGGTCCTCGCCGACCTCGCGGAACAGCGGCGACAGCAGCACCGCCGCCTCCGCCTCGAACGGCAGCACGACCGGCGGGTCGAGGAAGAAGTTGACCCGCAGCAGGTGCAGCAGGCCGGCGTCGACCGCTACCGGGACGGCCGCGTGGCAGGCCAGCTCCAACGCGCCCGCGGGCAGCCGGTCCCGGGCGGCGGCGAGGGCGGCCGCCACCGGGGACGAGCGCAACCAGGTCACAGCGGCCTCGCCACCGGGAACGGCCGGCCGCGCAGCACGTCGACCGCCTGGTACATGCCGGCACGGGTCAGCGGGAACATCGGCAGGTGCCGGGCGACCTGCTCCGCGGTGCTGCGCCGCCACCGCGTCGGCGGCACCGGGTTGAGCCAGGTGACGGCGCCGGCCGCGCGGCGCAGCGCCTTGCCGAACGCGACGGTGTCCAGCAGCCGGGCCGGGCTGTGGCCGCCGCGGGCCGCGCCGGCGTCGCTGATGACCGCGGCGCCGGTCGACGCGGTCACCGCGGCCAGCACGTCGCGCAGCGGCACCGGCGAGGTCAGCGCGGCGTCGTGGTACAGGGTGCCGTCGTCCAGCGGCTCGACGTCGGGCAGGACCGCGTCGACGGCCGGGTCGAACGGGTCCGGCAGCCGGTCCAGCAGCGCGGCGTCGGCCGCCCCGACGGTGTTGTGGAAGTAGGCGACGGTGAGCGCGCTGAGCCGCCCGGCCCGCCGGACCGCGTGCTCGACGTGCTCGACGTACCGGTGGAACGGCGCCATCGACCCCTGCCGGTCCACCAGCAGCAGCAGCCGCGTGGTGTTGCGGCGGGCCGGGACGAGCACCGGCGGCACCCGCACGCCGAGCCACGCCGAGCGGCGCAGGGTCTCCTCGACGTCCAGCTCGACCGGCGGCCCGTGCCGGGTCGGGCGGCGCAGCCCCCGCCACACCTGGACGATCTCGCGTTCGGTCAGCGGGTACTGCGGCGTGAGCACCAGCGTGGTGTCGACGCGTCCGGTGCCGGGCGGCGCCGCCGGCAGCCCCCGGCCGGGCGCGGCGGCCGGCGGCCGGACGGGCTCGGGGTCGGCCGCCGCGGGCGCCGGGCCGTCCGCGACCGGCGGCACGGGTCCGGCAGGTCCGGCCGGGTCACTCGGGGCGGCCGGCGGCCGTGCCGGCGCCGCGGCCAGTGTCCACTGGGGAGCGTCGACCCGGGCGAACGCGGCCCGGACCGTGTCGGCCTCCGCGGCGGTCTTCGCCCACAGCGTCACGCACAGCTCCGCCAGCGCGTCGCCGGACGTCCAGCCGAACCCGGCGGCGAGGGCCCGGCGCAGCGCGTCGCAGTCGTCGACGCCGAGCGGCAGCCCACGGCGGCGCAGCTGGTCGATGACCGCGTACACGAACGGCGGCACCGGCTCAGCGCTCCAGCCGCAGCGCGTCGGCGTGCTGCTTGATGAGCACCCCCGCGTACGGCAGCCGCCCGTCGCCGGGCCGCACACCGGTGGCCTGCAGGTAGCTGACCCAGTCCAGCAGCTCGCTGAGGCCCGGCTTCTTCGCCAGGTCCATGCCCCGCAGCCGGTGCAGCGTCCCGATCGCCTCTTCGCGCAGCTGGACGTCGCCGATGCCGTGCAGGGCGAGGATCGCGTCGAGCTCCGCCGTGGTGGCCGGGAACCGCACGTGGTGGAACACGCAGCGGCGCAGGAACGCCGCCGGCAGCGCCTTCTCCTCGTTGTTCGTCACCACGATCACCGGCCGCAGGTCGGGCCGGTCCACCGGCACCGCGTGCCGCACGCCGGGCACCTCGGCCACGTCGAACGCCAGCTGGTCCAGCTCCCGCAGCAGGTCGTTGGGGAAGTCGATGTCGGCCTTGTCGATCTCGTCGATGAGCACCATCGAGCGGCGGCCGTGCCCGGCCCGCACGATCGCCCGGCCGAGCGGGCCGAGCCGCACGTAGTCGCCGTCGCCCGGGGCCGGCCGGCCGAAGCGCCCGGCACCGCGGCCGGTCTGCGTGTCGTACAGGCGGCGGACCGCGTCGTACGTGTACAGCAGGTCCTGGCCGCGGCTGGTCGACTTGACGTACGCCTCCTCCAGCGGCAGCCCCAGCGCGTAGGACACGGCGTGCGCCAGGCGGGTCTTGCCGGCGCCCGGGTCGCCCTGCAGCAGCAGCGGGCGGCCGAGCGCGATCGCGACGTTGACCGCCTCCTCCAGCTCCACGGAGGCGAGGTACGGCTCCCGGGTCCGCTCCTGGGTGCGCGGCCGGTCCGGCGCGGGCGGCTCGCCGGCGACCTCGATCTCGCGCCGGTCCGGCAGCTGCGCGAGCCGGTCGTACCGCAGCGACGTGTCGACGCTGTGACGGGTGAGCATCAGGCCTCCAGGTCCTCGAGGTAGCCGCGCAGCTCGTCCGGCTGGTGCCGGACACGGTCGATGCAGTCGGCGAGCTCCTCGTACGTGTACCGCACGTCGAGCTCCTCGCCGACGCGACCGACGATGTGCGTCGTCCACGCCGCCGCGAGGGGGCGCGGCCAGCGCTTCGACACCGTCACGTGCGCCGCCCACCGCTCCACGTCGCGGCGCGCGAACCGCGGCCGGGGCAGCGCCGTCACCCCGTCCGGGAACCCGCCCGCCGGCACCCCCAGCAGGAACAGCATGCACCAGCGCTTCGGCCGCCCGTACGCCTCCCGGACCCGGCGCACCAGCTCGGCGACGTCGGCGGCGGGCGCGCCCCGCACCGCCACCGGGCAGATCACGTTGCGTGCCTCGAGCACCCCGGTGTACCGGGTCACCGCCCGCACCGCCGTGTCGACGGAGTGCAGCTCGGCGCTCAGGTCCAGCCAGTGCTGCCGGGCCGTCTCACCCACGTACTGGCGCAGCCACGCGCACAGGTTCTCCACCACGGCCTGCTCGCCGGCGTCGACACCGAAGACCAGGAACCGCCCGCCGGCGGCCGCCACCGCCTCCAGGATCGCCGTCTTGAGCTGGTCCAGGTCGAAGTACGCGGTGTCCAGCAGCTGGTGCACGGGCAGCACCTGGTCGCCCCGGTCGGCCCGGCCGACCGCGACGCCGAGCCGGAAGCGCCGCACCACCTGGGCGACGGGCACCGCGTACAGCACGTTCGCCGCGGCGCGCCGGCCATCGCCCGCGGCGACCCGCTCCGGCACCTGCTCGACCAGCACCCCGACGACCGCGCCGTCGACGGTGACCGCGCTGCCGGAGTACCCGCGGTAGTCGCGCAGCGCCTGCGCCACGTGCAGCTGCAGCACCGTCATCTCGTGCCCGCCCTGGTTGACGACCAGGTGGTCGGTCGCGGTCACCGTCCCGGTGAGCTGCGCGTCGTGGTCGCGGGGGCGGGCCGTCACCCGCCACTCGGCGCGCAGCACCGCGTGCGTCAAGGCCGGCACGATCGCCAGCGACTCCGCGACCCGCAGCGTCGCCACGTCGATCGCCGGGTCCGCGTGGACGGCCTCGACCGCCAGCCGTACCCCGGCCGCCGTGACGAACTCCAGCTCCTGCGGCCCGCGGTGCCGCACCACGTGCGCCGCCGTCGCGACGATCCGGTCCGTCAGGCAGAACCCGCTACCCAGGTCCGCCGCCCCGGCGACGATCCGCCCGTCGATCATCAGCCCTGACCGGCCGGGCCGCCCTGGTCGCCCGGGCCGCTCGGGTCCACCGTCTGGTGCGCCGCCCGCCGCAGCGTGACGGTCACCTCGAACGTCGCCCCGGTGGTCGCCCGCGACACCACCACGCCGGCCTCGGCGGTGAGCGTGACCCCGAACTTCGCCTGCAGCTCGGCGACCTCCCACCCCGACAGGTCCGGCGTCACGTTCGCCGCGACGGCCCGCACCCCGGCCACGACCGCCGCCTGCACGTCCGACAGCCGGTCCCGCAGCCGCTCCACGGCCCCGTCGCCCCACGAGATCTCCCGCCCCCCGGCGACGTCGACCACCTGCACCACAACCGAATCCGCCACCGCCGCCTCACTCATGGCGACACCGTACCGTCCTGTGCATCCACTCACTATCCGCGCGGCCATGACGGACCCGCGGCAGCACACCAACCTGCTGTCCTGGGACCGTGCCGTCGCCATCACGGCCGAGCTGACCCACACCGCAGACGCGGAGGTGGTCCTGGCCGACCGGGAGATCGCCACCGGCATCTTCGCGCAGAGCCGGCCCGGTGAGACGTACAACTTCATCCACCAGACCATCTGCGAGTACCTCGCGGCGTTCTGCGCCGCCCAGGTCGACCCCGACGGCTGGGACCGGCTGATGGCCACGCAACGCACGTTGGCAGCGTCCCCGGACCCCGCCGGCCGGACCAGGCTCATGGAGGTGATCCCGTTCGCGGTGGCGCTGCTGCCGACCGCCCGCCGCCGCGCTGCCCTCGCCGACGTGCTGGAACTGGCCGACATGGAGCTCTATGGCCGCTGCGTGCCGCAGAGCCAGGTGTACGACCCGGTCGGCTGGTCTCGGTACGTCCGGCAGGAGCACGCCTTCCTCACCACGGGCGAGACGTTCGGCGGTCCGTGGCTGTCCCGGCTGCGGCTGGTCCAGATGTTCGTGGCGTACGCCGAGGAGGACCCGATCGGTGCGGTCCGGCTCGCCGAGGCCTGTCACGGAGCGTTCATCACCTGGCTGGTGCGGCGAATGGTAAATCTGACCGCGCCCCGCCTCGCGTTGGTCCGGATCGCTGCGGTACTGGAGTACGCGGATATGCTGCCTTCCTCCCTGAGCGCACGACGTGAGGCGGAAGACTTCGAAGCCGATGCCCCGAGACCCGCGGTCACGGGGTGACGGTGCCGCCGTCGCGGATGGTCTCGGCGTCGCCGGGGCGGCCCAGGCGGTCGTAGGTCTTCGCGAGGCTGTCGCGGCACTTCAGGGTGCTCGGGTGGGCGGCGCCGAGGGTGCGGGTGAACCGGCGCAGCGTGTCGGTCAGCAGCTGGGCCGACTCCGCGGGGCGGCCGGCCTCGCGGTAGCACACGCCCAGGTTGTGGCCGCTCTGCAGGGTGTCGGGGTGGTCCGGGCCGTGGACCCGGCGGCGCAGGGTCAGGTTCGTCTCGTGCAGCGGGACGGCCCGGGCGTGACCGTGGACCTCGCTGGTGTTCACCGCCACGTTGTTGCGGATCGTCAGGGTGGACGGGTGTTCCCGGCCGAGGGACTGCTCGGCCATGGCCAGCGCCCGGGTGTTGATCGTGAGGGCGTCGCGGTGGTTGCCGAGCGCCCCGTAGGAGGCGCCGAGGTTGACCACGGTGTTGAGGATGTCGGGGTGGTGGCGGCCGAGGACCCGTTCCTTCGTCGTGAGCAGATCCCGGTGGATGCGGGCCGCCTCGGCCGGCGAGCCGAGGTCCGTCAGGATCATCGCCAGGTTGTTGCGGGCGGCGAGGGTGTCCTGGTGCTCGCGGCCCAGCACCCGCTCGGACGCCTCGACCGCCTCGCGCTGGATGGCGAGCGCGTCGTCGAGCCGGCCCATGCCCCACAGCACGATCGCCAGGTAGCTGATCCGGGCGATGGTGTCGATGTGGTCGGGGCCGAGCACCCGCCGCGACGCGGCGAGGGTCCGCTCCAGCAGCGCCGCCGCCTCGGGGTAGCGGCCCTGCTGGTACAGGGCGATGCCGCGGTCGCTGTCCCGATACAGGCTGTCCGCGGTCGGCTGGTCGACCATTGCGTGCCCCCGTGTCCCCCGACGGTCCGTCATATCGAGCATAGCGGATACGTCAGGATACGGGCTGCGGACCGGCGGGGGAGGCGGCGACGATGGCGGCAGGTGTACCGGGCACCGTCATGGTGTGGCAGGACGGTGAGCGGGAGCGGTGGTGGTCGCGGGCCGCGGCGCTGGAGCACGGCCGTGAGCAGCCCGACTGGGTCACCGCGGTGACCGGCGCCGACCACCTGTCCGACCTGACGCAGGCGCAGCTGACCTGGCTCGTCGCCCGCGGGCCGGAGCCGTCGGCGCGGGCGCTGCTGGGCAAGTCGCTGGTGCTGCTGCGGCACCGGGCGCGCCTCGACGTCGACCGGGTCGCGGTCGCCCGGTTCGAGCTCGACGCGCTGCCCCTCGCGCTGCGCGACGCGGGGGAGGACGCCGACCGGCTCGGACTGCTGCTGCTGCCGTTCCGGGGGCCGGAGCCCGCCGTGCTGGTCGCCGGATGGCTGCGGCATCTCGGGTCGGCCCGGTTGTGGGCCAGGCTGTGGCTGCACCGGCACGCCGAGACCGCCGCGCTGGCCCTCGCGCCGGCCGCGGCCGGGCGACCCGGCCGGGCGCGCCAGCAGGCGGAGGACGCGCTGCGGTTCCTGACCGCGACCGGGCACGCCGAGACTGTGGCGCGGGCCACCCGCCGGCACGGTGTCGACGTGCCCCTGTGGGGGCCGCCGCCGGCCCGCGGCGGCAGGACACCGGCGTGGGCCCGGCCCGGGGCGCTGCCGCAGCTCACGCTGGCGGACGGCGGCACGATGCCGCCCGACGACGTGGCGCGGCTCGTCGGGTCGCTCACCTGGTCGCGGCTGGACGCGCCACCCGAGCCGCCGCCCGGCGACCCGGCACCGCCGGACGGCGGCATGCCGGTGACCGTGGAGTCGTCGGCGGCCGCGCAGCCGTTCGTCGAGCCGCCGGCACCGGAGGCGGAGAAGCTCATCGCCGCCTGCGACCCCGCCGGCCTGGCCCGGCTCGGGCGGGCGCTGCTGGAGGGCTGGCTGGCCGACGGCATGCCGGCCGGGCACGCGTGGGCGGTGCTGGCGCAGGCGCACGTCGGTGACGACGCCACGATGGACGTGCTCGCCCCGCTGGTCCGGTCGTGGCCCGCCCGCAGCCGGTGGGCGCGGGCCATCGACGGGCTCGCCGTGCTGGCCACGGCCGGCACCGACGCGGCGCTGCGGCACCTGCTGTCCATCGAGGAGGGCATGTCGGGCGGGCCGACGAACGAACGGGCCGCCGTCTACCTCACCCAGGCCGCCGGGCGCCGCGGGCTGACCGTGACGCAGCTGGCGGACCGGCTCGCCCCGACGCTCGGCCTCGACCGGGGCATCACCCTCGACTACGGGCCGCGGACCTTCGCCGTGATCGCCGACGAGCACCTCACCGCGCACGTCGTCGATGCCACCGGGCGGCGGCTGGCCCGCCCGCCGAAGCCCGGCGCGAAGGACACGAACCCGGCGGCGTACGACACGTTCGCCACGTTCAGGAAGAACCTGCGGGCGGCCGCGGCGGCCCAGGTCGCGCGCCTGCACCGGGACATGCTCGCCCGCCGGCTCCGCCCGGCGCGGGACCTGGCGGCGGTCGTGCTGCCGCACCCGATCCTCGGGCCGCTCGCCCGGCGGCTGCTGTGGGGCGAGTACGGCCCCGGCGCCCGGCTGGTCCGGGCGCTGCGCATCGCCGAGGACGGCACGTTCGCCGACGTCGAGGACGGCACCGCGACGGTCGACCCGGACGCGCCGCTCGGCGTCGTGCACCCGGCCGAGCTGGGCACCGACCTGCCCCGCTGGACCCGGCTGTTCACCGACTACGAGATCCTGCCGCCGCTGCCCCAACTGCACCGTCCCGTCGTGGTCCTGACCGGGGCCGAGCGGGCCGCGACCAGCCTGGCCGGTCCCGGGCCGGTGCCGGCGGAGCACGTGCTGGGGCTGCTGCGCCGCGGCTGGCAGGGCAACGGGCACGACACGGCACAGCGCCTGCACACCCAGCTGTGGCACCGGCTGCCCGGCGGGCTCGCGCTGGTGGCCGAGATGGAACCGGGCATCACCACCTGGTCCGCCACCGGCGGCCCGCCGCAGCGCGTCACCGAGCTGTGGGTCGACGACGCCTGGTCCGACCACCTGCGGCGCACGCGGCACGTCCCGTTCGGCGACTGCGACCCGGCGGCCTTGTCGGAGGTGCTGGTCGAGCTGCGCGCGGCCGGCGACTGAGGGCCGTCCGCCCCGGCGACGCGCCGGGGCATGGTGGGCGGTGACCGCCAAGACACCGCCCACCATGCCGGTCCGTGCCGGCGCTACGAGTCCTGCGCCTTGCCGGTGGTGACCCGGGCCAGGATCAGCGCGACGAGGATGATCAGGCCGTACACCGCCTGGATCCACTGGGCGGAGACACCCGCCAGGGTCAGGATGTTGTTGATCAGGCCGAGGACCAGCACGCCGCACAGCGCCCCGAACAGGGTGCCCTTGCCGCCGTCCATGCTGACGCCGCCGATGACGGCCGCGGCGAACACGGTGAAGATCATGCCCTGGCCCTGGGCGGCGGCGACGGAGCCGAGCCGGCCGGTCATCAGCAGGCCCGCCAGGGCGGCGAGGACCCCGCCGACCATGAAGACGATCCAGATGACCCGGTCGCTGCGGATGCCGGCGGCGCGGGCCGCGTCGACGTTGCCGCCGATGGCGTAGACCGCGCGGCCGTGGCGGAACCAGCCGAGCGCCGCGATGCCGAGGGCGAACAGCAGGCCGCACAGCCAGATCGACAGCGGCAGCCCGAGCCACGTGGCGTTGCCGAGGTACAGCACCGACGGCGGCAGCTCGAACAGGTTCTGCCCGCCGGTGATGCCGATCTGCAGGCCCCGCAGCACGATGAGCATGCCGAGCGTCACGATGAACGCCGACAGCCCGAACCGCAGGATCAGCAGGCCGTTGAGCGCGCCGACGAGCAGCCCGACCAGCAGGATGATCGGCACCGCCAGGGCCGAGGGCCACGACGTGCCGAGGCCGTTGCTGGCGGCGGGGATGACCAGCGCGACGCCCAGCGCCGGGGCGAGCCCGACGGTCGACTCCAGTGACAGGTCGAACCGGCCGCCGATCAGGATGACCGTCTCGGCGAGGACCAGCAGCGACAGCTCGGTCTGCTGCTGCAGGACGTTGACGATGTTGGCGCTGGACAGGAACACCGGGTCGACGACGGCGCCGACGACGAGCAGCACGACGATCGCCGGGACGAGGGTCAGGTCCCGCATCCTGGCCAGGCGGATCCCGGACAGCCGGGCCGGGACTGTGGTCATTGGGAGACTCCTTCGACGGCGGCGACCACCTCGGTGTCGCTCCACCCTGCGGGCAGGGCCGCGACGACGCGGCCGTGGAACATGACGAGGACCCGGTCGCAGTGGCGCAGGTCGTCGAGCTCGTCGGAGACCATCAGCACCGCGGTGCCGTCGCCGGCGGCGGTGCGCACCGCGCCGAGCAGGGACTCCTTGGAACGCACGTCGACCCCGGCGGTCGGGTTGATCAGGACGAGCACCGACGGCGACGCGCTCAGGGCGCGGGCGAGCACGACCTTCTGCGCGTTGCCGCCGGACAGGCTGCTCACCGGCGCCGACGGCCCCGACGTGCGGATGTCGTACCGGTCGATGAACGCCCGCGCGGTCGCGGTCCGCCGGCCCGGGGAGACGTACCCGAGCGGGCCGAACGACGCGGCGATCGGCAGGGTGGCGTTCTCGGCCACCGACAGCAGCGGGACGAGCCCTTCGCGGTGCCGGTCCTGCGGCACCAGGCCGATCCCCGCGGCGAGCGCGGCCGGCACGCTGCCCGGCGGCACCGGCCTGCCGGCCACCGTGACCGTCCCGGCGGTGGCCCGCCGCAGCCCGCCGACCGTCTCGGCCAGGGCGACCTTGCCGCTGCTGCCGGAGCCGGTGACCCCGACGATCTCGCCGGCGCGCACGTCGACGTCGATCGAGGTGTACGAGTCCCGCAGCGTCAACCCGGACAGCCGCAGCGCGACCGGGGTGCCCGCGGCGACCGGTGGCCGCGGCTCGACGGCGGTGAGGCCCACCGCCTCGCCCGTCATCGCGGCGACCAGCGCGTCGTGGTCGACGTCGGCGACCGGCGCGGTCAGCACGTGCCGCGCGTCGCGCAGCACGGTCACCGTGTCGCAGACCGCGTACACCTCCTGCAGGTGGTGCGAGATGAACAGCATCGTCACCCCGGTCGCGGACAGCGCCCGCAGCCGGCCGAAGAGCCGGTCGATCGCGGTCGCGTCGAGCCGGGCGGTCGGCTCGTCGAGGATGATGAAGCGGGCGCCCTGCGACAGCGCCCGCGCGATCTCCACCAGCTGCCGCTGCTCGACGCCGAGGTCACCGGCGCGGGCCGCCGGGTCGACGTCGACGGCGTACTCCTCCAGCAGCCGCGCCGCCCGCCGGCGCAGCGCGCCCCAGCGCACCAGGTCGCCCTGGCGGTTGAGGAACAGGTTCTCCGCCACCGACAGGTCCGGGATGATGGTGGACCGCTGGAACACACACGCGACGCGGCTGCGCCACGCGGCCCGGTCCGACACCGGCGGCGCCGGGCGGCCGTCGAAGGCCACCGCGCCGGAGTCCGGGCCCTGCAACCCGGTCAGCAGCGACACCAGCGTCGACTTGCCGGCGCCGTTGCGGCCCACGAGGGCGTGGGTGCTGCCGGGCGCGATCGCCAGCGACACGTCGTGCAGCGCCGTGGTGGCGCCGAAGCGTTTGCTCGTGTGGACGGCCTCCACCGCCGGGGCGGTGGAGGCGCCGGTCGCGTCGGTCATCACTTGCCGATCTGGTTGCCCCACAACGTCGAGTCGTCGACGTTGTCCTTGGTGACGAGCGGGGCGGGCAGCTGGTCCTCGAGGAGCCCGTCGCGGACCTGGACGATGGTGCTGCCGTGGTCGGTCTTGCCGGGCTGGAACGTCCTGCCGTCCACCGCGGCCTTGGCGTAGAACAGCGCGTACTTGGCGTACAAATCGGCCGGCTGCGACACGGTGGCGTCGATCTCGCCCTTGCGGATCGCGTCGAACTCCTGCGGGATGCCGTCGTTGGACACGACGAAGATGTGCTTCGGGTCGCTCGGCGGGACCAGCAGGTTCTTGGTGCGCAGCAGCTGCAGCGTCGGGGCCAGGAACACGCCGCCGGCCTGCATGTAGATGCCGTTGATGTCGGGGTGCTGGGCGAGGCGGGTCTGCAGCGCGGCCGAGGCCTTGGCACCCTCCCAGTCCGTCGGCTCGGCGAAGACGGTGATGCCGGGGAACTTGCTGCTCATGCACTCGGCGAAGGCCTCGGAGCGGTCCCGGCCGTTCACGCTGGACAGGGCGCCCTGGAACTCGATCACCTTGCCCTTGCCGCCGAGCTTCGCGCCGAGGAACTCGCACGCCTTCTGCCCGTACGCGCGGTTGTCGGCGCGGACCACCATGTACACGTTGCCCTTGTCTGGGCGGGTGTCGACGGCGACGACGGGGATCTTCCTCTGCTCCAGCTGCGCCAGCGTGGTCGCGATCGCGCCGGTGTCCTGCGGCGCCATCACGATCGCCTTCGCGCCCTGGCTGGTCAGCGCCTGCGTGTTCGCCACCAGCTTCGCGATGTCGTTCTGCGAGTTCGTCGGCGTCATCAGGTTCAGCCCGCTGTCCTTGGCGAACCGCGGGATGTACTTCGCGTAGGAGTTCCAGAAGTCGGAGTCGGCGCGGGGCAGGTCGACCGCGATCGGGGCACCCTGCGCGCCGCCGGACGCGGCGGTGCCCGGGGCGGTGCCGGAGTCGCAGGCGGCGAGGGACACGACCAGGGCGGTGGCCAGCAGGGCCGGTCGTAACAGGTTCATGGCGGGATCCTCAAGGGGTGTGGGTGTTCAGCGGCTCGGGGACGCGCCGGCGGCGTCGGCGCCGGCACGCCAGACGGGGCCGTCCGGAAACGCGTAGCGCGCCCGGCTCTCCGCCCGCATGGTGGAGCTGAACCCTGGTGCGAGCGGCGCCAGGTAGTGCCCCCGGTGCATGCGCACCGGGTCGGTGAAGTGCTCGTGCAGATGGTCGACGTACTCGATGGCCCGGTCGTGCATCGAACCGGACACCGCGACGTAGTCGAACATCGACAGGTGCTGCACGAGCTCGCACAGCCCGACGCCACCGGCGTGCGGGCAGACGGGGACGCCGAACTTCGCCGCCAGCAGCAGGATCGCGACGTTCTCGTTGACCCCGGCGACGCGGGCGGCGTCGAGCTGGACGAACGAGACGGCGTTGAGCTGCAGCAGCTGCTTGAACACGACCCGGTTCTGGACGTGCTCACCGGTGGCGACCGGGATCGGCGCGATCCGCCGGGCGATCGCCGCGTGCCCGACCACGTCGTCGGGCGAGGTGGGCTCCTCCACCCACCACGGGTCGAACGGCGCGAGCGCCTCGACCCACTCGACCGCGGTGCCGACGTCCCACCGCTGGTTGGCGTCGATCGCGATCCGTACGCCCGGGCCGCACACCTGCCGGGCGATCCGCATGCGGCGCAGGTCGTCGTCGAGATCGGCGCCGACCTTGAGCTTGATGTGCGTGAACCCGGCCGCCAGGGCCTCCCGGCAGAGCCGTTCGAGCTTGGCGTCGTCGTAGCCGAGCCAGCCGGGTGACGTGGCGTACGCGGGGTAGCCGCCGGCCAGCAGCGCCTGCACCCGCTCCTGCCGCCCCCGCTCGCCGCGGCGCAGCAGCCGCAGCGCCTCCTGCGGCGTCAGGGCGTCGCTGAGGTAGCGGAAGTCGACCAGGTCGACCAGCTCCTCCGGCGACATGGCCGACAGCAGCTGCCACAGGGGCAGGCCGGCCCGCTTGGCCTTGAGGTCCCACAGCGCGTTGACGACCGCCGAGATCGCCATGTGCATGACACCCTTCTCCGGCCCGAGCCAGCGCAGCTGCGAGTCGTAGACCAGCTCCCGGTACAGCCCGCCGAGGTCGTCGAGCACCTCCTTCATCAGACGTCCGACGAGATACGGCCGAAGCGCCTCGATCGCCGCGGTCTGCACGTCGTTGCCCCGGCCGATGGTGAACGCGAACCCGTGCCCCTCGGTGGACTCGCCGCCCGCCTCGCCGCCGCCGACGGCGTCGGTTCGTAGGACCACATAGGCGGCCGAGTAGTCGGGGTCGGCGTTCATCGCGTCGGAGCCGTCGAACTCCCGTGAGGTCGGGAACCGCACGTCGTAGGTGTCCAGCGACACGAAGCGGTGGGTCACGGCCCCTCCCTCGATCGGTACCACTGCCGGCTGAGACATCCGATGTTTAGCAGGCGTGGGCGGCGGGAGGCAAGGGGCAAAATCTTGGACGCTGTCGCTTTTGTTCGAAGCGACAGAAGTTCGGAACCCTTCTTGACGAAGAGATACCTCCGATGTTCACTCGGTGTCGAGGGTTGTCCATGGTTCGATGAGCGGACCCACCGCTCGCAGACCTGCGGACGACACCCTGTGACGCGACGCCGACGCGGAGCAGGGTAGGCATCAGCCCTGGAGGGGCCCCTCCAGGGCTGATGCTGTGCTGACCCGAACGCCACGCCTCCCACCCGGCGCGGCGGCCGTTCGTTACCCGGGGTGTGCCGCCTGGACGGACAGCGGCCGCCGGCGCCGTGGCGGACAATGCGGGCATGGTGCGTGCGTACGTCGCTCCGCCGTCCAACCGGGGCCTGATCGCGGCGGTGGCCGCGACGACCGTGGCCGGCGCCGCGTCGCTGCTGGTCGCCTGGCGCAGCGACGTGGAGGACCGGCGAATGCGTGACGCCCCGCCCTGCGCGCAGGGGCAGGAGCTCACCAGGGCGCGGTGCCGGGCCGTGCTCGACGCGACGCTCACCGAGCTCACGAGCGACCATGCGACCTTGGATCTCGCCGGGCGGCAGCTGACCATGAGCACCGTCATCTCCCGCGACGTCCCGCCGGCCGGTGGCCGTGCGGTGCGGGTGACCCTGTATCGCGGCGAACCGGTCCGGATCGAGGCGGCCGGCCTCACGGTGACCTCCGACGACACGCCGAAGGACAACACGCTCGTCTTCGGCTTCCTGGGACTGTTCTTCCTCGTCGCCGGCCCCGTCGGCGCCGGCGTCACCCTCGCGCGCCGCCCCCGCGCCGCGGCGGCCTGAGGCGCCGCATGGCGGGCTGCCGGGCGCGCCTACGGGTCAGCGGGCGGTGACGGCAGTCGATAGCATCCAACCCCTGTCGGGCAGCTGCAACGGGGGGATCATGACGGGCGCGTCGACGAGCGAATCGATCATCGAGTCGGCACGCGGGCCGGCCACCGGCGGGCGGCGCACACTGGTGGTGGCGGCGGTCGTTGTGCTGGCCGCCGCGGCGGGCGTCGTGCCGTGGCGGTCCAGGGGCGAGGACCCGCCCAGGCGGCCCGCGCCGGCCACGGCACTGCCGTCGGAGCTGTACGCGGCCGACGGCACGACCCTGATCGCCCGGTTCGACACCGACGAGCCACAGGACAGCTGCCTGCGCGCATCGGTCAACGACTGGGGCTACTTCTGCGACTACTTCGTCACCTGGTGGCGGGGGCAGGAAGCCTTCGGGACCGACCCGGCCCAGCGGCTCGAGCGGCTGCGGCACGGCGGGTACCGCGTCAACGGCTCGCTCGACCCGCGGCTGCAGGCCGGCGCCAAGCAGCGGGTCGACGCGACCGTGCCGGTCAGCGACCCGAACGTGTTCAGCCTCGCGGCGATCGAACCAGGCACCGGCCTGGTCAGGACGATGGCCGCCAACCGCAACTTCCGCCGCCCCGCGGCCGCGAGCCGGGCGACAGGCCCGACCGGGGACCAGGGCGACGTCCTGCCGGCGTGGCGGCCCGCCGGACCCGACGTGGTGGACCCGCTCGTCTCCGGCAGCGCGGAGACGCCCGGCGGCGCGGCCGGCGCGCCGTTCATGATGTTCACCCTGGCCGCGGCGCTTGACGGCGGCCTCACGCTGGACCACGAGATCGACACGAAGCGGGTGTACCAGTCGAAGTACCGCATCGACCCGCAGAACCCGGTGGCGTGCGACGGCGGGTACTGGTGCCCGGCCAACACCGGCGACCCGGCGTACCTGTCCGGGCGCCGAACGATGTGGGACGCGTTCGGCCACTCGGTGGTGACCTACTTCGTGGCCCTGCAGGAGCGCCTCGGCGCGGAGCGGTCGGTCGCCATGGCGCAGCGCCTGGGCATCGTCTTCCGCAGCCCGCAGGACCAGAGGCTGAGCGAACCGGCGGACAGCCGGTCATGGGGCGCGTTCACGGTCGGCGTGTCGGCGACCACCGCCCTGGACCTGGCCAACGCGTACGCCACGCTGGCCGCCGACGGCACCCGCTGCGACCCGCTGCCCGTCACCCGCGTCACCGACGCCGCCGGCCGGCCGATCGACGGCGTCGGGCCGCGTTGCGAGCAGGCGCTCCGCACGCAGGTTGCCCGCGCCGCGATCGACGCCGCTCGGTGCCCGGTCGGCGACCGCTCCGCGTTCGGCGACCGCTGCGGCGCCGGCACCGTCGCGACCACGACGGTCCACGACACCGTCGGCCGCCCGGTGGCCGGGCAGTCCGGCCTGACGAGCGACCGACGCGGCTTCTCGGTGGTGGTCGCCGCCCCGCAGCTGGCCACCGCGGGCCTGATCGCCTCCCCGCCGGCGTTCGACCCCGGCGCGGCCCAGCTCGACGCCGGCGTGCCCGAGCACGCCGTCGGGGTGGTCGCCGGGGTCGCGCACGACGGCCTTGCCCCGCTGCCGGCCCGCGACTTCACCGCCCCGCCGCGCGAGCTCGCCTTCGCCTGACGCCGCCCGCTACGACCCGGTCACCGGTCGTCGCCGGGGCCGGACGGCTCGCGCAGCAGCGGGTGGGCGGCGGTCGCGGCGGCGACCAGGTACACCACCAGGGCGGCGGTCGTCCAGCCGGCCAGCGCGGACCCGTGCACCTCGAACGTCGACGCCACGTTCGGGGCGAACGCGGCGAGCGCCGCGAGCGTCTCGAAGCGCAGCACCGCGACCGCGGTCAGCGCGCCCATGGCGACCGCGCACGCGACCGTCCACAGGTACGGCGGCAGGCGCCGCACGACGCCGGCGACCGCCAGCAGACCGATCGCGACGACGCAGGCGTTGGCGAAGCCGTCCAGCAGGCCCGGGACGGCGTGGGACAGCGCCTCGCGCGCCGAGGTCAGCTCGCCGCCCTCGTACAGCTGCCGCATGGACGCCTCGCCGCGGGCCGCGAGCCGGCCGTCGGGGTGGAGGTCCACGTCCAGCCGCCGCGCCGGGTCGGCGGTGTAGTCGCCGCGCGCGGTGCTCAGCCCGCTGATCGTGACGGTCGCCCAGGCGCCGGTGGTCAGGCCCACGAGCGCCACCGCCGCGCCCGCCGCCGCCACCGCGGCCAGCACCCGGCCCGCCCGGGCACGCCACACCGAATCGGCCACGATACCCCCATATACGTGGAGCGGACCCGGCCTGCGCCGGGTCCAGATCGATACACGATCCCCGATGGGACCCGGTCGGTCAAGCGACCGGCAGCACGCCGGAACCGGCGCGCCAGGGCGACCCCGGCGCGCCGGATCCGACGGCGTCACGGGGTGACGAGGTCGAACTTCTCCCACTGGCCGACGGCGGTGCGGTTGGCGATGAGCGGCGCGGCGCCCGCGTTCTCCGCGCACACGTAGCGGCCGTTGACGTCCGCCCGCAGGCTGAACGAGCCGTCGCCGTTGTCGAGCAGCTGGAAACTCTCCCACGCGCCCGCGGCGGCCCGGTTGGCGACCAGCGCCGCGGCACCCGCGTTCTCCGCGCACACGAACATGCCGTTGGCGGCGGCCCGCAGCGCGACGGCGCCGCCGCCGAGCGGCACCTGCTCGAAGCGTTCCGCGGTGCCCCAGGCGGTGGCGCTCGCGACGAGGGTGCCGGTGGCGGCGCTGACGAACCGGCCGTTGGCGCGCGAACGCAGGCCGATGCCGGCGGGCGGGGTGGGCACGAACCGGTCGACCCAGTACCTGGTGCGGGTCAGGTACGCCGTCTCCGCGGCCGCGCCGGTGAGCCCGTACGCGCCGGAGTAGGTCAGGTACCCCTGGCCGGCCGGTGGCGTGGAGGAGGCGGGTTCGATGGAGGAACCTTCGTGCCACTCGTTGAACGACGTGATCGACACCCAGGTGGGCAGGCCGCCCTGGGTGAGGGCGTTGTTCCAGGCGCGGTCGTAGGCGGCGCCGTTGTCGCGGCCGAGCGTCGGGGTGGTGTTGCCCGGCACGGCCCGGTCGTCGATGTAGCCGGGCGCCACCGACGGCGCCCAGACCAGGCCGTTGGCGCGGCAGTAGGCGTTGGCGTCCGCCCAGCCGGGGGCGGTGGCCGCGGCGATGCCGTCGTAGGTGTACATGCCGCCGAAGTTCGCGACCTTGCTGGTGTCGGTGGTCTGCGCCAGCACGATCGACGTGGCGCGCACCTGCGCCAGGGCGGACCAGTCGGCGATGCGCAGGCTCTCGAACACGTAGTACGCGCCGCGGTTGCCGTGCTGGGCGTCGCGGTAGAAGGCGGCGTGCGGGCCGTACCGGGCGATGAGGTAGTTGATGTCGGCGACGGTCGAGGCGGCGGTGCGGCCCGGGTACGGCTCCAGGTGCCAGGCGACCTTGAGGCCGTGCCGGGCGGCGGCGTCGAGGATCCCGGGGACCAGGGTGTCCTCGTAGGAGCCCTGCCCCCACCAGCTGGTGACGACGACGCCGGCGCCGGCCTGCGCGATCCACGTCATGTGCTGCTCGAGCACGGCCGGGTCGCCGGAGTTGTACGCGCCGCGGACCGGGTAGTAGTTGGCGCCGATGTCGGTCGGCGGGGTGTGCCCGCCCTGGTCCCAGTGCCGGTACGTGCCGTACCAGGGGTAGTAGAAGACGTGGACGTTCGATGCGGGGCCGGCGGCCGCGGCCGCGTCGCGCAGCGCGAACGGCACGACGGACAGGCCCAGCGCCGTGGCGGAGGCGCCGAGCAACCCGCGTCGGGTGAGTCTCATGCGGTGAGATGTCCTTCCGGAAGGCGCCGGGTGGGGCTGGCGGGCCCCACCCGGCGGGGAACCTACGCCGTGGTGAGGATGAACTTCTCCCACGGGCCGATCGCGTCGCGGTTGGCGATGAGGGCGGCGGCACCGGCGCTCTCCGCGACGACGTACCTGCTGTTGACGGTGGCCTGCAGGCTGACGGTGCCGTCCGGGTTGCGGATCAGCTTGAACGTCTCCCAGCCGCCGATCGCGGCGCGGTTGGCCACGAGCGGGTTGGCGCCGGCGTTCTCCGCGCACACGTACTGGCCGTTGAACCTGGCTTTCAGCGCGACGTTGCCGCCGCCGAGGTCGACGACCTCGAACTGCTCGGCGGTGCCGGCGGCGGTCTGGTTCGCGATGAGCGGGCCGGCGCCGGCGGTCACGTACCGGCTGTTGACCTGCGCCATGAGCGTCGAGCCGCCGGCCGGGGGTGTGCCGCCGGTGATGACGCGCAGCGCGTCGACCATGCCGACCGACGTCGTCTTGTTCACGATGCGGATCGTGTGGCTGCCGTTGGCCAGGCCGGTCTTGGTGTACACCACCTGCTGCACCTGGCGGGCGCCGGCGACGTTGAGGTTCACGTTGGCCTGGAAGGCGTTGTCGATGTACACGTCGACGTTGCCCATGTCGCTGAAGCGCTCGGACAGCAGCTCCACGCCGGTGCCGGTGAAGGTGTAGCTGGCGGCGGCGTTGACGGTGGTGGAGTGGTGGGTGTCGTCGTTGTAGTCGCCGTAGCCGCGGCCGGTGGTGTGGAACCAGTTCGCGTCGTAGGTGAGCGCGGTGTCGTTGACCAGTCCCGGGGTGCCGGGTCCGCCGGTGCCGAGCGTGGAGGCGGTGCCGGACAGCGACTTCACGCCGGTGTTGGCGGTGCCGGACAGCGAGGTCGACGTGTACGACGTCAGCGGCTTGGCGGTGCGCTCGACGACGTACACGGTGTTGGCGGCGGTGGCGAAGGTGACCTCGCCGGCGGTCGTGGTGGTGAGGGTCGCGTTGTCGGAGGCGCGGCGGACCCGGATCTCGGCGGTGCCCCACGGGTTCACCACCCGGGCCTGCTTGCCGTAGAGGCTCTTGAGGCCCACGTACTTGGTCTCGTTGCCCTCCCGCTCGGAGCTGACCAGGAAGCCGTCCTTGGCCAGCAGCGTGAACCGGCCGACGAAGTTCGTGTCGTTGGGCGCGGCAGGGAAGACCCGGATCTTGTCGTTGTAGGACTGCAGCAGCGTCTCGTTCATCGCGGCGAGGTGCACGCCGAGGTACTCGAAGACGCCGTTGGTGTTGTTGGTCATGCCGTTGGGGTAGTTCTGGTAGCGCTGCAGCATCAGCTTCATGCCCTGCAGCGCCTGGTCGCCGAGGCCGAGCCGGGCGGCCTGCACCGCGTCGTTGGCCCACACGTTGCTGTACGGGTTGGGCCGGGTGTTCCAGCTGTTCAGCGCGGTCTGGTAGTCGGCGGCGCCGATGCCGGTCAGGTCGTAGGGCCAGATCAGCTCCGCGGTGACGTTCTCACCGTTGCGCTGCTGGGCCGGCGCCGGCGGGTCGTGCGGCAGCCACGCGCCGTTGCTGGTCTTGTACGGCTCGATGCGGTCCAGCACGTTCTGCCATCCGGCGCGCAGGCCGGCGTCGAGGCCGAGCTGGTTGCTGACCTGGATGGTGAGCGGGAACAGCAGCCGCACCGCGGCCAGGTCGGTGATGGCGTTCTTGACGTCCCAGTACGTCTCGTGCGCGTTGGACGTCGCCATGGAGTAGCGGCCAGTGCCGGCGTCGTAGCTGAGCTTCGACTGGTAGAACTTCACCGCCTCGCGCATGTACGGGTACGCGGTGTTCTGCAGGTAGGCCAGGTCGTTCGTGTACCGGTACTGCAGGTACATGTTGTACGCGGCCTCGGTGCCGGTGGAGTAGATGTCGTTGACGTAGTCGCTGTTGACGGTGCCGCGGGCGTTGCCGTCCCAGCCCATCGTCTCCGGCACCCACAGCCCGTCGATGCCGTACCTGGTCTGCGTGTAGGCCTTCAACGCGGTGAGGTTGCGGCTGTAGAGGCGGTTCTCGGTGGCGAACAGGTCGGCGTGGTTGGACGCGAGGAACGAGTTGTACACGTCGCGCTGGTTCCAGTACCAGTAGCCGTTGCTCCACTTGGTGCGGTCCTCGGTCGCCCGGAACACGCCGTTGATGAAGTGGAACGGGTAGTTGCCGTAGCCGCCGGCGGCGATCATGTACGTCGCCAGGTAGTAGACGTTCTCGAGATAGTCACCGGTACCGGCGGCGCCGCTGTACTGCACGAACGACTTCGCCCAGAACGCGTGCCACCAGTCGCGGTAGGCGTTGAGGTTGTTCAGGTAGCCGGTGCTCTTCGCCGCGCTGAGCTGGTTGCGGGCCTGGGTGACGGAGTTGGCGCCGGGGGAGTTGACCCGGCTCGCGGCGGTGAACCAGATCGTGTAGCCGGCGCTCGGGGTGATGCTCAAGCGGACCCGTGTGCCGTTGACGACCTGCGTGCTGTACGCGGCGCCCTCGACGGTGGCGGCCAGGGTGTAGCCGAAGTTGTTCGGGTCGCTCTGGCCGCGGCTGAGCCCGGCGGCGCTCGCGTCGGCGAACGTGCTCACCTGCTTCCAGGTGTCCAGGTTGGGCACGTCGGCGCTGTTGGTGACCGTCGCCGGGTCCCACATGCTCAGGTCCAGCGTGGTGGTGCCCAGGCCGGTGCGGGAGTCCTCGACGTGCACGCCCATGACCTCGGAGCCGGGCACCCCCATGATCGTGACCGTGCGGTTGGTGTCGTACCGGGTGGTCAGCGTGCCGTCGTACAGCGACAGCCGCTGCTGGTAGCTGCTCACGCCGGTGTCCAGACCAGGGCTGGTGTTGAGGTTCACCAGGCCCGCCGCGAACGCGGACTGCGGCGACAGGTCGACGCCGGAGACCTGCATGGTGAGGCCGTTGGCGTTCCAGACCATCGCGCCGGTCTTGCCGTTGCCGACGGTGAGCCCGTGCAGCGGGTTGGTCTGCGGGCTGTTGGCGACGATGTCGTGCCTGCCCAGGTAGCCGGCGTAGTTGACGTCGAGCGCGCCGGTGCCGGGATTGAACACCTCGTCGGTCGTCGACGCGGTGGCGTTCGGGCCGTGGATCAGGGTGACGAACGTGCCCAACAGGACGGTGGCGGCCGCCAGGAGGGCGAGTCGGCGGGGCTTGCCCACGGAAACTCTCCTTCGATCCGGGTGCGGGGAGCCTCGCGCCGTCGAGACCCTTCCATGTGACAAGCAGTTAACATTGGACGTCTGCCTTCGTCAATGCCTGCAGTGTCCGAGAGTACCCGTGATCATGTGTGCCTCGCTGGCAGATACATGGGATGTCTCGTGGATCGCCGGATGTCCGACGTGGGCGGGTGCCGGCCCGTGGGCCGGCACCCGCCCACCGTTCAGCCCGCCATCGCGCTGCCGGTCTCCAGCAGCGACTTGAGGTCGCTGAGGATCCACGGCCAGCCGCCGCCGGCGCCCATGTCCTCCAGCTCCCCGGACAGCAGCTGCGCCAGGCCGGCCTCGTCGCCGATCTCGTGGGTCACGGTCAGCGCGGTGATGCCGTCCTTGCCCTCCTTCAGCTCGTACGTGAGCCGGGTGAAGCCCTCGGGCACGTGGTCGGGGTCCATCAGCATCCGCCAGGTCTGCACCAGCCGGAACGGCGGGGCGACCTCGACGATCTCGCCGTCGACGCCGAGCTCCGGGGCGCCGGCGGCGATCATGCCGGCGTTCGACATGCCGCGGAACGCGCCGCCCGGGCGCAGCTCCATGTGGTTCTCGCCGCGGTAGCCGTAGCGCGACGTCCACTCCGGGGTGGTGATCGCGTCCCAGATCCGCTGCGGGCTCGCCTTGATGTGAATCCTGTAGACCTGCGTACTGCTCATTGCTCGTCCCCTTCGAGTTCGGCCTTCAGTTCCAGCAGTGCGGTGGCGTGGTGCTCGGTGTACTTGTCGATCCACCGGTCGTGCACCTGGCGGATCGGGATCGGGTTGAGGAAGTGCAATTTCTCCCGCCCCATCCGGCGGGTCACGACCAGTCCGGCCTCTTCGAGGACCTTCAGGTGCTTCATGACTCCGAAGCGCGACATCTCCAGCTCCGACTCCAGCTCCGTCAGCGTGCGGCCGTCACGCGAGAAGAGCAGGTCGAGCAGGAACCGGCGGGTGGGATCGGCCAGGGCCTTGAAGACGCGGTCGTCGTCATCCACTACTCGAAGTTATGTGACCAATAGGTCACATGTCAAGCCCGCCAGGGCCCGGCCATAGCAGGGTGTGGCGCATTGGGCAGCGCCGACCCCTTGTGGCGGGTACGGGCGTAACGGCTAAGGTGCCTTCCGCGGCCGTGCGCGGTCGCACGCACCAACCGGGCCAATGCTGTCCCACCGAATGTTTTCCGTTCGCACCGCCAGGCAACGGTGGAGGGACAGCTGTGCCAGACCCGACTGGCTTTCTGAAGTACGGTCGTCAACTCCCGCTGCTGCGGCCGGTGCCCGAGCGGGTCACCGACTGGCGCGACGTGTACCAGCGCGCCGACCCGCAGCTGATCCACGAGCAGGCCAGTCGCTGCATGAACTGCGGCGTGCCGTACTGCCACAACGGCTGCCCGCTGGGCAACCTCATCCCGGACTGGAACGACCTGGTCCGCACCGGGGAGTGGGCGCGCGCCGCCGACACGCTGCACGCGACCAACAACTTCCCCGAGGTCACGGGCCGGCTCTGCCCAGCACCGTGCGAGGCGGCCTGCGTCCTGGGCATCGGCGACGACCCGGTCACGATCAAGCAGGTCGAGGTCGAGATCATCAACCACGTCACCGACGACGGGCCGCTGCCGCCCTTCCCGGTGGCGCCGCCGTCGGGCCACAGCGTGGGCGTCGTCGGCTCCGGCCCGGCCGGTCTCGCGGCGGCGCAGCAGCTGGCCCGCGCCGGGCACGCGGTCACCGTGTACGAACGCGGTGACGCCCCCGGCGGCCTGCTGCGCTACGGCATCCCGGACTTCAAGTTCGAGAAGCACCACATCGACCGGCGGCTCGCGCAGATGTCGGCGGAGGGCGTGACCTTCGTCACCGGCTGCGAGGTCGGCGTGGACGTCTCGCTGGCCGACCTGCGCCAGCGGCACGACGCCGTGGTGCTCGCCTGCGGTGCGCTGGACCCGCGCGACGTGCCGGACACCCCCGGCCGCGAGCTCAGCGGCATCCACCAGGCGATGGAGTACCTCGAGGGCGCCAACAAGGTCGTCGCCGGCACGCTGGACGCCCCGCCGATCACCGCCGCCGGACGGCACGTCATCGTGGTCGGCGGCGGTGACACGGCCGCGGACTGCCTCGGCACCGCGCACCGGCAGGGTGCCGTCAGCGTGCAGCTGGTCGAGGTCGCCCCGCTGCCGCCGCCGCAGCGCGACGCGTCCCGCAACCCGTGGCCGACCTGGCCGATCATGCTGCGCAGCGGCTCGGCCCACGAGGAGGGCGGGGAGCGCAACTACGGCTGCGCGATCCGCCGGTTCATCGGCGACGAGCAGGGGCGGCTGCGCGCCGTCGAGCTGGTGGACGTCGTGCTGGGCCCCGGGTTCACGCTGACCGAGGTCGAGGGCACCGACCGCGAGATCCCGGCCGACCTGGCCCTGCTGGCGATCGGCTTCGCCGGCACCCAGCCCGGCCCGCACCTGGAGCAGGCCGAGCTGACCCGCAACCGGCGCGGCACGCTGGACACCGACGCCGGGTGGCAGACGTCGGCCCCGGGGGTCTTCGTGGCCGGCGACGCCCGCCGCGGCCCGTCGCTCATCGTCTGGGCGATCGCCGAGGGCCGCTCCGCGGCCGCGGCGGTCCACCAGTACCTGGGCGGCGGCGGCCGGCTCCCGGCCCCGATCACCCCGTCGTCGGCGCCGCTGACCGCGCACTGACGGCCGCCGCCCAGGGCCTCAGCCTCCGCCGAGGCCCTGGGCGGCGATGGCGGCCTGGACCCGGCTGCGCAGGCCGAGCTTCGCGAGGACCCGGCTCACGTGCGTCTTCGTGGTGGCCTCGGCGATGCCGAGCCGGGCGGCGATCTCGGCGTTGGACAGCCCGTCGCCGAGGCAGCGCAGCACCTCGCGCTCGCGGTCGGTGAGGCCGTCCAGGTCGACCGGCGGGACCGGCGGCCCGGCGAACGTGGCGATGACCCGCCGGGTCACCGCGGGCGCCATGACGCCGTCGCCGCGGGCCACCGCGCGCACCGCGGCGAGCAGGTCGGCGGCCTCGGCGTCCTTGAGCAGGAACCCGGCCGCGCCGGCGCGCAGCGCGCCGAACACGTACTCGTCCAGGTCGAACGTGGTCAGGATCAGCACCCCGGGCACGCCCAGGGCGACGAGCTCGCGGGTGGCCGCGATGCCGTCGAGGCGGGGCATGCGCACGTCCAGCACGACGACGTCGGGGCGCAGCTCGCGGGCCAGCTCGAGGGCCCGCAGCCCGTCCGCGGCCTCGCCCACCACCTCGACGTCGGGCGCGGCGCCCAGGATGAGCACCAGGCCGGCGCGCACCGCGTCCTGGTCGTCCACCACCAGCACCCGCACGGTCATACGCGCACCTCGCGGGGGAGGCGGGCGGTGACCAGCCAGTCGCCGCCGCGCGGGCCGGCGTCGAGCGAGCCGCCGAGCAGCTCGGCCCGCTCCCGCATGCCGATGACGCCGGCGCCGGCCCCGTCGGCCCGCGGCGGCCGGCCGGCGAGCGGGGAGGCGACGCTGATGTCCACCGCCGCCGGCTGGTACGCGACGGACACCGTGACCGGGCCGCCGTCGCCGTGTTTCAGGGCGTTCGTCAGCGACTCCTGCACGATGCGGTAGGCGGCCAGGTCCACCGACGTCGGCAGGTCGGCGGGCTCACCGCGTACCGACACCGCCACGGCGAGACCGGAGCGCCGGGCGCGCCCAGCGAGGTCCTCGAGGTCGGCCAGCCCGGCGGTGACGTCCTCGGCGGCCGACCCGCCGCCAGGGTCGCGCAGGAACCTGACGAGCTGGCGCATCTCGGCCAGGCCGCGCACGCTGTTCTCGCGGATGACCCGCAGCGCGTCGCGGGTGCCGTCGGGGCCGAGGTCGGCGCTGAGCGCCGCGGTGGCGTGGATGGCCACGGCGCTGAGGTGGTTGGCGATGACGTCGTGCAGCTCGCGGGCCATCCGGGCGCGCTCGCCGGCGACGGCGTTGGCCCGGTCGAGCTCGGCGAGGCGGACCAGCTGCCGGGCGACCCGCGCCTGTTCCCGGTGGTGGCGCACGTGCGTGCCGGTGAGCACCGGCACGACGGTGACCAGCGCGAGCAGGATCGCCAGCCCGAGGGCCTGCACGTCGCGGTACACGACGAGGGCCACGACCGCGGTCACCACCGAGCCGACGACGGAGCACGCCAGCAGCGCCCGGGCGAGGGACTGCCGGCCGTGCACGCAGGCGTCGTAGAGCACCTGCGTGTAGACCAGCGGCGTGGCCAGGGACGGCCCGACCACCACGTCGGCGGTGACGGCGGCGGTGCCGATCAGCACCGAGGCGAGGGGCGCGGTACGGCGCAGCAGCAGCGCCGCGCAGCACACGACCAGCGGCGGCACCAGCCACCCGACGCCGGCCCTGGCGTGGTACTGCCCGGCGGCGAACATGAGCAGCCCCAGGCCGAGCCCGGCCCCGGCGAGCGCGAGGTCGACGGCGCGTCCCTTCATGCCGCCGATTCCACCATCCCGGACGCGGCGGGCGGTATGCGACGAAGGATGTACGCGCGGGCCGTCGCCACGGCCGACGCGGCCGGCCGGGTCGCACGCGACGCTCTGGACATGGTCATCGGATTCATCATCGGTTGTGAGATCGCGTTCTGGGTCGTGCTCGCCGTGGGGCTGCTGCTGCGGTACCCGCTGCGCCGCCCGCGGGCCGGTGCGGTGGTGCTCGCCGCGGTGCCCGTGGTCGACCTGGTGCTGCTCGTCGCCTGCGCGGCGGACCTGGCCGGCGGCGCCACGGCCGGGTCGCGGCACGCCCTCGCCGCGCTGTACCTGGGGTTCTCCGTCGCGTTCGGGCCGTCCATGGTGCGCTGGGCCGACGCGCGGTTCGCGTACCGCTTCGCCGGTGGCCCGAAACCGGAGAAGCCCGCAGACAAACGGGCACACGAGTGGCGGCTGTTCCGGCTGGCGGCGGTCGCGTGGGCGATCACCTGCGCGCTGCTCGGCGCCGGGATCTGGTGGATCGGGGACCCGGCGCGCACCCTCGCGCTCAAGGCCGGCGCCGGCCAGGTCACGTTCGTGCTGGTCGTCTGGTTCGTGGTGGGGCCACTCTTGACTTCCAACAAAAGCGGGCGTAAACAAAGCACAAGCAAAACGAAACGGCGGTGAAACCACACGATGTACGCCGAAGAACGGCAGCAGGAGATCCTCCGGATCGCCCGCGCGCAGGGCCGGGTCGAGGTCGCCGGCCTCGCCGACGAGCTCAACGTGACGTCGGAGACCATCCGCCGGGACCTCACCATGCTGGAACGGGCCGGGGTCCTGCGCCGGGTGCACGGCGGGGCGATCCCGGTCGAGCGGATCGGGTTCGAGCCCGCCCTGGCGGCCCGCGACGCGGTCCTCATCGAGGAGAAGGAGCGCATCGCCAAGGTCGCGCTCGCCGAGGTGCCCGACGAGGGCGCGATCATCCTCGACGCCGGCACCACCACCGCCCGCCTGGCGCAGCTGCTGCCCGCCGACCGCGAGCTGACCGTCGTGGTCAACTCCCCGGTCATCGCCACCACCCTCGGGATCCGCGCCAACCTCAACGTGCTGCTGCTCGGCGGCCGGGTCCGCGGCAAGACCCTCGCCACCGTCGACGACTGGTCGCTGCGCCCGCTGGCCGACCTGTACGTCGACGTGGCGTTCGTTGGCACCAACGGCATCTCCGTCGAGCGCGGCCTGACCACCCCCGACCCGGCCGAGGCCGCCGTCAAGCGGGCGATGATCCGCGCCGCCCGGCGCACGGTCCTGCTCGCCGACCACACCAAGCTCGGCAACGACTACCTGGCCCGCTTCGGCGAGCTCGCCGACCTGGACCTGCTCATCACCGACACGGTCGCCGACAGCGACCTCGTCGGCGACCTGGAGGCCGCCGGCGTGCGGGTGACCCGCGCATGACCCGCCCGGCGGCCCGCCGTGCGGGCACGGCCACGGGCGCGGGGGTGACCCGCGCATGATCGTCACCGTCACCTTGAACCCGAGCCTCGACCGCGCCGTCGAGGTCGAGGCGCTGACCAGGGGCGAGGTCATCCGCGCCACCGCCGCCCACCTCGACCCGGGCGGCAAGGGCGTCAACGTCTCCCGGGCGCTGCTGGCCAACGGGGTGCCGTCCGTGGCGGTCCTGCCGTGCGGCGGCGACGAGGGCGGCCAGCTCGTCCGCCTGCTCAAGGCCGAAGGGGTCGAGGTCCTCGCGGTCCCGATCACCGGCCGGACCCGCTCCAACATCACCCTCGCCGAGCCCGACGGCACCGTCACCAAGGTCAACGAGCCCGGCCCGGCCATGTTCCGGGCCGAGTTCGACGAGATCACCGACCGGGTCCTGACCCGCGCCGGCAGCGCCGACTGGGTCGTGCTGTGCGGCAGTGTCCCGCCGGGGCTGCCCGACGACGCGTACGCCCAGCTGTGCCGGCGCCTGCGCGCCGCCGGCATCCGGGTCGCCGTCGACACCAGCGGCCCCGCCCTGCGCGAGGCCGCCCTGGCCGGGGCGACCCTGCTCAAGCCCAACCGGGACGAGCTCGCCGAGGTCGTCGGCGTGCCCCTGACCGCCCTCGGCGACGTCGTCGACGCCTGCCAGCAGCTGCGGTCGTGGGGTGCCGGCACGGTGGTGGCGAGCCTCGGCGCCGACGGCGCGGTCCTCGTCGACGCCGACGGGGTCGTCACCGGCACCTGCCCGGTGGCCCGCCCGCGCAGCACCGTCGGCGCCGGCGACGCCCTGCTCGCCGGGTTCCTCGCCGCCGGTGCCCGCGGCGCGGCGGCGCTCGCCGAGGGCCTCGCCTGGGGCGCCGCCGCGGTCAGCCTGCCCGGCAGCCGCATGCCCGGCCCCGCCGACCTGATCCGTCACCACGTCGCCATCCACCCCCGACCGGACCAGCTCCGCCCCCTGCTGCGCTCCGGCCCGCCCTCCTGAAGGAGAACCCCGTGTCGACCTACACCCCGCAGGTCCAAGGCGGTGGCCTCAAGGCCTCCGTGCAACGCGTGGGCGGCTACCTGGCCGCCATGGTCATGCCCAACATCGGCGCCTTCATCGCCTGGGGGCTGATCACCGCCCTGTTCATCCCGACCGGCTGGCTGCCCAACGAGAAGCTCGCCGGGCTGGTCGGCCCGATGATCAGCGTGCTGCTGCCCGTCCTCATCGGGTACACCGGCGGCCGGCTCGTGCACGGCCAGCGCGGCGCGGTCGTCGGCGCCGTCGCCACCATGGGCCTCGTCATCGGCGCCGACGTGCCGATGTTCCTCGGCGCCATGCTCATCGGCCCGCTCACCGCGTACCTCCTCAAGCTCTTCGACGGCCTGGTGGAGAACCGGATCCGTCCCGGCTTCGAGATGCTGGTCGACAACTTCAGCGCCGGCATCGTCGGCGGCGCCATGGCCATCGGCGGCGTCTACGGCATCGGCCCGGTCGTGGAGTGGCTCACCAAGCGGGCCGGCTCCGGCGTCGACTGGCTGGTCGACAAGGACCTGCTGCCGCTGACCTCGGTGCTGGTCGAGCCGGCGAAGGTGCTGTTCCTCAACAACGCCATCAACCACGGCGTGCTCGGCCCGCTCGGCGTCGCCGAGGCCGCCGAAAAGGGCAAGTCCATCCTGTTCATGATCGAGTCGAACCCCGGCCCCGGCCTCGGCCTGCTGCTGGCGTTCATGCTCTTCGGCCCCCGCGCGCTGCGCCCCAGCGTCCCGGCCGCGATCATCGTGCAGTTCCTCGGCGGCATCCACGAGATCTACTTCCCGTACGTGCTGATGAAGCCCAAGCTGATCCTCGCCATGATCGCCGGTGGCGCGGCCGGCGTCGGCACCTTCATGATCACCGGCGCCGGGCTCGTCGCGACCCCGGCACCCGGCAGCATCTTCGCCTACATGGCGGTCACCCCGAAGGGCGGCTACTTCGTCGTGCTGCTCGGCATCGCCATCTCCGCGGCGGTCACCTTCGCCGTCGCCTCGGTGCTGCTGGGCTTCGGCCGCGGCGAGCCACCGGCCACCGAGGACGCCGACGGGGACACCGCCGAGGCCGACACCGCACCCACCCCGGCCCGCCAGGAGGTCTGAGCGCTCATGCCCACCATCAACGGCACCGAGATCAAGAAGGTCGTCGTCGCGTGCGACGCCGGCATGGGCAGCAGCGTCATGCTCGCCAGCACCCTGCGGCGGCAGCTGTCGAAGAGCGCCGTCACCGTCGAGCACACCCCGGTGAACCAGATCCCGTCCGACGCGGACGTCGTCATCTGCCACCAGGGCCTCGCCGCCCGGGCCCGGGTCAGCGCCCCCGACAAGGTGATCGTGCCCATCCAGGTGTTCATCGGCGACCCCGCGGTGACGAAGGTGGTCAACGCCGTCCAGCGCGGCGGTGAGCTCAGTGGCTGACCTGCTGACCGGCGACGCGATCCGGCTCCACGAGCGGGCCGGATCGCGGGACGAGGCGATCCGCCGCTGCGGCGAGGTGCTCGTCGAGGTCGGCGCCGTCGCCCCGGCGTACGTGGACGCGATGCTCGCCCGCGAGCGGAGCATCTCCACCTACGTCGGGGAGGGCGTCGCCATCCCGCACGGCACCCTCAACAGCAAGGAGTCCGTGCGCCGCGACGCCCTCGCGGTGCTGCGCTTCCCCGACGGCGTCGACTGGGACGGCTCCGACGTGCGCGTCTGCGTCGCCATCGCCGCCGCCGGGGACGGCCACGTCGACATCCTCGCCTCCCTCGCCGAGATCCTGATGGACCCCGACCAGGCGGCGCGGCTGCGAGCCGCCACCGACCCCGCCGACGTGCTGGACCTGCTCATCCTGGAGAAGACGTGAAAGTACTGACGTTCCACGCCCCCGGCGACGTGCGCATCGAGGACGCCCCGGAGCCGGCGCCGGGCCCCGCCGACGTGAAGATCCGCGTCCGGGCCTGCTCCACCTGCGGCACCGACGTGAAGATCTTCAACCACGGTCACCACCACATCGTGCCGCCCCGGGTCATGGGCCACGAGATCGCCGGCGAGATCGTCGAGGTCGGCACCGACGTCGCCGGCTGGGCCGCCGGCGACCGGGTCCAGGTGATCGCCGCGATCCCGTGCGGGCGCTGCGGCGAGTGCACCCGCGGCCGGATGACCGTCTGCCCCAACCAGGTGTCGATGGGGTACCACTTCGACGGCGGCTTCGCCGAGTACATGATCGTGCCGCACAACGTGCTGGACGTCGACGGCCTCAACCGCATCCCCGACGGCGTCAGCTACGCCGAGGCGTCCGTCGCCGAGCCCCTCGCCTGCGTCCTCAACGGCCAGAACCTGGCCCGCGTCGGCGACGGCGACGACGTGGTCGTAATCGGCTCCGGCCCGATCGGCTGCCTGCACGTGCGGCTCGCCCGGGCCCGCGGCGCCGCCCGCGTGTTCCTCGTCGACCTCAACCGCGAGCGCCTCGACCTCGCCGCCGGCCTGGTCAACCCCGACGCCGCGATCTGCGGCGCGGAGACCGACGTCGTCGACGCCGTCATGAAGCTCACCGAGGGCCGCGGCGCCGACGTCGTCATCACCGCCGCCGCGTCCGGCGCGGCGCAGGAGCAGGCGCTGCAGATGACCGCCCGGCAGGGCAGAATCAGCTTCTTCGGCGGCCTGCCGAAGGACAAGCCGGTGGTGTCCGTCGACGCCAACGTCGTGCACTACCGGGAGCTCACCATCGTCGGCGCCAACGGCTCCAGCCCGGCCCACAACAAGGAGGCGCTGCGGCTGATCGCATCCGGCGCCGTCCCCGTCGCGGACCTCATCACCCACCGCCTGCCCCTCGCCGACGTCCGCGACGCCTTCGGCATCGTGGCCCGCGGCGAGGCGATCAAGGTCACCATCGAACCGTAGGAGGTCGCGATGCCCACCCGGACCGTCGCCGTCGGCTCCGCCAGCGGCCTGCACGCGCGCCCCGCCGCGCTGTTCGTCGCCGCGGCCGCCGAGCAGCCGGTGCAGGTCACCATCCGTACCGGCGAGAAGAAGCCGGTGCCGGCCCGCAGCATGCTGTCCGTGCTGTCGCTCGGCGCGAAGAAGGGCACCGAGGTGACCCTGGAGGCCGACGGCGACGGTGCCCAGGACGCCGTCGACACCCTCGCCGCGCTCCTGGAGCGGGACCTGGACGCCGAAGATGCCTGAGTCCGAGCTGCGGGGGATCGGGGTCAGCCCGGGACGGGCCGCCGGGCCGGTGTACCGGCTGGCCCCGCCGCCCCCGCTGCCGCCCGCGCCGCCGGTCATCGACATCGCCGCGGAGCGCTCCCGCGCCCGGGCGGCCGTCACCACCGTCACCGCCGAGCTGACCCGCCGCGCCGACGCGGCCGCGGACGCCACCGCCGCGGAGGTCCTGCGCGCCCAGGTGCTCATGGCCGCCGACGAGACGCTCCTGGAGGCCGTCGACACGGCGGTCGACGGCGGCGCCGACGCGCCGCACGCGATCACCGCCGCCCTCGCCGAGCACCGTGCGGCGTTCGAGGCGGCCGGGGGATACCTCGCCGAGCGGGTCAGCGACCTCGACGACCTGCGCGACCGGCTGGTCGCGGCGTGCCTGGGCCTGCCGATGCCCGGGGTGCCGTCGCCCGGCCACCCGTTCGTCCTCGTCGCCCGGGACCTGGCCCCGGCCGACACGGCCGGCCTCGACCCCGCCGTCGTGCTGGGCCTGATCACCGAGGAGGGCGGGCCGACCAGCCACACCGCCATCCTGGCCCGGACCCTCGGCATCCCCGCCGTGGTGCGCTGCGCCGCCGTCATGGACGTCGCGGACGGCGTACGGGTGAGCCTCGACGGCTCGTCCGGCACGGTGCGCACCGGCATCTCCGACGCGTCGGTGCAATCGGTCAACGAGGCGCAGCGGGCGTTGCTGGACCGCCGCGCCGCCTCCTCCGGCCCCGGCGCCACCGCCGACGGCCACCCGGTGGCGCTGCTGGCCAACATCGGCTCGGCCCGCGACCTGCCGGCCGACGTCGAGGGCGTCGGCCTGTTCCGCACCGAGCTGCTGTACCTCGACCGCACCGAGCCGCCGTCGTTCGAGGAGCAGGTGACCGCGTACGGGCAGGTCTTCGCCGCCCTGCCCGGCCGCAAGGTCGTCGTGCGCACCCTCGACGCCGGCGCCGACAAGCCACTGCCGTTCCTGCGCCTGGCCGGCGAGCCGAACCCCGCCCTCGGCATCCGCGGCCTGCGCGTCGCCCGCGCCATGCCGTCGGTCCTGGACACCCAGCTGTCGGCGATCGCCGCCGCGGCCGCCTCCGCCGAGGCCGACGTGTGGGTGATGGCACCCATGGTGGCGACCGCCGCCGAGGCCGCCGCGTTCGCCGCCGCCTGCCGCGAGCACGGCCTGCGCACCGCCGGCGTCATGATCGAGGTCCCGGCCGCCGCGCTGCGCGCCCCGACCGTCCTGCGCGACGTCGACTTCCTCAGCATCGGCACCAACGACCTGAGCCAGTACACCTTCGCCGCCGACCGCATGTGCGGTGACCTCGCCGAGCTGCTCGACCCCTGGCAGCCCGCCCTCATCTCGCTGATCGCCGCGTGCGCGGCCGCGGGCCGCGAGGCCGGCAAGCCGGTCGGCGCCTGCGGCGAGGCGGCCGCCGACCCCGACTTCGCCCTCGTGCTCGTCGGGCTGGGGATCAGCAGCCTGTCGATGGCGGCCCGCAGCATCCCGGCCGTCCGCGAGGCGCTGTCGGCGCACACGTACGACGAGTGCGTCCAGTTCGCCAAGGCCGCCCTTGCCGCCGACACCCCGACGACCGCCAGGGCCGCCGTGCGCCCGTGACCTGGCCGCTCCGGCCCGCCGCCCGGCCACCCCGCCCGCCGTCACGCCGTCCGCGGCCCGGCCACCCCGCCCGCCGTCACGCCACCCGCGGCCCGGACGCCGGGCCGGCGACGGCGGTGGCCACCGCCCCGGCGACCCTGCCGGAGCCGTCGGTCAGCGGGCGCGCGTCGACCAGCACCCGCGCGTCCACCGGCACCGGCGGGCCGGCGCCCGCCCGCGCCGGGGCGAGCGGCACCTCCTGACCGACGACGACCTCGCCGCCCAGCGCCCGCTCGACCGGATGCCCGCCGGCGTCGCCGAACGGGTCCAGGCCCGCGAACCGCACCCCGTTGCGGTGCACGACGCGCCCGCCGGCGTCGCACACGAGCACGGCACACCCGAGGCCGTCGATGATCTGCTCGACCGCCCGCGCCTCCGCCGCCAGCAGCCGGGCCGCGGACCGGTACACCCGCACCGCCACCAGCACCGAGAGCAGCGCCAGCAGGGCCAGGGCGGCCTCGAGGACGGTGCCGGCGGTGCGGTGGGCCGCGGTCGCCGCCGTCTGCGCCCGGTCGACCGCGCCGGCCACGGCGGCGTTCGCGGCGCGCACCTCGTCGAACAGCTCCCGGCCGCGGGCGCTGCGGTCCGCCTCGAGGCCCGGGTGCCCCGGCGGCAGGGCGCTGATCGGCAGTGCCACCTGCGCCAGCCACCGCTGCGCCGCCTGGTCCTGGTCGCGGACGAGGACCCTGGTGTGGTCGTCGGGGGCCGCGCGCAGCGCCGCGTCACGGGCGGCGGGGTAGTCCGACGCGCCGGCGTGGAACGGCCCCAGGAACGCCGGGTCGCCCGTCAGCTGGTAGCCGCGTACGCCGGTCTCGACGTCGGTGAGGTCCTGCAGCAGCCGCTGGTTTGCGCGCTGCGTGTCGGCGATGCGGCGCAGCTGACCGTCGTGCGCGTCGGCGAGGGAGTGGCCGGCGAGGAAGCGGGCCGCGGCCACGCCCAGCAGCACGACGACGAGCCAGGCGAACTGCCGGCGCAGTGCGGCCGCGATCGGTTTCGGCACGCGTGTCACCCCTGCCGCGTCGCCCCCAGGCCCGTTCCACGCTATCGCCCGGGCCGCCGCGGCGCCGGGAAAGCGGCGATTACCGCGGACGGCCCTTCCAGACCGGCGGCTTGCCCAGGCAGTGTGACCAACTCGTCACGCGTCACGCCGGCGACCGTCCCAAGCGACACGTGGCGTACCGCACAGTCGCGGTGCGGCCGGGCGGCGCGGCAAGTCGTTTGCAAGTCGGGCCGGGTTTGCTGGGGCGGTGGCAGAAGACATGCGGCTGGTACGGCGGGTGCCGGCCGGGCGGCGCGCCGTGACCCGGCACGCGCTCGGCGTCTCCGTCGTCGACGAGTTCCTGTTCGACGGGCTCGAGTGGTGGGAGCTCATCGACCCGGCGGACGGGGACGAACAGCCGGCGGCCGCGCTCGCTGCCGTCCGACCGGGGGAAACCATCGTCCGACTGGTCGGACTCGTGGCACCGGGCGGACGCACCGACCTCGCCGTTCAGGTGCTGATCTCGTTGGTGGACGCCCTGCGGGCCGGTCCGGCACGTACGCTCGTCGCGGCGCCTCTGGCGCACGGCGCGGAACTGCTGGAGAAGGCGGGCTTCGGGCCGTTCGGCGACGGGTCGTACGCCGTGGAGCTGTAGCGCGCTCCGCGGCCGAAGGGGAGTTCCGGGAGTTTCGCATCCTGCAGATTCGGATCCTGGGCCCGCTCGAAGTCGTCGGGGAGGGCGGCCCGGTCGACACCGGCACCCCGAAGCAGCGCGCCGTGCTGGCGATGCTGACGATGCAGCCCGGCCGGACCGTGTCGGTGCAGCGGCTGATCGACGAGCTGTGGGCCGACGAGCCGCCGGAGCGGGCGATCGCCTCCCTGCAGGCGTACGTCTCCCGCCTCCGCCGCGCCCTGGAGCCCGGCCGCACGGCCCGCGACCGCTCGACCGTGCTCGTCAGCCGCGCGCCCGGGTACCAGCTGATGGTGCCGGCCGGCGCGGTCGACGCCGCCCGGTTCGCCGCGGCGGTCGAGCAGGCGCGCACCGGCACCGACCCGGCCGAGGCGCTGCGGGTGCTCACCGACGCGCTGCAGCTGTGGCGCGCCGACCCGCTGCCCGAGCTGGGCGACTCGGCCCTCGCCCGCGCCGAGCGGGGCCGCCTGCAGGAGCTGCGGCTCATCGCCGTCGAGGAGCGGTCCGAGGCCCTGCTGCGCCTGGGCCGGGCCGCCGAGGTGGCGTACCTGAGCGAGAGCGCGCTCGCCGAGGCCCCGTACCGGGAGCGGCTGTGGGGGCAGCTGATGCTCGCCCTGTACCGCTCGGGACGGCAGGCCGAGGCCCTGGCGGCGTACGGCCGGGCCCGCGCGGGACTCGTCGACGAGCTGGGCATCGAGCCCGGCCCGGCGCTGCAGCAGCTGGAGCAGGACATCCTGCGCCAGGCCCCGCACCTGACGGCCCCCGGCGGGCCGGGACCGGGTCACGGACCGGCGGGTGGGCAGCCACCGGGCGCGACGATCCGCCCCGCCGTCACCGACATTTCCGAAATGTCCGGCGAAGGAGCGGCAGCGCGGGGAACCGGCGGCGGAACGGTCGGCGGCGCAGTCAACGGAGGGGTCACCGGCGGCGCGGTCAGCGGAGGGGCCGGCGGCGCGGTCAGCGGAGGGGCCGGCGGCGCGGTCAGCGGCGGGGGCGCCCAGGACCACGAAGACAGCGGCCTCGTCGGCCGGGACCGTGAGCTGCGCACCGTCGATGAGCTCCTCCAGGCCACCAGCACCGGCCGCGGCCGGCTGCTGCTCGTCTCCGGCAGCCCTGGCATCGGCAAGTCGGCCCTGCTCACCGAGCTCGCCGCGCGGGCCGCCGCCAGGAACACCCTCGTCGGCACCGGCACCGGGGTCGACGGGGAGGCGCCGCCGGTGTTCCTGCCCTGGGCGCAGATCCTGCGGGCCATCGCCGGCACCCCCGACGCGGCGGAGGCCCTCGCGGTCGCGTTCGCGCCGTACGGCAACCTGCCCGCCGTGCTGGACCCGACGCTGTCGGAGGCGCTGCCCCTGCCGGCCGCCGAGCGCCTCGCCGACCCGGAGCTGGCCAGGTCACGGCTCTACCAGGGCATCGTCGACGGGCTGTCCCGGCTCGCCACCCAGCGGCCGCTGGTGCTCGTCGTCGACGACGCGCACTGGCTGGACGCGCCGTCCACGGTGCTGCTCACCATGTTCGCCAAGGCGGTGCGGCGCGGCAGGGTGCTGCTCGCGGTCGGGTACCGGGAGGCCGAGCTGGCCCCGGACGCGCCCCTCGCGGGCGCGCTCGGCGAACTGCTCGCCGACCCGTCGGCGGTGCGGCTGCCGCTGCAGGGCCTCGGCGCGGACGGGATCGCCGCCCTCGCCCGCGAGGTGACCGGCGACGACGTGCCGGAGCAGACGGTGGCGATGCTGCTGGACCGCACCGGCGGCAACCCGTTCTTCGTGGTGGAGCTGCTGCGGGTCCTGGTCGCCGAGCACACCCTGGCGCCGGAGCACGTGCCGGTGCGGGTGCAGGAAGTGGTCCGCCGCCGGCTGGCGAAGCTGCCCGGCCAGGTCAACGCAGTCATCGCCGTCGCGTCGGTGCTGGGGCGCGACGTGTCGGTGCCGGTGCTGCGCGAGGTCGTGCAGATCGACGAGCTGGCGCTGTTCGACACGCTCGACACCGCCGTGGTCAGCGGGATCCTGACCGCGACCGACGACCCGGGGCTGCTGCGGTTCTCCCACGACCTGGTGCGGCAGACCGCGTACCTGGACCAGGGGCCGCTGCGGCGGGCCAGGCTGCACGCCAGGGCGGCGCAGGCGCTGCGGGACACCGGGCTGGCCACGGTGCCGGAGCTGGCCGCGCACCTGCGGGCCGCGCTGCCGGTGCTGTCGCCGTTCGACGTGGTGCCGGCGCTGGTCGAGGCGGCCGGCGAGGCGTACGAGCAGACCGCCCACGAGCAGGCCTCGGCGCTGCTGGAGGAGGCGGTCGGCGTGCTGCACCGCGCGCCGGCGGGCGAGCGGCGCGACGTCGCGGAGCTGGACCTGCGGATCCGGCTGGCGTACATGCACCAGGCGACCGACGGCTACCTGGCGCCGTTCGTGGCCGCCCAGTACGCGGCGATGGAGCCGCTGCTGGTCCGGCTGCGTGGCCGGCCGGTGCTGGACATCCTGCCGGCGCTGTGGGGGTACGCGTCGTTCCACACCGCGTCGGGTGACGTGGCGCGGGCGGTCGCGATGGCCCGCTCGGCGAGCGAGCACGGCAGCACCGACCCGTGGGCGTCGATCGTCGCGGAGGTGCACGAGGGCGCGGCCGCGCTCGCGGTGCTGGACCTGCTCAAGGCCCGCGACTGCTTCGTCACGGCGCTGGCCGCGCTGCCCGGCGGTGACCTGCCGGACTTCCCGATCGCGAACTGGGACCCGGTGATCGGCGCACAGGCGCCCGCGGCGATGGTGTGCGGCATGCTCGGCGACCACGACACGGCCGCCCGGCACCTGCGGGCGGCGCGGGAGCGGGCGACGCGGGTCGGCGAGCCGTTCCTGGAGATGTACGTCAGCCACTACGCCGCGTCGGTGGCCGCCGACCGGTACGACGCGCCGGCGACCGCGACGGCGGCCCGGGCCACGCTGCGGTTCGCTGAGCGGGGCGGGCACCTGGAGTACCAGGCGATGTCGGCGATCCTGCTCGGCTGGGCCGAGGTGCGCGCCGGCGACGAGCGCGGGCTGGACCGCATCGTGCGGGGGCGCACCCACCTGGGCGAGGCGATGCGCCGGTTCGGCCGGCTGGAGGCGCTGCACGCCGACGCCTGCCTCACGCTGGGCCGGGTCGAGGAGGCGGCGGCGATCGCCACGAAGGCGCTCGACGGTGGCCTGCCGGGGCAGACCGGGTTCGCCGAGCCGGACCTGCGCCGGGTCCACGCCCTGGCGACCGGTGCGGTGGACGAGGCCGAGGAGGCCGTGCGGGTCGCCCGGAAGCTGCACTACGCCGGCGCGGAGGCCCGCGCCGAGGCGGCGGTCGAAACGCTGGCGTAGCGGCCGCCGCCCAGGCGGCGGCCGCTACCACTCACTTACTCGATCAACCGCCGATCAGCAGGCCGTAGTCGGCCATCGCCATGGCGATGTCGGACTGCGCCCAGAACCGGTGGAAGGTGAACGTCGGCGCGGGGCCGGTCCCGTTCAGGTAGGCCTGCACGGCCGGCCAGTTCGGGTCGTTCTTGTAGAAGGAACGGGTGTCCAGGAAGGACTTGCCGGCGGCGATCACGTCACCGTTGGGCATGACGCCGTTGAACGTGGCCGGGATGTACAGCCCCTGCTGGTTGGTCGAGGACCAGATGTCGTCGAAGCGGTTGTAGTCGTTGCGGGTCTCCGGGATGCCGACGCCCTTGCTGTCGGTGTGCAGCCAGATGCCGTCGAGCAGCTTCTTCGCCGTGGTCTTCGCCGCCGCGTTGTCGGCCTTCGCGCCGTAGTACGTCAGCAGGCGGGCGTAGGCGGCGGCGATGCCGACGTCGGTGCCGGAGCTGACGACCGAGACGTGCAGGTTGGTGTTGGCGGCCGGGCTGGCCGGGTTCCAGGTGGCCGGGGCGCCGGTCCACTGCAGGGTGTCCGGGATCTTGAAATCGCCGTTCGCGGTGAACGTCGTGTTCGCGATGGCCCAGGCGACCCACTTGTCGAGCATGGTCTTGGCCTTGGCGTCACCGGTCGCGTAGTAGTACTCCGCGACCCGCTCCACCGACCACGCCTGGAAGCCGAACCACTGGTTGGACGGCGGGTCGTGGTAGACCGGCTTCTCGTCGTAGAACATGCCGTAGAAGGTCGGCGTGCCGGCCGGCGGCGCCGAGTAGTTGCCGTTGTAGCTGTTCGTCGCACCACCGGCGAACGCGCCCTCGGCGGACTGCAGCCACTGGTAGAACTCGAGCTGCCGGCCGAGGCTGGTCTGCCAGTCGCCCTTCGCCGTGGGGGAGCGCGGCGCGAAGCCGCTGACGTTGGACAGCACGTAGGCCGCGAGCGGGTTCTGGTAGCCCTGGTGGTTGTGGCTGGAGCCGATGCGCCACGACCACTGGCCGCCCGCGTCGCCGCCCCACGCGTAGTACCAGTTCAGCAGGTACGCCGCGGAGTCCTTGCCGGTGCCGGCCGCGCAGGCCGTCGAGGTGCAGCCCGGCTTCTTGAAGTACTTGTCGTACATCGCGTAGCGCAGGTAGTCACCCATCTTCGCGGCCTTCGCCACGACCGCCGCCACGTCGGCGGCCTTGCCCTGCGCGGTCGCCCACTGGTTCGCCCAGTACGCGGCCTGGATGGCGCGCGCGTCGGCGTCGGGGGCGTTGGTGTAGCGCCACTGCTTGGCCGGGGTGCCGTCGATGAACAGCGGCAGGAAGCCGCCGTTGGCCTTGGCACCGAAGCGGAAGTCCTCACAGGACGGGTGGGCGACGGTCTCCCACACCGACTCCTGCGGGCCGCGCTGGTAGGTGTTGATGTACGACACCGTCGAGCCGGCCTGCGGGGTGCACGAGCTGAAGCCGTACGTGTTGTCCACGTCCAGCAGCCAGTGCATGCCGTAGACGTCGGTGTTGCCGTAGGTGGAGGTCAGCTCCTGGTACAGCGGGTCGACACCCACCTTCACCGACGAGTCGAGGTGGCCGCCCTGCTGCGGGTACAGGCTGGGCTGCCCGGCCTCGGGCGCGTAGTCGGCCGGGTCGTTGGCGTTGTAGCCACCGGTCGGCTGGTTCGCGTGGGTCGGGATGATGTACTTCTCCATCGTGTCCCAGGCCTTGTTGAACGGGGCCCAGTCCTGCTTCACGCGGCCGTACTGCGCCTCCAGCCACAGCCAGAAGCTGAACGCCTCGGACGTCGTCTCGTGACCCCAGTCCGGTGCCTCGACGACGAGCGTCTCGACCGAGTGGTAGGGCACGCCCTCCGGGGAGAAGTACCCGTTGCTGTGCAGCTTCTGGTACTGCTCGAGGAAGCGCTGCACGTAGACGCCGCCGGCGACGTCGTCATCGCTCTCGTTCGCCGGCACCGCCGCCGAGGCCCAGCCGCTGGCGGTCAGGTTGATCGTGGCGGCGCCGTTGGTGGTGTCCGTGTCCTGGGCGGCGGCGACGGTCACGACCTGCGCCACGTTCCAGTTCGAGGCGGTGAACGTCAGCGAGGCGGGGCTCGCCGTGATGTCGGTGTCGCCGGTACGGGCGACCGCCACCGTCACGTTCGCCGTGGGTGCCTGGTTGAGCTTGACCGACAGCGCGGTCGAGCCGCCCTCCGGCACCGTCAGCGGCGACGGCGTGGCCACGATCGACGGCCCGACGAACGGGTCGACGAAGACCGGCACCGCCGTGGACGTGGTCACCGCGCCCTTGCTGTCGTAGGCCTTGGCCTGCAGCTGGTACGCGGCGGTCTGGCTCGGCACGCCCGTCCACGTGTAGTTGTACGGGGAGGTCGTGTCGGTGCCCAGCAGCAGGCCGTCGTGGTAGAACTCGACCTTGGCGATCGAGTCACCGGCGTCGGGGTCCGAGGCGGTGGCGGTGATCGGGATCGACGCCGGCGCCGTGTAGCGGGTGTTGGCGGCCGGCGCGGTGATGGCCACCGACGGCGACTGGTTCGGCCCGGTGCAGGCGACGCCGTTGAGCGAGAAGCTCGTCGGGTCCACGTTCGTGCCGCTGTAGCTGGCGTTGAAGCCCGGGTTGACGGTCCCGTTGCTCGGCAGGCTGCCGTTCCAGGGCGCGTTGCGGATCGTGACCTGGCTGCCGGACTGGGTGAAGTCGCCGTTCCAGCTCTGCTGCAGCCGCTGGTTGCCGGCGAACGTCCAGCTGACGTTCCAGCTGGACAGCGGGTCGCCGAGGTTCTTCACGATCAGGTCGCCGGTGAAACCGTTCGACCATTGGCTGCGGACTGAATAGGTGACCGAACAGCCGGTGGCGGCGTGTGCGATCCCGGCCGGCAGGGCGAACAGCGAGCCGGCGGCCAGCAGGCCGACGGACGCCGTTCGTAGCCAGCGGTGTTTCCGGGTGGTCATGGTGTGGGGTGCTCCTCGTGAAAGTTTCTGGGCGGGGAAAGGGCACGCCACAGCGCGACGGCGTTGGTGCTCAAGCCAGTCGCTGCGTGTGCCCCGTCGGCTCCCAGACGCGAGGTGGCGCTGATTCTGGCATGGGAGCGCTCCCGGGACAAGCGCCCGAATTTGACCTATGGTCGCGACGGCTATCGATCCACCTGGAGGTGATGCCCACCCTTTTCGCGGCTCCCATCGCGAACCAAGGGTGCGGCGGACGGCGTCTGCAGCGCCGCCGCCGCGCCCACCCGTTTTGTGTTAGTTCTCCGTCATACGGGTTAGAGGATCTTTCTCCGACGAAGGGAAAGGGGATCGTCATGACCCGTCCGATCGCGGACCTCGACCAGCACCCGGACATCCTCGAGCTGCGAGCCCGCTACGACCGCGCGGCGGAGACGCCGACCGCGCACGTCACCGACGGCGGGCTGATGCTCGCCGGGCTCTACCTCGCGCTGTCACCGTGGATCATCGGGTTCGCAGGCATCGAGAGCGACCTCGCGGTCAACAACTTCATCTGCGGGGCGGTCGTCGTCGCGCTCGCCGCCGGGTTCACCGTCGCCTACGGCCGCACGCACGGCCTGACCTGGGTGCCGGTGGTGATCGGCGTGTGGACGTTCGTCGCGCCATGGGTGATCGAGGGTGCGCGCCCGAGCGGTGGCGCCATCGCCAACAACATCGTCATCAGTCTGGTCGTCATCGCGTTGGGCCTGCTGACGATGCGCCTGCTGGGGATGCGCGACGCCCGCGGTGGTGAGCGTCGCGACAACCGGTAACCACCCGGATTCCCAACGTCACCACTGGTCACATCGGGGTGAATTCTTCCCGGGGAGCCATGCGCCGCACCGGAAGACTGGCTAGACATCAGACGTGAACCGTGACAGCCGGCTGCCGGCCCTCACCGGCCTGCGCTGGGCGGCGGCGCTCATCGTGTTCGGCCAGCACACCCTGGAGCTGTTCTACGACCCGGATCTGGTCGCGCCGCGACCGGTCCGGGCCGTGGTGTGGGGCCTGCTGGTCAACGGCGGCGCGATCGGGGTGTCGTTCTTCTTCGTGCTGTCCGGCTTCGTGCTGACCTGGTCGACGCGGGACCCCGCCCGTCCCGGGCCGGCCCGGGCCTTCTGGTGGCGGCGGTTCAGCAAGATCTACCCGGCGACGCTGGTCACCACGCTCGCCGCCCTGCTCGTCGTGGGCGGCGCCGGCCCGGTCCAGCTCGCGGCGCACCTCACCCTCACCCAGACCTGGTTCCCGCACGCGACGGTGTTCGGCGCCCTCAACCCGGTCAGCTGGTCGCTGTCCTGCGAGGCGTTCTTCTACCTGTGCTTCCCGCTGCTGCTGCGGGCGCTGCACCGGCTGCGCCCCGGCGGCCTGTGGGCCGTCGCCGCCGCCCTGACCGGTTCCGTCCTGGCGACCGGGGTCCTGCTCACCCTGGCCGGGCGGCCGCTGGCGCTGTGGCTCGGGTACATGTTCCCGCCGGTCCGCATGGCCGAGTTCACTCTCGGTGTCGTGCTCGCGCTGCTCGTGCGCGCCGGCGCGTGGCGCGGCCCCGGCCTGCGCTGGTCGTTCGTCCTCGTCGGCACCGGCGCCGCCGCCGCGCTCACGGTGCCCTACCCGCTCAACCAGCACGCCCTGACCCTCGTGCCGGTCGCGTTCGTCGTCGCCGCGGCCGCCCGGGCCGACCTGGACGGCGTGCCGACCGTGTGGACCCGGCCGCTGCTGCGCTACCTCGGCGAGGTATCCTTCGCCTTCTACCTCGTGCACTACCTGACGTACCTGAGCTACGAACGGCTCGGGCTGCTGCCGCACCACGCCGACCCGCTGGTCGCCGCGCTGACCACGGTCTCGGTGTTCTCGATCAGCCTGCTGGCGGCGATGGCCGTCTACCACCTCGTCGAGCTGCCCGCCCTGCGGGCGCTGCGCCGCCGGCCCGCCGGTGACCCGCCGGGCTCGGCCGGTCTGCCCGGCTCAGCCGGTCTGCCCGTCGATGGCCTGCCGAAGCAGGTCGGCGTGGCCGTTGTGCCGGGCGTACTCCTGGATGAGGTGCAGGTGGACGGCCCGCAGCGACATCGGCCCCCGCTGGGGGTCGTCGAACGCGTCGTCCAGCTGCGCGGCGGCGACCACGAGCCGTGAGGACTGCCACTGCGCCAGCAGCGCGGCATGGTCGGCCTCCGCGGTGGCCGGGTCGGCCTCGTCGAAGGCGGCGTCCTTCGCGTCGTCCCGCCGGTACAGCCACGGCACCGCCGTGCCGCGGAAGCGGTGGTGGAACCACTCCCGCTCCACGTCGGTGACGTGCCGCAGCAGACCCAGCAGCGACAGCGTCGACGGGGGACAGGCCCGCAGGGCGAGCTGCTCGCCGGTCAGGCCGGTGCACTTGCCGACGAGCACGGCCCGCTGCCAGTCGAGGAACCCGGCCAGCAGGGTCCGCTCGTCGGCGACCAGCGAACCTCCGAACGGTGGCGCCGCCGGCGCGATCCACGTCATGTGTGGATCATGCCACGCGCCGCCGGACCGCGGTGCGGCGCCTCAGGCGACGATGTCGGCCCGGACGGCGGCGAGGGTGTCCTCGACGGCGGCGATCACGTCGCGCGGCGCGTGCGCCAGGAACAGCGCGGCGAGGGCCAGGTCGACCACGCGGGTGTAGTGGGCGTCGGTGATGCCGAGGCCGCGGTGCGACTCGCCGAGCTCCCGGCCGGTGTACTCCTGGGGGCCGCCCAGCACCTGCGCCAGCAGCGCGGCCATGTGCCGCTTCAGCGACTCGACGGTGACCGTGGCGAAGTACGGCGACAGTTCCTCGTCGAGCAGGATCCAGGTGTACAGCTGGTCGACCACGAGCTTGATGGCCGGGCCGCCACCGACCCGGGAGTACATGGACACCGCGGTGGTCATCATCGCCTCGCTGGGGTGAGGGGGACATCGACGCGCGGCAGTGTAATGGCGGATTGTTTCCGGTGATGACGACAGTCGTGTCGCAGCGCCCACGCGGACATGGCAACGTATGCGGTATGTCCGTCCATCCCCGTGCAGGGCAACCGGCGCAGCGCGCCGACCTCGTCGATGTCCCGCGACTCATCACCAGCTACTACGCCGAGCACCCGGACGTGAGCGACCCCGCCCAGCAGGTCGCGTTCGGCACGTCCGGGCACCGCGGGTCCAGCCTGCGCCGCTCGTTCAACGAGGACCACATCGTCGCGGTGAGCCAGGCCATCTGCGAGTACCGGGCGCGGCAGGGGTACACCGGACCGCTCTTCGTCGGCAGGGACACCCACGCCCTGTCGGAACCGGCGACGGTCAGCGCCCTGGAGGTGTTCGCCGCCAACGGCGTCCAGGTGCTCATCGACAGCCGCGACGGCTACACGCCGACCCCGGCGCTGTCCCACGCCATCCTCACCCACCGGCACCTCGGCGCCGACGGGGTCGTGGTCACCCCGTCGCACAACCCGCCGGAGGACGGCGGCTTCAAGTACAACCCGCCGCACGGCGGGCCCGCCGACACCGACGTGACGAAGTGGATCCAGGACCGCGCCAACGCGCTGCTGGCCGGCGGGCTCAAGGAGGTCCGCCGCATCCCGTACGCGCGGGCCCGCACGGCCGACACCACGGGCCGCTACGACTTCCTCGCCGCCTACGTCGACGACCTGCCGTCCGCGATCGACCTGCCCGCCATCGCCGCCGCCGGGGTCCGCATCGGCGCCGACCCGCTCGGCGGTGCCAGCGTCGCCTACTGGGGCGCCATCGCCGAGCGGCACCGCCTGGACCTGGCGGTGGTCAACCCCGACGTCGACCCGACGTTCGGGTTCATGACCCTCGACTGGGACGGCAAGATCCGCATGGACTGCTCGTCGCCGAACGCGATGGCGTCGCTCATCGGCAAGCGCGGCGACTACCAGGTGGCGACGGGCAACGACGCCGACGCCGACCGGCACGGCATCGTCACCCCCGACGCCGGGCTGATGAACCCCAACCACTTCCTGGCCGTGGCGATCCAGTACCTGTTCACGGCCCGCGACGGCTGGCCGCAGGGCGCCGCGATCGGCAAGACGCTGGTCTCCTCGTCGATGATCGACCGGGTCGCCGCCGACCTCGGCCGCACCCTCGTCGAGGTCCCGGTCGGCTTCAAGTGGTTCGTGCCCGGCCTGCTGGACGGCTCGGTCGGCTTCGGCGGCGAGGAGAGCGCCGGCGCGTCGTTCCTGCGCCGCGACGGCAAGGTGTGGACCACGGACAAGGACGGCCTGCTGCTGTGCCTGCTGGCCGCGGAGATCATCGCCACGACCGGCCGCTCACCCAGCGAGCACTACGCCGACCTGGTCGCCCGGCACGGCGCCCCGGCGTACGCGCGCGTCGACGTCGCCTCGACCCGCGAGGAGAAGGCGGTGCTGGGCAAGCTCTCGCCGGAGCAGGTGACCGCCACCGAGCTGGCCGGCGAGCCGATCACCGCGAAGCTCACCGCGGCCCCGGGCAACGGCGCCGCCATCGGCGGGCTGAAGGTGGTCACCGCGTCGGGCTGGTTCGCCGCCCGGCCGTCCGGCACCGAGGACGTGTACAAGGTCTACGCCGAGTCGTTCCAGGGCCCGGAGCACCTCGAGCGCATCCAGCAGGAAGCGCGCGGCGTGGTCTCGGCGGCGCTGGCCGGCTGAGCGGACGACGAAGGCCCGGCCGGAACCCGGCCGGGCCTTCGTCGTGGCAGCTGTCGGGCAGGGTGGTCAGGCGACCGCGCGGTCCGGCGCGGTGGCGGTGCGGGCCGCGGCCGGGCGCTGCTTGAACGCGCGCTGCAGCTGCACCACGATCGACCAGGTCACCTCGCCGACCGGCCGGGCGCCGTTGACCTGGATGAGCAGCTCCCGCTGCTGGTAGTACTCCAGCAGCGGGCGGGTCTTCTCCTCGTACACCTTGATCCGGTGCTTGATCACGTCGACGGTGTCGTCGGCGCCGCGGGCCCGCGCCAGCATGCGGCGGATCAGCTCGTCCTCCGGTACGTCCAGGTGGACCGCGATCTGCACGCCGACGCCGAGGTTCCCGGCGGTGCGGTAGGCCGCTTCGGCCTGCTCGACCGTGCGGGGGAAGCCGTCCAGCACGTAGCCGCCGGCGGCGTTCGCCGCGAGGACCGGCTTGCGGAGCATGTCCATGATGATCGCGTCGGGGACCAGCTCACCCTTGTTGACCAGCTGCTCGACCGTGCGGCCGATCGTCGTGCCCTCGGCGATGTTCCTGCGCAGCAGGTCGCCGCTGGCGATGTGGGTGATGCCGAACTGCTGCGCGATGAGCTGCGCCTGGGTGCCCTTGCCGGCACCGGGTGCGCCGATCATGAGGATCCGCTTCGCGCGCGGTGCCGCCGACTGCATTGTCATCTGCACACCCCTTTATGGCGTTGTGACATGTGAAAAAGAGTGCCGGCCGACGCCGATGGTCCAGCATCCCATCTCGATGTCCGAGGTGGGCTGCGTGTCAGCTGTGAATTACCGCATTGCCGTCCATGGGTCCGGTAGGGAATACCGGCCCCGTGGACGGTGAACGGGTCTACCGGGTGCCGAGCAGGTCCACCACGAAGACGAGGGTCTCGTTGGGCTTGATGAGCCCGCCGCCGGCGCCCCGGCTGCCGTAGCCCAGGTGCGGCGGGATGACCAGCTTGCGCCGGCCGCCGACCTTCATGCCCGCCACGCCCTGGTCCCAGCCGGCGATGACCTGGCCCTGGCCGAGACCGAAGTCGAAGGTGCCGCCACGGTTCCACGAGGCGTCGAACTCCTTGCCCGTCGACAGCGACACACCCACGTAGTGGACGCTGACCTGCTGACCGGGGCGCGCCTCGGCGCCGTCACCGACGGTGATGTCCTCGATCACGAGGTCGGCCGGCGGCGGGCCGTCGGGCAGGGTGACGTCGGGCTTGCTGAGCGCCATGCGAAAACTCCTCGGCGGATGGGACCTGCTGAACGGACGTGTCGCGTCCATCCTGCCGTACGCCCCGACGCGTGGCGCGCGACCACCCCGCAAACAGCCCTTGGATGAGGCGGCGGGCGCGTCGTACATTGAAGTCGATGACGGACGGCAAGCGCCCCTGCGCGCCGGTGCGGCAAGCGTACTGGCTGGTCATCGGCGCACTCGCGCTGGCCGCGACGCAGGCGGTCGCGGCCGTGGTCCTGCTCGTCCGGTTCGGCGCCGTCCACCGGGCGCACGGGCCGTGGTCAGTCGCCGAGCAGGCCCAGGTCGACAGCGTCCACGCCCGGCTGGCCATCGCCGCGGTCCTCGGCGCCGGGATCGCCCTGCTGCTCGCCGGCGCGGCGCTCGCCGTCCCGCGCCGCACCACCCGGACCCGCACCGCCGTCGCCGGCGCCGCCGGGTTCGCCGCGACCGCGCTGCTGCTCGGCGTCACCCTCGCCGCCGACAACGCGGTCCTCGCCGCCGGCGCCGCGGAGCTCGCCGACCTCGAGCGGCTGCTGCCCGTGTGGTTCGCGGCGCTGTCGTCGAGCGTCGTCACCGGCGTCGTCGTGCTGCTCGGCGCCGCGCTGCTGCGGATGGGCCGCGACCCCGCCGTCGAGTACTACCAGCACCAGCGCCAGCCCGCCGGCTGGCGCGGGTTCACCTCCTGGGACGACATCGTCAACCGATGATCACGGTTCGGTGACCGGGCCCACCCGGCCCGGCTGCGGTGCCTATCCTCACGGCGATGAACGACGTCACGCGGCTCGACCCGCCACCCGCCGCCGTCCGCCAGGCGTTCTGGCTGGCCGCCGTCGCGTGTCTGCTCGTCCTCGCCAAGACCGTCGCCGGCGCGACGCTCCTGGCCGGCTTCGACGCCACCTACCAGGCCATCAAGCCGTCGAACCCGTTCGACGTCGGCGACGAGGTCGCCGCGAGCATCGAGCTGCGGCTCACCGTGGCCGTGCTGGTCGGCACCCTCCTGACGGTCATGCTCGGCCTCGCCGCGGCCGCCGTCGCCCGGCGCGCCGACACCAGCCGCACCCTCGTCGGAGCCCTGGCCCTCCTCACCGGTGTCGCGCTCGTCCTAGGCGTGGTGTTCAGCCCCGAGAACGCGGTCACCCCGGATGACGCCGCCTCCCTCGCCTGGCTCGAGACGCTGATCCCGGCCTGGTTCCAGACGCTGTCCGCCGTCGCGGTGTTCGGGGTGGTGGCGCTGTTCGGCATCGCGTTCGTCCGGATGGGCCGGCCGGCGGCGGCCGGGTACTACCAGGACTACGACCCGGGCGCCCGGTGGGGTGGCTACGGGTCCTGGCTGGAACTCCTGCGCCGCGGCCGATGAGCGCTCACCCCGGCGCCGCTTATGCTGAACGGGATGGCCGCCGACCGCGTCTCGCGCCGCCGCCCCGCCGCCCCGGTGCGGCGGGCGTTCTGGCTGGTCGTGGCCGCGATCGCCCTGCTCGCCGCGCAGACGCTCGCCGCGGCGGTGCTGCTCGCCCGGTTCGGCGGGGCCTACGCGGCGCACGGGCCGTGGAGCGTCCGCGAGCAGGAGCAGATCGACAGCATGCACATCCGGCTGGCGCTCACCGTCGTGCTGAGCGCCGGGATGGCCGTGCTGCTGGTCGGGGTCGCGACGGCCGTCCCGCGCCGGCACATCGGCACCCGGCTGCTCGTCGGGTCCGCGGCCCTGCTCACCGGGGTGGTGCTGCTGCTCGGCGTGGTCGTCAACCCCGACAACGCGCTGCTCGCCTACGGCGCGGCCGAGGAGGCCCACCTCTACCAGGTGCTGCCGCTGTGGTTCAGCGTGCTGTCCTCGACCGCGGTCACCGGCGTGCTGGCCGCGCTGATCGCAGCGTTCGTGCTGCTCGGCCGGGACGCCGCGCACGACTACTACCACTACCAGGACCCCGACAACGCCTGGACCGGCTTCAGCGACTGGTCGGCCAGCACCCGCTGACTACCGGCCGAGGGCGTCCAGCATCGCCTCCGCCACGCCGGTGGCGCTGGCCGGGTTCTGGCCGGTGACCAGGCGGCCGTCGCGGACCACCCACGGCTGCCACGGGGCGGCGCCGGTGTGCCGGGCCCCGAGCGCCACCAGGCGCTGCTGCAGCGAGAACGGCACGACCCCGCTCAGGCCGACCGCGGCCTCCTCCTCGTCGGTGAAGCCGGCGACGTCCCGGCCCGCCACGAGGTGCCCGCCGTCGCCGAGCGTGACGCCGACCAGTCCGGCGGGGCCGTGGCAGACCGCGCCGATGACGCCGCCGTGCTCGTACACCTGCCGCACCAGCGACCGCAAGGCCACGCTGGCCGGGAAGTCCCACATGGTGCCGTGGCCGCCGGCCAGGAACACCGCGTCGAAGCGGGCCGGGTCGACGTCGGCGACGGCCGGCGTGTCGTGGCCGAGGAACGCCAGGAACTCCTCGTGGCCGGCGGTGTCACCGTCGCGGGGCGGGTCCCCGCCGAGGACCGACGCCACCGTCACGGTGTGCCCGGCCTTGGTGAACACCTCCCACGGGTGGGCGGCCTCCGACACGTAGAAGCCGGTGCTGCGGCCGGTGTCGCCGAGGGCCGCGTGGCTGGTCAGGACGATCAGGATGCTGGTCATGCCGGCCAGCCTGGCGCACCGGGTGCCATCGGCACCAATAGGCATGCGATGGCCGTACCATAGAAGATCCTATGGCGATCCCGCTCGACCTGCTGCGGACCTTCCTCGCCGTGCACCGCGAGGGCTCCGTCACCGGCGCGGCCCGCCGGCTCGCCCTGTCACAGCCCACCGTCACCGCCCAGCTGCAGGCGCTCGAGGCGGCGCTCGGCCGGCCGCTGTTCGTGCGGCAGCCGCGCGGCGTCACGCCCACCCCGGCCGCGGACCTGCTCGCCCGGCAGGTCGCCGGGCCGCTGGACGACCTCGCCGGCGTCGCCGAGCGGCCCGAGGAGGGCACCGTGCGCCTCGGCGGGGCCGTCGAGTTCCTCACCGACCTGGCCCTGCCGGCCCTCGCCGGGCTGGTCGCGGCCGGCCTGAAGCTGCGGGTCACGCTCGGGCTCTCCGACGACCTCGCCGACGCGCTCAGCGCCGGCACGCTGGACCTCGCCGTGCTCACCAGCCGCCCCCGCCGCCGGCAGCTCGGCGCGGAGCCGCTCTACGACGAGGAGTTCGTGCTCGTCGCCGCCCGGCGCTGCGACCCGGCCGGCACGCCGCTGATCAGCTACGCCGAGGAGCTGCCCATCATCCGCCGGTACTGGCGCAGCGTCTTCGACCAGCGGCAGCAGCGCACCGCCGACGTCGTGGTGCCGAACCTGCACGCGGTCCGCGCGCTGGTGCTCGCCGGTGCCGGGTGCAGCGTCCTGCCCGAGTACCTGGTGCGCGCCGATCTCGACGCCGGCCGGCTGGTCCTGCTGCACGACCCGCCGGTGCCGCCGCTCAACACGTTGTTCCTCGCCCACCGGGCCGGTCCGGTGGCGCCGGCCGTGGCCGCGGTCCGCGCCGCGCTGCTGGCCAGGTTCCGCGGCGGTGGGCCCGCGGATCCGGGCGTCCGCGGCGGCGGCCACCCGGATCCGGGCGGGCATCCGGATCCGGAGGTTTCGCCACTGGAAACGTAGGCGCGCTAGGTTCGAGCGGTGACCCAGCCTTTGGACCTGCCCCGCACCGTGGGCGAGCTGCGATCGAGCGGCCACCGGTTCCGCACCGTCAAACAGGAGCTGCGCGACAACCTCCTGGCCAAGCTGCGCTCCGGCGAGCCGCGCTTCCCCGGCATCGTCGGCTACGAAGACACCGTCCTGCCCGAGCTCGAGCGGGCCATCCTGGCCGGCCACGACCTGGTCCTGCTCGGCGAGCGCGGCCAGGGCAAGACCCGCGTCATCCGCGGTCTCGTGTCGCTGCTGGACGAATGGACGCCGGTGATCGCCGGTTCCGAGCTCAACGAGCACCCGTACGAGCCGATCACCCCCGCGTCGCGGCGGCAGGCGGCCGAGGCCGGCGACGCGCTGCCGGTGGACTGGCTGCACCGTTCCCAGCGGTACGGCGAGAAGCTCGCCACCCCGGACACCTCCGTCGGCGACCTCATCGGCGACGTCGACCCGATCCGGGTCGCGCAGGGCCGCACCCTCGGCGACCCGGAGACGATCCACTTCGGACTCGTCCCGCGTACCAACCGCGGCATCTTCGCCGTCAACGAGCTGCCCGACCTCGCCGAGCGCATCCAGGTGTCGCTGCTCAACGTCCTGGAGGAGCGCGACATCCAGGTCCGCGGCTACCAGCTGCGCCTGCCGCTGGACGTGCTGCTGGTGGCCAGCGCCAACCCCGAGGACTACACCAACCGCGGCCGGATCATCACGCCGCTCAAGGACCGCTTCGGCGCCGAGATCCGCACCCACTACCCGCTGGACCTGGAGCTGGAGACGGACCTGATCCAGCAGGAGGCGCAGCTCGTCGCGCAGGTCCCCGGCCACGTCCTGGAGATCCTCGCCCGGTTCACCCGCGCGGTGCGCGAGTCGCCGGCCGTCGACGCCCGCTCCGGCGTGTCCGCCCGCTTCGCCATCGCCGCCGCCGAGACCGTGGCCGCGTCCGCGCTGCGCCGCGGCGGGCTGCTCGGCGACGACAACCCGGTCGCCCGGGTCGGCGACACCGTCTCGGTCACCAGCACCCTGCGCGGCAAGGTCGAGTTCGACAGCGGCGAGGAGGGCCGGGAGATCGAGATCCTCGCCCACCTGCTGCGCACCGCGACCGCCGACACGTTCCGGGCCCGGCTCGCCGGGCTGGACCTGTCCGGCTTCACCGACCTCGTCGCCGAGGGCCAGGTCATCGAGACCGGCGAGCTGGCCGGCGCCGACGACATCCTGCGCCAGGTCGGCACCGTGCCCGGCCTGGCCAAGGTGCTGGAGCGCCTCGGCCTGGGCGACGCGCCGAGCCGCGGCGAGGCCGCCGCCGGCATCGAATTCGTGCTGGAGGGCCTGCACCTCACCAGAAGGCTGTCCAAGGATCTCACCGAGGACGGCCGCACCGTCTACGGAGGCTGAGCACGTGCGCCACAACAGGTTCCGCTACGGGGCGTGGCGGGGCGGGCCCGACCCGCTCGCCCCGCCGTACGACGTGCGCGCCGCCGTCGACCAGGTCGGCGCCGAGGTCCTCGACGGCGGCAGCCTCCGCGAGGCGCTGCGCAACCTGCTGCGCAACGGCCCCGACGGTGGCCGCGGCCTCGACGACCTGCTGGCCAGGGCCCGCCGGCTGCGGCGCGAGGCGATGCGCCGCGGCGATCTCGACGGTGCCGTGACCCGCGCGCAGCAGCTGCTCGACCAAGCCGTCGCGACCGAGCGCGACGCCCTCGCGCAGGTCGACTCCGACGACGCCCGCTTCGCCGAGGCGCAGCTGGCCAACCTGCCCCGCTCGACCTCGCGGGCGGTGTCGGAGCTGTCCTCGTACGAGTGGACCTCGGCGGAGGCCCGCGCGCTGTACGAGCAGATCCTCGACCAGCTGCGCAACGACGTGCTCGGCCAGCGGTTCCAGGGGATGAAGGAGGCCCTGCAGGACCCGGCGACGCAGGAACGCATGCGCGAGATGCTGCAGGACCTCAACGCCCTGCTCGGCAAGCACGCCCGCGGCGAGAACACCGACGACGCGTTCGCGCAGTTCATGGCCCGGCACGGCGAGTTCTTCCCCGAGCAGCCCGGCTCCGTAGACGAGCTCGTCGACGCGCTCGCCCGCCGGGCCGCGGCCGGGGAGCGGCTGCTGCGCTCGCTGAGCCCGCAGCAGCGCGCGGAGCTGCAGTCGCTGATGGAGCAGTCCCTCGGCAGCCTCGCCGGGGAGATGGCCGCGCTCACCGACAACCTGCGCGCGCTGCGCCCCGACCTCAACTGGGGCCGCGGCGAGCGGGTGCGCGGCGAGCGCGACCTGGGCTACGGCGAGGCGGCCGGCGCCCTGGAGGAGATCGGCGACCTCGACGACCTGCTCGACCAGCTCGGCCAGGAGCACCCCGGCGCCACCCTCGACGACGTGGACGTCGAGGCGGTCGAGCGGCAGCTCGGCCGGTCCGCCGCGGACGACCTGCGCCGGCTGCGGGAGCTGGAGCGGCAGCTGCGCCGGCAGGGGTGGGTCACCCGCGGCGCCGACGGGCTCACGCTCAGCCCGAAGGCGCTGCGCCGGCTGGGCGGCACCGCCCTGCGCACCGTCTTCGCCGACCTGTCCGCCGGCCGCAAAGGCCAGCACGACCTGCGCGACGCCGGCGCCGCGGGTGAGCTGACCGGCGCGTCCCGGCGCTGGCAGTACGGCGACGAACAGCCGATCGACGTGGTGCGCACCATCGGCAACGCGGTGCGTCGCCAGGCCACCGGCGGCACCGCGGTGCTGCCCATCCGGCTGGACGTCGAGGACTTCGAGATCGCCGAGACCGAACGGCGGGTGTCCGCCGCCGTGGCGCTCTGCGTCGACCTGTCCTTCTCGATGATGGCGGACGGCCGCTGGGGCCCGATGAAGCAGGCCGCGCTGGCGCTGTCACATCTCGTGGCGACCCGGTTCCCGCAGGACGCCCTGCAGATCATCGGGTTCGGCCGGTACGCGACGAAACTGTCCGTCGAGGAGCTGGCCGCCGTCGAGCCGGACTACGTGCAGGGCACGAACCTGCAGCACGCCCTGATGCTCGCGGGCCGGCACCTGCGCCGGCACCCGGGCTCCGACCCCGTGGTCCTCGTCGTCACCGATGGCGAGCCGACCGCGCACCTGCTCGACGACGGCACCTCGTACTTCCACTGGCCGTCCACCCGCGAGACGGTGACCTCGACCGTGCACGAGGTCGACCAGCTCACCCGGTACGGCGCCGTGCTCAACCTGTTCATGCTCGGGGAGGACCCGGGCCTGCGCCGGTTCGTGGACGCGGTGGCCCGCCGCAGCGGTGGGCGCGTCTTCACGCCCGACGCCGACGACCTTGGCCGATACGTGGTGTCCGACTACATCCGGGCGCGCCGGGGGCGCCGGGGGTGACCCGTGTTTCAGAAGCGGCGGGGGAGGGGTACCTGAAGAACGTCCAAGCAACGCCCCTCCTCCCCGGGAGCTGAACATGATCATCCTTGGCCTGATCCTCTTCCTGCTCGGGCTTTTCCTGCACGTCGGCATCCTGGAGACGATCGGCATCGTGCTGCTGATCGTGGGCGCGGTGCTGTGGATCCTGGGCGCCGTCGGCCGCCCGCTCGCCGGGCGCCGTCATTACTGGTAGCTCGTCCCGCGCTTCTCGCACTGGCCGGCGGTTCTCCCGCCGGCCAGCGGCGTTTCCGGGCCATGACGCTATGCGCTGTGGCCATAAGCCGCTATGATGGCATGAGCGCCCAGGGTGCTCGTATTTATAAATCGCGTCGATCGCGCGATACTCCGGAATGCCTGCCGCGATGCGGCCCGGACCTGCGCATCCGTCAATGTTTCGTTCGGGCGCAAAAGGCCCGGGCGGCGGCGGATGATATGCGGAATTCTTTGACATTCGATCGCTTGCGGCCTACGGACCGTCACCTCGATCATCGCTGGGTCAATCGTGCGGCACACCGCACGGACCAGCTGATCGAGGAGTGTTTGGATGGACGATCGCAATGACGCGACGCCAGCGGGCGATCACCCGGATGACGGCGATACCGGGTCGCGCCGGTGGCACGCCGCCGCCGACGCGGTGACCGTGCTCGCCGTGCTCGCCGCGGTCTTCGGACTGGCGGCGATGGCCCTCGCGCGGGGCGTCGGCCCCGCACAGATCGGCGCAATGGTGCTGGTCGTGGCCACCGCCGCCGGGCGCCTGGTCCACCGGATCCGGTCCCGCCGGGCGGCGAGGCAGTGGGGGCCTCCCGCTGCAACGGAAGGCCCCCGTCCCCAGACCGCTGAACCCTTGAGAAGGCCGGACCGGGAGCACGTCGGCCCGCGTGACCACAGCGTTACCGAATGCGGCGACGTTACCGCATCGTTGTCTGCCCGACCAAGGCCCTCAGGCGCGGTTCCGCCAGAGGGGAAGCCAGTGACACACGCCGATGCGGCAGGTGTCGATGGGCCGGTCGGCGCCGGTCACTCCGCCGCCCGGTCACCCGCCGGAGAATGACCGGTCCGGACCGCCGGACGGCGGGCCTCGCCGATCTGTCAACATTGCGGCCCGCACATGACTGGCGGACTTCTGGACCCTGGTGGCAATATGCCGCCTGTCGGAATGCACAGCAGACGGCTGCAACCGTCCGTTCCGGCGTGTATCACCACCGCACAGACCGCTGAACCCGGTGAGGAGGCGCCCTGCGGCAGCCACGAGCAGGGCGCCTCCTCGAACCACGTCACCACCCTGGCCGCCAGCACCGGACCTGAAAGCGAGCCGGAACGATGCCAGACCAGCGCCCGCCGGTCCCACCGCGGCGGCCGGGCCGGCCGGTCGACCCTGTCCTCGGGTACGGCCCCGCCGCCGAGGTCGCCCGGCGGCTGCGCACGGTGCGCGCCGCCGCCGGCGACCCCAGCTACCAGAAGATGGCGACCCGCGTCCGCAGCAACGCCACGACCATGTCGCAGACCGACCGGGGCGACCGGCTGCCGCTGCTGGTCAACCTCGTGAACTACCTCGTGGCCTGCGACGCGGACACCGCGACCGTCGAAGCGTGGCGCCGCGACCACCCCGAATACGAGCGCCGGGCCGCCGCGTTCCGGCCCGACCTCACCGACGTCCACAGCCGCTGCGACCTGTACGGCGCTCTCGCGGACCTGCTCCGCGACGCGGGGGTGACCGCGGCCGAGCTGAGCCGGCGCAAGGTCCATGCCGAGCAGCACGGCGCGCCCGATGCGCTGCCCGTGCCGGTGCCGGGCGACGCGGCACTGTCGGCCGACCCGCGCACCACCCCGCCGACCGATCACGGCCTGCTCTGGTCGGTCTACCTCGCCGGTGGCACCGGCCCGGACGTGCGGCACTGGGCGCAGTGCCTCGAACGGCTCGGCCCGCCGGAGACGCCGGAGCCCGGGCCGGCGCCCGGCCCGCACGCGATGCCACCCGAGCCTCCGGCCGTCGTCCCGGCACCGGCTGCCGCCCCGCAGCGCCGCGGTCCACGGTGGCGCACCGCCCGCGTCGCCGTCGCGGCGGGGCTGCTGGTGCTGCTGCTCACCGGCGTCGCCTACGCGGCGGGTGCCGTCGCCGAGCGGGCCGGCGACCGCGCCGCGCACCCGTCGCCGGGGCGGTCCGGCGACGGCGGCGTCCCGACCTCGTCGCCGCCGGTCAACGCGACGGGCGGCGCCCCCGCCGTCGCCGAGCTCGACGCCATCATCGAGGCGACCGCCCGCACCGACGTGCCGACCGGCAACTGGGCGCACGTCGACTTCGCGCTGACCGTGTACGGCCCCGCCCCCGACTACCGCCGCGTGGTCAACGAGGTGACCGAGCAGCTCGACTGGTCGATGGGCGCGCAGGGCCGGCGGGTCGTGCACGGCACCGACGTCGCGCCGTCGCCGGAGACGCTGCCGCCCGGGCCGCCGCGCGGTGCGGCCGGGCCGCCGAGCGCCGACCCCGATGAGCTGCGCCGGGTGCTGGAGCTGCGGCGGCGCCCGGGAGGAGCGTCGGTGCTGATCCTCGGCGTGGCGGACCTCTGCGACTCGTACCCGCTGACCGCGGCGCAGCGCGTCGCGGTGCTGCGGATGCTGCGCGCCGCACCGGACCTCGCCTACCAGGGCAAGGCCACCGTGGACGAGCTGCGCGCGCCCGGCAAGGCGTTCAGCGCGGACGGTCCGGACGGCACCCGCGAGGTGCTGGTCCTCGACCCCGCCACCGGGAGGCTGCTGGAGCACCAGAGCCTGTCCGGCGGACCGGGCGGCAGTTTCGTGCAGACCAGGCGGGTCGTGTACCTGCGCTCGTACTGGGACGACCTGCCCGACTGAGCACGTTGCAACTTGCAGATTCGGCCGGCGCCGCCGCGGCCGGTCATCAGGTCGTCACCGTGCGTCAGTGTGGCGGTGGCCGTCGACCACTGCCGCGCAGGTCCGGGTGCACACCCGCCGACGTTACGGTCCGTACGACCGGTTTATAAATCGCAATGAATTCGGCGGACGTGATGAGCTGCCCTGACGCCCCAGGGCATTCACTCATGGCACAGTCTGCACGCGGCCATGGTGACCACGCTGCGTCGCGAATACGGTCGCCGCGACGGCGTGCACCACGAACGGTCCGGGGGGATCCGCGGGTGACACGCGGTCATCGCACCGTGTCCCGGTCCGCTGAAACGTGGGGGTTCAGCCGTGTTCCGTGCCCTGACTTTCGCCAGTCTCGTCCTGCTCGGCATCGCCACCGTCGCCGCACCGGCGGCGGCCGCGCCCGTGTCCGCCGCGGCCGCGGCGTATCTCGCCGCACATCCTGGCGGCAAGCTCGTCGGCGCCAACGACATCAGCTACGACGACGGCCGGTTCGTCGTCACCATCACTCCGCCCGAACACACGACCGCCTACGTCGACTGCCCGAGGGGCTGGTTCTGCTTCTACGACCGTCCCGACTTCGGGTACCCCCGCGGCAAGCTGTCGTCCTGCTACGGGCAGAGCCTCAGCACGTACGGCTGGCAGGACCGGGTCGAGTCCGCCTACTACAACCTCGACCGCGGCTACGTCTGGTTCTTCGACTACGGCGCGCCGCTGTTCAGCATCGGTGCCGGCTTCCCGTCCCGCGACTACCTCGGCAGCGCCATGAACCGTGCCACCGACGTGTACCGCTTCGCCTGCTGACCAGGGCCGCCGCCTACCGCCGGCGGCGGAACAGCCGGCCGAACCTCGACGGGGCGGCCGGCTTCGCCGCGGCCGGGGCCCGGTCCGCGGCGGCGGCCACCTCGTCGGCGAGCGCCAGCACGTCCGGGATCATGTCCGGCACCACGTGCACCAACGCCGCCAGGGAGTCGCGGACCGTCACCGCCCTGGTCCGCGACGCCTGGACCGCGGCCAGGAACCGCCGGCCGACGGTGTCGCGGACCTCGACCCGGCACGCCGGGTCCAGCCACGCCGCGACCGTCAGCGCGAACAGCGCGGCCTCCGTCGTCCAGTCCTCCACGCCCCACGCGATGTCGGTGAGCAGCCGCCGCTGGGTCGTGGTGTCGCCGGGGTCGGCGGGGTTGCGCAGCTCGCCGCAGTGCAGCAGGCCGAGGCACGCGAACACCTGCGCCGAGCGCTCCCACCAGCCGTCCGGCAGCTCCGCGAACCGGTCGGGCCGGGCCGGTGGGTGCACCAGCAGCGACAGCAGCTGCTCGGCCGGCAGCTCACCGAGCGGCAGCGCGTGGTCGTACGCGGCGACCGGGTGCGGCCACACCGGCCCGGCCAGACCGGCGAGCAGCGCCTGGCTGGCCGGGGTCGCCGGCTCGACCGTCGGGTAGGCGGTGGTGCCGTCGTACCGCCACAGCACCCGCACCGGGTGCAACGGTCGCACCAGGTCCTGCGGGGCGGGCCCGGCCACGTCGAGCGTGACGCGGGGCAGCTCCCGGCGCAGCAGGGCGAGGGCGCTGGGCACCTCGAGGGCCGACAGCGACACCCCGCCGTCCATCGTGGCCCGCTGGTCGGCCGGGACCCGGTGCAGCACGTTGACGCACGCCTCGGTCGGGCCGGTGACCCGGCCGAGCCAGGCCCGCCGCTCGCAGGCCTGCGCCAGGTCGGTGTGCTCGTGGCTGACCACGGGGTGCTCGCGCATGAAGTCGACCAGCGCGACCAGGTGCCGCACGTCGCCGTCGCGGCGGAACCGCAGCCGCTGCGCGGTGTGCACCGCGCAGTCGTAGTCGGCCTGGCTGCGCATGCCCTCCTCCAGCAGCGCGATCGCCTCGTCGACGCGGCCGGAGTCGGCGAGCCAGTTGGCCATGTCGGCGCACAGGTCCATCTCTTGCGGCGCGGCGCGCCACGCGGCCCGCATGACCTTCAGCGCGGCGTCGAGCCGGCCGTCGGCGCGCAGGGCGTACGCGTACCAGACGGACGTCAGCTTGTCAGGGTTCAGGCGGTGCCCCCGGGCGCCCCACCGCACCGCCTCCGCGGTGTCGCCGAACCTGCGGCCGAGCCCGGCGGCGGCGCCGTGCAGCAGCGCGTGGTCCGGGTGGGCGCGCAGCGACCGGCGGGCGAGGTCCAGGTACACCTCGTTGGCCTTCGCGACCGCCGCCGGCGCCGGGTCGCCGAGGCGCTGCATGACCCCGACGAACAGCCGGGCCAGCTCGTCCGGGTCCAGCCCGGCGGGGTCCACGGCACGCACCCAGCTGACGTCGGCCCACGGCTGCTCGGGGTCGAACCCGGTCGCCTGGGCCAGCATCTGCAGCGACCCGAGCGGGTCGGTGGGCGCCGTCACGTGTGCCCGCGCCACGACCGTGCCGATGAACGCCGGCTCCCGCAGCGGGAACAGCTCCGCGACCCGCCCGCCGGCCCGCGCGGTCAGCGCCGCGAGCAGCTCGTGGACCTCCGGCAGGCCGGGCGCCCAGGCGATCGCGCCGGCCAGGTGGTCGGCGGCGTGCTCCAGGTCGTCCTCGGCGAGCGCCACCCGCGCGAGGGACAGCTCACCGTGCGCCTGCGCCACCGGGTCTTCGACATCGTCGGCCACCCGCGGAGAGTAGAGCACGCCGAGGGGGTGACGTCGCCCGGCGTGTGGGCAGCGCCGCCCGTCGATGCACGGTAGCGTCGCCGGCATGACCGACGCCAAGCCCCTGCGTGAGCTCGCACCGCACCTGGTCTGGGAGGCGGTGCTGCTGCTCGCCGCCGCGGGCGTCGTCGCCGGCCTGTACAACGTCAACGCCGCCGTGTTCACGCGCGGGCAGGTGTGGGCCGGCATCGCGATCCTCGGCTTCGCCGCGTGCGGCCTGGCCCTGTCGCTGCGCACCGCCACCCCGAACCTGGCGATCGCGCCGGTCGCGGTGCTCGCGGGCTGGGTGTTCGTCACGCGGGTCAACGACGGCGCGTCGGTCGCCGTGGCGTTCCTGCTCGCCGTCCTCGCCGCCGCCGGCGTCGGCCTGGTCCTCGCGCTGATCGTCGGGCTCACCGCGTTGCCCGCCTGGGCGGTCACGCTCGGCGGCGGGTTCATCGTGTCCGCGGCGGTGCTCGACGCGACCGGTGCCCGCATCGAGCCGCTGACCCGTGCCGCCCGCACGACGACCGGCTTCGGGGTGTGGGCGGCGGTGTTCGCCGTCGTGTCGATCGGCGGGGCGGTGCTGTTCGCGGTTCCGGCGGTACGCCGGCTGCTGACGGCCAACCGCCCGGTGGCCGGCGGTGACGACCCGGCCCGGTGGCGCCCGGCGAAGCTGGTCGGCGCACTGGTCGGGGTCACCGGCTCCGCGGTCCTCGCCGGCGTGTCGGGCGTCCTGTCGGCCCGGCTCACCGGCGGCGCGATGTTCACCGACTCCGGCCAGCTGCCGTACGCGCTGGCCGCCGTCCTGCTGGGCGGGGTCAGTGTCTTCGGCCGGCGGGCCGGCGTGTTCGGTGTGGTGCTCGCCGTGGTGGTCATCGACGGAGTCCGCCGCTGGCAGGCGCTGGAGGGCGTGGGTGCCGCGCCGGCGCTGCTGACCACGGGGATCCTGGCGGTGGTCGGGCTGCTGGTGGTGTGGCTGCTGGAGCTGGTCGGGCGCCGGGTCGCGCCGCTGTCCGCGGTCGCGTTCCCGGGTGCGGCTCCCGGTCCGCTGCCGGTCGCGGGTGGGTTCGTGCCGGCCGGGGCGGGCGCGCCCGGGTTCGTGCCGGCCGGTGCGTCGTCGCCGGTGCCGCCGGGCTCGCCGGCCGGGTTGCCCGCACAGCCGGCCGGGCCCGCCTCCGCGCCGCCCGGGACCTACCCGCCCGGCACCTTCGCGCCGCCCCCGCCGCCGATGTCGGGCGGTCCGGTGTTCGGGCAGCCGACGTACCCGACCCCGCAGGCGGGCGCACCCGGGTACCCACCGCTGCCGCCGCCACCTGCGGGCGGCCAGCCGGCGATCCCGCAGCCGTGGACGGTCCCCGGCACGGGCGCCGCGCCGCAGGTCCCGTCGCAGCCGGTGTCGCCGCCGGTCAGCGGCCCACCGAGCACCGACCCGCCCGGCTACCCGCCGGCGCCGCCGCCGAGCTGGCCGCCGCGGCAGTGACCCGCGGGCCTCACATCGACGGCTCGGTCAGCGCCGGGTGCCGCGACCCGGCGGGGGCGAACCACGCCTCCTTCGCGTCGCGTAGCGCCATCTCGACCCGCAGCCGCGAGTAGGGCTCCATGTCCGGCAGGTCCGCCGGGTCGAACCAGGCGACGTCCAGGGACTCGTCGTCGCCGACCCGGGCCTCGCCGCCGACCGCCCGGCACAGGAACGTGACGTTCAGGTACTCGCACCGGTCTCCGTTGGGGTAGTGCACGGGGTGCGAGGCGACGCCGAGGAGCCGCTCGACCACCACGTCGACGCCGGCCTCCTCGCGGACCTCCCGTACGACCGTGTCCGCCGGCTGCTCGCCGGGCTCGACCATGCCGGCCAGCACCGCCCACCGGCCGGTGTCGCTGCGCTGCCCGAGCAGCAGCCGCCCACGCTCGTCGACCACGATCGCGCTGACGCCGGGCAGGAGCAGCAGGTCGTGGCCGACGTGCGCGCGCATGACCCGGACGTAGTCAGGAATGCCCATCCGGTGACCGTACCGGCACCACCGGGCGCACGGTGCCCAGCACCCTCGTGACCGTGATGACGATGACGACCCGCGCCGGGTTCGGGCGGGGGACCCGGTACCGCTGCGCGTACCGGCGCTCCGCGTCGGCGACGGCCGCCGGGTCGTCCTCGACCACGGCGGTGCCCTCGAGGGTCGTCCAGCGGCGCCCGTCGACCTGGCAGACCGCCACCCTCGGGTTGCCGCGCACGTTGCGGACCTTCTGCGACGTGCCCGACGTGATGACCCGGGCGGTGCCGGTGGCCGGGTCGTACGTGACCCCGACCGGCGCGACGTGCGGGGTGCCGTCGGCGCGGACCGTGGTGATCGTGCACAGGTGCCGCTCGGTCCAGAACTCCTCGTCGCTCAACGGACGGTGACCTTTCCCTCGTGCACGTCCACGTGGCGGGTCGTGCGGACCGCCTCCAGCATCCGCCGGTCGTGGGTGACCAGCAGCAGGGTGCCCGGGTACCCCTCCAGCGCCGACTCAAGCTGCTCGATCGCGGGCAGATCCAGGTGGTTCGTCGGCTCGTCGAGCACCAGCAGGTTGACCCCGCGCCCCTGCAGCAGCGCCAGCGCCGCCCGGGTCCGCTCGCCCGGCGACAGGCTCGCGGCCGTGCGCAGCACGTGGTGCGCCTTCAGGCCGAACTTGGCCAGCAGCGTGCGGACCTCCGCCGGCTGCAGGTGCGGGGTCGCCGCGCAGAACGCGTCCAGCAGCGGCACCTCACCGAGGAACAGCCCGCGGGCCTGGTCGACCTCGCCGACGACGACGCCCGGCCCGAGGGCCGCGGTGCCGCTGTCCAGGGGAATGCGCTTGAGCAGCGCGCCGAGCAGCGTCGACTTGCCCGAGCCGTTCGCGCCCGTGATCGCGATCCGGTCGGCCCAGTCGACCTGCAGGTCCACCGGCCCGAGCGTGAACGAGCCGCGGGTCACCACCGCCCGGTTCAGCGTCGCCACGATCGCGCCCGCCCGGGGCGCCGCGGCGATCTCCATCCGCAGCTGCCACTCCTTGCGCGGCTCCTCCACGACCTCCAGCCGCTCGATCAGCCGGTCGGTCTGGCGGGCCTTGGACGCCTGCTTCTCCGTCGACTCGATCTTCTTGCCCTTGCCGATCTTGTCGTTGTCGGACTGCTTGCGCCGCGCGTTCTTGACGCCTTTCTCCATCCACGCGCGCTGCATCCGCGCCCGCGCCTCGAGGTCGGACTTCGTCTCGGCGTAGTCCTCGTACGCCTCCCGGGCCCGCCGCTTCGCGATCGCCTTCTCCTCCAGGTACGACGCGTAACCGCCGCCGAAGAAGTTCACCTGCTGCTGGGCGAGGTCCAGCTCCAGCACGCCCGTCGCGGTGCGGGCCAGGAACTCCCGGTCGTGGCTGACGATCACCGCGCCGGCCTTGAGCCCCTGCACGAACCGTTCGAGGCGCTCCAGGCCGTCGAGGTCCAGGTCGTTGGTCGGCTCGTCGAGCAGGAACACGTCGTACCGGGACAGCAGCAGCGACGCCATGCCCGCCCGGGCGGCCTGCCCGCCCGACAGCGCGGTCATCGGCAGCTCCAGGTCCACGGCGAGGCCCAGGTCGGCGGCCACGGCGGCGGCGCGTTCCTCGAGGTCGGCGCCGCCCAGGGCGAGCCACCGCTCCAGCGCGTCGGAGTACCCGTCGGGGTCCTGCTCGATGCGCTCCACCGCCGCGTCCATGCGCGCCTGCGCGTCGGCGACCCCGGTGCGGCGGGCCAGGAACCGCAGCAGCGACTCGCCCTCGCGGCGGTCCGGCTCCTGCGGCAGGTACCCGATGATCGCGGTGGGCGGGTTGAGCGCGAAGCCGCCCGCCTCCGTCGGCAGCAGCCCCGCCAGGGTGCGCAGCAGCGTGGACTTGCCCGCCCCGTTGGCCCCGACCAGGCCGATCACGTCGCCCGGCGCGACGACCAGGTCCAGTCCGGAGAACAACGCCCGGTCGCCGTGACCGGCCGCGAGCTCCTTCACCACGAGCGTGGCGCTCACCAGTACCTCCGCAGTTGTTGTCGTACCCCGCGCATATTGTGTCTGAGCGCGCCGACCGGGGTAGCGCGGAGTAGCGTGATTTCCGAAACGCGATCGGCTCGTAACGGGAGAGACGCCTTGAGCACAACGACCGCCGACGACACGGCCCTGACCCACCGCCAGATCCTCACGATCCTCGGCGGGCTGATGATGGCGATGTTCCTGGCCGCCCTCGACCAGACCATCGTGTCCACGGCCATGCGCACCATCGCCGACGACCTGGGCGGGTTCTCCATCCAGGCGTGGGCGACCACGGCGTTCCTCATCACCTCGACGATCGCGACGCCGCTGTATGGCAAGCTGTCCGACATCTACGGCCGTAAGCCGTTCATCCTGTTCGCGATCGGCATCTTCATCCTCGGCTCGGTGCTGTGCGGCCTGGCCGGCTCGGTGTATCAGCTCGCCGCGTTCCGCGCCGTGCAGGGCATCGGCGCCGGCGGCCTGTTCTCCCTCGCGTTCGCCATCATCGGCGACGTCGTGCCGCCCCGCGAGCGCGCCAAGTACCAGGGCTACTTCCTTGCCGTGTTCGGCACCTCCAGCGTCCTGGGCCCCGTCCTCGGCGGCTTCTTCGCCGGCGCCGACTCGATCCTCGGCGTCACCGGCTGGCGGTGGATCTTCTACATCAACGTGCCGATCGCGCTCGCCGCGTTCCTCGTCGTCATGCGGGTGCTGCACATCCCGCACCGCCGCCAGGACCACCGCATCGACTGGCCGGGCGCGCTGGCGCTCGTCGTCTGCCTGGTGCCGCTGCTGACCGTCGCCGAGCAGGGCCGCGAGTGGGGCTGGGGCTCCGGCCGCTCCCTGCTGTGCTACGGCATCGGTGCCGTCGGCCTGGTGCTGTTCCTCATCGCCGAGTGGTCCTACAAGGACGAGGCGCTGCTGCCGTTGCGCCTGTTCCGGGGACGCACCTTCTCCGTCGCCTCGACCAGCAGCTTCATCCTCGGCATCGCGATGTTCGGCGGTCTGCTCACGCTGCCGCTCTACCTGCAGATCGTGAAGGGCGCCACCCCCACCGAGGCCGGCCTGATGCTGCTGCCGCTGGTCCTGGGCATCATGACCGGCTCGATCGTGTCCGGCCAGGTGATCGCCCGCACCGGCAAGTACCGCAAGTTCCCCATCATCGGCTCGCTGCTCATGGTCGCCGCGCTCGCGCTGTTCTCCCGCATCGGCGCCGACACCCCGCTGTGGCAGACCATGCTGGTCATGGCCCTGATGGGCCTCGGCCTCGGCGGCAACATGCAGCCGGTCATCACCGCCGCCCAGAACGCGGCCAACCCGCGCGAGATCGGCGTCGCCACCTCCACGGTGACGTTCTTCCGCTCCATGGGCGGCACGGTCGGCGCCGCCGTCTTCCTCTCCGTGCTGTTCAGCCTGCTGCCGGAGAAGATCAAGGCCGCCTTCACCGCGGCCCAGTCGACCCCCGAGTTCCAGGCCGCCGCCCGTGCCCACCCGGAGCAGCTGCAGGGCATCCAGCGCGCCGGCACGTCGGGCAGCGCCAGCGCCTTCAACGACACCTCGTTCGTCAACGACCTCACCGCCGCCCTCGCCCACCCCTTCAAGGTCGGCTTCTCCGACTCGATGAGCGTGGTGTTCATGGTCGCGGCGGCCATCATGGTCGTCGGCTTCTGCGTCATCCTGTTCCTGCCCGAGATCCCGCTGCGCTCCCTGTCCGCCGCGCAGCAGCGCGCCCAGGAGGACGCCCGGTCCGCCTCCTCTTCCGCCGGTGCTGCTCCTGCCTCCGCCGCCGCGCCTGCCGCGGGCTCCTCGCCGGCCGCCGCGTCCCCGGACGGCGGCCCGTCCCCGGCGGGCGCTGCTGCCGCGGGCGGTGTTGCCGCGGGCGGTGTTGCCGCGGGTGGTGCTGCCACGGGCGGTCCGTCTTCGGGCGGGCTGGGCGCGGGCGCTTCGCCCGTTGGCGCGTCGGCAGCCGGCGCACGGCCCGCAGGCAGCAATACGGCCAGCAGCGCCAACGGCGGCTCGACCCCGCTCGGCGACTCCGGCACTCCCGGCAACGGCTCGGGCGCACCCACCAGCACCTTCACCACCGCCACCGGCGCCGACGGCCTCCCGACCCCTGACGGCGACGGATTCCGCAGCACCGGCGGTAACGGCTTCGGCGGCACCGACGGCCACGGCCACGCTCCGGCCGGCGCGGGCGCCCACGCCGCGGACGGTGTCGCCGAGTCGCGCCCTGATCACGCCCCGCACCACGCCGCCGGCGCTCACGAGGGGGACGGCGTGGCCGCGCCCCACGATGACGTGCAGCCTCGACACTCCCGCTGACCCGTTCCCGCCTCTGCCGCAGTGCCCCTGACGCTCCTGGTCGCGCTCTGACCCGCCCGCGACCGGCGGGGCGCTGCGCTCCGGCTGGAACGCGCTCGCAGCGGGCCTGGTATGCCTGGCGGCCTGGTATGCCTGGCGGCCTGGTATGCCTGGCGGCCTGGTATGCCTGGCGGCCTGGTAAGCCTGGCGGCCTGGTAAGCCTGGCGGCCTGGTAAGCCTGGCGGCCTGGTAAGCCTGGCGGGCCTGGCGAACGGGCGGGCCTCGGCTGAGCGGTCGCGGCACGTCGGCGGGCGGCTCGAGGCGGCTACTGGGTCGGCTGGGTGCTGTCGTGTGGGGTCCGTGCCGCGGCTCTGGCCGGGCGCATTCACGCCGAGGCCAGCGGGGGTGTGGCCGTGTGGCGTCCGTGCCGCGGGCTCTGGCTCGGTGCTTCCACGCCGAGGCCTGCGGGGGTGCGGCCGGGTGGACGTTGGTGCCCCTGCCGCGGCTGGGGGTGTGCGCGGTTGGTCCGGCTGAGGGCGCGGCAGCTCGGCTGCCCGCGCTGCGGAAGGTGATGTCGGGCCGCGCAGCCGGTTGCCGCTTCCGGCCTGTATGTCGGGCCGCGCAGCCGGTTGCCGCGTCCGGCGTGGTCGACGGCGTGGCCGTCGCACGAGACGATCCGCGCCGTCGTGCTGCCCGCTGGTCCGACCCGGCGTCGGCTGCGGCGGACCTGCTGGGCGTCGCGGCGTGGGTCGCGTGGCGTCCGCATTGTGCCGGTGTGTCGCCGGGGCGCGCCTTCGACACAGGGCCACGGCTTGTCCGCGTGCCCGCCCGGCCCGCGGGGAGCTGGCCGCTCCACCCCAGCCGCGGGCCTGCTGAGCGTGGTTGCCAGGCCTGGCTGGCTCCCGGACGCGATGGTCAGCTGTCGGCGCAACGTGGTGGATCGGTGGGGGGCAGGAGCCTGTTGCGTTTTCGGTATGTGTGGATAGTTCCGCTTTTGCGGTACTCGATCGATCATTGGGTATGGCGAAGCAGTTCCGTCCGGTGGATCGTGACCAGCAGTTCCTGTTGCCGGTGGACATGCGGGACTGGCTGCCG
>NZ_JNYJ01000044.1 GCF_000716715.1 Dactylosporangium aurantiacum | reverse complement strand
CGGGCTTACGGCGCCGGCGCTTGCGCCGGGCGCCGCTTGCACGCCGAGCCGGGCGACCACGTCCGGGCTGCGCCGAAGGCGCCTTGATCTAGTACAGCCGAATTCGGCAACCTCCGCACTGCTGCCGCTTCGGTCACGACTGTCGTTGGCGATTTTGCGAGGTGAGAGCGATTTGTCAGCCCCCGGTGGAGGACCGCTCAAGCAGTCTTTGGCTTGCTCGAATCGCTCAAAACCGACATAATTGTGTCGCTCCACTCTGGCGTGAACATCGATAACATGCTCGTGTGACCACGCCCGCTAGCGAACAAAACAATACGGAGTCCACTCCTCCCATCAACCCGGGAGACCCTCCTCCTCAAGCTCCCGCTCTAGGTGATCATCGAAGCGAAGGTGACCAACACAGCGAAACCGGGGCAGTGGAGAGTCCGAGGCAATCTGATGCACCGGGCCTAAGGGTTGAATTGGAACCACTTGGCTTCTCGCACGCTGCCCAACTGCTGATTGTCGCCGCCGTAACATTGGCAATGCTTAAGCTTGTCCGCGTCGCACACGGAGACGGCAATCTTGCCATCTCCATACTTCAAGCGTCCGGCTACATCCCTCCCATTGCCTCCATCCTGCTTGCACAGTTTCCTTGGATTCTAATTTACGGAACCGTTCATCTGGTGGAGTACCGATTGGCTCGCCAAGAAGCAGGGCTGGGTAAGGCGTTTACACCGTTTCTGTGGGCAGCCATGATCACTGCATTTAGTGTACTTCTAAACTTCGCTCCGTGGTATGCCGTGGTACTCGGCCCGATTACGGTTGTTAGCTATGCATATGCAAACAAATATTGGCAGCAAGCTGCTCGTCGTACCGGCCGACAAGTTCCTCCTCAAGAGTATATGCGGACGAGACGTCGCAATATTGCCAGCGCTGCGGCGCTGACTCTATTTCCCTTCGTGCTACTGCAAGTAATTTCGGATGATCCTTGGGCTCCCGATGAAATGATCTCCACGTCGACCGCCCAATATCACGGAATAGTTGTAGGGCAAGACGACGACTCGCTGATTGTGCTTTTACAAGATGGTCGCTACCTCAAGTATGTTCCAAAGGATCAAATCGAAAGCCGCGAAATGTGTAAGTCGCGCAATGCGACAAAGACGGTCGCTACGGCTATTGGCCGGCAGAAGTCGAACGGTGGGGTGAACTGTCCGGAGTGGCGCTGACGCTGCTCGTTTCCGTGAAGCCAGAAGGCGAGGAAGAAGTTGTGGTGGAAGATACTCGTGTAGACAGCCAGACGTCGACGCCGCCAGCGTCCGGTGATTCGCCAACCGAGGAGTCTGCCGCAGGCAATTCAGGTGACGCCGCTAGAAATGCATATCGCGCGTGGGCAGCAGAGGCGACGCGTTCGATGATCAGGGAGCATCTTGGTCTAATTCTTGCTGCAATCCCCCTCGTTCTGGCAGTCCTCCGAATCGCACGAGTTTCTGAACTTGACTCCACCACTGTTCTGGTGTTGCTAACTACGATGGACGTCGCTTCCTTCTTGTTGGCAACCATTGCCCAAACGGGGCCATTCTTGGTTCTAACCATCACTGGTTACATGATTGTGAGTAGGCGTCGATACGCACCCGACACGCGAGCATTCCGAGATCTTCATTTCGGCCTACGCTTCGCGATCCCCGCTGCGGGAGTAGCAGCCCTGCTGACATCATGGCAGGGTCTTCTACTACTCCTTGCTGTAATAGCCGGGATCATTGGCATCGACTTGCTCTTCGAGTGGCTCGATCGACGAAGGGATCGAAAAGTTGCGGCACCTTCTCTCCTGGGAACCCTCGGCCTTCTGCTCGTCAACCTTTACGTGCTCCCAGCATCAATGTGGCTTCCACCAATGGACTTGACTCGTCAAGATGGATCACATCAGACCGTATACATTCTGGATCAAGACGATCAGCAGATGCTTCTAATGAACGAGCATGATCGCCGGATCTACAACTTGGAGACCGCCGAAGCGACTAGTACGACACCATGTCGGCTCAAAGACTCTAACCATCGACCTATCTCTTCACTCATATCGGACAGCAAGCGGCCGATCTTGGGCATCTGTCCGTAGTCGTTGAGCAAAACTTTATCCGAAGGAGAGTAGACGGCACAAAAGGGCCGATCGTCAACCGTTCATACAAGTAGGGGAACGGTCGCACAAGTCGACCACCTGTAGGTCCTTCCTTCACGACGCAGCAGCACGAGGTCGACAGACGCTGTGTACAGTTCGACGGTTGGAAGTTCCCGAAGCGCCTGTACCTTCGGTATCAGCAAGTCAGGAGTTTGCCTGCTGTTGCAGTACGCCACTCCGATATGTGGACGAAAAGGTACGGAATCATCGGTTCGATCAGCGAGATTCGCCAACCTAAGGCGTTGGTACAAGTCGAGCACTGGGTCCCATGGGGTCACGCTGAAACGAACGGCACCAGGTGAGCCCGCGAGTGGCCCAGCCTTCAATGTAAACGATTTCGACGACGCACAATGCTGGGTCGCTCGCCTGATGACCGCTTGTACTTCCGCGGGGCTAATTTCGTCTTCCCATGCCAATTTCGGCATCGTGAGATGCAGGGCATCAAGCGGGACGGGGTCAAGGTAGGGAAGTTCAAGCTGGCTTTGGCATTGCTCGGCCAGATCGCGCAGATCGGGCGAGTCCCATGTTAGGTACCAATAGTAGGCCCGGCGACCGGGTGTCCATCCTGGGCGGTCCCAGTGGTTCTGCATGGTGGTGAGCGCGGAGAAGCGTTCCCAGTCTTCCTGCACTCGATCCATAGCGGCGAGGATAGTGTCCGGCGGTCAGCGGCGTTGTACCGCGCGCAGCGTCTCGGCGGCCTCGGTGAACGCGGCGGTGCCGGACCAGCGTGAACCTGCGTCGAGGCACTCCCGGCTGCGCTTGAGGACTGAGAGGATCGGCCGCTCGGCGGACAGGGTGAGTGCTTCGACGACCAGGCCGGCGGCCTGCTCGGGTTCCGGCTCGTCGGCCAGAATGAGTGCCTTGGCGATGTCGAGCCGAACGAGCGACTGGCTCCAGCGCGACTCGGACGCTTCGAAAACCGGCATCACCTGGTCGGCGAACTCACGCACTCGGTCCGGCAAACCGAGGTCGACGTACGCGGTCGCGGCATTCGAAGCGGTACGGGCGTTGCTGTACAGCCCGAACGAGATGCAGGACGATACGCCTGCCGGGGTCTCGAACTGCTCCGCGAGCCGGTAAGCGCGCTGGACGGCTTCGTCGACGCCTCGGACGTCGCCGAGCTTGCCCAGGGCGCGGGCCTCGCCGTTGCTGGCAAGGCGGATCGCCTGGGGTCCGTTCTTGGCGTACCGCTGGCCGTCGCGGGCAAGGTCGACCGCGGTGCGGTAGTCGCCGACATAGTAGGCGCAGAAGCTCTGCGTGCCGCGTGCCCAGGCTTGGAGGTCGGTGGAGCCGGCGAACTCGCCGAGCTGAAACGCCTCCTTGCTGTACGCGCTGGCGGCGCCGAACTTCCCGAGGTTGACGGCCATGTAGCCGAGCAGACCGGACAGCTTGCCGGCGATGAGGTACAGCTTCTCGCGGTGGTGCGGGCGCTGTGATCCATCCAGGACTCGTTGCACATGCTGGCGCTGTCGCACCACGTGGTTGACGAGCGGCTCGGGGCCTTGCTGCTCGTACAGCTCGACGATCGAGTCAATGGCGTCGTCGAACTGGGCGGTCGTCTGGTCGTCGGCGTTGGACGAGGTCAGGCGTTGCATGCGCTCGACGATGTCGAGCGGCGATTCGAATAGCGCATCAACGCTGCCGGTGCTCGCGTGCTGCACAACTGGCACGACCGTCGGGTGCGACATGCTGAGGTGCTGCTCGGTGATGCCGTACAAGGTGCAGATCAGCCGGCGGTAGCGCCGGTCCGGGGCCTTGACGTCACGTTCCCACTTCGACACCATCTGGCGGTCGACGCCGACGCGCTCGTTGAGGTCGGTCCATGCCTGCGCGGCGAGCTTGTCGACGAACTCCTGTTGCGTAAGGCCGTGCTGCTCGCGCAGCCGACGGAGTTGTTCACCCAAACTCGTGCTGGTCATGCCCGCCCTCCCCGACTCCAGCACCCAATGTAGCTGCCCGAATACAGCATTCACAGGGCCTGGACTACTGGCGGGACTACAAGGGGACTACATCGCGGACCTCCTATGTCCATAGGTGATTTCAGATGCTTGTCGTGTGTCTCAGACGGGTGTCACTCCAGGAGGTGCTGACGTGCGGCCTGCTCGCTGTGCAGGTTGTGAGGGTCGGGGTTGGCGGGTGGCCTCTCCCCGGCGACAACTGGCAACGGCAGAGGGTCCGCGTCAGTACGTGCGGAAGACCTGTCCCGACTGCCTGGGCGTGCCCATTCAGTACCGCTCGGACGCGACGTGAAGCAGAGAAGAACTCGACTCAGGCCGAATGGAGGCGAGCGATGAGGGCGACAACCTTCCGGGTGGCGGAGGTGCCTGTGGCGCCACAACCGGATCTCGACCTGGATGTCCGGACGCTGCGGTCCTGGCTCGCGGTCGACGACGACGGCGACCCGGTCCTGGTGCTCAAAGACGACGACATGACCGTGGTCATCGACTTCGGGCTCGGTGGGCGCTGGGACACCGCGATCCGCGCGGCCGAGCACCTCAGCGACAGTGCTCTCGCGTACGCATCGAAGCTGCGCGACGTGATGGCTGCCCAACAGACTTCGCCGGCCGAACAGGAAGAGCCGGCGGACAGCAAGGAGGAACCATGCAGGTGACCAAGGACGGCGTGACTGTCGACCTGGCCGACGCGAGCTGGGTCAAGAGCAGCAAGAGCGGCCCGTACTCCGACAACTGCGTCGAGGTGACCGGCCTCGACGGTCCGCTCGTCGCGGTGCGGGACTCCAAGAACCCGGACGGCGCGGTGCTGGCGTTCACGCCGGGCGAGTGGGACGCATTCGTCGAAGGCGCCCGTGGCGGCGAGTTCAACCGGGTCGGTTAGCGAAGCGAAGGCGGCCCCTCGATGCTGGTATCACCGAGGGACCGCCACCCATCGTGACACTTCCGGGCGACACCCGGAACACCGAAGGGTGGTGCTGCATGATCGTGCAAGACGACCTTCGCGGTGACGCGCTCAGGCTGGAAATCGCCATCGCGCTGCTTCCCCTCGTCGGTCGCGTCGTACAGCTGCAGGACGACCAACCCGTCCGGCACCGGGGCAACCGGCTGACCGACCAGGACGACCGGCGACTCGTGATCGACGATGCCGCGCGGCGCTGGGAGCTGCTCGACTCCGGGCAGCAGCGCTGGTACGGCGACAACCTGCGGACGGCGCTGTACGAGTACACGTGCGAGTACGTCGAAACGGTCGAAGCCGGCGCGCCCGGGATCGACGAGATGGACTCGCGCGGGTACGAGAGCGCCATGGAAGCGTTGTGGCGCCGGCATGTCGCCGCGCTCCGGTCTGCCGCCACGCACTGACGGAACGGCCCCGGCATCGGCTGGTGTCCGGGGCCTCATCACGGCTCGCTCGTCTGGATCCCCGGTCTGGGGATCGACAGCGGGACGTCCTCACAGTTAAGGTCTTGACAAGCTATGTTGTCGTCTTTGAATGGTGGGTCTCCGTGCCGATCGAGTACAGACCTCCCAAGTACATAACCATCGTCAACGCGTTGCAGGCCCGCATCGAGGACGGCACGTACGCTTCCGGGGAGATGCTGCCCAGCGAGACGGCGCTCATGGCTGAGTTCGACACGTCGCGGCCCACGGTCGTGCGGTCGCTGGAGATCCTGCGGCAGGACGGCTGGATCGACACGCAGCAGGGCAAGGGCCGGTTCGTACGGTCGAAGCCGCCCGAACCACGGAAGATGCCCGCGCACGCGGCATCGCTGCTGGCCGACGAGGCGGTGGGCCGGGTGCGGATCCTCGACGTCGCCGAGGTTCCGGCACCCGCGCGGGCAAGCTCGGCGCTGGACATCGACGCAGGCTCGCCCATCGTGGTGCGGCGCCGGCTCGTCAGCGTCGACGGGCTCGGCCCGGTGGAACTCGGCACGGTCTACGTCCCGGTTGGTCTCGCCGCAGGAACCGACGTCGGCTCGACAGCACCCCTGCCGGAAGGGCTGCTTCGGCACCTGTCGGTACGCAAGGGTGTCCAGTTCACGCACGTGACCGAACGCATCTCCGCCCGCCCGGCGACGCCGGATGAGCGGGAGCTGCTGGAGGTCGACGACGGCAGTTGGCTCCTGACCGCGTTGTTCGCGGTGTACACAAGGGACGGTCTGCCGGCGTTCGCGCTGGATGTGGCAGTGCCGCCGGCTCGGCACGAGTTCGAGGACTCATTCCCGATTACTTAGACGAGATGCCCGCATTACTTCAATGCGGGCATCTCGCCAAACTTCGGTCCCTGAGCACTTAACAAGCTAGGTTTCATCGCTACACTTGGATTGCACATAACAAGTTAAGTGGTTGTCAGAAAGGATGAGAAGTGGCGCTCAAGGGTGGGACTCGGTTCTCGGTCCGGTTCGAAGACGTGTTCCCGGCGGGGTGCGCGCTGGTGCCGGACTCGATCGTCGAGGCGCAGGACTACAACGAAGTGACGAAGGCCCGCACGCCCGCGGTGGACAAGCTGACCGGGGTGCGGGTGTGGACGGTGCGGGTGTCGGACCTGGACCCCGATCTCGCCGGCCGGTCGCGCGAGGTCGCCGTGAAGATCTCCTCGCCGGTGCAGCCGGTGCCGGACAACGGGACGCCGTTCGCGCTCGTCGAGTTCGAGGGGATGACGGTCACGCCGTACGTCGGTCCGACCGGTCGGCTCGCGTACTCGTACCGGGCGACGGGATTCCGTTCGTCGCAGCCGGCCCGCAAGGCCGCGTAAGCGATTCAAGCGCGGGGCGGTCTGTATGCCGTAGGAAGCCGGACCGCCCCGCTGCCAACCAAGCCCATTGCTGAGGTGTGGAAGGCGGTTTCATCATGCCCATTTCTGGGCGGCGTCGCCAAACCTGCCCCGGCCAACTCCTGCTGCTCATGCCTGTTGCGCGCGATGCGCGGGGCCGCTTCACCCGCTGGTTCACCGGGATGCCGCGCCAATGGCTGGCGGTCCGCCGGGACGCGCGGGGGCGGTTCGCAGCGCTGGCGCCTGCGTAGGAAAGGTCGAAGGTGAACAAGAGCAACAACGTCCCGCTGGTCAACTTCCGGCGCCTGTCCGTCCCGGCGCCGTGGTGGCTGGTCATGTGGATCGTCATCCCGTACCTGCTGTTCAAGGCCACGGTCCTGCTCGTGCGGTCGCTGCCGGTGCTGTGGCGCAACCGCACCTCCGTCACCCTCGCCGTGCTCGCGGTGTGGCTGTGGCACCGGAACGGCTGGGAGATCCTCGCCCTGTTCGCCGGGGTCGCCGGCGCAACCGTCGGCGTGTGGTGGTGGCGGTGGCGGCCGTGGTGCGAGCGGTTCGTCGTGCTGCCGGTGCTCTCGTGGTGGCAGCGGCTGTTCGTGTACCAGCTGCACTGGCGCGAGGCGATGACCGTCTGCCGGCTCGCGGAACGGTTCGACAGCAAGCTGAACGTGCCGAAGCTGCTCCGCGTTCGCTGCACGTATGCCACCGATGAGGTGCTGTTGCGGATGCCGCGTGGGCAGAACCCGGACGACTACCACGCGGCGGCAGCGAACCTGGCGTACTCGTTCGGCGCGCGGATCTGCCGGGTCTACTCGGGCCGGCGGGAGCAGCCACCCGCACGCACCAACCGGCTGCTGCGGCTCGTCGACCGGTTCCGCTACCGGGACCGCCCCCGCCTCGTGTGGCTCGTCTTTGTCCGCCGCGACCCACTACGCCGCACCGTGCCCGCGTTCGACATCCCGGATGCGACCGACCTGGAGGCGCTGCCGCTCGGCGTGCGTGAGGATCTCGTCCGGTACGTGCTGCGTCTGCTCGCCACCCACGTCTTGATCGTCGGCGCGACCAGGGCGGGCAAGGGCTCGGTGCAGTGGTCGCTGATCCGCGCGCTCGCCCCGGCGATCCGCTCCGGCCTGGTGCGGCTATGGGGCATCGACCCCAAGGGCGGCGTGGAGCTGTCCCTCGGCCGGCAGCTGTTCAGCCGGTACGAGTACGCCACCGTCCCGCCGATGGTCGCCATGCTGGAGGAACTCGTCGAGGTCATGCGGGAGCGGCAGGCCCGCATGCAGGGCAAGACCCGCGTCCACACGCCGACCCTCGACGAACCGCTCTACGTGCTCATGGTCGACGAGATCCTCGCGCTCGTCGCGCTCCTGCAGGACGTCGACCTCCGTACCCGGGCCAAAGCCGCCCTCGCCATGCTGCTCACGCAGGGCGCCGGACTCGGCGTGCTCGTCATCGCCGCGACCCAGGACCCGCGCAAAGAGGTCGTCGAGCTACGCGACTTCTTCCCGACCCGGATCGCACTGCGGCTCAACGAACCCAACCACGTCGACCTCGTCCTCGGCCAAGGCTCCCGCGCCCGCGGCGCCCTCTGCGACCAGTTGTCCGCGCGGCCGTCCATGCGGGGGATCGGGTACGTCGTCCTCGACGACCGTCCGGAGCCTGAGCGGGTCCGGTTCGCGTACGTCACCGACGACGAGATCCGCGACATGGCCGTCATGTACGCCGCGCCGGTGGTCGTCGAGCGGCCTGCGGCAGTACCGGAGCAGCGGCGAGAACCCAGACACGTCTACAAGCCCGGACGGCACGCGCAAGGGCCGCTGCTGCCGGACTCGCTGACGAACTTCCTCGACAGTGAGGCGGCATGACCCGCCGGTTCTACCGCCTCCGCGCACCACACGTCAGCAACGGCTCGTCCGCCGTCACGGTTCGCGTGACCGACGACGAAGACCTCTACCTCGCCGTGGGCGCGGGCCGCCGGCGGATGTACGTCACGCCCGCTGAGGCGTGGGCGCTGTGGCGGTGCCTGTCCGAAGCGGTCGCCTCGACCGGCGAACCACCGGATTGGATCCGCGTCCCGATCACCCCGAAAGCCAAGTGAGGCAACGCATGCGCCGCATACGGCTCCACGTCGAAAGCGTCGTCCTGGTCGTCATCCTCCTCGTGGTCGGCGGCATGGCCGGCGCCGCGTCGTTCACTCACGTCCACGACTGGACCATGGCGAACTCCCCGGCCGGTACGGCGGACTGGTTCGGCTGGGCCAACGCCGCCATCTCCGAACTCGTCCCCATCGCCTGCGCACTCGTCATCCGGCGCCGTCGCCGGTCCGGGGAGTCGACGCGGTACCCGTTCGCCGTCCTCACCGCGGCGGTCGTGCTGTCGCTGTCGGCGCAGCTGGCGGTGGCGAAGCCGGGCATCTCCGGTGGCCTGCTCGCTGCCGTACCGGCGCTGGCGTTCATGGCCCTCGTGAAGCTCGTGCTGTCCACCAAGCCGCAGCCCGCACCGCACGAGCCATCGCCGGCAGTGGTCATCGACCAGGTCCCGGTGCCCGAACCGGTCGCGGCGGCCGTTCCGGTGTTCCAGCGCCTCAACGGCGCGATCCCGTCCGGTGTCGTCAAGTGAAGGAGGCCACCCTCATGCACCTGCTCCAAACCTTCGTCGAAGCGGTTGCCGACCGGCTGCACGCCGCCACCGACGCCCACGCCCGCGCACAGGGCCTCGTCGTGCAGCGGCTGCCGTGGGGCGGTCGCCGGATCGGTCACCCCATGGTCGGCCGGTACGCCGCCGCCCGCCGCGAACGGCTGCTGCACGGTGACGCCGACGCCATCGACCGGATGTTCCTCGACGCCCCACAGCCGGCGGGCCGCCGATGACCGTCGACACGTTGCCCGGCCTCGAAGAACCTCACGAGGTCGGGCCGCGCCCCGGCTCCCGGGCCGCCCGCATGCTGATGCCCCTCGCCGCGGACGTCGTGAAGGACATGGCGACCGAGTACGGCGTCTGCCTCCGCCCGGTCGGCCTGCGCCGTACCGACCTTGCGACCGGCCAGACGGAGATCATCGACGTCCCGTGCGGCGCCACCCGCGAGGACAAGTGCGTGCCGTGTGCGAAGCGGGCTCGACGGCTGCGCAAGACCCAGATCTGCGAGGGCTGGCACCGCGCCGACGAACCCGCCCCCGCGCCGAACCCGGCCACGGAGGAGCAGCGGTCGCTGATCAGCCTCCGGGCGCACCTCGAGTACTTCCGCGACCAGGCGGTGCGGGAGTCGAAGTGGGACGAGGTCGGCGAGGTCGACGACGCGATCCGCGAGGTAGAGGAGGCCATCGCGGCCGAAGGTCTCCGGGGCACCGTGGCGCCGGCGCACGACAAGCCGGAGGAACCGAAGCGGCAGCGGTCCACCCGCCGGCGCCAGGACGCCCCCGCGCTGCCGCGTCAGAAGGTGCAGCCGCGCACGGTCGGCCGGGTCTACACCGCACCGGACGGCACCGAACACCGGCCGTCGATGTGGCTGACGATGACCCTCGACTCGTACGGCCCCGTACGAGAGGACGGCTCGCCGCTCGACCCGTCCCGCTACGACTACCGGCGCGCGGCCTGGGACGCCATCACGTTCCCGCGCCTGCTCGACCGGTTCTGGCAGAACCTACGCCGCTGCGTCGGCTGGAACGTCCAGTACGCCGGCTGCGTCGAACCCCAACGCCGCCTCGCCCCACACGCCCACTTCGCCATCCGCGGCACCATCCCCCGCACGGTGCTGCGGGAGGTTGCGGCGGCCACCTACCACCAGGTCTGGTGGCCCCGCGTCGACCAGCCCACCTGCCGTCCGCTCTGGGACGCCGACGCCGAGGTCTGGCGCGACGCGGACGGCCTGCCGCTGCAGACGTGGGATGAGGCGCTCTACGCGATCGACGCCGACCCCGACGCGGAACCGGCGCATGTGATCCGGTTCGGCAAGCACGTCGATGCACGCGGCGTCGCGGCGGACAGTAAGGACATCGACCGCACCGTCGGCTACATCACGAAGTACATCACCAAGTCCGCGGCCGACTGCCACACCGTGACCACCGACCGGCAACGGGCACACCTCGAACGGCTCTGGCAGGAACTGCGCGTCACGCCGTGCTCGGATCGGTGCGCGAACTGGCTGCTGTACGGCATCCAGCCGAAGAACGCTCACGGGAAGCTCCGGCCGGGCAACTGCAAGGGCAAGGTCCACCAGCGCGCCACGCTCGGCATCGGCGGCCGGCGCATCCTCGTGTCCCGCGACTGGTCGGGAAAGACCCTCGCCGACCACCGCCATGACGCCCGCGCCTGGGTCAAGGCCCTCCTCGGCGTCGCCGGCGGCGTCGACCAGGTGCCGGTCACCGAACTCGACAACGGAGCACCGGCACCGGTCGCGTGGGAACTGGCGAAGCCGAACGACCCGGACCTGCCACCGATGCGGCATCGCCTCCTGCGCGCACTCGCGCAACGGATGCAGTGGCGCAGCGCCATCAACGCCGCCAGGGACAGGGCGGCGCAGTACGAGCAGACAGCCAACGACAACAGGGAGGAACGCAACGGTGAGTGACCGGCTGTTGAAGGTCGCAGAGGTGGCCGAACGGCTCGGAGTGACGGAACGGTTCGTGCGCCGGCTCATCGCCGAACGCCGGATCGAATACGTGAAGGCAGGCACACACGTTCGCATCAAGGAGGAAGCACTGACCGCCTACATCGACGAGTCCACGGTGGTGCCGATCCGCATGGGCTTGCACGGCAACGGATTGGTGGCGTGATGGCAGACAACAAGCGCCGTCGCTTCGGCGCCGTTCGGCAACTTCCGTCCGGCCAGTGGCAGGCGCGCTTCACCGGCCCGGACGGCCAGATGCATGCCGCACCGCAGACGTACTCGACCAAGGCTCTCGCGGAGCGCTACCTGAGCACGGCCGAAGGCGACATCGCTTCGGGCCGCTGGATCTCGCCGCTCGCGGCCAAGATGCCGATCTCGGAGTGGGCGAACCAGTGGTTCACGGCTTCGCAGTCACGCTGGAAGATCAAGACGCAGGAGACGTACCGCTCGGTCATCGACCGGCTGATCGTGCCGCACCTCGGGAAGGTGAAGCTCGGTGCGATACGTCCCCTGGCAGTGACGCGGTGGGTCGGCACCCTCGCCGAGACCGTGAGCGCGTCACAAGTCCGGCAGGCGTACCGGCTCCTGTCGCAGATCATGGCCTCGGCGGTCGACAACGGCATGATCCCGGTGACTCCCTGCCGAGGTGGGCGCGTCGCCGGCCTCCCGCGTCTGCCGCAGGCCAAGCCGACCGTGCTTGCGCCGGCGGACGTCGCCCGCCTTTCGGCAAAGTGCGAGCTGCCCGATCGCGTCCTGGTCCTGCTGCTCGCGTACGCCGGACTCCGGATCGGTGAAGCGCTGCCGCTGCGCCGCCGGTCCTTCGACCTGTCCAGCCGCCGGCTCATCGTCGCCGAAGCGGTGTCGCAGGTCCGCGGCGGCTCGGTGATCGGTACGCCGAAGAACCACCAGCAGCGGGAGCTGGTCCTGCCCACGTTCGTGGCTGACGCGGTGGCGGAACTGCTCGGCAACTTGCCCGAGGGTGAGGACGCGTTCCTGTTCGGCGGCCGGCAGAAGCACACGAGCGACCGGCAGCAGAGCTACTACGGCTTCCGGAGCCGGTTCCGGGTAGCCGCCGAAGCGGCCGGCCTCGACGGGCTCAAGCCGCACGACCTCCGAGCCACACACGCGTCCTGGGTCTCGGACTCGCACGGCATCATCGTCGCTGCCGCCCGCCTCGGCCACGCCGATGCCAGCGTCACGACCAGGCATTACGCCCGTCCACTCGGCGGCAAGGACGAAGAGGTCGCGGCGCACCTCGACAAGGTGGCCCGGAAGGCAAGTGGCACACGAATGGCACGCAAGATCAAGAAGAACGTGCCATAAGGCGCTGACCTGGTGCCCCCGGCAGGATTCGAACCTGCGACACACGGTTTAGGAAACCGTTGCTCTATCCCCTGAGCTACGAGGGCGCGGAGCACAGTGTACCGACGCCCACGCTGACCTGCGTCGGCATATCCCGCCCCGGCGTGACCCGGATTCGTTCGGGCTGGTGGGAGCGCAGACCGATCACACAATCGGCGTTTGCGACGAGCGGGGTCCGTCCGGTATGCCCGGTTGGGTCGCAGTGACCCGGGCTGGCTCGCTTCGCCGATCACTCGTCGAGCCGTTGCGGGTTGCTCGATGCCAGCGGATACGGGCGAGGATCGCGCGCTGGCATCACCCGCTCCCAGCCGCGTGCTGGAGGCCGCAGGGATGGCGACGCTTGGAGGCAAAGCGCCATCATGCATGAGGCCAAGACGAACCTGCGACTGCGACTCATCCGGGATCAACGCGAAGATCGCCTTCGACTTGTGCAGCGGCAGATGAGCCTGCTGCTGGACACCCAGGTCGCGATTTGGGACGGGTCGAACATCGTCACGTTCATACCGTCGCGGCGGACCCGGTTGCCGTCTCCAGCGCGCCGATCGAACGCGAGTTTCTGACCAGTCGTGCGCTACCCGTGTGGCGGGCGGGACGGTGACAATGCAGCGGCCGGAGGAGGCTGATCGATGACGGACATGGACGAGAACACATTCGAGGTTGAACTCGTCGAGCAGGACGCCACCCTGAACATCGCGAAGGCGGTCAGCGCTCGGCATTCGATCGCTCGCAAGTACGTCATGCGCGCCCGCCGACGGAATCCGGATGCAACGCCTGCCGAATTGATCCGACTGCTCGAGCGCCAGTACGTCACCGCCATCAGCACTGCGGGGGCCGTCATCGCCGCCGGTGCGATAGTGGTGGATGTCGGGATCGCACTGATTCCCGTCGCTGGGGCCGCTGCGGCAGGTGCCAAGAGCGCGAGCCAGCAGGCAGCGAAGAAGGCGAGTAAGGAAGCCGCGAAGCAGGCGGCGAAGGTCGCCGCTAAGGAAGCCACGAAGGCGGCGGCTAAGGACGCAGCGCTCGGCGTCGCGAGGACAGGAGCCCGGCGAGTCGCGGCGCTGCTCCCAGCGGGTGACGAGCAGTTGCAGTTCGAGATCACCGCGATCTTCGGACTCGCCATCGCTGACATCCACGGCATGGACCTCGATAAGGAGCAAGCTCACGCCCTGGTCTACGGACTGTCGAATGGGCGCGTCAGCCAGCAGCAGATTGCGACGATGGCAACTGACCTGGCAACTGTGTCGACGGGCGGTGCCGTTGGCGTCGGACACGCGATTGCCGCAGGCCGGGGCGATTGGTCGCATTGGGCGAACACGCTTGCGGACATGCTGCCTGGGGGTGCGGCGCAAAGCCTCGTTGGCACCATCCAGACGGGCCAACTGGATACCTTGCGCCTGAACTTGAGTGGAAAGCAGCAGGCGACGATCGAATACGGAGTCGGAGCCCTGGCAGGGGGCGTCACGCGTTTCCTCTTCGGTCGGGAGGTGGTCGACGCTGCTCGGGTCGCATTCCCGGATGCCCCGGACAAGTTCCCGGCACATCTGGCCATTCCAGTGAAGGCGAAGCGCGAGGACGACGACGTCAAGGCCGAACCGAACCGGGCACTCGCAGCCTTGGAAGGCGCCGCGAAGGCAACGGGAAACTGGATCTCCGACGCAGCCAACGCGGCGGGTGCCGGGGTAGTAACGGCGGCGGGCGCTGTGTCGCGTCCGTTCAGAAGCGTCGACCTGGACGGCGACGGTATCCCGGATGCTCCGCAGGCGCTGACCGCGGTGAAGGGTGTAGGCGGAGCAATCGCCGGTGCGGCCGGTGCGGTCGGTGGAGCAGCCGTTTCGCTGTTCAAGACCAAGAAGCTGGGACGCCACGCCACTGGCGTCGACCAACGTCAGGTCGCGGACACGGCGACGGAAGCCGAAGAGTAGGCGTCAGGACACCATGCGTCTGGCATGTTGAAAGCCATTCTCACGGGCGCTCAGTAGCCGCAGGCGCCGATCTCATGGGCTCATGTATGGCCTATGGCAGGAGGCAGCCAGGTTGATCACTGTGACAGGGGAGGTCGGTCGTGGCCGAGGCTTCAAACTGGCGAGACGTGAAGGCAAGGGCTCGAGCCGCCGACCCGATCTGGGACGGCGCCGAGCGAGTTGCTCGCCGCCGGCAGACGCGAGAGCAGATACTGGCGGCGGTCAGCAGGGCTGAACGGTGCGATCTGCAGGCGCAAATTGGCGCCGACTCGGGGAGTGGCATGCCTCCGCCGAATACCTTCCGTACCTGATCAGTAAGGTCTACAAGACGCACGGGAGTGAGCTTTCGGCTGGTGGCGACGCCCTTCAGTTCCTTGGTGTCGTCGCCGACCTTGGCCAGCCGAAGGAGTGGCGGGTCGCTACCCCGGACTCTCCGACAACTTGCAGCAAGGTGCGTCCGCTGGCGGCGGCAACCTTGTCTCGCTCCACGGTGCGGTCGTTCGGGTCAAAGGTGGCCTTCTGCGCCCACCGCACCGCGGCCTCGTAGCCGTCGATCGGCGCGGAGGTGCTGACCGCGGGCAGTTCTGAGGTCGTCGATGGGTCCTTCCGATCTGGTTGAGGCTGCGCTCTTGCCTTTGAGGGCTTCAGACGCCCTCGGCCCAGTGCTGGTTCAGCCGCGCGATGGCCTCGTCCTTGGTCATGCGCGCCACGTCCGGTTCGGTGAGGCCGACCCGGGTGATGAGCAGGTGCACCACCTCGGTCGGGATCGGTTCGGCTGTCGGCGCTTCCGGCTTGCCCCGGGCCGGCGTGACGCCAGAGCGCACGCAATTCCAGAAGACGTCCTCGGTGACGTCGAGCTGGTCGCGCAGGATGTGACTCCAGATACCTGGGCCGTAGGTGCTGCGGTCGGGCGGGTGGGAGATCCGAGTTCGCAGAATCCGGCCGTCCGGCAGCACCAGCTCGTACGTCACATGATGGGAGCCGGTCCGGCCACGGGCGGTCCGGACGGGCTCCCATCCCTCGAGTTCGCAGAACTTCTGGTGATCCTGGCGCGTCGGCGTCGGCCAGCTCATCGGGCCGGACCCGCCAGCCATTCGCGCAGTTGGAGGTCGTCGCTGAGCTCGATCACTTGGACCAGCGCCCAGTTGCTCCGGTGATTCGGCGCGTCCAGCAGCCGCTCCTGCCAGTCGTCGGCATACTCCCGCAACGCCACGATCATCTCCTCGATCGCCTCGTCGAACGTCGCCGCGTCAGCGGCGACCGGCACTCCGGGCAGGAACACCGACCATCCACCGTCCTCGGCCACCACCTGCGGCAACGGCAGGACACCGACGAGGCTGGCGCGCAGCCGCTCGGCGTCCACGACCGCAGCCCGGCCGGTCTCCCGTTGCACGGTCGCCACCCGGCCACGGCGCGCAGCGTCGAGTAGGTCTTTGAAGTGCGCCCGAGCGGTGGAATAGCTGTCGAAATGCGCAGCAATGGACATGATCCCCCCTAGACGTTCCTCCTTAGCATGCAACCTACGCCCACGTACGTCAAGTACGTGACGTACGTGGCAGCTGTTCGACTTGTGGCAGCGACAGATCCTGAGCCCGTACATCCACTACCACCAGGCGTGACGACGTACGTTCAGGAGTTCTCTGCTTCTTGGCCGTGAATGAGCGGCTGCCACCCGTCGCCGCGTTCGGCGATTACCTGGGCAGGTCGTCGGCGGCGAGGGCAGCTCGTAGGCCGTCGCACGGTGTGAGGCGCGGCGGGATGCCGGGGATCATGGCGTGGCGGCGGCTGCCGCAGATGGCGCATCGCTGGTCGGGTTCGAGGGTCCACGCGAGGAAGCGCCGGTACAGCGTTGCGGGGTCGGTGTTGGCCAGCTCTCGTTGGGCGATGGCCATGAGGTTGGCCATGGTCTGGCGCAGCATGGCGGGGTCGTTGTCCCGCAGGCTTCGCTGCGCCTCGGTGCATGGCCATGGCAGTCCGTCGACGGCGCAGGTCCAGGACGGGCGGACGACCCGGTGGGTGGCGCTCAATGTCGGCTCCCCGCGTGCCGGCGTTTCCGGTCGGCGGCTGCGGTCCGGCGTAGGACGGCCATGGGGAGATCGAGTGAGTCGGCGATGGCGGTCAGCAGCGGTGCCGTCGGGATGCGCAGGCCGCGCTCGTACCGCGAGATTTCGTGGCGGGTGAAGGTCGGGCGTCCGGACTTGGCGCACAGGTGGTCTGCCAGGTCGCCTTGAGTGAGGCCGAGTTGGTGCCTGCGGCGGGTGATCAGCTGGCCGAAGCTGCCCGCGGTCGGTGGGCCGTGGCGTGGCGGTACGTCTGACACGAGTCCTCCCCTGCCGGTGGATTTCCGGGATGGCTGGACGTCGATGAACGCTCGCCTTTGCCGCGGAGTCAAGTCGTCGTTGTCGTGACACCACCGCCGACAGGGGACCGGCACGGCACGCGACGGTTATGACATGCGGCGTGGACAACGCTGACATCGACGCGGCGCTGGCGACGATCGTGTCATCGGTGAGTGACATTGGGTGCGGCGACTGTGACAGCAGGGCGTGTCACATCCGGGCCACGGCGATGTCAATCGATGATCTTCGCTGACATTCCGCGATGTCACGGCTGACATCACCGTCGCGGTGCAGTCCTCCGTCAAGGTCAAATGATGCCTCACCTGGTGTTTGACATGCCGTCGCGTCGGGGTGGCATGCCACATTGGCCCACCGCGCGTTGCGCGCGATTGGATCGACACGCGAGTGACATCCGGTGGCGCGCTGTGACAGGCGGTTCCTGACATCGGCTCGCGTCGTTGACACGGCGATGACACGCGAGCGACGTCATTGATGATCGTAGTTGACATCTACCTGTCCACGCTCTGCCGCCGGTTGTCAGCAGTCCGCGTGACACGGCGGATGTATCGACACCGCGCGTTGGCCGAGCCGTCGGCGCTCACAACCGCTCACAGCGATCAGTTCCGCTGTGAGCGGCTCGCCGCCCGGCTCTCACAGCAGCTCACACGCACTCACAGCGCAAATCCTGCCCGTACCACGTGACGCTCACAGGAAGCCCGGTCCTGCGCTCACAGCGACTCACGGAGCACTCACGAGCCCGGCGCGGAACGCCTGTGAGCGGCTGTGAGCGGCTGTGAGCGGAGGGGGTGTTCGCCAGCGCTCACAAAGGCGGATAGGGAGATGCAGGGCCCGACGGCCGATGGAGCAGGTGCCGTCGCCGTTCGCTACGGACCCCGTGAGGTCGGTAGGCGCTTTGCCGTCGGTGCTGGCGTCCTTGTTGACCGCCGTCATGGTGTCCGTCTTGATCCGGACCCCGCAACGGACGGCGTCGGCCGCTGTCCCTGCAGCACGTGGCCCGTTCCGCCGTTCGGGCGGCGGCTCAGAGACACGTTGCGTTCTCTCTCCCCGTACCAGATGAAAGGGATCACCGTGCCTGACCAGGTCTTGCGGGTGCAGTCGGTGTTGACTGCCCGCGACCATCAACTCCTCGACTGGCTCTACGACCACGGGGTCCTGACGACCGGGCAGATCGCTGAGGCGCTGTTCCCGTCGCTGGACTTCGCGCAGCACCGCCTGCACCGGCTCACCGCGCTGAAGGTGGTGGACCGGTTCCGGCCGTTCCGGGCCGAGGGCGGCTCGTACCCGTTCCACTACGTCATCGACCAGCTCGGCGCCGAGGTTGTCGCGGCGCAACGCGACGAGCCGATACCCAGACCCGGGTACGCGAAGGCGATCCGCCGCCGCTGGACCGCCTCCCGCATCCTGCAGCACCGCCTCGGGGTCAACGGCTTCTTCACCCAACTCGCCGGCCACTCCCCGCAGGCATTGGAACGGTGGTGGCCCGAGTCGGAATGCAGCGCACCCGGTGCGTTCGCCGGACCGGGCGACCGGGTGGAGCTCATCACGCAGACCCTCATCCGCCCTGACGGGCACGGCGTCTGGTCCGGGGTGCCGTTCTTCCTCGAGTACGACACCGGCGGCGAACCACTCACCGAACTGCTGCGCAAGCTCGCCGGGTACGCCCGGTTCGTCGCGCTCGGCGGCCCGGCGTGGCCGGTCCTGCTGTGGCTGCACTCCCCGGACCGCGAACACCACCTGCACCAGCGGCTCGCCGACCTCGGCCCGCTCGGGACGCCGGTCGCCACCGCCGCCCGCGTCCCCGGCACCCACCCCGCCACCGGGCCCTGGTGGCTGCACGGCCACCCCGGCCCGCACGCCCTCGCTGACCTGCCCACCGGAGGCACACAACCGTGAAGACCACCTTCTCCCTCACCGACCTGTGCGGCCTCATGCCGCGCGACCGCTGGGCCATCGACATGCTCGCCGAGCACCGGGCCCTAACCACCGACCAGTTCACCGCGGTCGGCTACGACTCCACGTCGGCCGGCGCTGGTCGACGGCTGCGGACGCTGGCCCGCCGCGGCTGGCTCGTTCGCGTCGACTCGGGCTGGCGTCTCGGCCCGTCCGGCGTCCAGCTGCGCCGGCCCGTTCCTGGCGAGCCAGATCTGACCGTCAACCAGTTCTTCGTCGACCTCGCCACCCATGCCCGTACACAGGCGGGCACCGACCTTCGCGCCTGGCGGTCCGTACCCGCTCCGTACGGCGAGTACCTGCACCACGGCAAGCGCATCGGGTTCTGGGACCAGCGCGACCCTGGTGGACCGTCGTCGCGCTGGCTGCGCAGGTACCGCTCACTCGCCGACAACACCGGCGTCAGGTTGCTGCTGGTCGCCACCGACGACCGCTTCGAGCACCAGCCGGAAGGGCTGACCATCGCGGCCAGCCGCCCCGGCGAACTCGCCTGGCATGTTCGCGGTGAACGCCTAGCCCTGCACGAACTCCCCGAGGCCGAGCAGCTCGACCCATCGGTGCACCCGATCTACGACCCGCAGCGGCCGTACGACGAGGCCGTCGCCGACGGCGTGTACTCCTATGTCCACGCGTAGCGCCTGGACTCCCGAGCGGCTCCGTGCGCTCGGGCCGACCACCGACCTCGCCACCGCAGCGGAGATCCTCGGCATCTCGCGGTCCGCCGCGTACAAGCTCGCCCGCCGTGGCGCGTTCCCGGTGCCGCTGCTCAAGGTCGGCGCCGTTTATCGCGTACCGACCGCGCCGCTGCTCGCCGCCATCCACCACGACGCGTAAGCAACCGCCGGCGCTCGCCCGCCACGACTTGAACACGGTGGCGAGGCGAGCGTCGATGGTCCACGACAAACCGTTGCCCACCCTGATCGGAGCACATCACCGACCATGGCAGAAGGAAGCATCTTCAAACGCTGCGGCTGCCGCGACCCACACACCGACAAGCCGTACGGCACCCACTGCCCTCAACTCCGCCGCCCGAACCGCTCCTGGAACCCGCAGCACGGGCACTGGGCGTACCAACTCGAACTCCCACCCACGCTTGACGGGCAACGGCGGCTGCTGCGCCGCTCCGGCATCGACACCCGCCAGCAGGCCGTCGCCGAACGCGACCACGCCCGCGCCCTGCTCGCGCTCGCCGGCCGCGACCGCCGCCGCCAGATCGAGATCGGCGACGTCGTCCAGAACGCGGTACGCCACCGCCTCCCGTTCCCCGACGTCGACCGCGTCCGCCAACGCCTACGCGGCGACGGCCCGCTCGGCGACATGCCCACCGTCGGCGAGTACCTCACCACCTGGCTCGAACACCTCACCGCCGACATCAACACCATCCACGGGTACGAGTCGATCGTCCGGAACCATCTCATCCCGCACCTCGGCGACGTACCCCTCGACAAACTGCGCACCAGCCACCTGCGGGCGATGTTCGTGGCCATGGAACACCGCAACGCCGAGATCCGCTCGCTCAAGGCGAGCCCGGACCCGGCCGTGCGCAGGACCGTCGCACGAGTCCGCCCCACCGGGCCGGTCACCCGGCACCACATCCGGGCCGTACTGCGGAAGGCGATCAACGACGCCCTCGCCGACGAACTCATCGTCGGCTCCAACCCCGCCATGCTCGTCAAGACACCCGCCGACCGTGCCCTGCCGATCGTGTGGGAGGACGAACGCGTCGAACGGTGGCGGGCCACCGGCGAAGTCCCCGGGCCGGTCATGGTCTGGACCGCTGAGCAGGTCGCCACATTCCTCGACTACGTCGCCGACCACGACCAGGTGATCCACCCGATGCTGCACCTGATGGCGTACCGCGGACTCCGCCGAGGCGAAACTGTCGGGCTGCGCGACACCGAAGTACGGCTCGCCAAGCGCGAACTGACCATCAACAACCAGATCGCCATCATGGGCCACCGGACCATCCAGAAACCGCCGAAGAGCCGAGCCGGAAACCGGGACATCGCCCTCGACGCCGACACCGTCCGGGCGCTCACGGCGTACAGGGCGCTTCGCGCGACATGGCGACTCGTGGCCGGGGAGGCGTGGCCGGACACCGGGTTGTTCTTCGTCCGCCCTGACGGACAGCCGTGGCATCCGAACGCGTTCAGCGCCCGGTTCCGGCTGCTGGCACGGAAGGCAGGGATGCCGCCGGTACGGCTGCACGACCTACGGCACTCAGCGGCCACCATTGCACTGGACGCCGGGATCGATATCAAGGTCGTATCCGAGCAACTCGGCCACTCGACCACCACACTGACCCGGGACACGTACCAAAGCGTCACCAAACAGATGCACCAAGACGCAGCCGACGCCGTTGCCGCCAAAATCGCGAGCAGGGCTCACGTACGCGGTTAATCCGGAGACGCGACGGTCGGATCTTCAGGCCGATTGCTGCTGGGCATTGTGGCTGCGCATGCGGCGGACAAGCGCCTTTCTGCCCTTGCCGGTAATCTCCGGCACCCGCTGCGGCGATAGGTCGAACACGCGGCCGACATCGCGGAAGGTCATGCCGTCGGCGATCGAGCGATCCAACGCCTGCTTCGTTGCCTCAGCAGCGCGCCGATCGGCCTGCTGCGCTTCCTACCGCGCGCGGAGCGCATCGAGGACGTCCTCGGCATCAGGGACCTCAGGTCGCACGGTCACCGCGAACGAGTCCGACGCGACGTCCAGGAACAGCGCGATGGCCTCTCGGGCCATCGTCTCGGCCTCGGCGAGCCGCCGCACCTGACTGTGGATGCCCTTGACCTCTGGCACGGTGACTGCCCACCAGTCGCCGGAACGCCGGCAGACCGCGGTGTAGTTGTTCATCGCCACCAGTCCTCTCCCAGCTCGCTGCTGAGATCACGCATGATCCCACCGGCGGTGAACTCATTGTTGTCGCTGTGACCTGGGCCTACCAGGAGGGCAAGCACCCGGGCCGTAAAGCGGATACCTCCCCCTGTCATCGCATTGAGCGATCGACGTCTGCCTGCCAGAACCAGACAATCGGCTCTTACGTGCCAGGTCGAGTGATCGCCACGATGGAGGCGAACCCTGGCCGATAAGGGAGGGAGCACACCGAGACGCTGATCTGCAGGTGCAGAATGGGGGCCCGTCGTGACTGTAACCAGGCAGGAGGCCGACCGTGCGTGAGAATTCACCGCGTTGGGAGCAGATCAACCCCAGCGCGTACACGCACGAGCAGGACGGCCTGCGGATCCTCGGTTCCTATCTACCGGACGCCGACCCGTACCACGTCTGGGCGAACGTCGAGTTCGTCGGCACTGACGGATCGATCAACGAGGTCGACGCGCTGGTGCTGGTCCCGAGCGGCCTGTACGTCCTAGAACTCAAGCACTGGCAGGGCGAACTGTCCGGCAGCGGCACGCAGTGGGTCCGCCGAATGCCGAATGGCCGGCTCATGCCGGAGGACAACCCGTACATCCTGGCGAACCGCAAGGCCAAGCGCCTCGCCGGCCTGATCCGCCACTACGCGCGGCAGCAGGGCAAAGCTGACCAGACTCCATACGTCGGGGCGGCGGTCTTCCTGCACGCGGTCGCGCTGCAGGCGAGTCTTGACGAGATCGGCCGGCAGCACGTGTACGGCCTCGACCAGCATCCGTCCGGCCTCGACAGCCTCAAGGACCTTCTGCTCGCCCGCCCTCGCAACCCCGACCACCTTGTCGACCCCGACCGGGGGCGGCAGATCGTCGAGCTGGTCAGGGGCGCGAAGATCCGCCCGTCGGTCGCCGACCGCAAGGTGGGTCAGCTGCTGCTGCACCCGAAGCCGTTCGCCGAAGGCATCGGCTGGCAGGACTTCCTCGCGGGGCACGCGCTCGACACGCAACTGGTACGCCGGGTCCGCTTCTACCTGACCAGCAGGGCCGCCGACGACGAGATCCCGGTCATCCGGCGGGGTGCCGAGCGGGAGTTCCGTCTCTTGCAGGGCATCCACCACCCGGGCATCGCCCGGGCCACCGACCTCGTGGACCACCCGTTCGGTCCGGCGGTCGTTTTCGACCACGACAAGAGCTCCATCCGGTTCGACCAGTGGCTGACCGAACACAACGGACGGCTCCGGCTCGCCCAGCGGCTCCGGCTTGTCCAGGACCTTGCGGAGATCATCGACTACGCGCACTCCCGCCGCCTGGCGCACCGGGCGCTACACCCACGGGCCGTGTTCGTCTCCAACCCGGAGGGCCCCAGCCGTTCACTCGTTGTGACCGACTGGCAGACCGGCGGCAGGCTGGCCGGCGCAACCCAGCTCACCCGGCTCAGCTCGTCCACCGACGGCGCCGGGCTTGAGCTGTTCTTCGACGACGAGGTACGCCGCTACCAGGCACCCGAGGCAGCCATCAGCTCAGCCATCCCAGGCAGCCAACTGGACGTCTTCTCGCTGGGCACGATCGCGTACCGGATCTTCGCCGACGTCGAGCCGGCAGCCACCGCCGAGGATCTCGTCGCGGCGGTCCACGACAGTGGACTCGACCTGTCCGCAGCCGCCGACGGCATGCCCGAGAGTCTGGTGCAGCTCGTCTACGACGCGACCCGCGGTGACCCGGCCCAGCGGCTGCCAGATGTCACCGCATTCCGCGCGGGGTTGGAGCGGGTGTGGGAGGCGATGACCGCACCCGAGCCTGAACCCGTCGTCGACCCACTCGGGGCGCACAAAGGTGACGTCCTTGACGGCGATTTGACGGTGGTCCGGCGGCTCGGCACCGGCGCGACCGCGCTGGCGCTGCTGGTCACCGAGCGCACCCCTGAAGGACAGCGGGAACTGGTGCTCAAGGTCGCCCGCGACGAGCAGCACGCCGAGCGCCTCGCGACCGAGGCTGAGACACTGGAGAAGCTGAAGCACTGGCAGGTCGTGTCGCTGGTGAAGGGACCAGTCAACGTCGGCGGTCGTACCGCGCTGCTGATGGAGAGCGCCGGCGCCCGTACCTTGGCGCAGGAGCTCGAAGGCAACCGTCGCCTGGCACTGGACCTGCTGGAACGGTACGGCCGGGACTTGCTCGACATCGTCGTCTTCCTCGAAGGCCAAGGCATCTGGCACCGCGACATCAAGCCGGCCAACCTGGCTGCGCGGCCGCGGCCGAAGGACAAGCAGCCGCACCTGTGCATCTTCGACTTCTCCCTCGCCAACGCCGCCGCCGACCAGATCCGCGCCGGCACCCCGCCCTACCTCGATCCGTTCCTCGGCCCGCCCCGCCGGATGCGGTACGACGCAGCGGCGGAACGGTTCTCAGCCGCCGTCACGCTGTACGAGATGGCGACCGGCCAACTGCCACGCTGGGGCGACAACGCCAACCCCGCCGCGATCACCGACGAGGTCAGCCTCGACCCGGCATCGTTTGACCCGGCGGTCGCCGATCGGCTCTCCGGTTTCTTCGCCAAGGCGCTCGCCCGCGATGCCGCCCGCAGGTTCGACACCGCCGAGGACATGTCGGACGCCTGGCGGATCATCTTCAAGGAGATCCCGAAGTCGATACCGGGACCGGTGCCCATCGGCCCTAGCGCAACGGCACTCACGCCAGAGTCGCTGCTCGACGTGACCGGCCTGACCGCCCGTGCCCGGTCAGCGCTGGAGCGATTGGGTGTCCACACGATCGGGGAGTTGCTCGCCTACGAGCCCTCGGCGCTCACCCGTGCACAGGGCGTCCCGGACGCGACCCGCAAAGAGATCCTCGCGCAGGTCCGCGCACTGCAGGGACAGGTCACGGTGCCGGTTGCCGCGCCCGCCGACGACAAGCCGATCGCCCACGGCGTCGAGGCCGTCAGCGCCACCTTGCTGCCGAAGGCCACCACCCGCAACGCGAAAGAACGGCACATTCTGGAGGTACTGCTAGGGCAGGCGCCGACCGAGGACGGTACATTCCTGCGCTGGCCAGCCCAGGCCGAAGCGGCCCGGGCGACCGGGCAGTCCCAGCCGCAGATCTCCGTTCTGCTCCGCAAACATGCGAAGCTGTGGCTCGACAACCGGGCCTTGGAGCAGGTACGCGACGAAATCGTGACCTTGCTCGACGCCCGCGGCGGCGTCATGTCCGCCGAGGAACTCGCCGACGCGCTGATGGCAGCCCGCGGCTCGTACACCGCCGAGCCGAAACGTATGCCGCAGGCGATCGGGCTGGCTCGCGCCGCCGTCGAGGCCGAACTGACCCGCGGCGGCGATGCCCGCCTCGCCATCCAGCGCTTCCGGGGCAGCGACTCGGTCCTCGTCGGCCGCGAGCCGGACGACCCGAGCGCGACCACCACCGCATCCGAGCTGCTGGCCTATGCGGTACGGCTGGGTCGACGCGCCGCCGAACTCGCCGCACTGGACCCGCTGCCGACGCGCCAGCGTGCACTGGAGGAACTGCGCACCATTCCGGTGCCGGACGGTACCGCGGCGATTCCCGAGGCCCGGTTGCTGCAACTCGCCGCCGCTGCCAGCAACGGTGCCGCGGACGTCAACACGGTCGGGCAACTCTACCCGGTGGACATGCCGGCCGAGCGCGCCCTGAGGCTCGCCGCGCCGAGCCTCGTGGGCCAGACCCTGGGCCACGAGCGGCTGCAGGACCGGGTCCGTGCCAGGTTCCCGCGGGCCCGTCCGCTGCCACGCCGGCTGGACGAGGACACCCTCAATGCCTGCGGGGTCCCGTTGACCTGGGATCCGGTGCGACAGGTGTACGCACCGCGCAGCGCTGGCGGCACCTTCAGCGCCACCCGAGCCGGTACGTTCCTCGCGGCACCGCTGACCGGCCCCCGCGACGACGCCGAGGTCGACACCAGACTCGCAGCGGCCCTGAAAGGCCACGGCTTCCTCGCCCTGCTGGCCCCGTTGAAGCGGCTAACTCCCGCTCGGCGTGCCTTGCTGACCCGGCTGCACCTCACCGAGTTGGACGTCACTGCTGTACTGCTCGACGAACTGCGTCGGCTGAACTTCGGCTGGGAGGCCGTCGTTGCGGCAGACACCGGCGACCCCGCCGACGTCGATTTCCGCACCCTGGTCGACCTGGTCAAGCACCACGTCGTACCGGAAATCGAGAAGGCCCTCACCGCCGACCAGCCGCTGCTGATCACGGAGGCGGCACCGCTCGCCCGCTACGGTCAGCTCCGGGTGCTGCAGGAACTGGCTGACCTGAGCCGCCCTCGGCCGGCCGCCCGGCTGCTGCTGGTGCCCGCCCGCCGACTCGAACCCGCCATGCTCGACACCGCGCAACTGCCGCTGACCTCACCGGCCAGCCAGTCCCTCTGGCTGCCGGAATCTTGGATCACCCCCACCGCCGAGAGGACCACGAACCGATGATCGAACTGAAGCCGCTGCAGGCCCAGGTCAAACTCCTGGTGGACGACCTGCGCGGCCAGGTGGCGTCGGACAGCGACCTGCACTCGCGGCTGAGCAAGGAGCACAGCGAGGCGAAGGGCGCGAAGCGGACCGGCGGCACCTTCGAAACCTGGCTGGAGGACGTCCTCGACCAGGCCGCCGTCGCCTGGGTGCTCGGCTGCGTCTTTGTCCGCTTCTGCGAGGACAACAAGCTTGTAGACGGCCTCTGGCTCGGCGGCTCGGAGCCGCATGCCGCTGCTGGGCAAGCGGTCGAGCAGCGGCAGGCGTACCTCATCCAGCACCCGACACATAACGACCGGCACTGGTTGCGCGAGGCGTTCAAGCACCTGAGGGCACTGCGCGCTACCGTCCAGATCTTCGACGAGCACAACCCGGTATGGCGCTTCGACATCTCCGGTCAGGCCGCGGAGAACCTGTCCGAGTTCTTCCGCCGCGGTCCGGGTCTTGTGTCGCTTCGCAGCGACGAGCTGGACACCCGGTTTCTCGGCGACCTCTACCAGGACCTGTCAGCGCACGCGAAGGCGACGTACGCGCTGCTGCAGACGCCGCTGTTCGTGGAGGAGTTCATCCTCGACCGCACATTCGAGCCCGCAGTCAAGGAGTTCGGTCTGGCCGAGACGAAGGTGATCGACCCGACCTGCGGCTCCGGCCACTTCCTCCTCGGCGCCTTCGCGCGGCTGCTGCGCAAATGGCAGGAACGCGAGCCGGCAACACCGGTGGAGACCCTGGTGGAGCGGGTGCTGGCGCAGGTGACCGGCGTGGACCTCAACCCGTTCGCCGTCGCCATCGCCCGGTTCAGGCTCGTCGTGGCCGCGTTGCAGGCGACCGGCCGGCGCAACCTTGCCACTGCGTATCCGGTCCGGGTCGCGGCCGGCGACTCGCTGTTGATGTGGGGCAACTGGTCAACTCATCAGGGTGAGTTTCAGGTTGGTCAAGCAAAGAATGACACGTTCGCGTACTTCAGCGAAGACGCCGACCTGCTGGCTGAGTATCTGGTTCCTGGGCAGTATACGGTGGTGGTAGGTAACCCGCCCTACATCACGGTCAAGGATAAGGCGCTTAACGAGCGTTATCGCAGCATGTACTCGACATGCTCCGGCAAGTACGCGTTAACCGTCCCGTTCGCACAACGCTTCTTTGAACTAGCCAAGCGTGGCGACAACCACGGGGACGGTGCCGGCTATGTCGGGCAGATCACCTCGAATTCGTTCATGAAGCGCGAGTTCGGTAAAAACCTAATCAACGACCTTTTTGCCGGAAAGGTCGACCTGACGGAGGTCATCGACGGGTCTGGCGCCTTCATCCCCGGACACGGCACTCCGACGGTAATCCTGGTAGGCCGGAACCGTCTAGCCAGCCGGCGTTACAGCGGCCGTATTCGCACCGTGCTGGGCGTCCGCGGCGAGCCTAGTCAACCCGCCGATCCAGCGAAAGGGCTGGTCTGGACAGCCATCGAACGCCAGATTGACAATCCGGGCAGTGAATCGGAATGGATCAGCGTTGTCGAGCTCCACCGTGAGCAACTGTCAAAGCACCCTTGGAGTCTCACCGGCGGCGGTGCCGGGAATCTACAGAACGCGGTTGATCAAGCGGGTCATCAAAAGCTTGCCGATCTAGCGACCTCTATCGGCATTACCTGCTTCACGCTCGAAGATGACCTCTATGTACAGCCGGCGGCCACTTTTTCCCGCTCGCGGGTGCCAAAAGAGTTTATTCGTCCCATGGCCCTCGGCGATGGGCTGCGCGACTGGAACCTAGCGACTCCGGACCATGCGGTATTCCCTTACGACGAGAATTTTACGCCCATCGACGTCGAGCTGCAGAATTGCGTGCTCCGATTCATGTGGCGGGCTCGGACTTCCGTCGCGAACAGTCGGATGTTCGGCCAGCAAACTAAAGTTGATTCCGGATTGCGATGGAGTGAATACGGTCGATTGACGCCGGGCAAACTTCGGACACCACTGTCGATTAGCTTTGCCTTTGTAGCGACGCATAATCAGTTTGTACTGGATCGAGGGGGGAAGGTATTTAATCGATCCGCTCCGGTAATCAAGTTGCCGGAGGGGCTAGGTGAGGATGCTCACCTGGAACTGCTCGGTGTACTGAACAGTTCAACCGCCTGCTTCTGGCTAAAGCAGGTTTGTCATGACAAGGGAAGCCAGTCAGGCACCGGTGGATTTATGCATGATGAGTGGGAACGGTTCTACGAATTCACCGGCACGAAACTGCTGGAGTTCCCCCTCCCTGTCGCCTATCCGTTGACGTTGAGCCGGAAATTGGATGGTTTGGCACAAAGACTAATGGCGGCAAGTCCCGCTGCCATAGCTGCCGCGGGTGCGCCGACCCGGCAGCGACTCGACGTCGCTCGGACCGATTGGTCCTCATTGCGGGCACAGATGATCGCGCTACAGGAGGAGTTGGACTGGCAAGTTTACAACCTCTATGGCGTAATCGACGAGGACTTGTCTATGATCGATGCCCCCCCGCTGGCGTTAGGGGAGCGAGCGTTCGAGATCGTCCTTGCTCGGAAGGTGGCCGCTAAGCAGGCGGAGACCGTGTGGTTCGCGCGGCATGCCTCGACGCCGATCACTGAGCTTCCGGCGCACTGGTCGCCGGAGTACCGGGCACTCGTCGAACGCCGAATTGCCGTAATCGAGTCTGATCGCAATATCGGCCTAATCGAGCGTCCCGAGTGCAAGCGCCGCTGGGCGACCAGGGGCTGGGACGCGATGCAAACGGATGCATTGCGCGACTGGCTGCTCGACCGGCTAGAAGCCTCTGACCTATGGTCCGGCGCCCCGAAGCCGCAGTCGGTGGCACAGCTCGCTGACCGCCTTCGTCACGACGACGACTTTCGGTCCGTACTGGACCTGTGGGTGGGTTCGGACGCCCACGATCTAGTCAAAACCATCGGTAAGCTCGTCGCCGACGAGCATGTGCCGTTCCTGCCTATCGACCGCTACAAGCCTGCCGGACGACGCAAACGCATTCAGTGGGAACGCACGTGGGCGCTGCAGAGACGCGAAGATGCCGGCGAGACGATCAAGGACATACCGGTACCGCCGAAGTATGCCACCGCAGACTTTCTCAAATTCTCCTACTGGGCCAACCGTGGGAAGCTCGACGTCCCAAAGGAACGCTTCATCTCGTATCCCCGGACCGCGCTTTCTGGCGATGTTGGAGAACTGCTCGGTTGGGCGGGTTGGGACCACCTGCAACAGGCTCAAGCACTCGCCGCGCTGTACCTCGACCGCAAGACTCAGGCCAGTTGGTCCGAGGATCGGCTGCTGCCCATCCTCGCCGGTATTGCCGAACTCGAGCCGTGGCTGCATCAGTGGTACACCGAACCCCGCCCCGGCTACCCGGGCACGCCGGCGGAGTTCTTCTCCGGTTTGATCGACACCGAGCTCAATGCGCTCGGGGCTGACCGGGCGGCCCTCACCAAGCTGCGTGGCCTTGAGGAGTTGTCATGACGTTGCTGCGGGACCTCATCGACATTCCCACGTCCGTCGGGGACGCGGACTTCGTGGTCCGTGCTTCTGAAGGGGCGGACCTTCGCCGGTACGTCGTGACGGACGATCTGCGGCGCAACTTCGACGAGGCGTTGTCGATGGTCGGGCACGCGATCACGTCGGGCCGGTCGCAGGCGAAGTTCTTGCACGGTTCGTTCGGCTCCGGCAAGTCGCACTTCATGGCTGTCCTGCGGGAGATCTTGCAGCACAACCCGGAGGCGCGGGCAGTGCGTGGGCTGGCCGAGCCGGTTTCCAAAGCGGACGACAAATGGCTGCGCGGTAAGAAGATCCTCAACCTGACGTTCCACATGCTCGACGCGCAGTCGGTGGAGCAGGCGGTGCTGGAGGGATACCTGCGGCAGGTCACCGCACTGCACCCGGAGGCGCCGGCGCCGGCGGTTCACCTGTCCGACTCGCTGCTGGTCGATGCGGCGCGGCTGCGTGAGGATCTCGGTGACGAGCGGTTCTTCGCCCGGCTGGGTGGTTCGGGACTCACCCCGGCCACCGGCGGCGGCAGCCTGACGGCGCAGGTCGCTCAGCGGGAGGGTTGGACGGCGCAGACGTACGAGGCCGCCGCCGCGCAGCCACCGGGCACCGCCGAGCGGGACAAGCTGGTCAGCGCGTTGACCGCGACGTTCTTCACGGGTGCAGTGCGCAGCGGCCGTTACCTGGATCTCGACACCGGGCTGGCGGTGATCACACGGCATGCCAAGGGTCTCGGGTACGACGGGATGGTCTTCTTCCTCGACGAGATGATCCTTTGGCTGTCGACGAAGATCGCGGATCACACGTTCGTGCAGACCGAGGGCGCCAAGCTCAACAAGCTCGTGGAGTCCTCCGATGCGGCCCGGCCGTTGCCGATCGCGTCGTTCGTGGCCCGGCAGCGCAACCTGGAGGAGTTCCTTGGCCCGCAGGTCGGCGGCACCGAGCGGGAGGCCCTCGCGCACGTCATGCGCAGCGTGCAGGGCCGGCTCGGCAGCGACATCGTGCTCGCCGATACCAACCTGCCGGAGATCACCGAGAAGCGGCTGCTGAAGCCGAAGGACGAGGCCGCACGGCGCGCCATCGACCAGGCGTTCGACGCGGTCCGCGGGAACCGGGACGTGTGGGACACGCTGCTGCTCGGCGCGCAGTACGGCGACGCCGGAATCGGCTCGGACGCCGTCGCGTTCCGCAGCCTGTACCCGTTCTCGCCGGCGCTGGTAGCCACGCTGGTGGCGTTGTCGCAGGCGTTGCAGCGGCAGCGGACGGCGCTCAAGGTGATGACCGAGTTGCTGGTCGCCCGCCGGGACACGTTGCAGGTCAATGATCTCATCGGGGTGTCGGCGCTGTTCGACCCGCTCGTCCTGCACGGCGAGCTGCCCGACCGGCCGCAGCTCAAGCAGTTGTTCCAGTCGGCCCGCGATACGTATCTGCACAAACTGCGCCCGCTGCTGCGTGCCGCGCACGGCATCGAAGAGGAGCAGACCGCCACCCATGAGCTGTTCCTGCTCGACGATCGGCTGATCAAGACGCTCATGCTGGGTGCGCTGGTGCAGGAGGTGCCTGCGCTGCACAACCTCACCGCAGCGAAGCTGCACGCGCTGAACTTCGGGTCGATCGCCTCGCCGATCCCCGGGTACGAGAATCAAATCGTCCTGGACCGGCTGCGGCGCCTCAACAACGACGCGGGCGAGCTGCACCTCACCGAGGGCCCGGACCCGGTTGTGTCGATCAAGCTGTCGTCGGTCGACTACGACAAGCTGCTCGACCTGGTCCGGGAAAACGAGACCGCCTTTGGCGTGCTGCAGCAGATGGTCCGAGAGCTGATCGGCGAGGAGTTCGGCCTGGCCAGCGCCGACGGGACGCTCGGCGAGTTGCAGCATCCCCGCGATTGGCGCGGGCGGCGGCACTACGTCCAGGTGCGGTTCGGCAACGTCCGCGATAAGGACACGATGCCGGAGTCGGCGCTGACCGCGTCCGGTGAGACGTGGCGTTTGGTGATCGACTATCCGTTCGACCCGGGGCATCGGCGCAACGAGGACTTCGCCCGGATCGAAACGTTGCCGCGTGGGTCGCGGACTGTGTTCTGGATGCCGCGCTTCCTCACCGACGAGGTCATGGGCCGGGTACGGCAGCTGGCGAAGGTCAACTACCTGCTCGGCAACACCGGCAGCGGTGATCGGTTGCAGCACCTCGCCGCGGACTGGTCGCTCGCCGACCGGCAGCAGGGCAAGATCTACCTCCAGCAGCGCCAGCAGCAGCTCCGTGCAACCCTGCTGAACACCTTGAAGCAGGCGTACGGCGTCGCGAAGGCCCAACCGTCCGACGTGGAGGACGACAGCATCGGTGTGCTGCACACCCTCGCAGACGGGCTGCACATCGGCGACCCGCGGGGTGGCACGCTCAAGGCCGCGTTCGAAAACCTGACCGGTGAGCTGCTCGCCTGGGCCTACCCGGGCCGGCCCGCACTGCCGGACGACGAGAAACCAGTCACGCGCAGCGAGCTGGGCAAGGTCCTTAAGTACGCGAAGTTGGCATCCGCTGACCCGACCAAGGGCGCCGTGGTCGAGCAGCTGGACCGCAAGACGATCCAGCGAGTCTGCAACCAGCTTCGGCTCGGTGAGCTGATCGACCACCGGTACGTGCTGACCACGAGCACCTGCTGGTGGAGTCAGCACTTGCTGCAGGGTGCCGCCCAGCAGGGCTACAAGGAACACTTTCCGGTGCACGTCCTGCGTGACCTGCTCGACAAGCCGGACGCCCGGGGCTTCGACCGGGAGCTGCAGAACCTCATCATCGCCGTGTTCGCGCTCGACCAGCAGCTCGCCTGGTACCAGGGCAACGTCAAGGTGACGGTCGACAGCGTGCAGGTCAATATCGACCAGTACGAGCTGCGGCACCCGCCGATGCCCGACGAGGATGACTGGACCAGGGCGGTCGAACGTGGTGGTGCGTTGTTCGGCGAGCCGCTGCCGAAGTGGCGCAGCCCCGCGAACCTCGGTGATTTGGCCGATACGCTGCGCCGGGCCGCGCAGCAGCACACGAAGACGGCTGCGGATCTGGTGGCCGAACTGCACACCCGCGCAGCCACGCTCGGCCTGAACGAGCATGCGACGGCAGGCCGGCTGGCCACCGCGCGGCGGGTTGCGCGGCTCTTGGCCGGAGTGGCCGCCGAGCAGGACGACGTGGCGTTGGTTGAGTCGGTTGCCCGCGCGGATGTCGGTGACATCGACGACAAAACCGCATCGGCGGCGTTCAAGCAGGCGAGGTCGGTGCTTGCTGAGTTGCGGTCCACGCAGTGGCAGCTGCTTGACGCGATCTGTTCGATGGCCGCGACGAATTCAGAAGCAGAGAAGATCGTCGACGACTTGCGCACCGCCGCGAACCATGAGCAACTCGCGAAAGACCTTGTTCCTGCCCTGCAGGCAGCGGCGGGCCGAGCAGCCGCGCTGCTCGCTGGCGTTAAGGGCAAGATCGAGGACAAGAACAGCGAAGACGAAGACGATGACGACAAGAGCAAGAAGGGCGAGAAGGTCGTCGCGCCACGGATTGTAGCCAGCCTCGGTGAGCTGGCTGAGGTCGAACGGGAGATCCGTGTGGTGGTCGAGGGTGGCAGCCGGGTGCGAATTACTTGGGAGGTGCTGTGACGCCGGTACAGCCGGCGGCGATCCGGCGCAAGGTCGAAGCCTGGCTCGCCGAGCCGGACGGCGTCCCCGCCATCGCGCTGCGTGCCACCCCGCTGTGGACCGCGGACCCAGTGTTGTCGATCGACGGCACGGCGGTCCGAGTCGTCGCGTGTCCGACCCCGCTGGCCGCCCGCGCGGCACTGCGGGACCGTGCCGAGGATGAGCGGCTGGTGCTGCTCACCGAGCTGACTCCCGACGAACTAGGCGACGGCGTGCTCGCTCATTTGAGCCTGCAGACCGTGCGCAGCGTCGATCCGTGGGACCTAGTCCGCCAGATGTTCGGCGGCGTCAACCTCGACGCGCGGCTGGTCCGCGACGGCCGCTGGGCCGCCGAGGCGCTCACCGACCACCGGCCAGCACAGGGTTGGCCGGCACCGTCCGGCACCGTCCTCACCCGGGAACACGCACTGCGGTCCCTGGCCGGTGAGCTGCTCGGCCTGGACCCGAAACAGATCGACAGCGCCGGCCTGCTGCAGTGGAGCACGGACGCCCTGGCGGTGCAGCGGGTCGCGCATCTCCCCGCGGCGGTAGCCGACGGGCTCACGAATTTCCTCGTCGAGATCGCCGGGCTGTCCGCCGCGCCCGTCATGGCCGCGGTCCGTGCCGGTCACGGCGTTGACGCGATCCCCCTGGGCCTGCTGACCGGCGCGCTATGGGCGCCCGCGTTCAGCGCCGAGGTTCCGGTCCAGATCGCGGTGGCCCGGACGAGATTGGAGCCCTGGTTCGGCGGCGATCGGCTGAGCGATGCCTCCGCCGCGGCGTTCCGGGCGGCGGCCGAGGCGTGGCTGGACCGCGCGGTCGATGCCGGGCACCTCGATGAGGACGCGAGGCCGATGCTGCGCCGGGCGGAGGCCATCGCCGCCGAGATCGATGCCATGCCGCTGCTCGCGGAGAGCGCCGTCCTGCCGACCGGCTTCACGCAGCGGATGCGTACCTTTGCCGACGCCCTGCGGCTTGCCGTACCGGCCGGCGGACAGGCAGACCCGGCCGCGGTCGTGAAGGCGCAGCAGTTGCTGGCTAGGTCTGAGGAGCACCGTGCCGCGGATCCCGCGGTCCTGGAGACGGCGCGGATGGCCGTACGACTCCTGCGGTGGCTCGCCGAACCGGACCCCGGCGCTCCGGCGACCCTGGCCGATGCGTTGCACCGGCAGGTCCGCGAGGACGGCTGGGTTGACCGGGCCCGACTTGACATCTTCGCCGGAGACGTCGACCCGCAGCTCGCCGAGGCGTACCAACTGCTCCATCAGGCCGTCCAGGTCCGCCGGTCCCGGCACGACGACCAGTTCGCCGGCCACCTCGCCCACGCGACGTCGGCCGAGTCGCCCCCGGGCGCCATGCTGCGCGTCGAGGACGTGCTTGACCGTGTGGTGCAGCCGATCCTGGACCACGGCCAGCGGGTGCTGCTCCTGGTGATGGACGGCATGAGCGTCGCGGCAGCGACCGAACTCGCCGAGTCAATCACGAGATCCGGTTCGTGGCTTGAACTGACGCCGGGCGGTGGTGCCCGGACCGGTGTGCTCGCCGCACTGCCGACCGTGACCGAGGTCAGCCGGTGCAGCCTGCTCAGCGGCCGGATCGCGGTGGGGCAGCAGGCGGAGGAGCGCAAGGCGTTCGAGGTGCGGTACCCGTCCGGTGTCCTGCTCCATAAAGGCAACCTCCGCGCCGGTGCGGGGGCCGCGTTCGCACCGGACGTCATCGCCGCGCTGCAGTCGCCGGAGCGGCAGCTGGTCGCCGCTGTCGTCAACACCATCGACGACGCCCTTGACCGCAGCGACCCGGGGACGATCATCTGGGGGCAGGAGACCATCCGCGCCGTCCGGGACCTGCTCGCACTGGCCCAGGACCGCGTGGTCGTGGTTGTCTCCGACCACGGCCACGTCGTCGACCGGGGCCCTGAAGCAGTGTCAATGCCCAGTCCGAGCAGCGAAAACCGGTGGCGGCCCGCCACGACGCCGGCCGGTGACGGCGAGCGACTGTTCAAGGGCAGCCGGGTCGCGAAAGCCGGCGGCACCGTCATCCTGCCCTGGCGGGAGGAGCTTCGGTACGGCCCCCGGAAAGCTGGCTACCACGGTGGCGCGTCACCCGCCGAGGCGGTGATCCCGTTGCTGGTGTTCAGCGCCGGCAACGACCAGGCAGTGCCCGGCTGGTCCGGCGCCCCAGTCGCCAGTCCCGAATGGTGGCGCGAGTCGCTGCAACAGTCCGGTGCCGCCGCCCAGCCCTCACGCCCGGCCAAACGCAACGGCTCACGCCGTACGTCGCCGGCGCCGCAGTTCGAAGGCGCGCTGTTCGAGGTGGTCGAGCTGCCGGCCCAGCCACCTGCCGCACCTGCGGCACTGGCCCCTCAGTCTCCGGCGCTCGTCGAGGCGCTGCTGGCCAGTGAGGTGTACGCGCAGCGCCGGGGCACCCGGGCGCCGCTGCCCGACGACCGGGTCCGGGCGATGCTCACAGCACTGCTCGCGAACAACGACCGGGTCGCGCGCGACACCCTCGCGGCCCTTGCCGGCATCCCCGAGCACCGGACCGGACCCACGATCACCGCGCTGCAGAAGCTCCTGCAGGTGGAGGGGTACCCGGTCCTGGAGATCGACGCCGACGGCCGGACCGTCGTGCTGAACCGGGCGCTGCTGATCGAGCAGTTCCACCTGGAGTCGTCGTGACGCCGGACATCTCGGCCCGGCGGCGGCGTGACGTCATCGACGCGCTCCGTCGCGGTGCCGTACCGATGAACGGCCTGGACGTTCTCGCGGTCGGACTGGACCGGTTCACTGCCGCGACCGACGACGACCTCGACCGGGTCACCGGCGGTGGCAGCGTCTTCAAAGCCGTCCGGGGCGAGTACGGCGCGGGCAAGACGTTCTTCACCCGCTGGCTCGCCGAACGGGCCAAGCGCCGCGGCCTTGCCGCCGCCGGGGTCCAGGTGTCGGAAACCGAGACGCCGCTGCACCGTATGGAGACCGTGTACCGGCGGCTCGTCGAGCGGCTCGGCACTGAACAGTTCGTGCCCAGCGCGATCCGGCCGATCCTCGACGGCTGGATCTTCACCCTTGAAGAGGACGTCCTCGGTGCCGGCCAGGTCACCGAAGACGACGCCGAGGCCCTCGACCGGGCCGTCGGCGACCTGATGGAACGCCGCCTGGCAGAGATCTCCCGCAGCGCACCCGGTTTCGCCGCCGCGCTGCGCGCCTACCGGACCACGGCCGCGGCTGGCGACCACGCGACCGCCGAGGGCCTCGCTGCCTGGATCGGTGGGCAGCCGCACGTTGCCGCCGCGGTCCGGCGGGTCGCCGGGGTCAAGGGCGACCTCGACCACTTCCAGGCGCTCAACTTCCTCCAAGGGCTGCTCACGGTCCTGCGCGACAGCGGCCACCCCGGGCTCCTGCTGGTCCTCGACGAGGTGGAAACCCTGCAGCGGGTCCGTTCCGACGCCCGGGACAAGGCACTCAACGCCCTGCGCCAACTCGTCGATGAGGTATACGCCGGACGCTTCCCCGGCCTGTACCTTGTCATCACCGGCACGCCCGCCTTCTTCGACGGGCCACAGGGCGTGCAGCGCCTCGCGCCGCTCGCGCAGCGACTGGCGACGGACTTCGGGCCGGACGCACGCTGGGACAACCCCCGCGCCGTCCAGGTCCGACTGCCCGGGTTCACCATCGACACGCTGACCGAACTGGGCATCAGGGTCCGCGACCTGTACGGCAGCAGCGAGGTCTCAGCGCGGGTCGACGACGCGTACATCGGTGAACTGGCCCGTGCCGTCACCGGCCGGCTCGGCGGGCAGGTCGGTGTGGCACCGCGGATCTACCTCAAGAAGCTCATCGCCGACGTCTTCGACCGGGTCGACCAGTTCTCCGACTTCGACCCCAGGCTGCACTACGGGCCGACGCTGCGCTCCGACGAGCTCACCGACGTCGAACGCAACGCCGCCTCGGCCGACGAGATCGACCTGCCGATGTGAGCACCGACGCCGGCCTCGACCCGATCGTGGTCCACCACATCGTCAACACCCTCGGATGGCGCGACCTCCGCCCGCTTCAACGGGCGGCGTCCGAGCCGCTCCTCGCCGGGCATGACGCGCTTCTGTTGGCCCCGACCGCCGGCGGCAAGACCGAAGCGGCGATGTTCCCCATCCTGTCCCGCATGGCCGCGGAGGACTGGTCCGGTACATCGGTGCTGTACCTGTGCCCGCTCAAAGCACTGCTGAACAACCTCCACCCCCGGCTGGAGCGCTACGCATCCTGGCTCGGCCGGCGCGTCGCGCTCTGGCACGGCGACGTCGGCGCGAGCCAGCGCCGCAATGTGCTCTGGCAGCGGCCGGACATCCTGCTCACCACCCCCGAGTCCCTCGAATCCATGCTGGTCAGCGTCAACGTCGACCACCGCCAGTTCTTCGCCGGGCTGCGCGCGGTCGTCGTGGACGAGGTACATGCCTTCGCCGGCGACGACCGCGGCTGGCATCTGCTGGCCGTACTGGAGCGGCTCACCACCGTCGTCGGCCGGCCCCTGCAGCGGGTCGGCCTCTCCGCCACCGTCGGCAACCCAGACCAGCTCCTGCACTGGCTCCAAGGACCATCAGCCGGCCAGCGACGGGCGACGGTCGTGGCACCCGACCTCACCTCGACACACACCCCCGCCCCCGGTCCGCCTCCGGGCGAGATCGAACTGGACTACGTCGGCTCCGTCGCCAACGCGGCAACCGTCATCGCCTCGCTGCACGCCGGCGAGAAACGGCTGGTGTTCTGCGAATCACGACAGACCGTTGAAGAACTCGGCGCGCTGCTACGGGGCAAGGGCGTGACGACGTTCCTCTCCCACGCGTCGCTGTCGGCCGACGAACGGCGCCGCGCCGAGCAGGCGTTCGCCGAGGCCCGCGACTGCGTCATCGTGTCGACCAGCACCCTCGAACTCGGCATCGACGTCGGCGATCTCGACCGGGTCATCCAGATCGAGAGCCCCGCCACGGTCGCGTCCTTCCTCCAGCGGCTCGGACGCACCGGCCGCCGCGCCGGCACGATGCGCAACTGCCTCTTCCTGACCACCCGCGGCGAATCGCTGCTGTCCGCAGCCGCCCTGCTGCACCTCTGGGGACAGCACTGGGTCGAGCCGATCACCGCACCGCCGGAACCCCGACACATCGTCGCGCAGCAGATCCTCGCCCTGTGCCTGCAGGAAGGCCGGATCGGCGACCAGACCTGGCCCCAGTGGTGGAACGGCCTGGACCCCTTCCGGGCCGGCGGCGACGTCATCGTGCGGCACCTGGTCGAGCACGGATACCTCAACCGCGACGGCGGCATGCTGTTCATCGGCCCCGAAGCGGAGAAACGATTCGGGCGCCGCCATTTCATGGACCTGACCGCTGTCTTCACCGGCCCGCCAGAGTTCACGGTGCTGACCGGCCGCACCGAGCTGGGCAGGGTCGACCCGAGCCTGCTGACCGAGGAGGTACCCGGAGAACGACGGCTCCTGCTCACCGGCCGCAGCTGGCGCGTTACATACGTCGACTGGCGCCGCCGGCGGTGCTTCGTCGAACCAGCCGACGGCGGCGGACGGGCCCGCTGGCTCAACCAGGGCTGGGCCGGGCAGAGCTACGAGCTGACCCGCGCCACGCGCGAAGTCCTGCTCGGCGCCGACCCACCGGTGAAACTGACCCGGCGCGCGACCGACCGGCTCGCCCAGGAACGCGACGAACTGAGCAGCCTGATCCACCCGGGCGGCAACACCATCGTCCGCGATGAGAAGGGCGACCTACGGTGGTGGACCTGGGCCGGCTTCCGGGCCAACGCAACCCTCGCGGCCACCCTCAGCGAGGTCACCGACCCCATGCACCGCTTCGACGACTACCGGATCCGGCTCCGCGAAGACCTGACGCCGTCTAAATGGCGCGAACTGACCGCTGACGCCTCCACCCGGCTGTGCCTACCGGAGCCCAACGATAAGGCCCTACGGGGCTTGAAGTTCAGCGAGGCGCTGCCACCTCGGCTGGCGACCGCGACGCTCGCCGCACGAATCGCCGACCTCTCAGGAGCCGCCGCGGTCCTAGCCGATCCGGTCCGATTCGTGTCAGCCGGGTAGGTACTCTATCCACAGATCGTGGGCGTGACTTGTAAATGGTTGCGACGAGTCCACCTAAGCAATAAGAGTCGGTTTCAATTACGATGCCGTACTCAATGCGTAGGAATTCTGCATAACCTAAGGCTGCATCAGCGACGGGAAGATTAGGTCGCGAAATGATTGAATGGCCGATACGGCCAGCTCATGCTGCTCCAGGTTGACATCGATCAAGTCCATCAGGTCAACGATCTCCTGCTGCACCTTTAGCGCCGGCAGTGGTATGACCAGCTCTCGCATTGTAGCGGCGCTAATGTGCGGGATTACAGTGGAGTGCCCTGACTTCGCTGCGATCCAATTACGTGCGTCTGGGCTGTTGAGATAATGCACAAGATAGTTGGAATGCACCTCGTGGCTAAAGGGTCGCAGTCGCATGCAACTGGGTCCTAGGATCCATCCGTGTTCAGCTTTTCTCACAAGTCCGTGGCGTCCGAGCGTTCCGGACCGGACGCAAACGATATCGCCAGCCCGAAGCACGTAGTTGCCCAGTTTTGCGGCGACGTCGGGCCCGATTGTGTCCAGTTCATTATGGCTGAGGTAGCCGCGTTTGATGTTGCGTGGTAGCACGAGCGGCGTCCAGCCCTGTGTAGTCAACCCGCGCTTGCGGTCGACTGTCCCTGGACCTGAGTGAATGTCGCAGATATCTCCGAGAGAAACGTTATGCCACCCCGCAGCACTTGAGTGGTGTAGTGCCGCGAGCCTGGCACCCACTTCGTGGCGAGCGTGCCTTGCTCGCTCGGACAGTTTGTCCAACTCTCGCTGCAGAGATATCAGGTTGGTCGATCTTAATTTTGCTATCGAGGCACGGACTGCGGTTTCTTCGTGTACATACCGTCGCGGTTGGAGGTCGTAGTCATTCTGCCGAATCTCGTCGAGTCCGACTGACCGAGCAAACGTGAATGAATTTTCGAAGTTGCTCGGCTGGGAGCCGGTACGCCAGTCGCGATACACTTGAACGATCTCCGCAACCTCGTTATCGCGGAGAAGTCGTTGAGCGCGCTCGCCTGTCGCTCCCATGCTCGTGGCGTCGACGAACAGAATCTCTGGCGGTGCGCTGTCGCCAGATTTCGGTCGACGGAGGAGCCAGAGCGAAACCGAGATGCCAGTGGCCGCGAAAAGTCCGGCGGGGAACGAAATGATAGCTTCGACCGTTCCTGCCTCAATCATGCTGCGTCGAATTTCGGCACTCAGTCCACCGGCGAAGAGCGTCCCGTTTGGCATCAGAATCGCGGCGCGTCCACCCGGTTTTAGGTGGTGCACTGCAAGCTGTAGCCACGCAAAGTTGGCAGCACTTTTGCTTGGCGCCCTAAAGGGCCAGCCGTCCTGTTGGATGTCATCCGGAAGCGTATTATTGAAGGGGGGATTCGAAACAACGACATCGAACTGCTCGGCGGCGAATTCGGTCCGCATAATCTCGGGACCGCCAACACGTAGTTGGGCCTCACTGCCGTGCATCGACAGGTTGAGTAGCGACATCCGAAACGAGCGTCCGTTTATCGCTTGACCGAAGAGCGATTTCACACCACGTTGTGCCGCTGCCACCAGCAACTCGCCAGACCCGCATGACGGATCGTATAGCGCGTATGCGTTTTGCGGGTTGAGAATCTCGATCATGCATTTCACCACTGATGAGGGCGTGAAGTGTCCACCATGCCGGCCGAGGTCGCGGTTGATGTTCTCTAGCAGCGCGTCGAACATTACGGCTGATCCAACTTTTTCGAGATTAATATCATCGAAAAGTTCGATCGCCTCTGTTAGCTGCGACTGGCCGTAGAGATCCAAGGCCATTGCGGGGAACAATGGAGTGTCATAATGCCGGAACCGCGTATTCCGCAGCATCTGCCCTATCACATCCCAAGAGTGCTGTTCTGTGACGGCACGCCAGAGGCCGGTATCGGTCGTTCGGAGGTACAACATGGCCATGATGAAGTCGAGAGCAGCGACGTGATCGAGGTTGCTCCGAAGTAGATCTACAATTCGCCACAGTTGGCTCGTCCAGCCAGAACGCTCTTCTTCGGGGACGCGCGGCATTTCCGCCTGAACGCTCGCTAGGGATGCACCGCCATTGCGGATGAATCGGTCCCCATATGTTGCGCCCGGCGCCTCGCCAGCTCGCAGTCCGTTGCGGGCAATCTTGCGCTGACTTAGCCAACGTGCGATCTCGTCTGGTGCAAACAGCTCCTGCCCACCCGTCATGGTGGGTGAGGGGAAGTCGGCGTGCCTCTTGCGCCAGTTGCTGGCCGCACTGACGCCTACCCCCGCCAGATTCGCAACGTCGGTGAGGGTCAGGCTTGGACTGCGTTCACTCATGGCATTCCCTCGCCGGTCAGCGGAGCCTCAGCACCCGTGGCACCTCGTCGGTCGGCCGCACAGCCGCCGCCAGGTCAGACGACATGTAGCCGAACAGTCGGTAGATAGTGGCGTGAGATGCCGCCAAATCATGCCGGTGAATCGGCTCGTGGTGCATCACGCGGTTGCGTAGCCCCAGCACTTGCCTGAGTTCCGCGTGCAGGACGTCACGACGCCCTCGGTAGTGCGGGAACGCTCGGTGCAGCGCGGGAACCCACAACGTACGATCGTAGGTCTGGCTGATTAATGACACCCAAAAGCCGAACGTCAACTTTGCCACCACGTCGTTCGCGCTCTGCGAAGAAAACGGTGCGGACACCTTCTCCAAGGCATGCTTGACCAGCCGCTCCCCGTGCTCATTGAGCGGCGCGACTGACCACCAGTTCGCACGTCCGAACCGGGCACTCAGCTCGCGGTTCAGCTTGTTACGCAACGCAACTTCGACGAACTGCAGCACAGGAAAGAACGCTGCGGAGATGCGGATGTTCCATGCGTGCAGGTGCCATGCAGCGGCAACGTCCCCACCACAGTCAGCGAGGTATGGAGCAAGCCTCGCCTCGGAGAGCACGTCGTAGACCCACTTGTCGTTATTGTCGCCGATCGGCTCGTGCTCTGCGAACGTCACTCTGGCCTCCTGGGATCGCGACACCACGACAGCGCGACGCTGTGGTATGGTTGAGCCGTAGGCCCCAGGTCCGCCTCTGCTTCGGCATGCTGCCTGGGGCATTGTCTTTGGCGCGCCCGCATCACGGGGACCGCCGACTGCCTCCATTGATAAAAGTATCCCAGGGCGACTTTGGCGTCAAGTACGTTGGAGTACTCCGATTTGTGAACTCGGTAAGTACGAGGTGGTACACGGCCGGAGCCGTATCCCGCTTTGCGCATCCGAGCCGCGAAGTCCTGCAGGTTGACGTTGACATACACCGTCTCGGCCATAGCGATGATCGATCAACCGTGGCGGGCGAGAACTTCAGCGGACACCTGCCTGCACGCTGTCCTGCCGCTGCCGTGTGTGAACGGAGGCAACTGGCTCAGCGTTTCATAGGCCGACCTGCCGTCACAGACATGGGAGGCGGCGACGTTCCACTGGGGATCTTGAATTCCAGTGAGCGCGGGTACCGCAAAGCGATGCGGCCGCCGGTCTCGTTACGTGGAATTTCGCAGACCTACCCGAACGCCTGCTTGACCGTTACACCAAGGCGCCGACCCGGACACCGTGCTCGCGTACAGCCTCCGGCGTGACGTCACGGAGCCAGCTGGACACCGTTTCGGCGTCGAGTTGCCGCGCGACGCCGTTGAGCACGAACCGCATCAAGCCGTCCTCTCCTGAAGAGGCGCCGTTGAGGTCATTCATCGCGACGTGACGGCGGTACCTCTTGATATTGCTGGAAACCACGGTCTTTGCCTTCGCGCCATGCGATGACATCGAAGATGCGGAGGGCGCTGAGACTATCCGGTAGCTCAGCGAGAGCTCGGAGGTGGAGGAGCCGGTGCTGCAGAGCGCAATGGTCAGCCCGGAGCGCCCGTCGCAGCGGCTCCCACTGGACTCTTTCGGCGTTGGTGACACCCGCGACCACTGGGTCCCAGATCGGACGCAGGCGCGGCCGTTTGCGTGCCAACAGCTTCGAGGCCGTCGTCGTCCCGACACCGAGAATGCCGGTCAGTTCGCGCATCAAGTGCCAACCAGGCCATCCGTCGTCCAGCGGTTGATCCTCATCCGCGAGGTCTCGGTCAGGACCCAGGTCGACCAGCATCTTCGCGAACTCGTCGGCTCGGTCCCAGAGGAGTTGGCGTACCGCGGTCTTCGGTGCCTCCACCGACAGGAACTTGATCGCAAGTAGGTCGTCGGCAGTGAACCGGAATGGGTCGGACGCGGTCCAGATATCGAAGTATGCCCCGTCCGCGCATCCCGGGCTCAGATACGGCGAGCCGAAGTATCGCTTCAGGAGGCCGACGGCGGCGCTGTTATCAGGAGCCTGGAGCGCTACAGGCAGCCGGAAGGTCACACAGTGAGCCTGCCAGGGTGGCGGACAAGACGTCCATCGGCCGAAGGCACCTTCGCGTGTCCCAGGTTTCGAGTTCGATCACGTCTGGTCGACCGTTCTCTTTCATCAATCGCCGAGCAGGACATCGTCTCGCTGGGGTTGCGGTAGTTCTGACTGGACCGCCGCGCCGAGTCAGTCCATAGGTCGCAGCTCCGCGGGCTCATAGTCCAGCTGGTACACCGTCACCGCGCCCTGATCCAGACGGTACAAGACGATGGTTGAGAGCAAACTTTCCTCGACTATCCGCGCTCGCATGCGGTACCGCTCGCTGTCGTCAATCCACTCCTCAACTCGGTCTGGCAACGTGAATGACAGTCGATACGCATCCGGACTCTCCCGCGGGAACAACTCCCACTGCGTAACGTGAGAGTCGGCGCGCCGGCGTCGCAGACCGATAGCATGGCGCGGGCGATGCTGGGTGAATGCTAAAAAATGCTCCATGGTGTACGGAGACTGAGCCGTCAACGTCAGCACGAACGGAGCAGGTGGGAACCCGAGGAGCAGCTCCCGACCCTCCGCTGTTCGCAGGCCGTACCCCAGATCGGAGGCAACCTGAGCCAAGGCATCATCGATGTCCTCGGACCACCACGATGGGGTGCTAATCCCCACTTGCGTAGAGTCCGTGGTCTCCAACTGACGCCGTACTATCTCCCTGAGTTTGGCCCGCGGAATCGACGCCTTGGCTGACCGGCTCTTCAGTGACTGCTCCAGGCTGTACACCCGATCTGCGGCGATAGCGACGGTACGCCGCAGCCAGGCAAAGGTGTCTCCGGACAGGTCCACCAGGGAGATCTGGTGAGCGATCGCGTACTCCTGGGCCGGTGTCGAGAACCCTGAAGTCGAGAACAAGGTGTAGACGTATCGGTACCTTCGCCTGGGTCGCCGGCCCGGGTCGAGTTGGACGTAGTTCTCGTTTACGTCGCTGATCACACCGAAGGCGTTCCGCACGTCGTAGATGCCGGTCGTCTCGTTGCGGAACTTGGCCTCGACGAACAGCCGGATCGGCAGTGAGAACGGTGGCACGAACGCGAACTCTCCGAGCGTGTCTGCCTGGTGGTTCGCGCCGCGCCCCTTGACCAGCAGTCCGTTGCCGGCTGAGGTCAGCGCACCATCAGGATCGTCCTGCACGTTGACCAGCAGCCGGTACCCGCTTGTCCGGACCAGCCACGCGAGAGCCTCCTCGAGGAGGTAGCCGCGAATCGCCGCCAGTGAGGTCACCGGCGCACCATACCGGCTCAGCACTTCCTGGACATCACGCTTCTCTATGGACGGGGACCGGTGAGCCATCCGTTGGGTTCGTTTGGCCGCCCAGCCTGGCACCGCTGGCTGCATAACGGGCGCCCCCACTCTCACCCCCCGCAACCGTCACGATCCAGCGGCAGTCCATCGCAGAGGCCACCGGAACGGAGATCGCCGAAGGTGTGGCGCGGGCATCTCAAGTGAGTGAATGCAATGAATTGTCGCTATATGACGATCTGTAATTCGATCATCACTCATCGATTACAGTCGACACATGTCGACCAGGGCGGTTGGACGGGTAGCCCGCGCTCGTTTGGTGGAGCCGAAGCAGATGAACACGCTTGGCGGCGGGGCGGACCGACTACGAGCAGCGTTGCAACCGGGTTCGCCTGAGCTTCGATACGGCAGGACTTGGCACCTCAGTCAAATCCACGAGGAGCAGGGGTTTCTTCACGGACGCCTCGGATTTGGGCAGCAGGTCGGCGTAGATCTTTGGCAGGATGAGGCTCAAGACTTCGAGAAGGCGCGAGTCGACAACGGCGTTGCAGCACCCTTTGTGATCCGAATGGTCGACATGGTGCTGGTCTACCAGCCGCGCAGGCAGGGTATCCGCCCGGAATCCTTCGCCGGCGCACTTCGGGCAATCCTCCGCCGGAGCGGCAAGGACGAGACCTGGCAGATCGAGTCCCTTGCCGGCGAAAGGGTGCCCTTCGAGAAGTGGCGTGCGACTGTTGACATCGTCACGCGGCTGCGGTTTCGCCTAGAGCCGCCAGGGCCTCCCCAGTCGTACTCGTCGACGGTTGCCGGACTCATCGCGGCGGTCGGTCCGGATCTTGCGGCCCTCGAGTGGCGGGCGGCGGCGGGCCTCAATACGGAGGCGAAGCTTGTCCAAGAGTTACTCAGCCAAGTTGAGGCCGGCATCGGCGACATGGTGGCGTATGGACGGTGCGGCAACGCTTCGAATGCCGAACGGCGGTGGAACAGCGTGCTCGGGGACGAGAGCGTGATGACGGAGGTCGAGGTTTCCGAAGACGGCGGAGAGGTAAGCCGAAGCAGTCTTCTTGCGCAGTTCGAAGCAATCGACATTTTCGAACGATGAGCAAGTCGAACTGCGGATGGTTTTCGTCGGAACCGAGGCCCTCGATCCGCGAAGCCGCTGATCACACGGCTACCATTCGCGACGCAAAACCCGAGGTCAACGCCACGAACGTGCAGGATACGCGCTTGCACTACGAATACCAGCGGAATTAGGAAACTGTTGCTCTGTCCCCTGAGCTTCGAGGTTTCAGCGAACAGGGAGCCGATGTCCATCCTGCCTGCGTGCGCATAACCCGGCCTCTCGTGGCGTCCGTGCGTTCGGGCTGAGGGCAGGACATCGATCGGTCAATCGAGCATTCGCACCGACGGGCTCCCTCAGAATGCGGGGTTGATCTGCCGACGGCCTCCACGAACCGGGGGTGCTGGCCGGCGGCAGCAACCGGCGGGCTGGCCACTAGCGGAAAGCGTCAAGCGGCGAACAGCGCCAGGGCCAGGATGCAGTGGGCGGCGATGCCGGCCTTGACGCTGTCCAGGCGGACCGTCACCGTTGCCACGAGTACGTGCATGACCAGGACGAACGCGAACGGTCCGGAGAAGGCGAACGGCAGCGCCGACAGCAGGGCTGACAGCAGCACCGCCCGGGGGCCGTCCACCGGGAGGCGGGGCAGCAGGTAGCCGCGGCAGTACAGCTCCTGTACCCCCGCCAGCAGGAGCAGCCAGGCGTAGTGGTGCTCCACCCGCAGGAGCATGGCCAGGCCGAGACCAATGGCGGCCAGGCTCGGCAACAGCAGCAGGTACCGGCGCACAGGCAGCCGGCGGCGCAGCTCCACCACCGGTGTCACGGACCAGCGGCCGGCGGCGTGCAGGAGCAGGCCCAGCTGCACCGGCAGGAGCACGAACACCACCGCGAAGGCCGGCGCCACGTCGAGGGGGCGCAGCAGGGCCGTGGCGGCGAAGGTCGCGGCGATCGGCAGGAGGTGCAGGGCGAGCGCCCGGGGCCAGGTGAACCGCTGGACCGGTGGCCGCGCGGTGCGGGTCCCGGCGCTCCGAGTCATCGTCACCGTCATGGATGTGACGGTATGGAAACCGGGGCGGTGGTCCCAGCCCGCTGACTACCGTGTCGGGGGTATGGCTGGCCATACCAAGAAAAAAATGATGTCGGATCCGGGTCGGGCCGTTCGAGGTACCGGTGAAGCCACCTACTGACAGGAGATGGACATGCGCTACCTCGTGCTGCTGAAGGGGACTGCCCCCGGGACGCCGCCCCCGCCGGAGCTGATGGCGGCGATCATGCAGCTGGGGGAGGACGCCACGGCCGCGGGGGCGTTGCTGGACACGGCGGGGCTCGCGCCGAGCGTCGACAGTGCGCGGGTGACGGTGACCGGCGGCGGCGCCCTGGACGTGGTCGACGGGCCGTTCGCGGAGACCAAGGAGATGATCAGTTACGCGTTGTACCAGGTCAGGACGAAGGCCGAGGCGACGGAGTGGACGACCCGGTTCATGAAGCTGCACCGTGACCTGTGGCCGGGCTGGGAGGGCGAGGCCGAGGTCCACCGGGTCTTCACTCCGGCGGGATGACCGCGTCCGGGACGGGGGCGAGGAACTCCTCGTCCGGCGGTGCCTGCACGGTGACCCGCTCGCCGTCCAGGTCGAACGACAGCCGCCACGCGTGCAGGTGCGTGCGGCCCGTCGCGGCCTTGTCGAACAGCGGGTCGTTGAGGATCGGGTGACCGATCCAGGCGAGGTGCACCCGGATCTGGTGGCGCCGGCCCGTCAGCGGGTTGGCGACCACCAGGGCGTGCCGCTCGTCCTGCCACGGTACCCGCAGCTCGGTCACCGACGGGTACGTCGGCACCTGGTCGAACACGGCGTCGGCCGGCACGGACCAGGTGCCGGCGGCCGTGTCCGGGTCGAGGCCGGCGACGATGCGTTCCCGGGCGGCGGCGATCCTGACCCGGTTCTTGCGCCCGACGCTCAGCGGCAGGTCGACCCGGCCGGTGGCGGGCAGGCCGCCGGGGGTGACCACCGCGAGGTACGCCTTCTCCACGGTCCGTTTGTTGAACTGCCGGGTCAGCCCGCCGTGCGCGGCGAGGTCCTTGGCGAACAGGATCACGCCGGAGGTGACCTTGTCGATGCGGTGCACCGGGTACAGGGTCTCGCCGGCGTCGGCGGCCATCCGCACCAGGTCGGACTCGTGTCGCTCGCCCATGACGGACACCCCGACCGGCTTGTCCAGGGCCAGCACCGTGTCACTCTCGAACAGCGCGCGCTTCCGGTAGTCCGCCCACATCGCCCTAACATACGGTGGTGGAGGAGTACCGCCGCGAGCTGGAGGTCCACTGCTACCGGATGCTCGGCTCGGTGCACGAGGCCGAGGACCTGGTGCAGGAGACGTACCTCAAGGCGTGGCGGGCCCGCGACGCGTTCGACGGGCGGTCCTCGGTGCGCACCTGGCTCTACCGGATCGCCACGAACGCCTGCCTCGATGCGTTGAAGGCCCGCCCGCGCCGGGCGCTGCCGGTCGACCTGGGGCCCGGCGAGCCGGCGCACTGGCTGGAGCCGATCCCCGACGCGGTCCTGGACGCGGCCGGGCCCGAGGCGGCCGCGGTCGCGCGGGAGGGTGTCGAGCTCGCGTTCCTCGCCGCGTTGCAGCACCTGCCGCCCCGGCAGCGGGCCGTGCTGATCCTGCGTGACGTGCTCGACTGGTCCGCGGCGGAGACCGCGACGCTGCTGGAGATGACCGTCCCGGCGGTCAACAGCGCCCTGCAGCGGGCGAAGACCCGGGTGCCGGCCGCCGCGGGGCCCGCCACGGCCGCCGAGCACGAGGTCGCCCGCCGGTACGCCGACGCGTTCCAGCGGGCCGACATCCCGGCGATGGTGCGCCTGCTGGCGAAGGACGCGCGGGCCTCGATGCCGCCGTGGCGCATCTGGTACCAGGGGAAGGACGCCATCGAAGCATCGCTGTGGGAGGGCCGCCCGGGCCTGGGCGAGGTCAGGGTCCGCTGCACGGGCGCCAACCGCATGCCGGCGGTCGTGGCGCACGTCCGCCCGGAGGGCGCGCTCGAGTGGCAGCCGTTCGCGGTGTCGGTGCTGTGGATCGCCGGCGGGCTGATCACTGACATGATCGCCTTCCACGACCCCGCGCTGGTCGCCCGCTTCGAAGACGTGCCGACCTGAACGAGGGTGGTAGGGGTAGCCCCCTGGCGATCGGCCGGCTGGCACTGGTGTCGCGGACGGCGCCGAGGGGCACGGTTGAGGTGTGGAGTGGGCGTACCTCGTGATCTTCGTGCTGCTGGTGCTGGACTGCCTCCTGCCCGTCCTGCCGGCGGAGACCAGCGTGATCGCCGGTGGGGCCCTCGCGGCCGGCGGGCAGCTGCGGCTGCCGGCGGTGCTGGCCGCGACGGTGGCCGCGGTCGCCGCCGGGGACCTCCTCACCCATGAGGCGGCCCGGCGGGGCGGACGCCGGCTCTTCGGCCGCTGGACCCGTGCGGGGCGGCCGCGGCAGGTCCTGGCGCGCACCACCGCGGCACTGCACCGCTGGGGCGGCGCCATCGTGGCGGGTGGCCGGTTCGTGCCGATGGGGCGCACCGCGGTCGCCCTCGCCACCGGCTACGCGCGGTTCCCGCGCCGCCGGTTCCTGCCCGCGCTGCTGCTCGGCGCCGTGCTGTGGAGCTGCTGGATGGTGTCGCTCGGCTACGTCGGCGCCCGCGTGTTCGGCCAGCCGTTCGCCGCGGCCGGCGCGGGCACCGTCGTGTCCGTCGCAGTGACCACCGTGTTTGCCGCGTGGCGGCTCCGGGCACCCAGACAGTGCACGACGGAACCGAGACGGAAGGATCAGCGATGAGCTTCACGGACAAGGTCGAGCACAAGGCTGAAGAGCTCAAGGGCGCCGCCAAGGAGAAGTACGGCGACGCCACCGACAACGAGCGGCTGCAGGCCGAAGGCGCCGCCGAGCGTGCCGCCGCCAAGGCGAAGCAGGCCGGTGACCATGTCAGGGACGCCGGCGCTGACGTCAAGGACGCGATCACCGGCGGACACACCAACCACCGCGTCTGACGCATGTGACACCATCGGGCCCGCCCCAGCACCACCGGGGCGGGCCCGAAGTCTGTCCGGGGCTCAGCTCGCCGCCGACAGTCCCGTGCAGATCAGCATGACCAGGCCGACAGCGAGGTCGTTGGCGGTCGGCGCGCTCCAGCCGTACTGCAGGACCAGCGGCGCGATCAGCAGCCAGCCGCCGAGCCCGGCGGTCACCCACGCGAGGGCCGGGGTCGGGCGCAGCATCCGGACCATGGTGACGATGGCGACGGCGACGCCGACGACCGTGTCGCCCCAGAACACGTCGTACCGGGCGGCCCCGATGTACCCGATCGGCACCGCTGACACCACCAGCCACACCGAGGCCAGGAACACCACGGCGAGGAACGGGGCCGGGGAGGACTCCCGGCGTTCGGTGCGTTCCTCGACGTCGGCGGTCACCCGGGCGTGTGCGGGGGTCGTGAAGTCCTGGTCGGAGATGAAGCTGGTCACCGACCGAACCTCGCGCGGCCCGGGATGAGCCGTGCTCACCTCGCCGGAGTGCTCTCGTTCCACGAACGGTCCAGCGCCGTCACGCAGTACGTGCCGGCGGCGTCGGGCACCGTGACCTCGCCGTCGCCGCCGCGGCGCACCGCCAGCAGCACGGCCTTGTCGCCGCGCACCTGGTACACGGCCGAGCTCGTGCCCTTGCCCCGCCAGGTCAGTTTCGTGCCGGACACGGTGACCTTCGGCGGCGGCGGGATGTCGGAGGGTAGCTGCGCCATGACCGGCGGCAGCGCCGGGGTGCTGTAGAAGTTGGTGGCGTACCGGGTGACCGAGCCCAGCGCGTCGCTGCGCATGCTCTTGGCGCTGAAGTGCACGCTGCCCGTGACCTGCGGATACTTGCGGTTCATGGCGAGCTGCCGGTCCAGCTCGCCGGCGTCGGACCAGGCGCCGGACTGCCCGACGCGGTAGTCGGCCTGCCCGATCCACAGCTGCACGTCGGTGTCCTTGACCACGTCGACCCACCAGGGCAGCAGTTTGGCGTAGTCGGCGACGTCGAAGCCGATGTTCCAGTACAGCTGCGGCACGATGTAGTCGAGCCACTCCCGCTGCACCCACAGGCGGGTGTCGGCGTAGATCTCGTCGTAGGACTGCAGGCCGCGGGTCGGTGAACCGGCCGGGTCGGTCCGGTCGTTGCGCCAGATGCCGAACGGGCTGATGCCGAACTTCACCCACGGCTTGATCTTGCGGATCTTGTCGTGCATCTCCTGGACGAGCTTGTTGACGTTGTCGCGGCGCCAGTCCGCGCGGCTCATCCCGCCGCCGTACTGCGCGTACGCGGGACCGTCCGGGTACTCCTGCTTGTTCACCGGGTACTGGTAGAAGAAGTCGTCGAAGTGCACGCCGTCGACGTCGTAGTTCTTGACCGCCTCGAGCATCGAGTCCTCGACGAACTCCCGCGCGGCCGGGATGCCGGGGTTGAAGTGCAGGCGGCTGCCGCCGGTGCCGGCCGCCGGGTAGACGACCGCCCACTCGGGGTGCTTGCGCAGCGGGTGGTCCGGGGCGAGCGCGTTGATGTCCGGCCCGGCCCCGCTCGGCGCCGGCTGGCTGCCCCGGTACGGGTTGAACCAGGCGTGGAACTCCAGCCCGCGGGCGTGCGTCTCGTCGATCATCCAGCGCATCAGGTCGAAGCCGGGCGCCTTGCCGCGCACCCCGGTGATCCACTCCGACCAGGGCGCGTACGCGGACGGCCACAGCGCGTCACCGCTCGGGCGTACGTGCACGAAGACCGCGTTCAGGTTGCGCTTCCCGGCGAGGTCGAGCCAGCCGAGGTACTCGGCCTTGATCTGCTCGTCGGGCAGGCCGGGGCGGCTCGGCCAGTCGATGTTCTCGACCGTGGTGATCCAGATGCCGCGCAGCTCCCGCGGCGCGCTCAACGGCTTGCCGTCGCAGCGCAGGTCGGTGCGGGTCTGGGACCGGTCGGCCCGCTCGTTGCCGCGCGCCGGCGGGGTCGCGGTCGAGGCGGTCGAGCTGACCCAGACGGCGCGGACGGCGCCGACCCCGGCGACCACCGCCAGGACGATGCCGATCACGATCGGCAGCACCGGGGGGCGGCGGGGCAGGCTGTGACGCACGTCGACCAGTCTGCCCGGGCCCGCAGGTCGAATTGCAAGTGATTCAGGAACTTCTGGACGAAGAGGGGAGGGACTGGTCCTCCAGTTCCGCCATGAGCCGGGCGGTCGCCCGCTCGACCGCGGCGTCCATCAGGCGCCGCTCCGCCACGACGGTGTCCAGGCCGTCACCGGCGATCTCCTGCGCCGCCCCGGCGACCCGCAGCTGCTGCTCGTGCCGTTTCGTCGCGCTCAGCTCGCGGCGGCGCGCGGCGCGGGCCTCGGTGCGCTCGTACCCGTTGCCGTGCGAGACCAGCTTCAGCCACACCGCGGCGCAGTCGAGGCAGACCAGCAGCGCGGCGACGCCCAGGTAGAAGAAGCCGAACCCCCAGAAGTCGCCCTTGACCAGGTGCCACATGGCGGTGGTGCGGGCGCCGAACCCGGCGCCGGCCTCGACCGAGCGCCGGTTGTCGGTGCGCTGCTCGGCGATCTGCCCGTTGAGCGCCGCCACCTGTCTCGCCCGGTCCAGCCGGGTCGGCTGCTGCGTGCGCTGCAGCGCGGTGGCCTCGTCGTCGAGCCGGGTCGCCTCGGCGGTCAGCGCCCGGGACTGCCGCACGAGGGTGTCGCAGAATCCGCCGGCCGGGCAGCCGGCCCGCCGGGTGACGCCGTCGGCGCGCGAGTCCGCGAGGGCCCGGTCGTACACCTGCGCCGCCTCCGCCCGTTTCGCCGCGGCGAGCCGGTGCAGCTCGGCGACCGCGGCGTCGTCGGCGGCGTCCTGCGCCCGCAGCGCGGCGACCTGCTCGGCGAACGTGGCGATCGCGCCGGTCCGCTCCAGCTCGATGAGCTGCCGGTTGTGCACCGAGCCGAGGTACGCGTCGATCTCCCCCTTGTACCGGGCGAGCATCAGCGGCTCGGTGATCACGACGGCGAACAGCAGCGCGAGCAGCAGCCGCCCGGCGTAGAGCCCTGACGTGCGCCGGCGCAGCAGCAGCCGCGGATCGGCGGAGTCGAGATCGTCGTAGCTGACCGCGACCCGGCCGACGACGGCCCGGTCGTAGGCGATCACGGCGGCGGCGACCGGCGGCCCGACCAGCCACTGCCACCAGGGGTGCGCGTAGTTCGTGCTCGCGTCGACGAACGTCGCGGCGCCGACGACCGCGTACACGCCGTACAGCAGGATGAAGACCCCGATCGAGCGGTACAGCGCCCGGTCGGTGTGCGTCCGCACGCTGGCGGGGTTCACGTTGGCGACCCTGAGGAGGAACGTACGGCCGGCCATGATCTGAAGGTACGCGAGCATTAGTCGCGTTTGTGGCTTTTTCGTTCCCCCGGCTCTTCCGGAGCTCGTTGCCGTAACACTCGTCGACCGCGTCCGCACCGCGCAGGTCCACGACGGTGTCGCCGGGCGCGGCGCGGGCCGGCGGCCGGCCGCCAACGCCACCCCTTCGCCGCGACCAGCACCGGCGCCGCGACCTCCAGCACCCGCCGCCGGCGCTCCCGGGCCCGGCCGGCCCGCACCACCATGCCGAGATCCACAGTGGACGGCGGCAGGTCCCGCCGGTCCAGGCTTCAGCAGCCCGCTCATACCGCCCTCCCCGTCAGCGCGTCGTCGCCGATCGGCGGCACAGGGCCGCCGGCCCGTCTTGACCGTGCCCTCCGCGACGCCCGGCGCCGCCGCCACCTCGGCGACCGGCAGGCCACACAGGAACCGCAGCACCAGCCGGGTTGGGATGCAGGAGTAAAAACCCGCGCCGCGTGGTATGCCAGAGTCACGGCTCCGGCGGAGGTGGGACATCCATGGGCAAGGACGTCGAAACGACCGAGTTCAGCCGTGAAGACCGCATGCGCTACCGCGACAAGGTCCGGCAGTGCCTCGACGCCTTCGCCAGGATGCTCGCCGACGCGCACTTCGAGGACGGCGACGGCATGAGCGGCCTGGAGATCGAGCTGAACCTCGTCGACGAGCAGCACGACCCCGCCCTGCGCAACCAGCGGGTCCTCGACGCCCTCGCCGACCCGGCGTTCGTCACGGAGCTCGGCCAGTTCAACATCGAGATCAACGTGCCGCCGCGCCGGCTCGCCGGGGACGGCCTGGCCGGCTTCGAGGACCAGGTCCGCGCCAGCCTCAACGCGGCCGAGCAGCACGCCGCCGGCGTCGACACGCGCCTGGCCATGATCGGCATCCTGCCCACCCTGCGCCGCGACCAGCTCACCCCCGACGTGCTGTCGGCGAATCCACGGTACGCACTGCTCAACGAGCAGATCTTCGCCGCCCGCGGCGAGGACCTGATGATCGCCATCGACGGCGTCGAACGGCTGCACGTGCGCTGCGACTCGATCGCGCCCGAGGCCGCCTGCACCAGCGTCCAGTTCCACCTGCAGGTCGCGCCGCAGCAGTTCGCCGCGTACTGGAACGCCGCCCAGGCCATCGCCGGCGTCCAGGTCGCCCTCGGCGCCAACGCGCCGTTCCTCTTCGGCCGCGAGCTGTGGCGCGAGACCCGCATCCCGCTCTTCGAACAGGCCACCGACACCCGCGCCGAGGAGCTCAAGTCGCAGGGCGTGCGCCCCCGCGTCTGGTTCGGCGAGCGGTGGATCACCTCGATCTTCGACCTGTTCGAGGAGAACGTCCGCTACTTCCCGTCGCTGCTGCCCATCTGCGAGGACGAGGACCCGGTCGCCGTCCTCGACGGCGGCGGCGTGCCGAAGCTCGCCGAGCTGCGGCTGCACAACGGCACCGTGTACCGCTGGAACCGCCCCATCTACGACGTCGTCGACGGCAAACCGCACGTCCGCGTCGAGAACCGGGTCCTGCCCGCCGGCCCCACCGTCGTGGACAGCATGGCCAACGCCGCCTTCTACTTCGGGCTCGTGCGCCGCCTCGCCGAACAGGACCGCCCCGTCTGGACCCAGATGTCCTTCGGCGCCGCCGAGGAGAACTTCCACACCGCCGCCCGGCTCGGCATCGACGCCTCCGTCTTCTGGCCCGGCCTCGGCGCCGTCCCCGTCACCGAGCTGGTCCTGCGCCGCCTGCTGCCCCTGGCCCACGAGGGCCTCGACGGCTGGGGCGTCGACCCCTCCCACCGCGACCGGCTCCTCGGCGTCATCGAGCAGCGCTGCCTCAGCGCCCGCAACGGCGCCTCGTGGCAGGTCGAAACCGTCCACCACATCGCCGGCGCCGGCGAGATCGACCGGGACGACACCATGCGCCGGCTGCTCGCCGAGTACCTTCCCAGGATGCACTCCAACGTGCCCGTACACGAGTGGTGAGCGACGGCGAGATCCGCGTCGACGTCGACGGCGCGGTCGCCACCCTGCTCATCGACAACCCCGGCAAGCGCAACGCGCTCACCGCCGCCATGTGGACCGCCGTGCCGGAGCACCTGTCAGCGCTCGCCGCCGACCCGGCCGTCAAGGTCCTCGTCGTCGCCGGCGCGGGCGGCACCTTCAGCGCCGGCGCCGACCTCGACGACGCCGCCACCATCGCCGCCGCCGGCGAGGACAGCGTCGCCGTGCACGCCGAACGGGCCCTCGCCGCGTTCCCGAAACCGGTCATCGCCCGCATCGACGGCTTCTGCGTCGGCGGCGGCTGCCAGCTCGCCGTCGCCTGCGACCTGCGCTTCGCCGCATCGGACAGCCGCTTCGGCGTCACCCCGGCGAAGCTCGGCATCGTCTACCCGCCCTCCACCACCCGCCGCCTCGCCGCCCTCGTCGGCCCGGCCCGCGCGAAGCTGCTGCTCTTCACCGGCGACCTGATCGACGCCGCCACCGCCGAACGGATCGGCCTCGTCGACACCGTCGCCCCCGCCGCCGACCTGGCAGCGTTGGTACAGGCCACCGCCACCACCATCGCGGCCCGCTCCCAGCACAGCGTCCGCTCCGCCAAGGCGATCATCGACGGGTCGGACGGGGCCGCCCCGCACGACCCGGCGGAGGTGGCGGAGGGCATCGCCGCGTTCCGCGAACGCCGGGCGCCGCGTTGGATGGATTAGACTACGGACAGCGACGACGTCGGAGATCAATTTCCTGTGCCGGTGTAAGATGCCATCAGGCAGTCACCGGGCACGTGCTTCCGGGCTGCGAATTCGTAGCGGGTGTGCGTCGTCGACCCGTGGGCCGCGTGGGGTTGCTGCCTCGGACGCGGCTTCGTTGATCCGCGTTCGAGGTGGGTCGGAGATCCGCGTCGAGGTGGGTCGGATCGGCTGGCTCCAGGCCGGCTCCGCGGACGGTGGTGCCGGTCGTGGTGGCAGGCGCTTGCGTGAGCGGGCGGCCTCCTTGCCACGGCTGGAATCTCGTACGGGTGGCGTACCCGTTTCCGCTGCGCGCGACGGCCTCGGACGGCGGCCACGTCTGGTATCAAGCCGCACCGTCTCGGCCCGAAAGCAGCAACCCGTGGCGGCGCGTCCGTGGTGGCGCGGTCCGTGGTTGTGGTGACGCGGCTGGTGGGTGCGTGGTTCGTGGTGGCGTGGTCGGTGGGTGGCGTGGTCGGTGGGTGGCGTGGTCCGTGGGTGGCGTGGTCCGTTGCGGCATGCGCACTCGCCCAGGCGTCCGCGTGCCTGCCCGTCGGCGTGCCTGCCCGTCGGCGTGCCTGCCCGTCGGCGTGCCTGCCCGTCGGCGTGCCTGCCCGTCCGCGTCCGCCTGCCCGTCCGCGTGCCTGCCCGTCCGCGTCCGCCTGCTTCGCGCCCGGCCCGCTTCGCGTGCCGCGCTCGGTGGCCGGTCGACCATCCGTCGGTCGCGTCCCCGCCGGTCGCGCCCTCGCCGGTCGGGTCCTCGCCGGTCGCGTTCTCGCCGGTCGTGTCCCGCTGGCCGGGTCGCGAATGGCCTGGGTCAATCCGGCTTGCTCGGCCCGTCGGTCGGGGCCGTCGGCGGCAAGGTGACCTTCCGCGGCTGGCCGGCCGCCACCGCCGCCAGTGTCCCGAGCACCCCGAGGAGGCAGTACCCGCACAGGATCAGCGCCGAGCGGCCCACGCCGACGCCGTGGAAGTACACGATGCCGCGGATCGCCTCGGTGCCCAGGCCCGGGGGGAGCCACGGGCCGACGGCGCGCCAGAACGGGGGGAGCAGCGGGGCCGGGTAGGCGCCGCCGGCGCTCGGGTTGCCCAGGACCACGAACAGCAGGACGGTCAGCCCCGTGCCGATGAAGCCGAACGCGGCCTGCAGCGCCATCGTGAAGGCGCCCGAGGCGAAGACCAGCAGCGCGCCGAACCAGGTCAGCTGCGCGAGGTGGCCGTCGATCGCGCCGTAGACGGCGCCGGTGACCAGAGCGCCGCCGAGGCCGGACAGCAGGGCGTAGGCGAGCAGGGACAGCAGGCGGATCACGGCGCGGTGCGGGTTGGCGGGGCGGGAGCCCTTGCTGGTGCTCAGGGCGATCGCGACGAGGTACCCGCCGACGACCCAGCCGAGCGCGAGATAGAAGCCTGACAGGCCGCGGGCGTCGCCGACCAGCGCAGGCTTGACGTCCTCGACGGTGAACGCGCGGTCCTGGCCGTCCTCGACCGAGGTGATGATCTGCTCGAGGACCTGGCCGACGCTCGCCCCCGCACCGCTGGCGATGATCAGGCGGTCAGCTGAGGCGGCGTCGGTGGAGGCGGAGGAGACCACGAACGCGCCGTACACCTCGCGGCGGTCGATCATCCGGCGGGCCGAGGCCTCGTCGGGCACGGCCACGGCGTCCAGCGGCGTCCCTGGCAGCGCGTCGAGCTGCCGGACCAGCGCGCCGACCTGCTGCGGCGGGGCGGCGACGGCGATCGGGATCCGGTGCGGGGTCGGCTCGTGGAACGCGCCGATGTAGCTGGCGATGAACGCCAGTTGCACGGCGAGGACCGCGAGGACCAGGGCACCCGCACGAGGGGTGACCCCGTCGCGCAGTTCATGAAGAAAACCCGATTTCACCGTATTTGACGATATCAGGGTGCCCGGAACACCCACGCCCGCATCAGCAGGAACCGCAGCACGGTCGCGGTCAGGTTGGCCGCCACGAGCACCGCCACCTCGAGCGGGTACGCGACCGCGCCCAGCAGTGCGAGGGAGCCGGACGTCAGGGCCAGGCCGAGCGCGAAGAGCAGCAGTCCCTGCGCCTGGTGCCGGCCGGCGCGGGCGGCGCCCCGCACGGCGAACGTCAACCGCCGGTTCAGCGCCGTGTTGCCGACCGCGGTCACCAGCAGCGCCGTGAAGTTCGCCGCCTGCGCCCCGGCGGCCGGCCGCAGCAGCGCGAACAGCAGCAGGTACGCGACCGTCGACAGCACCCCGACCGCGGCGAAGCGCAGCAGCTGCGACGGCATCGCCGCCGGTACACCCGCCGCGACGAGCGGCTCGCGACCGAACTCGCGGCGCAGGGACTGCACCGGCAGGCTCCCGTTGAGCAGGCCACGGGCGAGCCGGGCGATGCCGCGCAGGTCGGCCACGGCGGTGGAGACGATGTCGACCCGGCTGTCCGGGTCGTCGATCCAGTCGACAGGCACCTCGTGGATGCGCAGCCCGGCCCGCTGCGCCAGCACCAGCAGCTCCGTGTCGAAGAACCAGCCGGTGTCCTCCACCAGCGGCAGCAGCCGCGCGGCCACGTCCTTGCGGATCGCCTTGAAACCGCACTGCGCGTCGGAGAAGCCGGCCTGCAGCGTGCCGCGCAGCAGCAGGTTGTACGACCGCGAGATGAACTGCCGCTTCGCCCCGCGCACGACCCGGGAGCTGCGGGCCAGACGGGTGCCGATCGACACGTCGGAGTGGCCGGACAGCAGGGGCGCCACGAGGGGCAGCAGCGCGTTCAGGTCGGTGCTGAGATCGACGTCCATGTACGCGAGGACCGGCGCGTCCGACGCGTCCCACGCCGCCCGCAGCGCCCGCCCGCGCCCCTTCGCGGTCAGGTGCAGGACCTCGACCCCGGGCAGCTCCCCGGCCAGGCCGGCGGCGACCGCGAGGGTCCCGTCGGTGCTGGCGTTGTCCGCGACGGTGATCCGGAAGGGGTACGGGAACGTCGCGGTGAGGTGCGCGTGCAGCCGGCGCACGCACGGGCCGAGGTCACGTTCCTCGTTGTAAACGGGGACCACCACGTCGAGGACCGTGGCGGTCCCGGTGGTGGCGTTGGCTGCTGCGGTACGTGCGAGCGTCGTCGTCATGTCACCAAGGTCGGCGCCGCAGCTTCCGGCACCGTGTGGCGATCCTGTGCCCAGCCTGTGAAAAGGGGCCGCCCCGGGAACGGGACGGCCCCTTCGTGGGACGGGGTGGCTACGACAGGTCGTACACGGTGACGCCGCCGACCGTCCGCGCGGTGTAGTTGGCCGCGACCCACGCCGCGATCTGCGCGCTGACGCTGCTGCCGCCGTTGCTGCGGCCACCGACCCCGGCACCGCCGATGAAGTAGTGGATCTCGCCGGCCGCGACGTACTGCTGGAACCGCTCCAGGCTCGGCGCGGGGTCGCTGCCGTTGAAGCCGCCGATCGCCATCACCGGCAGCTGTGTCGCCAGCTGGTACCCGGACGCGCTGTTGGACCCGACGGCCGCGCCGACCCAGGTGTACCGCGACGCGTCCTGGCTCAGCAGCGCGACGAGCTCCGCGCTCGGGGTGGTCGCGTTGAGCAGGCCACCTATGCCGCCGCCCGCGCCACCGAAGCCGCCGCGCTGCCCACCGGGAGCCGCGCCCGCGCCGCCACCGGTCGTACCCGCGCCGCCGGTCGTACCCGCGCCGCCGGGGAACGCGCCCGTGCCGCCGCCGGTCGTGCCCGCGCCGCCGGGAGCCGTGCCCGCGCCGGGAGCCGTGCCCGCGCCGGGAGCCGCGCCGCCGTTGCGGAAGCCGCCGGCGCCGCCGGGGCCGGGGGCGCCGCCGGGGACACCGGGGCCGCCGCCCGTGCCGCCGAAGCCGCCCATGCCGCCGGGACCGCCGCCCATGCCGCGCCCGCCGCCGAAGCCGCCGCCCGCGACCGCCGGCCCGGCCGTGACGATCGAGCCGCTGTGCGGGGTCGCGACGGTGTTCAGCGAGTACGCGACCGGCCCGCCCAGCAGCGCGAACAGCGCCGCCGCGGCCGCCACCGGGCCGACCCGCCGCCTGAGCGCGGGGCCGAGCCGCTGGCTGACCAGCAGCCCCGCCGCGCCCGCCGCGCCGGCAAGCAGCACCGCGACGCGCAGCCACGGGTGGAAGTCGGCGGCGCGGGCCAGCAGCACGTACGACCAGATCGCGCTGACCGCGACCGTCGCCGCGAGCGTGAGCAGCGCCAGGAGGTTCCCGCGCCGGCGCCACAGGGTCGCCGAGCCCATCGCGACCAGCGCGCCGACCGCGGGCGCGAGGGCCACCGTGTAGTAGTCGTGGAAGATGCCCTGCATCAGGCTGAAGACGGCGGCAGTGACGACCAGCCAGCCGCCCCACAGGACGTAGGCGGCCTTCCGCGTCGACCACACCAGCCCGGCGACCAGGAAGATCAGCGCGGCCGGCAGCAGCCACGACGCCTGCCCGCCGGTCTGCCCGTCGAAGAGCCGCGACCAGCCGGTCTCGCCCCAGCGGCCGCCGCCTCCGCCGCCTCCTCCGCCGCCGACGCTGCCGGTCTCGTCGCCGGTGATGCGCCCGAGGCCGTTGTAGCCGAGGGTGAGCTCGAGGATCGAATTGGTCTGCGAGCCGCCGACGTACGGCCGCCACGACGCCGGGGTCAGCTCGACGACCGCGACCCACCAGCCGGCCGACGCGACCAGCGCCGCCCCGGCGACCAGCAGCTGCACCAGCCGGCGCCCCCACCCGGTCGGCGCGAACAGCAGGTACGCCAGCGCGAACGCCGGCACGACCAGCAGCGCCTGCAGCATCTTCGTCAGGAACCCGAGCCCGACACTGCCGCCCGCGAGCACCAGCCACCACGTGCTGCCCCGCTCCAGGGCGCGCATCATGCCGTACACGCCGACGACGAGCAGCAACATGAGCAGCGCATCAGGATTGTTGAACCGGAACATCAGCGCCGCGACCGGGGTCGTCGCGAGCACCGCCCCGGCCAGCAGCCCGGCCGCCGGCCCGTGCCAGCGGCGGACCGTCAGGTACAGCAGCCAGACGGTCGCCACCCCGATCAGCGCCTGCGGCGCGAGGACGCTCCACGAGCTGAGCCCGAAGATCCGCACCGCCAGCCCGGTCACCCACAACGCCCCCGGCGTCTTGTCCACGGTGATGAAGTTCGACGCGTCGGACGAGCCGAAGAACCACGCCTTCCAGCTCTCGGAGCCCGCCTGCGCCGCCGCCGCGTAGAAGGCGTTGCCCCACCCGGACGCGCCGAGGTCCCACAGGTACGCCACCAGCGTCCCCACCAGCAGCACCGCCACCGCCGGCCGTACCCACCACGGATCCCGGGGCGGCGGCTCCGCCGGCAGTTGGGCGATGGCATCGGTGCGGCTCAGCGTCGTCGTCATGCTGCCGAGACTGCGGCCCGCCCCTGCCAGCACCGTGGGTCCTACCTGTGCCCCACCTGTGAATCACGCTTTGTGTACGGGTCCGGTCGCTGCGGGTAGCGGCGCTGGACGGGGTCTGGTGGGTCCGGGAGAATGGTGGTGGCGCCTACCGGGGGGAGGCGGCACGTGCCACGACCATATTTTTCGCTGGACGCACCAGACGCGGGCCGGCCCATCACACGGGCCGACCGCAGGCAGGTTCACGCCGGCACGCCGACATCGGCCGTCGGCTCTCTGGCGGACGACGTCCGTGCATCGGCCGCCCGCCTGGCCGCCGCCGCGGCTACCCACACCCGCCGCCGCGAATGGCTGGCGACGACGAAGGCCGAGTTCGCAGAGGCCCGCAGGCACGGGCTGGCGGCCCGCCACGCCACGAAGCTGGCCCGCCTGCGCACCGCCCGCCTGCTGGCAACCCCGCCCGAGCACCCTTCAGCTGGCGCACATTCTGCAACTGCCGCGCCCGTCGCGGTCCGCATGCGCCCTGCAGCTGGCGTGCGCTCTGCAGGTGGCGTGCGCCCTGCAGCTGGCGTGCGCGCGACCTCCGGCCGAGCGGCGGCGCCTACCGCTCCGGCACCGGCAACTTCCGGGGTGACGACGGCCGCTGCCCATCAGGCAATCGACCGTTCGGCAACCGGGTGCCCTCCAACCGCGACGGCCCGCCCGGCAACCCCGCCGCTGACAGCCCGTCCGACGTCTTTGTCACCAGCGACGAGGCCAGCGGGGTCATCGACTGGTCCGGCAACCGCGCCGCTGACAGCCCGGCCGGCGACCGCGACCGGCCGCGCCGCGACCGACCGCGCCGCGTGCGGGACAGCGCCTGCCGACCCGGCTGCGCATCCCTCGCTCGGCGACCCACCATCGATACCTGCTGCCCCACCACAGACGCCCACGGCCGCCGCAGCCGCCCACAGTGGTGACGTCCAGGAATCAACCGTCGCGCCGGCATCCACCGCTTCCTCCAACACCACCCGGCGACCGGTGTGCACAGGACCTCGCGCCCGCCGCAAGGGAGGGCGGCATCAGCCCGATAAGACCCGGTGTGCACGACACCACAGCGCCCGTGTCGGCAAGGCCGTGCCCCGACCGCCCCCTACCAGGGACAGACCCTCGAACCATGGCCCCGGTAGAGCGCCGTGCTGCCGGGGTGTGGGCGCTCGCATGCGGTTCGCCGCCCGGTGCCAGTGCCGGTGCCCGTTCCCGTGTCTGGTGCTGGCGTCCGGTGTCCTGGTGTCGGGAGGCGGCTGCGTCTCGGTCAAGGGGCGGGTCGTGGCCGGTGGCTGGTCGACGGGTGTCCCGAATGTGCCCTTCCCGATCGCGGTCAGGAGCCCTGCCGGCCGACCCGGGGAGGTCGACCAGCGGTTGCGGCGCGCACGCGCGAGAAGCCGCCGCGCGGCAGCGCAGGCGGTGCGAGCGCAGCGAGCATGGGGGTGCGGGTGGGAACCCCCGCCGGGACCCACCGCGTCAGCGGTGGGGCGGCAGCACAGGCGGCAGCACAGCTATCTCCTGCCAGGTGGCGGTGGGGCCGGGGGTGGTGGCGAAGTCGTAGCGGGCGGTGCCGGGGCGCAGGGCGACCAGGCTGGCGGAGCCCGAGCCGTACTCGAGGCCGTCGACCGAGTGGTGGACGAGCAGGGTGCGCGGGGCGGCGCCGGTGAAGGTGCCGCCGGCGAGCATGGGGACCCAGTCGCCCCAGGCGTCGGCGGTGGGCAGGCCCGGGCGGGGGTCGGGGGTGGCGGCGGCGTGCAGCGGGGCGAAGGCGTTGACGTCGACGCCCTGGTTGACGATGACGTGGTCGCCGGGTGGGAGGGTCTGGCGGGTCACGTCGGTGCCGTTCCAGGACACGACGGTGACGTCGGCGGGCGTTGCGCGTACCAGATGAAAGGCATCGAAACCGGTGAGGTCCGACGGCAGCGGGGTCAGGGGGAGGGTGCCCCGGGTCGGGCGGTCGCCCAGGGGTGGCAGCGGCGGGAAGCCGTTGAGCAGGGCGGTCACGGTGCCGGCGGCCGGGTCGACGGCGAGCCAGGTGCCGCCGCCGGTGCTGTCGCGGCCTCCCCAGCGGCCCGGCCAGTGCTCGGCGGGCGGCTCCCAGGGGCGGGCCAGGTACTCGTCGCGGACCGCGGCCAGCAGCAGGGGCCAGGTGGCGGCGGGGTCGAAGCGCAGGAGCACGGTGCACATGCGAGGAAAGGTTATGCCTGTCCGAGTTGCGGCACCCGTGCGGCCAGCCAGTCGGCGAACTCGTCGGCGGGCAGCGGCTTGGAGATGAAGTATCCCTGGACCAGGTTGCAGCCTTCCAGGCGCAGGTGGTTGAGGGTCGGCTCGTCCTCGACGCCTTCGGCGACGACCTCCAGGTCCAGGGCGTGCCCGAGCTGTACGGCGGAGCGCACGACCGCCCGGTCCCGGTGGTCGACGGCGATGCGCTGCACGAACGACTTGTCGATCTTCATTTCGTGGATGGGCAGCTCGCGGAGGCGGCCGAGGGAGGAGTAGCCGGTGCCGAAGTCGTCGATGGCGAGCTTGACCCCGAGCGCATGGAGGCGGTCGAGCGTGACGAGGCTGCCGGCCGGGTCGTCCATGATGCTGCTCTCGGTGATCTCCAGGGTCAGCGCGCTCGCCGGTACGCCGGCCTGGCCGAGCAGCCGGGCGACGATGTCGGGCAGGTCCGCCTCCTGCAGGCTGTTGGGCGACAGGTTCACCGCGACGTGCATGTCGTGCCCCATCCGCCGCCACGACGCGCACCGGCGCAGGGCGACCTCGAGCACGTGCAGGGTCAGCGGCCGGATCAGCCCGGACGTCTCCGCGAGTGGGATGAACTCGTCGGGCGGGACGAAGCCGTGCGCCGGGTGGTGCCAGCGGGCGAGGGCCTCGGCGCCGCGGACGACGCCGGTGGCGGTCTCCAGTTTGGGCTGGAAGACCACGACGAGGTCGTGGCGTTGGATCGCCTCGCGCAGGTCGGCGACCATGGCCAGCCGGCGTGGGCTGTTGCGGTCGTCGTCGGGTTGGTAGACGCGCACGCCGGTGCGGGTCGTCTTCGCCACGTACATGGCGACGTCGGCGCGCTGGATCAGCGTCTTCGCGTCGTTGCCGTGTTCCGGGGCGAGGGCGATGCCGATGCTGACCCGGGCGTTGAGGCGCAGGTGGCCGATGGCGATCGGCTGCTCCATGGCGGCGGCCAGGTCGTCGCCGACGGCCACGGCGACCTCCCGGGTGCGGATGCCGGGCAGCAGCACGGCGAACTCGTCGCCGCCGAAGCGGGCGACGGTGCCGCGGTCGCCGAGGCGGCCCTGGAGCCGGTCGCCGACCTGGCGCAGCAGCGTGTCGCCGATGTCGTGGCCGAGCGCGTCGTTGACGTCCTTGAACCGGTCGAGGTCCATGAGCAGCATCGCGACCGGGGTGCCGGCGGCCCGCAGGGTGTCGATGGTGGCCTGGAAGCGCTGCCGGTTGGGCAGGCCGGTCAGCGGGTCGTACAGGGCCAGGTGCTCCTTCTCCGCGACCTCCCGGCGCAGCTCGTCCAGGAGCCTGGCCTTGGTGAGGGAGAGGCTGGCGTGGTTGGCGAGCGCCTGGAACAGCCGTACGTGCTGCTCGCCGAACGTCGGGATGTCCGGCAGGCTGTCGGCGACGAACAGCACGCCGGTGGCGCCGTCGCTGAGCGGGACGGGCACGGCGATGCCGTCGACGATGGAGCCGACGACGCGGCTGCCCTTCGCGACGAGGACCGGGGTGCCGGCGCGGGCGGGCTGCCACCAGGCGGTCTCCGGCAGCGTGTCCAGGACGGTCGTGTCGAGCTGGTGCCGGCCGTGCATCCGCATCCGGACGGAGGTGCCGTCCGTGGCCGGTATGATCAACTCGGCGCGTTCGGCGCGCAGCTGGTCGCGGGCCTGCTCCAGCACGATGCGGGCGACGCCGCCGGTGTCCAGGAGGCCGTCGAGGGCGCGGGTGAAGGCGTAGAGTTCCTCGACCTGCTCGTGGCCCTGGCTCTGGCCGACGTAGGAGCGGTACGCCCGGTACGTGACCCCGGAGACGATCGCGAGCAGGGCGATGGCCCGCGGGTCCCGGTCGATGGCGAGGGTGCTGATCAGGCCGATGCTGGTGGTGATCGCCACCAGGGGCAGCCCCTGCAGCGCGCTGGGCAGGCGTTTCCATTCGCTGGGGTCGTCGTGCAGCGCGATGACCGCGGTGACCAGGACCGCGGCGATGACGTCGGAGACGAGCATGACGAGCAGGACGTAGAGCCACTGCATCGGGCCGACGTCGTCGGGGTCGGTCTCGCCCAGCGCCCGCAGCATCACCGACGAGGCGGTGGTCTGCACGCCGAGCAGGGCGAGGTTGAACCCGAGCTTGACGCCGCGCTGGCCGCGCAGCACGACCAGGCCGAGGCCGCCGCCGAGGACCCGCACCACGAGCAGCAGCGTCGGGTCGACCGACAGCAGCCCCAGCACCATGGGGATCTCGCTGAGGCTCATCGCGTGGCCGCCGCGGCGGACCCGCACGTGCACGGCGAAGCCCTCGGTGACGGCGAACGCGGCGGCGAGCAGGATCAGCGGCAGCGGCTCGCCGAAGGTGGGCGCTCCGCCGTCGTGGACGCGGAGCGCGTGCGTCAGGACGGTGGCGACGCCCAGCCACAGGCTGAGCGCCGCCACCCGGGTGTCCGGGCGACTCCACGTACGTGCTTTCTTCATGGCCGTCCCGGAATCGCCCTTTCTTGTGCGGTCACTGCCAGATGGAGGCGGACCAGTAGCTTCCACTCCAAGTTCGGCCGCTCCAGGTGCTACCTGACCAAGTTCGGCCACTCCATGTGCGGCCGTCCCACACGGCGCTGCTCCAGGTGCGCCCGCTCCAGGTGCGCCCGGCCCAGTTGGTGCCGCTCCAGCCGACCGCGACCCAGCTGCGGCCGGTGGTGCTGGTGCCGCCGAGCGTGGTGCCGGTCCAGCCGGCGCCGTTCCAGGTCCCGCCGGTCCACGCGGTGCCGGCGGAGGCCGCCTTCGCCCACGTGGCGCCGGTCCAGGCGTGGCCCATGATGTCCTTCTCGCCGGTCAGCTCGGTGCCGGCGACCGGGTCCGCGACGTGCGCGGAGCCACGCGACGCCTCCAGGGATCCGGTGCCCGTCGACGCCGCCCAGGTCTGGGTGACCGCGGGGGTCGGCGCCTCGATCGCCTTCTTGACGTTGAGCTGGCCGGAGCCGCGGCCCAGCACGTCGCCGGCGGTCATCGCGTCGGTGGTGCTGACCAGCAGCTTCTTCACCTGGTCCGGGGTCAGGTTCGGGCGCTGCTGCAGCAGCAGCGCCGCGGCGCCGGAGGTGATCGCGGCCGCCTGGGAGCTGCCGCTGCCCCGGAAGTACCGGCCCGTCGTGTCGCCGGGCACGAGCCCCGTCGGGTAGTTCACGTCGACGTAGGAGCCCGGGTCGCGGAGCCCGACGATCGACCGTCCCGGGGCGGTCAGGTCCGCGGAGCGGGTGGTGTTGCCGCGGGTACTGAAGTCGGCCAGGACGTCGTCGGCGCGCGAGTCGGTGCTCCTGGAGTCGGCGGCGCCGACGGCGATGACGTACGGGTTGGCCGCCGGCATCGACAGCGCGGTGCGGTTCCTGCCGTCGTTGCCGGCCGAGACGACGACCGTGATGCCCTTCTTCCAGGCCGCCTCCACCGCGTGGGACAGCGGGTCGAGCTTCTCGTCCTGGGTGGAGTCGGTGCCGAACGACAGGTTCAGCACCCTGATGTTGAGGCCCGGGTCGTTGCGGTGCGTGACGACCCAGTCGATGCCGGCGATGACCTGCGACACGTCCGTGGCCCCGTCGGCGGTGGCGACCTTGACGCTGATCAGCGTCGAGGTGGGTGCCATGCCGGTGAAGTTGGTCGGCGAGCTGACCGTGGACAGGTTCGTGCCGGGGTCACGGCCGGCGATCAGGCCGGCCATGTGGGTGCCGTGGCCGAAGGTGTCGTGGTAGCGCAGGTTCGCCGCCTGCGACTCGAAGGACAGGTCCGGGCCGTTGATGATCCGGCTCGGGTCGTTGAGGCCCGTGACCTGTGAGACGCCGGAGTCGATCAGGGCGATGCCGACGCCGGTGCCGCCGATCGGCCGGCCGCTGGAGTCGGTCTTCTTCCACACGTCCAGCGCGCCGGTCGCGCGTACGACGCTGAACATCGAGTTGGCGTCGCCGTCGGCGCGCCACCGCTCGGCCTGCAGCGCGACCGCGCCGTCGGGGGTCACGGAGCGCACGCCGGCGGCGCTGCTCAGGGCGGACAGTTGGGTATCGGGCACCTCCGCGGCGAAACTCTCCACGATCGAAAGCGGCCGGCCGACCTTGCCGCCGGCGCGGTCAACCGCGCGCGCGGCCGCGTCGGCGTCGTCATAGGCGACGATGACGCGGGTCAGCCGGCCGGTGTCCGGCGCCGTCGGTGGCGCCGCAGAGCTCGTCGCGCCGGTGACGGCCACGCCGGCGATCGACATGATCGCGGCCGCGGCGGCGCCCCGTGCGCTCCGGTGTCTGCTCGGCATTCGGTCCCCTTCCATGGGTCGACGACTCGCCGTGATCCATGGTTCAGCAGCCGGTTGCGGAGCGTTGTCACCAGATCGGACACTCTTAGCAGTTCAGTGCATACGCTGCGTGGTGCAGGTCACGTTCCGCTCAGGTCGAACAGCATGCAGCTGGAGGTGGCGTGGGCGACCATCCCGCCGCGCGCGTCGGTGATCACGGCCTGCGCCAGCGCCGTGCGCCGCCCCTTGGACAGCACCGTGCCCTCGCAGGTCAGCGTGCCGGAGGCGATCGACGCCGGGCGCAGGAACTTGGTGGTGAGGTCCAGCGAGGTGTACCCGACGCCGGCCGGCAGCGTCGAGTGCACCGCGCAGGCCGCGGCCGTGTCCAGCAGCGTGGCGAGCACCCCGCCGTGCACGCTGCCCAGGGGGTTGTAGTGGAACTCCTGCGGCTCCAGCGTCACGACGACCCGGCCCAGCTCCGCCTCGATCCGCCCGGCGCCCATGAGGTGCGTGATCGGCGGCGCGGGCAGCTCACCGCGGGCCATCGCCCGCAGCAGCTCCAGGCCGCTGCGGCGGCCCAGCTCCGCCGCGTTGAGCATCGGGTCGGACCAGGTGAACGTGCGGCTGCGGACCCCGTCCTGCGTCTGCGTCATGGATGCAGCCTGGTCGACCAGAGCTGAATCTGTCAACAAGACTCAGGTGCGGGCTAGCCTGTCGGCATGAGACCTGCGGCACTGGAGTGGTCGGTCGACAACTGCACCATCGGCGCGGCCATGGCGATCCTCGGCGAGAAGTGGACCGTCGTCGTGCTGCGTGAGGTCTTCAACGGCATTCACCGCTTCGACGACATGCGGGAGCGCACCGGCATCCCGCGGCAGGTGCTCACCAACCGGCTCGCCATGCTCGTCGACAACGGCGTGCTGCGCCGGGTGCCCTACCGGGAGCCGGGCGCGCGGGCCCGCGACGAGTACCGGCTCACCGAGAAGGGCTTCGACCTGTACCCGCTGCTGGTCGCCGTGCGGGAGTGGGGCGACCGGTACCTGTCCGGCCCGGAGGGCCCGCCGCTGGACACGATCCACCGCGACTGCGGCGCACCCGTGCACGCGGTGCTGGTGTGCGAGGCGGGGCACGACACGATCGCCCCGCGGGATGTGGTGCCGCGCCCGGGCCGCGGCGCCCGCCGCCGCGAGCCGGCGGTCAGGAGCTGACGCCGGTGGCCGTGAGGGATGCCCGCCAGAGGCGGCCGGCGCGGTCGAGGGACGTCGAGCGCGGCGTGGCGGCGAACGGCTGCCGCAGGAAGTAGTAGCCGCCGGGGGTCAGCCCGGCCGCCGGGGCGTCGGCGAGCCACAGCAGCGTGTCGGCCGCGCGGTGCGGTGCGGCGTACAGGACCGGGATGAGCTTGCCGAGCATGAACAGCGGGCTCGTGCTCGCGAACCGGCTGCGCACCAGCCCGGGGAAGAACGCCGTCGGCAGGACGCCCAGCGGGCTCCAGCGGCGCGCCGCCTCCACCGTGAAGAGCAGGTTCGCCTGCTTCGACGAGCCGTACGCGAGCCACCGGCTGCGGTGCCACAGCGACTCGCGCAGCGGCCGGTCCACGTCCAGCACGCCCCACGCCTCGGCGAGCGACGCGGTGGTGACGATGCGGGCCGGCGCGCCGGGACGGGCCGCGGCCGTGAGGCGCTCCAGCAGCAGGTGCGCCAGCTCGAACCCGGCCAGGTGGTTGACCCGCAGGCAGGCCGCGCCGCGGGTCAGCCCGCCGGCGTTGTTGACCAGCACGTCGACGCGGTCGCAGGCGGCGGCGACCCGGGCGGCGGCCGCGCGCACCTGGGCCCGGTCGGCGAAGTCGGCGCGGACGGCGAGGGGGTCCGTGGCGCCGGCGGCGCGGACCGACGCCAGGGCCGCGTCGAGGCGGCCTTCGTGGCGGCCGAGCAGGACCACCCGGTCGCCGGCCGCGGCGAAGCGCCGGGCCGCGGCGAGCCCGATCCCGGCGCTGCCGCCGGTGACGACGACGGTGCGGGTCACGGTGCGGCGCCCGGACGGACGGCGGCGACGGCGGTCGCGGCGGCGATGGGGATCGCGGGTGTCGTGCCGGGGCGGGCGGCGGTGGTGATCACGGTGCGGCGGCCGGACGGACGGCGGCTGCGGTCGCGGCGGCGCGGCGTCGGGCGGGCGGCGGGGGTGCGGGTCACGGTTTGGCGCGGACGTGGACGGCGGCGGTGTGCACGAGCCAGGCAGACACGGCGGCGAGGGCGGCGCGCTCCATCAGGCCGGTGAACAGCCCCCGGCCGAGGAGCAGGATGCCGATCGCCGACAGGATCAGCGGCGGGAACGCCAGCAGCACCCCGAGGCGCCCGGCGCGGCGCAGCGTGGTCGCGTCGGGCTGGGTGGCGTACACCAGGATCGCCAGGGCGCACAGCAGCAGGGCGCCGATCGCCGCGGCGGCGTGCACCAGGTCGCGCGGTTGCGGTGTCTCGTACGGCGGCAGCGGGCACCCGGGCGAGCAGGTGACGGCCCCGGCCACGGCGGCCAGGGGAGCGGCCAGCGCGAGCGCCGCGGCGGCCAGCCCGGCCGGCACCGCGGCGGCGAGCCGGCCCGGCACGAACGGCAGCGCGGCCAGGGCGTGCCGGGCGGTGTGCCGGGCCGGCACCGCCAGCAGCGCCAGGGACGCCGCCAGCAGCAGCATGCTGATGCGGTACAGCGTCGCGTGCGGCGCGCCGGCGACGCCGGACTCGCTCACGTAGCGCCACGGCGCCGAGCCGGCCACCGCGGCGGCCAGCCCGATCGCACCGGTCGCCGCGGTCGCGGTGGCGGCACCGGCGCACCAGCGGCGGGGGGAAGGCACCCGTCCAGCCTACGGCTCAGTGGTGGGCCGGGTGGTGGGTGTGGTGCTCGTGGACGACGGCGTGACCCCGGCCGCGGGCGATCAGGAACCGGTTGACCGGCACCGTGACCACGAACGCCACCGCGAGGGAGAACAGCAGCGTGAGCCAGAACACGGCGCTGGTCAGACCGGCCTCCATGGCACCGGGGACGGCGAGGATCACGGCGTTGTCGACCACCTCCATCGTGGCGATCGAGGCGGTGTCGGCGGCGAGCGTGACCGGGATCGCGGCGCCGAGCGCGAGGCCGGCGGCGAGCACCGAGCGCAGGGTCAGCGCGTAGCCGAACAGGAACGCCAGCGCGACCGACAGCACGATCGTGGCCAGGTTGCCCCAGCCGAACGCGGTGCCCAGGACCATGCCGAGCACCTCGCCGATCGCGCAGCCGGTGAGGCAGTGCAGCGTCGCGGTGATCGCCTGCCGCGTCAGGGACGGTGTTTCCATAGCGCGACCATATACCCCTGGGGGGTATATGCGCAATCGACCGACGTGTTTCGATGATGTGTCGATCTGCGAAAACGGTGAGTCTCGATGGCTCGGGGGTCTTCTCCCCATCCGGCAGACGTCCTACCGTCTGCATATGGATCTGGAGCTGCGGCACCTGCGGGTCGTATGTGCGATCGCGGATGCCGGCAGTGTCACCAAGGCCGCCTCGGTGCTGGGCCTCGCCCAGCCGGCGTTGACCGCCCAGCTGCAGCGCATCGAGCGCGCACTCGGCGGGCTGCTGTTCGAGCGGGACCGGCGGGGGGCCCGGGCGACGCCGTTGGGTGAGCTGGTGCTCGCCCGGGCGAGGGTGCTGCTGCCGGCGGTGAAAGGCCTGCAGGACGAGGCGACCCGGTTGGCCAGCACGAAGGACCCCGCCGGGCGGTACCGCATCGGCGCCGTCAACGGCCCGATCCTCGGCGGCCTGGTCCACCGCATCAGCAGCAACCATCCCGGCGCCCAGGTGAGCACGCACGCGTCGTGGTCCTCGGCCGAGCTCGGCGACCAGGTGCTCGCCGGCAAGCTGGACTTCGTCCTCGTCGGCGCCTGCGGTGACGCGCCGCCCGCCACCGACAACGGCCTGGCCTGGCGGGTCGTGGCCGCCGACCCGGTGTTCCTGCTGCTGCCGGAGGGGCACCCCCTCGCCGACCGCGACGAGGTCGACCTGGCCGAGCTCGCCGACGCCCAGTGGGTCGCCGCGCCCGGCGACGGCTGCTTCTCCGCCTGCCACGCGGCCGCCTGCGCGCGGGCCGGCTTCACCCCCAGGGTGCTCTTCGAGACCGAGGTCCGCGGCGCCATCGACCTGATCGAGTCCGGTGACGCGGTCGGGCTGTGCCAGGCGACCCTGCGGCCGATGGCGGGCCTGGCCGCGGTGCCGATCGCCGGCGCGCCGCTGCACTGGCGGCAGATGCTCGGCTGGCTGCCCGACGGGCCGGCCGCCGACGTCGCCGGGCAGGTGTGGGCGTACGCGATCGAGGCGTACGCCGACGCGGTGCGCAAGAACGACCGCTACACGGCCTGGCTGGGCCGCCACCCGGACAGAAGAGGGCTGGCCCTGTAGGGCCAGCCCCCGTCGTGGTGAGCGGTCGCGCCTATCCGGTGAAGGTGGCCGTGATCTGCGTGAACTGCCAGTTGTTCTGGGCGATGCCGCTGCAGTTGGACACCACGCCACCGCCGGGGCAGGGCCGGTC
>NZ_JNYJ01000043.1 GCF_000716715.1 Dactylosporangium aurantiacum | reverse complement strand
GGTGGCGAAGCTGCCGAAGGGGATGCCCCGGCTGGGGTCGAAGCCTTTGGCGGCGTGGGCGAGGGCGGCCATGCCGGCGGAGACGAGGTCTTCGCGGGACACGTGGGAGGGCAGCCGGCCGAGCATCTCGCGGACCAGGTGGCCGACGAGCGGCAGGTGCGCGCGGACGGCGGCGTCCAGCTCGGCGGGGGTCAGTGCGGTCGCGGCCGGGGTCTGCCCGCGGGTCTCGCGCCGGGCGTCGGGCTGGGCTTCGGTGGTGACGGTCACGGCAACCTCTTCGTGGCAGGAGTTGGTCGATCACCAGACTCGGCAGCCGTGGGTGCAGGCAGCGGTGACGCAAAGTTGCGGGGAGGTTGTACTCAAGGCCCGTATCGACCTGCCGACCTATGTGGGTGAACCGACGAGGACGTGGTGAAGGGCGGCACACGCATGGGGCTGGCGGATCTCGCGAGCATCCTGTGGCGCGAGCGGGAGATGCTGGAGCTGCTGCTGTTCAAGCTCGAGGAGGAGCAGCTCGTGCTGGCCGGCGGGCGCACCCGCTGGCTCGCGCACGCCACCCGCGAGGTCGAGGTCGTGCTGGAGGAGATCCGGCGCACCGAGGTCGTGCGCGCGGCCGAGGTCGAGGCGATCGGCGCCTCCCTCGGGCTGGGCCCCAACCCGAGCCTCACCCAGCTCGCCGAGGCGTCCCCGGCGCCGTGGTCGGACCTGCTCAACCAGCACCGTATGGCGTTCCTGACGCTGACCGCCGAGGTCAGCGCGCTCGCCGAGGCCAACCGCGACATTCTCACCACCGGCGCGCGGGCCGCCCGCGAGACGATGCTGGCCGTCGCCGGATCCGTGGAGACCTACGGGCGGCGGGGGCAGACCGTCGGGTCGGCTCCCCGCACCCGGCTGATTGACGAGGCGATGTAGATGAGCACCTTCTCCGGCCTGAACTCCGCGCTGTCAGCGCTGTACGCGCAGCGCCGGGCGCTGGACATCACCGGCCAGAACATCGCCAACGTCAACACCGAGGGCTACTCACGGCAGCGCGTCGAGCTGTCGCCCGTCGAGAACGTCACCGAGCCGGCCCGGTACTCGCTCAGCAGCGGCGTCGGCGACGGCGTCAGGATCACCGGCGTGACCCGGCTGCACAACGAGTTCATGACCAACCGCACCCGGGCCGAGCACGGGCTCAACGAGTACCTGCAGGCGCAGAAGGTCGTGTACGGCAACATCGAGCAGGCGCTCGGCGAACCCAGCGACACCGGCCTGCAGTCGCAGCTGTCCGACTACTGGAACGCCTGGTCCGACGTGGCGAACCGGCCCGGCGACGCCTCGGCCCGCACCCAGCTGCTGGCGCGCGCCAACACGGTGGCCGGGACGATGCGCACCACCCGGGCCAACCTCGGCGACCTGTACGCCGCGACCCGCGAGCAGCTCGACGCCGACATCGACGTGGTCAACCAGACGACCGCCGGGATCGCCGACCTCAACGCCCGCATCGCCCTGGCCAAGGTCGCCGACATGCCGACCAACGAGCTGTCCGACAAGCGCGACCAGCTGGTGCTGCGGCTGTCGGAGCTGACCGGCGCGACCGCCCGGCAGAAGGAGGACGGCACCACCGACGTGCTGCTCGCCGGCGCCGTCATCGTGCAGGGCGACACGGTGCGGCAGCTCGAGGCGGTCGGCTCCACCACCGTGGACGGCCGCACGGTCGCGCCGCCGCAGGTGCAGTTCGTCGGCGGTCCCGTCGCCGCCATCACCACGGGCCGGATCGCCTCGCGCCTGGAGGCGCTGAACAAGACCGTCCCGGACGCGGTGAAGGGCCTGGACACGGTGGCCGGCCTGCTCATCACGACGGTCAACGCCCAGCACGCCCAGGGCTGGGACATCACCGTCGTGCCGCCGGCCACGACGCCGACACCGGTGCGCGGCGGCGACTTCTTCTCGGGCACGGACGCCCGGGACATCGGCGTGGCGATCAACGACCCGTCGAAGGTCGCCGCGTCCAGCACGGCCACCAACCCGTTCCAGGGGGACAACGCGATCGCGATGGCGAACCTCGCGAAGGACCCGAACGGCGCGGACGTCACGTACCGCAACTTCGTGGTCGACATCGGCGTCGCGGCGCAGACGGTCAACCGGCGCGCCGACGCCCAGCAGGTCATCTCCGACGACGTGAGCGCCGCCGAGCAGGCCGAGTCCGGGGTCAGCCTGGATGAGGAGATGACCAACATGCTGCAGTTCCAGCGGGCGTACGAGGCCGCGGCGAAGGTCATCTCGGTGATCGACACCACGCTGGACTCACTGATCAACATGAAACGGTAGGGGAACGGATGCCCGGCTTCCGCGTCACGGAACGCTCCATGGCCAGCAACACGCTGGCGAACCTGCAGGTGAACCTCGCCCGCAACCAGCAGCTGCAGGAGCAGCTGTCCAGCGGCAAGCTGCTGACCAAGGCGTCGGACTCGCCCGGCGGCGCGGTGATCGCCATGCAGCACCGTGCCGACGTGGCGACGCTGAACCAGTACTCCCGCAACGCCGACGACGGCATCGGCTGGCTGAGCATGGCCGACACCGCGCTGACCAGCGCCTCGACCCAGATGAACCGGGCCCGCGAGCTGGTGCTGTCCGGCCTGTCGAGCGGCTCGGCCGGCAGCGCCGAGGCACGGGAGGCGATCGCGCTGGAGGTCGACAACCTGCGCGAGTCAATGCTCAACCTGGCGAACACCACGTACCTGGACCGGCCGGTCTTCGGCGGCACCACCTCGGGCGCCGTCGCGTACGACAAGAACGGCGTGTACCAGGGCGACGACGGCAAGATCAACCGTTCGATCAGCGGCAACGCCACCGTGCGGGTCGACACCAGCGCCGAGGCGGTCTTCGGGCCCGAGCCCGGCAACGTGTTCAACCTGCTCGGCAAGATCGCCAGCGACCTGCGGACCAACCCCGCCGGGCTGCAGGCCGACCTCGCCGAGGTCGACACGGCGCAGAAACGCATCCAGGCGGGGCTGTCGGGGGTCGGTTCCCGATACAATCAAGTGTCCGAAATGCAGCAAACTGCCCAGAACAGGGTGCTCGATCTGCGGGCGCAGCTGTCCGATGTCGAGGACATCGACCTGCCGAAGACGATCACCGAACTCGCCCTGCAGCAGACCGCCTACCAGGCCGCGCTCGCCGCCACCGCGAAGGTGATCCAGCCGTCGCTGGTGGACTTCCTGCGGTAGGCCGCGCTGCACGCACACACGTGAGGAATCCATGAGCGTCGCTACCGTGGGACACCCAGAGACCACCACGCTGCCGGTGATCGACTTCGTGGCGCCGATGCCGGGCTTCCCGGACGACCGGCGGTTCGTCCTCGTGCGCCTCGAGGACACCGGCATGCTGTACGCGCTCACCTCCGTCGACTCGGCCGGCCTGCGGTTCCTGGTGGTGCCGCCGGCGCAGTTCTTCCCCGACTACGCGCCGGAGATCGACGACGACGCGCTCGCCGCGCTCGGTGCCAGCGACGCGTCCGACCTGCTCGTCCTGCTCGTCGTCACCGCCGGCGACGGCGTGCAGGACGCCACCGTCAACCTGATGGCACCGATCGTGCTCGACCAGCGCAGCCGCCGTGCCGTGCAGCTGATCCTCAGCCGCAGCGGGCTTTCGGTGCGCCAGAAGCTCGTCGTCGCCTGATCGGGGTTCTCGGCCTGCGGAACCGGCATATCGGGTACTGTTCGCGTATCGCCCAGCGAAGGAGCGGCTTGTGCTCGTCCTGACCCGACGTCCCGGGGAAAGCGTGATGGTCGGTGACGACGTCGTCGTCACCGTGCTCGACGTGCGCGGCGACGTGGTGCGGCTGGGCATCAAGGCGCCGCGCAGCATCCAGGTCCACCGCGAAGAGGTCTACCGCGAGCTGCAGAAGGTCAACCGCGAGGCCGCGTCGCCCAGCGACGTCGCCGTGCGGGCCCTCAGCCGCATGCTCCGCGCCGACGTCGAGCAGCAGCAGTAGGACGTCGACCAGCACGACGTCGAGCCGCAGGAAACCGTAGAAAGCCGACTTCTCAGGACGTCTCCGCCGATGCCGATAGGCCGGGTGAGTAACGCCTCGAGAAGGGCACGTCCATGGGCGCGCTGCGCGGATGGGTACGCAACCGGCCGATCGTCGTCAAACTGGGCGCGGTCTTCATCGTCTCGCTGCTCACCGTCGTCTCGCTGCTCGTCGTCGGCGTCCGCGCCCTGTCCGACAGCGAGGTCCGGGCCCGCCAGCTGGAGCGGGTCGGCCAGCTGACCCGGCAGACCCTCGAGGCCGACATGGCCCACGACGCCATCCGTGGCGATGTCCTGCGGATGCTCCTCGCGGTCTCCCGCGGCACCGGCGTCGCCACGGAGGCCACCGGGGTCACCGCAGACCTCGACGAGCACAGCGCGATCCTCGGCGGCGCCGTCACCACCTTCACCGCCCCGGGCATGCACCCCGCCGTGCGCGCCGCCGCGCGGGCCGTCGCCCCGGCCATCACCTCCTACCTCGACCTCGCCCGGCGCACCGTGCGGGCCGCGATCGGCGGCCAGCGGGATCCGGCCGCGTACGCCGATTTCCAGACCGCCTTCTCACAGGTCGAGGAGCAGCTACCGGCGGTCGGCGACGCCCTGGAACAGGTCGCCGCCGCGGCGTCCCGCTCCGTCGGCGACGAACGCGACAGGGCCCTGCTCACCCTGTCCACGGCCGGGGCGCTGGGCATGCTGCTCACCGCGGCGATCAGCTGGCTCGTCACCCGCGGCATCATCGTGCCGCTGCGCGACGTCTCCGTCGTGCTCAACGGCATGGCCGAGGGCGACCTGTCGCAGACCTCGAAGGTCGACTCCACCGACGAGGTCGGCCGGATGGCGCGCGACCTCAACCGCGCCATCGGCAGCGTCCGCGGCACCGTGCAGGCGCTGTCCACCTCGGCGCGCACGGTCGCCACCTCCGCCGAGGAGCTGTCCGGCGCCTCGCAGCGCATCGTCTCCGCCGCCGAGCAGGCCAGCGGCCGGGCCGGCGCGGCCAACCACGCCGCCGGCGAGGTCTCCCAGAACGTCGACACGCTGGCGTCGGCGAGCGAGGAGATGGGCGGCTCCATCGCCGAGATCTCCCGCAACGCCAACGACGCCCTGCGCGTCGCCGGCGACGCGGTCACCATGGCCGACCAGACCAACGCGATGATGTCCCGGCTGGGCGCCTCGTCGGTCGAGATCGGCAACGTGGTCAAGGTGATCACCTCGATCGCCGAACAGACCAACCTCCTCGCCCTCAACGCCACCATCGAGGCCGCCCGCGCCGGCGACGCGGGCAAGGGCTTCGCGGTCGTCGCCGGCGAGGTCAAGGAGCTGGCCCAGGAGACCGCCCGCGCCACCGACGACATCAGCCACCGCGTCGAGCAGATCCAGGCCGACGCCGACCGGGCGATCGAGGCGATCAGCGAGATCGGCTCGATCATCGCCCGCATCAACGACTTCCAGGTCACCATCGCCAGCGCCGTGGAGGAGCAGACCGCCTCGACGCAGGAGAGCAGCCGCACCGTCAGCGACGTCGCCGCCCGTACCGGCGAGATCGCCGCCACCATCGCCGACGTCGCCGACGTGGCCGGCCGCAACACCGCGGAGGCCGGCACGTCGCTGACCGCGGCCCGCCAGCTGGCCGCCATGGCCGAGGACATGAACGCCCTGGTGGCCCGCTTCCGTTTCTGACCGAATCAGCAGACGTCACCGTCTGCCGCGCCCGAGACTTGGACATGCAGTACAGCGACGCCGCACAGCGGACGCTGAGCGCCCCGGACCGCTGGCAGCGGATCACGCCGTTCCTCGCCGTGACGGTCCTCGCCTTCGGCATGGCGCTGTTCCCGCCGAGCCGCACCGCCACCGCGATCGGCGTCGCCGCCCTGGCCGCGGTCTTCGCCGCCCCGCTGCTGCGCGACCCTTCGGTGCTGGAGCACGAGTGGCGCCGCGGGGCGCTCATGTTCGCCCCCGGCGCCCTCGTGGCCACCGCGGCGCAGAGCTCGGTACGCCGCAACCGCGCCGGCGCCGCCGAGCTGGCCGCCCGCACCAGCGAGGCCGGCCGCGAACGCGACTTCAGCCGCGCCGTCCTGGACAGCGCCGGCTTTCTCGTCATCGTCCTGGACACCGACGGCCGCATCACCGCCTCCAACCGCCGCCGCGAGGAACTCACTGGCTACACCGCCGAGGAGGTCGTCGGCCACCCGTTCTGGAGCGCCGGACTGTCCGCCGACGACAACGGCGGCACCGACGACGCCTTCGCCCGCCTCACCGCCGACGCGTTCCCCAACACCTTCGAGAACGACTGGATCGCCGCCGACGGCGCCCGCCAGCGCATCGTGTGGAGCAACACCGCCCTCACCGACGAGCACGGCCGGCTCACCCACGTCATCGGCACCGGCCTCGACGTCACCGCGCAACGTCACACCGAGCGGCTCTTCGCCGACGTCCTGGCCGCCGCCACCGAGCAGTGCATCATCGGCACCGACCGGCGCGGCACCGTCACCGTCTTCAACGCCGGCGCCGAACGCCTCCTGGGCTACCGCGCCGCCGAGGTCGTCGGTGCCGCCACCCTGGACCGCGAACGGGCCGCCGCCGACCGCCTCCGCGCTTCGAGGCCGGCCCGGTGAAGGTCAACGTCCGCCCGGTGCGGCTGCGCGCCGTCGTCTCCGGCGCCCCGGAGGCCCTCGCCGCGGCGCGCCTGCTGCCGCCGCACCGGCCCGCCCGGCTGCCGGTGCGCTGACCCCGCGGGCCGCGGCCCGAGGTCCGGGGACAGCGCACCGGGCGCGTCACCAGCTCGGCTCGCGCCACGGGGTCCGGTTCGGGTCCGGGGCCGGCGTCGAGGCGGGCAGCGCCGGCCGCAGGAACTCGGCGTCACTCACGTGCGCCGCCCATTCGGTGCCGTCGCCGCCGGTCCCGCCCGTCGACAGCACCGCGAAGCACGAGTTCGGCGCCGCGCCGTGCCAGTGCCACTCGCCGGCGTGGACGACCACCGTGTCCCCGGCGCCGACCTCGAGGACCGGGCCGCCGCGGCGCTGCACGCGGCCCGCACCGTACAGCACGTGCAGCACCCGGCCGTGCGGGTCGCGGTGCCAGGCCGTCCGGGCGCCCGGGCTGAATTGCGCGCTGTAGGTCCGCAGGTGGGACGGTTCGGTGAGGACGGATTCGGTGCCGATCCAGACGCCGCCGGTGTACCTGTCCCGGGGCGCCGGCCGGTGTTTGCCGTGTGCGCGTACCACATCCATGCCAGGCCTCTCGGTCATCGGTCGGCGATCCACGCGACGTCGGCGGGGCCGGCCGGCGCGGCGTGCTCACCGATCCGGATCAGGTCGTCGTCGGTCATCGGGTCGGCCGGCAGCGCCGTGCCGAGCACCGTGAGCTTCCGGCCGTCGCCGAGGTCGACGACGAGGTACCGCATGTCCAGCGGCCGGTCGGTGCGGGCCACGAGCCGCGCCGGGTGCCCGTTGACGGTCAGGCTCCGCCCGCCGGCCGGTGCCGTGGTCGTCGGGCTCAGGTACACGGTGACGCTCTGCTGGCTGGTGGCGGTGCCGTCCGGGTTGCGTGGCCGCCCGGCGTTGAGCCTGGCCATCCACGAGGCCGGCGAGTCACCGCTGACCTCCCCGTTGATGACGCGCATGCCGTCGGGCAGCCAGTCCACCCGCAGCGGCACCCGCAGCGGGGTCACGTCGGACTGCACCGACCGGGCGATCCGCAGCATGTCCTGCTCGGACAGGTTCAGCTCGCGCTGGGTCACCGACACGACCGTGTCGGCGCCGGCCCGCCATTCCACGTACGGCTTGTCGCCGGCGTGGTAGTAGCCCACCGTGCCGTTGATGTCGACCGGGACGCCGGTGTTGGCCAGCGGGTCGTCGGCGCCGCTGGCCTGCCGCATGCTCAGGAGGAGCGTGCGGCGCGCCCCGGCGCCGTCGGTGCCGACCGGCTGGTCGGTCCAGACGCGCAGCACGCTGGCCGGCGAGCCGTTCCCGTTCGCCACGGGCTGTGCGACGCGGATCCGTTCGGTGAGGCCGGCCGGCAGCCAGGTGGGGCGGTACCGCAGCGCGACCGGCGGGAACGTCGGGGTCCCTTCGGTGCCGGCCGGGGCGGCCGAGGGCGGCTGCGCCGCCGGCTGCGACGCTGCGCCGTCCGGGGCGTCGCGCAGGCCGAGCGCCGGCACCGTCAGGACCGCGGCGACGGCGGCGGCCGCGGCGACCGTCGCGAGCGTCTGGTACCTGCGTCGGCGGGTCCGGCGGGCGGCCCGCGCCGGCAGCTCGGACAGCAGCCGGTCGGGCCGGTGCGCCCGCTCCGCCTGGCGCTGCTGGGCCGCCCGGATCAGGTCCTCGATGGGGGTGGTCATGCCTGGTCTCCTGTCATGACTCGAGCGGCCGGAAACGCCTCGCGCAGCGTCGCCAGCGCGCGGGCTAGGTAGGTGCGGACCGTGACCGGCCGGCAGCCCATGAGGTCGGCGATCTGGTCGATGGACATGTCCTCGTAGAAGCGCAACGCGACGACCGCCCGCTGCCGGGGCGTCAGCGCGGCGATGAGCCGCAGCATCGCGTCGCGTTCGTCCCGCGGCCCGCTGGGGTCCGGCGCCGGCGCCGTCATGGTGTCCAGCGACTCGCGGGCCAGCGGGATGAGCTGCGCCGCCCGGCGCCGCCGCCAGGACAGGAACTCGTTGACCACCATGCGCTTGAGGTACAGCTCCGGCGCGTCGAGCCGCCCGATCCGCGACCAGCGCGCCCCCGCCTTGATCAGCACGTCCTGGGTGATGTCCTGGGCCAGGTCCGCGTCACAGGTCACCACCGTCGCGTAGCGCACCAGGACCCCGAGCCGGGCCGCCACGAACTCTTCGAACGTCACGTCATCGCGCCTTCCGGATGCGTCCAACGGGTCAGCCCTAACACGCATCCGACCCGGCGCTTTGATGACAGCGCACGGAAGCGAAAAACGGCGGCGGCCACGCCCGGGGTGAACCGGACATGACCGCCGCCGCAGCGGGGAGGACGACCTACACGGCGAGGTCGTACTGGTACAGGTTGTACTTCGTCATCAGGTTGACCAGCTTCGTGGTGTACAGCGGGTCGGTGGCGTAGCCGCCCTTGTGCACCTCGGCGACGAACTGGTTCGGGTTGTTCGTGTAGTTGAAGGCGGCCGCGTAACGGCTCAGGTTCTTCAGCGCCATGCCGTGGTCGGTGAAGGAGGCGGTGGCGGTGGCGTACGTGCGGAACGTCGCGACCGTCGTGCTGCACACGCCCGCGGCGTTGCACTCCTGGGTGCTGTACGACCTGCAGCCAGCGGCGTACGAGCCGGGCGCGTTGTTGAAGCACTTCATGCCGAAGAAGTTGCGGTCGTTGGCGGACAGCGAGCTGCGGCCCCAGCCGGACTCGAGGATCGCCTGGGCGAGCGTGACCGACGTCGGCACGCGGGTATCGCGCTGGCTCTGCTGGGCGGCGGGGATGGACGCGGCCAGGAACTGCTCGTTGGTCATGTTCCCGGTCGGGCCCATCGGCACGGTCGAGACGGGCGCGGCCACCACGGTCGGCGCCGGTGCCGGGGCGGGCGGGTCGGCCTTGCAGGTGGGCAGCTTCGGGTTGCCGGACACGTACGCGTGGGAGATGAAGTCACCGAGCGCGAGGCGGTCCCACTGGGCGGTGCGGCGCACGTTGCCACGCAGGTACTGGCCGCTGACCTTGCAGGTGACCGTGACCTTCTGCTTGTTCTTGAGCTTCCGGGTCTGTGTGAACCAGTTGGCGGCGCCGTTGCGGGCGGCAAGGCTGCCGTTGACACGGACGGAGACGACGGCCGCGTCGGCCGGGGCGGCGGCCACGACGAGCGTCGTCGCCGTCGCGGCCAGCGCCATCGCGGGCACGAAGAGGTAGGTGCTGAGTTTGCGCAACATGAACTGATCTCCCATGAGGGGTGGGTGGTCCCCTCAAAGGTCGTCAGTCCGGGTAGCGCGGCCAGGTCCCCGCCGGGTGCCGGGGCGTTGCGGCCGTCCACTGCGGGCAGTGGGTCAGTTGGTGCCGTACTGCTGCTTGAGCGTCAGGTAGTCGCCGAGCCCGAGTCCGCGGTACGCCGTGGAGCAGTCCGGGAGCCCGTCGGTCATCGTCTGGGTGCCGTGCTCGGCGAACGGCACGTGCCCGAGCCCGAAGGCGTGCCCGAACTCGTGGGTCACGGTGCCCTCCAGGTCCCACCGCGACGCGCAGTCCGCCGGTGTCGTGGTGAAGAACAGCCCCTCGGTGTCGTCGATGAGGATGTCGGCCTCGACGCTGCGGCCGTTCTCCTTGCCGCCGAACCACCAGATGCAGGTGACGGCGAGCAGCCCCTGCTCCAGCCGCCCGAACGAGACGGCGTTGTGTCCGTCGCGCTCGCCGCAGCCGCCCGCCGCGGTCACGCCCGCACGGTGGTCGGTGCGGCCGGCGTACGACTCGTCGATGCCGAGGTTCGCGGGCAGCCCGCAGTCGTTGCGCCCGGTGTCCACCGTGGTCGCGGCGCTGCGCAGCGACTGGACGACCCTCGCGCGGTCGCCGAGGTACGCGGGGATCGTCTGCTCGTTGACCCGCCACCGCAGCTGGTTGCGCCAGCGCATGCCGAGCCACGTCCCGGCCGGGTCGGCGCACCGCCCGCCGCTGTCCGCGGCGCCCGCGGGCTCGCCGACCGGTGGACCCGGGATGACCGGCAACCAGCCACGCGCGACAGCGGAGCGTGACACGCTCACCGACGCCACCGGGGCCGTCAATGAACCGGCCACGAGGACCAGCACGAGCAGCTTTGCCAGACCAGTGTCGATCTTTGGCACAGACCCATTCTGATCCGCGCGCCACCCCGAAGGGGTGACTTTCCGCAAACAAGGTGCCGACATGGCTCGCTGGATGCCCTTCTGCCGCCTTCCGACACCTGCGCGGCAACCCCATGTCAGGCGTTCATCCCCCGCTCACCGCACCCCCACGGGACAGCGCCGGCCGGTCACGTTCCGTCATGCTGGACGTACCGAACGCCACCTCGAAGGAGTTGAGAATGACCAACCTGATCGCCAGGCTGCACGCCCGTCTCGTGCGCGACGACCGCGGCGCCGCCACCCTCGACGTCGGCCTCGCCGCCGTCCTGGTCGGCGTCACGTCCGTGGCCGCGATCACCCTCCTCGGCGGCGACGTCACCACCTGGTAGCCACCGCGCGGCCGCGGGACCGGCTACGCGGGCTGACCGGCCGCCTGGTTCGGCGACCCGGTGTCGAGGTCCCGGAACCGGGCGACGCCGCTGTCCTCGACCGTGGCCCGGCACGGCCCGGTGCAGCCTTCCCGGGTGTCCGGCATCTCGTCGCACGACGGAGCGGCCGTGGACGCCGCGCCGCCGGCCGGCCGCAGCCCCCGCACGATGTCGTCGATCCGGCCGTGCCAGCCCTCGTACCCGGCGCCCCCGTGCTCCAGGTGCATGACGTACCGGATCTGCCCCGGCGTCAGTCCCCGGTCGTGGAACGCGAGCACCTGGTCCCGCCAGGCGATCGCCGTCTCGGCCCCGGCGTACGCCTCGGCCTGCTGCACGCTCAGCCGCGCCGAGTCGACCTGGACGGCCAGCTGCCGCTCGGCCAGCACCAGCTGCTGGCGCATCAGCTCCACCTGGTCCTGCGCCGAGCGCGACTGCTTCCGGGCGGCGGCTGCCTGGACGAGCGCGAACACCGCCGCCAACAGACCGGCAAGACCGGCCACCAGACTGGCGGTCTCCAGGGCGATCGTCATTCGCACGTCCTCCCCGCGCGGCGGTCACGGCACCGCAGCCATCATTGGCCACCACGCCAACCGCCGCAACGCCCTGCCCGCGCGCCGTGAGGTACACGACCGTCGTTGGGCTCAGCTCGGCGTCGCCGGACGACGAAAAGCGCGGACCGGCAAGGGGGAGCCGGTCCGCGCTTCGGTATCAGGGTCAGGCGGCGTCCGCCGAGACCAGCAGGCCCTGGTTGACGGCGGCCATCAGGGCCTGGGAGCGGTTGTTGACCCGCAGCTTGCTGTACAGGCGGGAGACGTACGTCTTCACGGTGGCCTCGGAGACAGCGAGGCGCTGGGCGATCGTCGGCAGGCTCAGGCCGTCGCGCATGAGGGACAGGACCTCCTGCTCGCGCTGGCTGAGCAGGCCGGTCTGGCCGCGGCGGCGGGACAGGGCGGAGGACAGGCCGGGCGCGGTGAAGGAGTGCGGGGCGACCGCGGCATGGCGGATCGCGGCGAGGACGGCGGGGATGGGGGCGGCCTTGGTGACGTAGGCGGACAGGCCGGCGTCGAGGGCGCGGTACAGCAGGTTGTCGTCGCTGACCGCGCTGAGCAGCACGACGCCGAGGTCGGGGTTGGTGACGCGGAGGCGGCGGGCGAGGCTGATGCCGTCGCTGTCGGCGAGGGAGGCGTCGATGGTGACCACGCCGGCGCGGGTCTCGGCGACGACCCGTTCCGCCTCGGCGGCGCTGCCGGCCTCGCCGACCAGGGTGATGTCCGGCACGGTCGCCACGACACGGTTGAGGCCGAGTCGGAGAAGGACGTGTTCATCGACGGCGACCAGTCGGATCGTCATCTGGGCTCCTCGGGAAGGTGTGCCGTGGCCTGCACGTTTACGGCGTGGATCATTGCCAGGTAAGCGTGGCAGGGCGCGCCGCCGGGTCGCCAGGTGCTGCAATGGACCTGCCCTCGTCGGCAACCGTGCTGCACCGCAGGACAATCGGACACCGGTGGACAACGTCCGCTCCTGCGGTGGATTCACCGGGGGAGCGCTCAGGGGCGCGGCAGCGTGACGCGCACGGTGGTGCCGCCGCCCGGGGTCTCGTCGATGACGAGGGTGGCGCCGTGCGCCTCCACGATGCGCTGGCAGGTGGCCAGGCCGATGCCGGAGCCCTCGACGTCGGCGCGCAGCCGGGTGAACATCTCCAGCACGCGCGGCCGGTCCTCGGCGGGGATGCCGATGCCGTTGTCGGCGACCGCGATCGTCCAGCCGTCCGGGGTCTCCTCGCCGGTGACGGTGATCCGGCAGTCGCGGTCGCGGCGGCGGAACTTGAGCGCGTTGCTCAGCAGGTTCTGGATGAGCACGCGCAGCTGGGTGGCGTCGCCGTGCGCGACGGGCAGCGGGCCGACGTCCACCGTCGCCCGGGCGGCCGAGATCGCGGCGCTGACGTCGTCGACGACCTGCTGCGTGAGGGAGCCCAGGTCGACCGGGGCGAAGGACGGGCGTCCACCGAGCGCCGCGTGTGACAGGACGTCCTCGATCATGCGCCACATCCGGGTCGCGGAGGACAGGGCCCGGTCGATGCAGCGTTTCGCGGTGGGGTCGGCGACGACCGTGTCGATCTCGGCGAGCATGGCCACGAAGCCGAGCACGCCGGTGAGCGGGTTCTTCAGGTCGTGGCTGACCTGGCCGGCGAAGTGCTGCAGGGAGGCGTTGGAGCGCTGCAGCTCGACGGTGGTGCGCCGCACCTTGTCGAGGGCCTCCTGCAGCAGCTGGCCGTGCCGGTGCAGGTCCATCACGTCCATGACCATCCGGGCCAGCTTGTCGAGGCCCTCGCGCTGCTGCGGGGTGAGGTCGTGCGGCCGCTGGTCGAAGACGCACAGTGTGCCCAGCACGTGGCCGTCGCGGTCGCGCAGGTGCGCGGAGGCGTAGAAGCGCACGTCGTCGATCTCGCCGGTGACGAACGGGTTGCGTGCGAAGCGCGGGTCGAGGGTCGCGTCACGCACGACGACGGTCTCCGCCTCGACGATGCTGACCGCGCACATGGAGTCCCCGCGGTCGCAGACGCCGGCCTCGAAGCCGTAGGCGGCCAGCTGGTGCTGCTGGGTCGCGGAGATGAGGTTGACGACCGCGTTCGGCACGCCGCACACGTACGCGGCGAGCTCGACGACCGACGGCAGGTCCGGCAGCGGGGGAGCGCCGATGACGCCGTAGTCGGCGAGGGACCGCAGCCGTTCCTGCTCGTCGGTTGGGACCGGGTACGCGCGCGTCGTCGTGCTCGTCATGATCTCGACCATAGGCGCGCCAAGTTGCGGGTCAGCCCAGTTCGTACTCCAGCACCAGGGTGTGCGCGCCGTCCTCGGCGACGACGATCTCGCCGGCGCCGCTGAGGCCGGTCAGCTCGCCGGTGCCGGTGTCGGGCACGACCGTCCACGAACCGCCGCGCCGGCCGCCGGATCCGGACGCGGTGTGGTGCAGCACGAACGTGCCGGTGCGGCCCTGCAGCGTCCCGGTGAAGCGCTCGAACCCGACGTACGCCGCGGACCCTTCGACCTCGGCGCGGCACATCAGCGTCTCGGCCTCGCTGGTGCCGGTGAAGTCGCCGGTGAACGTCTTGGTGATCCTGGTGCGCGACAGGCGGGCGCCGGGGCGCTCGTCGTACACGTCCTCGGCCCAGCTGTCGATGTCGAACGGCGCGACGGCCCTGTTTCCCATGTACGGCAGTCTGCCGCGGGCGCCTGACAGCCTGTGTCAGGAATGCGGGGTGGAGTGCGGCAGCGTGATGGTCACCGTGACCCGGTGCTCCTGCACCGCGGTGACCATGCCGCCGCCGTGCCGGGCGGCGATCTCCCGGCCCAGCATGAGCGCCAGCGCGCCGGTGCGGTGCTCGCCCGGATGCTCGGGGTGCGGGATGCGCATCGACAGCAGTCGCTCGGCGCTGAGCGGGCCGGTGACCGTCGCGGTGACCTGGACGGTCCAGGTCCCCGCGCTCCGGGACGCGGCGACGGTGATCGGCCGGTCGGCGTCGTTGACCACGCCCGCGACGTCGACCGCGGTGCGCAGCAACTGGCGCAGCAGCGGTTCGTCGCCGAAGAGATGGGCCGCCGACGGTACGTGCAGCGCCACCGCGAGCCCGCCGGTGACCTCGGCGAGCAGCGGCTGCAGGTCGACCCGGACCGCGTCGAGGGGCACCTCGGCGGCCTCCAGCTCGGCCAGCAGCATCAGGTCTGCGACGGTGAGCTGCATGCGCTCGGCGTTGCGCCGGATCGCGGTGAGGGCCGAGTGCCGGTCGCCCGGGTCGAGCGTGAGGACGTCGTCGGCGGCGTCGAGCATGTTCGCGAACGTGATGATCGACGTCAGCGGGGTGCGCAGCTCGTGCGCGGCCACCCGGATGAACTCGGTGCGCAGCTCGTGCATGCCCCGCCCGGCCGGCGCGCCGGCCGGTGCGGTGGTCGCTGTGGCGGTGTCGTCGGCGATGAGCACCCCCTCGGTCCTGGCGGAAACGTTACAGGACATGTCATTACATTGCGTAGTATATGTGTGTACCGACGGTAAGCGACGGATGTCGCGACGCCTGCCGGCCGAGGAGAGCTTTGCGTGGAGAGACCGACCGTCTGGTTGACACGGGCCTTATCGAGGGCGCCGTGGTCGACCTGGTGGTCCGTGCCGCGAACGCGACCACCGTGGTGGACGCGCAGCGTCTCGTCGCGCGGCTGCGGGGCTTCTCCGGGGTGCGCTCCGCCGAGATCGTCCCCGCGCTGACCCCGGTCGTCGGCGAGCTGGACCTGCTGGAGCGGCTGCCGGTCGGGCCGGCGCAGTGGGGACAGGAGCTGCGCGTCGAGTTCAGCGCCGCGCCGGCGCGCAGCGAGCTGCTCGCCGCCGCCGCGGAGATCGCCGCCGCCGCCGACCGCGCCCTGGCCCAGCCGTGCCGGGCGGTGCCGCCGCCGCCGATGCTCGGCTCTCCCCTCGCGTGGGCGATCACCACCGGCGCCCGGGCGATGATCGTGACCGTCGACCCGTCCCGCGGGTGGAGCGCGCTGTCCGACTCGTTCACCGCGGTCCTCGGCTACGACCGGCACAGACCCGGCGACTACCGCATCGTCGACCTGATCCACCCCGACGACCGGCCCGCGGCCGTCGCCATGTTCCTCACCTGCTGCGCCGGCCGGCACCCGGCCGGCACGGTCGACCTGCGGCTGTGCACCGCCACCGGGCGGTGGCGCACCATCGAGGTCGCCGCCCGCAGCTTTGTCGACGACCCCGACGTCGGCGCGGTCGCCTTCTTCGGCATCGACGTGACCCGCCAGCGCGAGACCGAGCGGACCGCGCGCGTGGAGCAGCAGCGCCTCGCCCGGCTCGTGGAGACGATGGGCGACGGGCTGCTGCTGCTCGACGAGGCCGGCCGGGTCGTGCTGGCCAACCTCGCCGCGCACCGGCTGCTGGACACCGGGATGGCCGGCCCCGCCGGCGAGCACGAGGACGACCCCCTGGACTGGGCCGCGGTGATCGGCCGGGTGATCGACCGGCTCGGCCCCGGCTCGCCGCGGGTGGAGCGGCTGCGTGAGGCGTTCGGCCTGCGCACCGCGATCGTCGGCGAGGAGTTCCCGTTCGCCGACGGCCGGGTCCTGGAGGTCGACCTGGTGCCGGTGGCCGGCCCCGGCGAGTCGGACTCCGGCACGCTCGTGCACATCCGCGACGTCACCGCCAGGGTCGCGGTCCGCCGCGGCCTGGAGGAGCGCAGCCGCGGCCTGGAGGAGCGCAACCAGGCGCTGATCGAGGCGACCGCGCTCAACAACGAGTTCGTCGCCACCGTCTCGCACGAGCTGCGCGGCCCGCTGTCCTCGGTCGTCGCGTTCGCGCACCTGCTCGGCGACGCCACCACCGGCGAGCTGTCCGAGGACCAGCGCACGTATCTCGACGTGATCGACCGCAACGCCAACCGGCTGCTGCGCCTCATCGAGGACCTGCTGCTGCTGTCCCGGCTGGAGGCCCGCACCCTGCAGCTCAAGCCGATGCCGACCCGCCTGCCCGACCTGCTCGCGGTCGCCGTCGCGGAGCGGACCCCGGCGGCGCTCGCGGCCGGGCTGGAGCTGGTGCTCGAGTGCACCGACGGGCCGGAGCTGGTCTGCGACGACACCCGGCTGCACCAGGTGGTGGACAACCTGATCAGCAACGCGGTCAAGTTCACGCCGAGCGGCGGGCAGGTCACCGTGCGGGCCGGGCCCGCCGGCGACGGCTGGACGGTCGCCGTGGCGGACTCCGGGGTCGGCATCCCGGCGGCGGACCTGCCCAGGCTCTTCAGCGCATTCTTCCGCGGCTCCAACGTCGCCGCGGCGGTCGGGCGGCAGGTCATGCCCGGCACCGGGCTCGGGCTCGTGGTGAGCCGGGCCATCGTCGAACTGCACGGCGGCGGCATCAGCGTCGCCAGCACCGAAGGGGTCGGCACGACGGTCACGCTGTCGTTGCCTTCGCGACCAGCACGAAACGGGGGATGATCGTGAGCCGGCTTCTCGTCGTCGAGGACGATCCAGATATCGCCATGGCACTGCGGCTGCTGCTGACGCGGGCCGGGCACCAGGTCGCACACGCCAAGGACGGCAGGACGGGGCTCAGGGACGCCTACACGGAGCGTCCGGAGCTGGTGATCCTCGACATCGGCCTGCCCGGCATGGACGGCTGGCAGGTGTTGGAGCGGCTGCGGGACGTCAGTGACGTGCCGGTGCTGCTGCTGACCGCGCACGGGCAGGAGTCCGACAAGGTGCGCGGGCTGCGCGGCGGCGCCGACGACTACCTCACCAAGCCGTTCACCAACGCCGAGCTGGTGGCGAGGGTGGAGGCGCTGCTGCGGCGCAGCGCCGGGCCGGCGTCGTGGGCCGACGAGGTGTACGACGACGGCGTCCTGCGCATCGACCCGGCCGCCCGGCGCACGTTCGTCGCCGGCGAGGAGGTGCGCCTGACGCCGACGGAGTTCCGGCTGCTCAACGTGCTCGTCCGGCACGCCGGCGCGGTGCTGTCGCCCAACCAGCTGCTGGCGCAGGCGTGGGACGACCCGACCGGCATCGGGCCGGAGCGGGTCAAGTTCGCGGTGCTGCGGCTGCGTCGCAAGCTCGGCTGGACCGACCCCGACGCCTCGCCGATCGAGTCGGTGCGCGGGTTCGGGTACCGCTACCGCCGCCCGGTGCTCGACCGCGCCGGTGAGTGAAGCGGGCGCCGGACCGGGCGCGGGCGTCAACCCAAGCGCAACTGCGCGGGACCGGGCAGGGGACGCGGGCCCGGCAACCTGATGAGTGGAAAGAGCAGCCAGCCCCAGGGAAGAGAGCCCACATGATCGACCTTGCCGCCGACGGCCACGTCCACACCGCGTTCTCGTCGGGCCGGGACAGCGTCAGCGTCCTCGTGGCCAGCGCCGAGCAGGCGGGGCTGACCGAGGTGACGTTCGCCGACCGGGTCGGACCCGACACGAGCTGGCTGTCGCCGTACCTGTCGTCCATCCAGCGCGCCCAGCAGCGCACCGACATCGTGCTGCGCCGCGGCGTCGAGGTCGAGGCGATCGGCATCGACGGCTGGCTGGCGTTCCCGGCCGACCTCAACGGCCTGGAGGTCATCTCGGTCGGCCTGAACCGCCTGCCGCTGCCCGCCGGCCTGCTCAGCCCCGACGCCGTGCGCGGCCTCATCGACAACGGCACCATGCGCGCCCTGGACGTCATCGACCAGGTCGTCACCGTGACCGGGCTGGCCGTGGAGCGGGTCTCCCGGTACGCGCCGACCCGCCTCGCCCGCCCCCTGGACTTCCTCGCCCGGGCCGGCATCGACGAGGCCGCGGTGCCGGACTCGGCGATCGCCGAGCTGGTCGGGGCCTGCCGGCTCAACGGCACCGTCGTCGAGGTCAGCGAGCGGCACCGCCTGCCCGGGCTGCGCTTCGCCCAGGCGTGCGTCGAGGGCGGCGTGCGGCTGGTCGCGGTCAGCGACGGCGTCCGCGCCGGCGAGGTCGGCGTCTACCGGTACGTGCGGGAGATCGCCGCGGCGCTGCACCGCTCACCCGCCACGGCCTGACCGGGCCCGACCCGCGCCGACCTCACGAAACCCGCCGCGATCCCCACGAAACGGGCTGATCGCGGCGGGTGACGACTTTACGATCGAAGATGTGCCGAAGGATCGCGAACTCGTCCTGGTCTCCCTGCTGCAGGAGGCGACCCGGATCGCGAACGAGGCCGACGACATCACCGACGCCGGGCTGCCCGTGATCAAGGCGGTCTGCGCCGCCACCGGCTGGGACGCCGGCCACCTGTGCCTGCCGGACCCGCGCGACCGCCGGGTCTTCGTCTCCACCGACATCTGGTACGAGGTCGAGCCCGGCTCCTTCGCCGGCCTCCGGGCGGCCAGCACCGGGTTCCGGTTCACCTACGGCGGCGGCGTCGTGGGGCAGGCGGCCACGACCGGCCGGCCCGTGTGGATCCCGGCCGTCGCCGAGGACCGCAACTTCGTCAGGGCCCGGCTCGCCGGCGCCCTCGAAGGGGTCGGCGCCGCCATCGCCTTCCCGGTCATCGCCCGCGGCGTCACCGCCGCGGTGCTGGAGTTCTTCACGCGCGAGCCGGCCGCGCCGGACGCGCGGCTGTTGGAGATCATGGCCGACGTCGGCATCCAGCTCGGCCGGGTCGCCGACCGGATGGCCGCGACGCAGGCGGTGCGCTTCGGCGCCGAGCGGATGGAGCGCATCCTCGACAGCTGCGTCGAGGCGTTCGTCGCGATGGACGAGGGCGGCATGATCACCGGCTGGAACGCCGCCGCGGAGAAGGTGTTCGGGCTGTCGAAGGAGGAGGCCATCGGGCGCCGGCTGGCCGACACGATCGTGCCGCCGCGCTTCCGCGAGGCCCACCATCTCGGCATCGGGCGCTTCCTGACCACGGGCGAGAAACGCGTGCTGGACAACCGGATCGAGATCTCCGCCTGGCACGCCAACGGCTACGAGTTCCCCGTCGAGCTCGCCGTGTGGGCGGTGCCGGACCCGATGCAGGGGTGGAGCTTCAACGCCTTCGTGCACGACATCACCGACCGCAAACGCACCGAGGACGCGCTGCGCGCCGCCTACGAGCACGAACGCGAGGCGGTGTCCCGGCTGCGCGAGCTCGACGTGGCCAAGAGCGACTTCGTGGCCACCGTGTCGCACGAGTTCCGCACCCCGCTGACCAACGTCATCGGCCACCTCGAGGTCCTCGCCTCCGGCGACGCCGGCGAGCTCAACCCGGCGCAGACCCGGATGCTGCAGGTCATCGGCCGCAACTCCGACCGGCTGCGGGCGCTCATCGAGGACCTGCTCACCATCTCCAAGGTCGAGGCGGGCGTCTTCGACCTGGAGCTGGTCACCACCGACCTGACCGAGGTGCTGGTGGCCGCGCACGCCGCCGTCGAGGCGCGGGCCAGCCGCCGCGACCACCGCCTGGAGCTCGCCATCGCACCGCGGCTCGGCACCATCGACGCCGACCCGGAGCAGCTGCGGCGCGCCCTGGTCAACCTGCTCGTCAACGCGGTCAACTTCACCCCGGACGGCGGGCTGATCGAGCTGACCGCGAAGCTCGACGGCGCCGACGTGGTCATCAAGGTCAGGGACACCGGCGTGGGCATCGACCCGGCCGAGCAGGGGCAGCTGTTCACCCGGTTCTTCCGCGGCACGTTCGCGGTCCGCGAGGCCGTGCAGGGTGCGGGCCTCGGGCTGGCGATCACCAAGACGATCGTGGAGGGCCACGGCGGCGAGGTCGCCGTGGACAGCGTCGTCGGTGCCGGCACCACGTTCACGGTCAGGATTCCACGCGAGCGTCCTCTGTGGCTGTGACCGGCGCCGGGCCCCGCGCGTGGTCCGGCGCCGGGCCGGGTGCGGCCGGTGGCGCCGCCGGGGTCAGCACGGTCTGGAAACCGGTCCGGGTCATCTGACCCCATTCGTGCCGGCCGCCGCGGATCGCGGCCCACATGCCCATCGTGCGCCACAGCGCGGTCAGCTGCCGGTAGCCGACGTTCTCCAGCAGCGAGGCGAGCACCGAGGCGAGCAGGTCCGTCCAGCGGTGGTACCGGTGGAACGAGTACTCCTCCACGGTCAGCGCGATGAGGTTGAGCAGCAGCGCGTAGCCGTACGCGACGCCGACGAACACGACGGCGAACGCGGCGTCGATCGCGCCCACGTACAGCCCGAGCGGGACCAGGACGATCCCGGCCAGCTCGACGACCGGCGCGAGCAGCTCGAACAGCACGTAGTAGGGCATCGCGACGAGCCCGATCCGGCCGTACCGCGGATTCAGGATCATCGAGCGGTGCTTGCCGAGGATCTCGGTGATGCCCCGGTGCCAGCGGCGGCGCTGCTTGCTCAGCACCTTCAGCGAGCTGGGCGCCTCGCTCCAGGACACGGGCTCGGCGACGAACACGATGCGGTAGTCGCGCCGCTGCCGGCGCAGGTGCCGGTGCAGGCGCACGACCAGCTCGGCGTCCTCGCCGATGCAGTCGTGGTCCAGGCCGCCGACCTCCACCAGCAGGTCCCGGCGGAAGATGCCGAACGCGCCGGAGATGATGAGCAGCCCGCCGATGCGCGACCAGCCGGTGCGGCCGAGCAGGAACGCCCGCAGGTACTCCACCACCTGCACCCTCGGCAGCCAGCCGCGGGGCATCCGGACGTCGACGATGCGGCCGGCCACGACGGTGCAGCCGTTCGCGACCCGGATGACCCCGCCGGACGCGACGGTGCGCAGCGGGTCGTCGGTGAAGGGCTTCGCCACCGACAGCAGCGCCTGCGGGTCCAGCACCGAGTCCGCGTCGACCATGCAGACCAGCGGGTACTGGGCGACGTTGATGCCCGTGTTGACCGCGTCGGTCTTGCCGCCGTTCTGCTTGCGCACCACGACCAGCGGGTCGGGGCGCTCCCGCGGCACGTGCACCGACTGGATGCGCCCGCGGGTCGGTGTCGCGTCCGGCACCACCCGCGGCACCTCGACCAGCCCGAACTCCTCCCGCAGCCGCTCGAACGTGTCGTCGGTGGAGCCGTCGTCGATGACGATGACCTCGAACACCGGGTACCGCAGCGCCAGCATCGCCTGCACCGACTGCACGATCCCGGCCGCCTCGTTGTACGCCGGGACCAGCACCGACACGGGCTGGGTCAGCGGGCTGCGGTACGTCTCCTCGTGCCCGGCGAACGGCACCCGCCGCATGTGGTGCACGAACTCGGCCGAGGCCAGCACGATCAGCACCAGGTAGCTGGAGTTGATCAGCAGGAAGTAGGTCAGGATGCACACGTCCGTGACGGTCAGCACCTGCCGGACCCAGTCGGCGATCATGGCACGAGTTGCCGGCGGTGGTCGTCGAGCTCGGCCGCGGCCAGGGCCTCCCGGGCGTGCGCCGCGGCGAGCAGGACGTGCGGGTCGTCGGGCGCCGCCTCGGCCCGGTGCTCGGCCGCGGCGAGGGCGGCCCGGCCGGCCCCGCCGAGGCGCAGCAGCGAGCGGGCCGCGTTGTGGGCCACCACGTACTCGACGTCGGACAGCAGCACGGTCAGCGCCGGCGCGGCGGTGACGGCGCCGAGCTCGCCGAGCGCCTTCGCGGCCTCCGCGCGCAGCACCACGGGCCGGTCCGGCCCGAGCGCGTCGAGCAGCGGTGCCAGGGCGGTCCGCGTGCCGAGCCGGCCCAGCGTGCGGGCGGCGCTGATGCGCACGTCGATCGACGGGTCCGCGCGCAGCGCGCTCTCCACCCGTACCGTGGCACCCGCCGCACCGATCAGACCCAGGACCTCGGCGGCGGTCGCCCGGATCGGCACCCGCGGATCGTCGAGGCTGGCCAGCAGGGCGCCCTGCGCGGCGGTGCCGAGCCGGGTCAGCGCGGTCGCGACGACCTGCTGGGGCACCATGCGGCGGCTGGCGAGGGTGGCCAGCAGCGGCTGGGTGGCGCCGGCGTCGCCGATCCGGCCGAGCGAGCGGGCGGCGACGACCCGGACGTCGGGGTCGGGGTCGGCCAGCAGGTCGCACAGCGGCAGCAGGGCGTCCTTGCGGCCGAGGCTGCCGAGCACCTCGGCGGCCTGCGCGCGGGCCACCGGGTCGCGGCGGCGCAGCTGGCTGCGGGCCCGCCAGGCGGCGCCGCGACGCTCGAACACGTCGACGAGCGTGGTGTGCGCCTCGCCGCGGACCTTGCCCAGCAGGGCGATCGCGTTGGGCTCCACCGCCTGCCAGACCTCGTCGGGCAGCCGGACGAGGGCCTCGACCTGCTCGGGGTCGTCGTCGCCGGCGGCGATCGCGAGGAGCAGCCGGCGGGCGGGCTGGGCGAGCTTCGCGCGGCGGGTCTCGCGCGCGCGGCGCACCGCCCGCCCGCCGACGATGAGGCCGCCGAGGACCACGGCGGCGACGAGCAGGACCGCCAGCGCCACGACGGCGGCGCCGGCGAGCGTCACGTGCGCATCCGCGCCAGCACGGCCTCGACGCGGCTCACCAGCTCCCGGGGGCTGAAGGGTTTGACGATGTAGTCGTCGGCGCCCGCGCCGAAGCCGACCTCGACGTCACCCTCCTGGGCGCGCGCGGTGAGCAGGATGATCGGCAGCGCCTTGGTGCCGGCGTCCAGGCGCAGCTGGCGGCACACGTCGATGCCGGACATGCCGGGCATCATGACGTCGAGCACCACGAGGTCCGGCGGGTTCTTGGTCGCCTCGGTGAGCGCGGCCAGGCCGTTGTCCACGGCGACGACGTCGTAGCCGGCCTGTTCGAGCTTGAAGGCGACGAGGTCCCTGATGTCCATGTCGTCGTCGGCGACCAGGATCGCGGTCATGCCGGCCCTCCGCTGCGCTCCGGACCGGTCACGGGTCCTGGCTTCTGTTGACCTTCAGACTTCATGATATGCGGCATTTGATGGTGATATCGCCCGATCCAACAGGACGCCGGCCGACCGGCCGGCGTCCAGGAGGCGCGGGGGTCTCAGAAGCGGGTCTGCTTGCCCCGTGCCGCGCCCCGGTCCAGCGTGTGCTGCAGCGGCCCGAGGTTGCCGGCGGCCGGCGGACCCTGCGGCGGGCGCTCGTTGCTGGCGTGGATCGTGCCGGACGCCGAGGCGATGCCGCGGGCGATCGTGGCGGGGGTCGCCGTCACCGGCCGGTTGGCGGCCGTCCTCGTCGCGGCCTCCTCGCAGAAGCGCTTGAACCCCTTCAGGTCCGCCTTCAGCCGCCGGTTGAGCACCTCGACGGCGTGCTGCTCGGCCGGCATCAGCTCACGGGCGTCGATCTGCAGCTCCGCGATCACCCTCGTCATGCCGTCGGCCATCGGCTCCAGCCGCAGCGCCTCGCTGACCTGCGGGCCGTCCATCGCCTCCCAGCACAGGAACTCGCCGGGGCGGCTCTCGGTGATCCTGGCGTCGAACTCCGCCCGGTTGCCGCCGAGGTCGATCACCATGTGCGCGGTGGAGGCGTCGATCGGGGCCATGCTCATCACCCCGGACATGAACTGCGGGTAGTTCTCGAAGTGGGTGAGCTGCTCGTACGCGACCCCGGCCGGGACGGCCACCTCGATGGACTCACGTGCGGTACTCATGGTGGCCCCCCTTGCTCTCGGATGCCCAACACGGTACCGACGGGTACGCCCTAGTTGAGACCGATTCGCGGTTTCTGCAACGCCGCTGCGGTCCCGGCAAGGCCGCGCCGCTTCCGGTGCCGCCCCGGGAACGCCGATGGCCCCCCGCGAGGTCGCGGGGGGCCACCGGTCACCGGGGGAGGTGGGTTCAGACGGTCAGGGTCCAGGTGTCCAGCGTGCCGGTGTCGCCGGCGAAGATGTCGGAGACCTTCAGGGTCCACACGCCGTTGCGGGTCTCGCCCGACAGGTCGACCGTGTAGGTGGCGTTGAGGTTGGCGACGTTGTCACCGGAGATGGAGCTCTTCAGCTTGTACGAGGTGCCGTCCGGGGCGATCAGGTCGACGCGCAGGTCACCGCGGTCGGCGTGGCGCACGGAGACCTTGACGGTCGAGGCCTTGGCGGCGGTGCCGGCGCAGTTGGCGATGGTGACCTTGCTGGTGACGGCGGCCCGGTCGGCGATGTACACGTCGGTGCCGTTGGAGACCGCGGCGCACGCGGCCGGGGTGGTCGGGGTGGTCGGGGTGGTCGTCGGCGTGGTCGGCGTGGTGGTGGGGGTGGTCGGGTCGGTGGCCGGCGCCGAGATCAGGGCGGTGGTGTTGAGCAGCTTGTTCGGCGAGCCGCTGCCGGCGCCGGTGACGACGCCGCTGACGGCGCCGTTGACCAGCGCGTCGCGGACCTGCGCCGGGGTGGCGGTCGGGTGGCCGGCCAGGTACAGCGCGGCCGCGCCGGCGACGTGCGGGGTGGCCATCGAGGTGCCGCTCATCTTGGTCGTGCCGGTGTTGCTGCTGTTGGCGCTGGACAGGATGCTCACGCCCGGGGCGAAGAGGTCCAGGCAGGAGCCGAAGTTGGAGAAGCTGGCGCGGGCGTCCTTGCTGTCGGTGGCGCCGACGGTGATCGCCTCGGGCAGCCGGGCCGGGGACTTGGTGCAGGCGTTGGCGGAGTCGTTGCCGCCGGCGACCGCGTAGGTGACGCCCGACGCGATCGACTTCTTGACCGCGTCGTCGAGGGTGCTGCCGGCCGAGCCGCCCAGGCTCATGTTCGCCACGGCGGGCTTGACGGCGTTCTTCGTCACCCAGTCGACGCCGGCGATGATCTGCGAGTAGGAGCCGCTGCCCTGGCAGTCCAGCACCCGGACGCCGACGAGCTTGACGTCCTTGGCCACGCCGTAGGTGGCGCCGCCGACGGTGCCGGCGACGTGCGTGCCGTGGCCCTGGCAGTCCGTGGCGTCCGCGTCCTTGTCGACGAAGTCGTAGCCGGACCGGGCCCGCCCGCCGAACTCGCTGTGGGTGGTCCGCAGGCCGGTGTCGATGATGTACGCCGTGACGTTGCTCGCCGGGCCGTACGTGTAGCTGCCGTTCAGCGGCAGGGCCCGCTGGTCGATGCGGTCCAGCCCCCACGTGGCGCCGGTCTGCGTGGTCGCCTCGACCTTGACGATGCGGTCCTGCTCGACGTACTTGACGGCCGGGTCGGCGGCCAGGCGGCGCGCGGCGGTGGCGCTCATCGTGCCGGAGAAGCCCTTGACCGTGCTGCTGAACCGGGTGCTCACCGAGCCGCCGACCTTGCCCGCGAGGGCGTCGGACGTCGTCGTCGAGCCGTCCTTGAGGACCACGATGTAGCGGTCCTTCAGCGCGCCCTCCTCGCCGGCGCCGAGGACGCTGCCCATGGCGGGGGCGGCAGCGGCGGCGGAGGCGAAGGAGAAGGAGCCGGCAGCGGCGGCGGTCATGGCCAGAACGGTAAGAACGCGGCGGTTCAACATATGTCTACATCCCTTGCTTTCAGGTTTTGCTGTCATTGCCTTGCAGAAACAAGGTTCGGGCGCTCCGGTGGCGGGCCCGGGACCGTGACGGGAGCAGCGAAGTTGCGTGCGTCCCGGCGCCGCCGCCCGCGACGTCCTACCGGCCGGGATGCCGCCGACCACCGGGTGACAGGCGCGCGCGAGGGTCCGTGAACGGCAGCAGGGCCCGCCTGGACGGGTGTCCGGGCGGGCCCTGCTGGTCGGGGGTCAGAGCTTGACGTTGAAGCGTGGGTCGGCGGCGATCTTCCGGAAGCCGGCGAGGGCCTCGGGGGTGTCGTCCATGCGGATGTCGTGGCCGTTCTGGTCCTTGGCGGTCTCGAAGTAGACCAGGCCCTTGATCTGCGGCATCTTCGCCAGCTGCGGCAGCACCGTGGCGTACACGTCGGCCTTGTTCTTGCCGACGACGGTCGGCGAGGAGTCGTACACGCCCCACTCGGCGACCATGATCGGCTTGGCGGGGTGGTTGGTGGTGGCCCAGGTGTACCAGCCGGGGAACTTCGCCTTGTCGGTGGTGCGGTTCATCATGTAGTTGAAGTCGCCGGTGTGGAAGCCGCCGGGCTGCGCGTTGTTGTAGGTGTCCACCCCGACCCAGTCGACGACGTCGTCACCGGGGTAGAGGTCGCCCCACCACGGGCTGTTGTTCCACTTCTCGTAGTTCATGTAGGCGACGACGAAGACGGCGTTGGTGACCCCGTTGGCCTTCATGCGCAGCACGGTGTGGCGGAACATCGCGGCGTAGTCCTTGGCGGTCATGCCCGACCCGGCGGTGGCGACGACGTCGTTCTCCGGCTCGTGGTGCAGGACCATGAAGAACTTCCGGGTGCCGTAGTTGGTCTTGATGAAGGTCGAGAGGCGGTCGATGCGGGCGTCCTGGTCGCCCTTGGCGACGTTGGCCCACTTGGTGCCGTAGCCGACCTTCCAGTTGAGCATCAGGGTGCGGGGGTTGGCCGGGTCGCTGGTCATCGCGATCTCGTCCTTGGTCGGGAAGAGCTCGTCGCCCTTGTGGTACGTGTGGTACACCGTCGAGGTCCGGCCGGTCTTCTGCTCGAACGTCTTCAGCGCCTCGTCGCGCGGCACGTCGGAGAAGCCGCCGGCGGCCGCGCCCCACAGCACGCCGCAGGACGGCACGAGCTTCGCGTCCACGACGCAGTTGGCGGGCGTGGTCGGCGTCGCCTCGACGGGCTTCGTCGGCGGGGTGGTCGGCGGGGTCGTCGCCGGGGGCTTCGACGGGGTGGTCGCCGGCGGCTTGGTGGCCGGCGGCGTGGCGGCCGGGCGGACCACGGTCAGGTTCAGGCTGGGCCGGCCCGCGGCGGCCTCGGAGGAGCGGAACCGGGCGGGGGTGTTGGCGACCTTCGAGGTCACCGCGAACGTGTACGTGCCCGCGCTCTTCACCACCGCGCTGACGTCGAAGGTGACGGTGGCCGCGTCGCTCTTCGGCTTGACGGTGCTGACGGCCGCGCCGAGCGCCGGGTCGTTCTTCGCCGACAGCGTCTTCTCCGTCCACGTGGTGCTGGCGACCTTGCTGAGCGTCAGCGCGCTCGGCAGGGTCCGGCTCTCCCGGGTCAGGGTCACCCGCGCGTTCTTGACGGTCACGCCGGCGCCGGGGGAGGCGACGGTGAACTTCAGGTAGGTGACCATCGTGTCGCCGCCGGCGCGGCCCGCGACGAGGGTGTCGGAGGCGCCGAAGTTGTACGTCGGGCGGCTGCTGGAGCTGTAGCCGTCCTCACCCGCACCGGTGCGGACGATGTCGGTGGTCTCTGCGCCCGCGGTGCCGGCGAGGGCGACAGTGCCGGCGGCGGCACCAACGGCGAGGGCGGCGAGCGGCATCAATGTGCGGGCGTGGCGGCGGATCATCTATGTGGGCCCTTCCGTGGGATTGCGAATCCTGTGGAGCGGTGGTGCCGTCCGGCGTTGTCATCCGGACCTCCACAAGATTCGGCACCCCGGGTTACACCCCTGGTTCGCCGTGCGTTGCCGTTCGGGTGTCCGCACCGCGACCCGTACTGTCCACAGTGGACGGGACGCGCGCGGTCCCGGTGCCGGGCAGGCGGACGGCCGCCTGGCGGGGCGGCTGGTGTCGGGAAGTTGCCGGGCGGGTAAGTGACGTTCACGCGTGCTGCATCAGACGAACGGCCAGAGTCGGCAACCAGGCAGTGACCAAATGCCAACGCTTACGAACTAGGCGCTCAAAACCGGCGAACGTACTGTTAGTTAGGTAAGGCGCAACACCCAGAAAAGCCGCATTTCAAACAGCAGCTGACCGCTTCGACTCGAGGAGACTGAGATGACCCCGATGCTGATCTCGCGCCCGGCCGTTCACGTCGTCCCCGAGCTGACGGGGGAGCGCTGCGACAGCTGCGGTGCCGCCGCCAAGGCTCGTGTGACCTTCGGCGCCGCGGGCGACCTGGCCTTCTGTGGGCACCACACCAACAAGTTCGCCGACCGGATCGCGGCCACCGCCGACAAGATCGTGGTCGAGGCGGGCTTCGACTGGCGCGGCTGACCACCACGCGCACCTGGGCGGGCCCCCTCCGGTGGGGGCCCGCCCTTTGCGCGCGTGTTGTCCGTTAGCTGGCGAAAAATCGGATATGTGCTAGATAGCATCGGGGCGTGCGACGCAAGCCGAGCCCCCACCCCCGCCCTGACCCGATGGCGGGCCGGCCGTCCACGTTGCTCGCCGTCGCGGGCGTCTTCCTGATCGCATTCTCGGCGGCGGTACCGGGGATGCTGCGGCAGGCGCTGTCAGGCGTCGCGATGCTCGTCGCGCTCGGTGCCGCCGGGGCGGCCGTGCTGCTGGTCCGGCAGCGGGCCCACCGGCTCAGGCACAGCCTGGCCAGGTCCTCGGCGCGCAGCAAGGGCCTGGAGCGGGAGCTGCGGCAGCGCGCCACCCTTGACCCGGTCACCGGCCTGGCGAACCGCCGGCAGCTCACCGAACGGCTCGACCGGGTGCTCGCCGGCGCCACGCCCGGCGTCACCGTCGCCCTGCTGGACCTCGACGGCTTCAAGGACGTCAACGACACCCTCGGCCATGCCGCCGGCGACGAGCTGCTGGTGCAGGTGTCGCAGCGGCTGCGGGCCGCGCTGCCCGGCGCCGACCTGCTGGCCCGCCTCGGCGACGACGAGTTCGCGGTCGTCTGGCGCGGCCCCGGCCAGGCCCTGGACCAGGCGTTCGCGCAGCTGCGGCCCTCGTTCCCGGTCGCCGGCCGGCAGGTGCACCTGACCGCCAGTGCCGGACTCGTCGCCGTCGGCGACCAGCGCGGCTCCGCCGACGTGCTGCGCGACGCCGACCTCGCCCTCGACGCGGCGAAGGGCGCCGGCAAGGACCGCGTCGTCCGCTTCGACCCCGGGCTGCGCACCGCCGCCGCCCGCCAGCAGCAGCTCGCCACCGGGCTGCGCCGGGCCCTCGCCGGCGGCGAGTTCACCCTGCACTACCAGCCCGTCGTGCGCCTCGCCGACGGCCGGGTCACCGCGGTCGAGGCTCTGCTGCGCTGGCCGGCGGGCGGGGTGCCGCCGCTGACCTTCATCCCGGTCGCCGAGGCCACCGGCCTGATCGTGCCGCTGGGCTGGTGGGTGCTGCGGCAGGCCTGCGCCGACGCCCGCGAGTGGTTCGAGCGCGACGGCGTCGCCGTCACCGTCAACGTCTCCGGGCGCCAGCTGCGCGAGCACGACTTCGTCGAGCGGGTCCTCGCCGTGCTCGACGAGACCGGCCTGCCGGCCGCCGCGCTGGTGCTCGAGCTCACCGAGTCCGTCCTCGTCGACGACGCCGAGCGCACCGCGCGGCTCGGGCGGCTGCGGGAGCGGGGCGTGCGGATCGCCGTGGACGACTTCGGCACCGGGTACTCGTCGCTGGCGTACCTGGTGCACCTCCCGGTCGACATCCTCAAGATCGACCGGACGTTCACGGCTTCGGGCGTCGACTCCACCCTCATGAAGGTGATCCTGCAGCTCGCCGAGGGGCTGTCGCTGCAGACCGTGGCCGAGGGGGTCGAGACGGACGCGCAGGCCGCCGCGCTCAAGGCCCTCGGCTGCCACTACGGGCAGGGCTACCTGTACTCCCGCCCCGTGCCGGCGGGGGCACTGTCGTTTTGACGTTCTCACCCTGTCCGCAACCTGGCGGACACGCCGGTACACCTGCGGGAGCGTGTGATGGGAGGCAGCCGAAGGGGGTACAAGATGACACCGCAGCTTCTGGAGCACGTCCGGGCCGAAGCGCTGTTCGTCTCCGACGTGCAGTCCTCCGATCCGATCAGCCCTGAGCGCATCCGCACCGCCGTCATGCGCAGCGTCCGGCGGCACGGGCCGCGCGGGTGCGCCGCGCTGGTCGCCCACGAGTTTGGCGAGCACCCCGACACCGCCGTCAACCGGATGGGCTGGGTCCTGGGCGCGGTGCGGCGGGCGTACTCCGCTTGAGGTGATTCTGTCGTACCCCTGGGTGAGAATCCGGGTATGAGATTCGTCGAGCTGGCCTCCGTCTCCGCCGCCGTCGCGCGGACCTCAGGGCGCAACGCCAAGATCGACCTGCTCGCCGACGCGCTGCGGCGGCTGGCGCCCGAGGAGCTCTCGCCCGGCGCCTCCTACCTGTCCGGCGAGCTGCGCCAGCGCCAGACCGGCGTCGGCTATGCCAGCCTGCGGGAGCTGCCGCCGCCCGCGGAGTCCCCGTCGCTGTCGATCACCGACGTCGACGAGGCGTTCGCGGCGATGGCGCGGCTGGCCGGCAAGGGCTCGCAGGCCGCCCGGCGGGAGCTCGTCGCCACCCTCTTCGGCGCCGCCACCGAGGCCGAGCGGCACTTCCTGATCGGCCTGCTCAGCGGCGAGCTGCGCCAGGGCGCGCAGGCCGGCCTGCTCGTCGACGCCGTGGCCCGCGCCTCCGGCGTCCCGATCGCCCAGATCCGCCGGGCCCTGCTGCTCGCCGGCGACCTGAAGACCGTCGCGGTCGACGCGCTCACCGCCGGCGCCGAGGCCCTGGAGGCCTACCGGCTCACCGTCGGGCGGCCACTGGCCCCGATGCTCGCGCAGAGCGCCGCCACCGCCACCGACGCGCTCGCCGACACCGGCACCCCCGCCGCCGCCGACATCAAGATCGACGGCGTGCGCATCCAGGTGCACCGCGACGGCGACCGGATCTCCGTGTTCAGCCGCAGCCTCGACGACCTCACCGCCCGGGTGCCGGTGGTCGTGGAGGCCGTCCGCGGCCTCGACGTGTCCTCGGTCGTGCTCGACGGCGAGGCCGTCGGCGTCGACGACACCGGGCGGGCCGTGCCGTTCCAGGAGACGTCGAGCCGGGCCGCCCGCCGCGACGGCACCGCCGTGCTCCAGCCGTTCTTCTTCGACATCCTGCACCTCGACGGCGTCGACCTGCTCGACGAGCCGGCGTCGGTGCGCTGGGCGGCGCTGGAGCGGGCCGTGCCGGCGCCGCTGCGGGTCGAGCGCACCATGCTCGACACGCCGGAGGAGGCCGAGCGGGTGTTCGCGGCCGCGGTCGCCGCCGGCCACGAGGGCCTGGTCGTGAAGTCCGCCGCCGCGCCCTACGACGTCGGCCGGCGCGGCTCCGCCTGGGTGAAGGTCAAGCCCCGGCACACCCTGGACCTGGTCGTCCTCGCCGTCGAGTGGGGCCACGGCCGGCGCAAGGGCCTGCTGTCCAACCTGCACCTCGGCGCCCGCGACCCGGAGACCGGTGGCTTCGTGATGCTCGGCAAGACCTTCAAGGGCATGACCGACGAGATGCTGCGCTGGCAGACGGAGCGGCTGAAGGCGCTCGCCGTCGAGGAGTCCGACTGGGTCGTCAAGGTCCGGCCGGAGCTGGTCGTCGAGATCGCGTTCGACGGCGTGCAGACCTCGCCCCGCTATCCCGGCGGCGTGGCCCTGCGCTTCGCCCGCGTCCTGCGGTATCGCGAGGACAAGCGCGCCGACGAGGCCGACACGAGGGCTGACGGTGCCGGGCTGACGGTGCCGGGCTGACGGTGCCGGGCTGACGGTGCCGGGCTGACGGTGCCGGGCTGACGGTGCCGGGCTGGCTGGCGGTGCGGGCTGGCTGGCGGTGCGGGCTGGCTGGCGGTGCGGGCTGGCTGGCGGTGCGGGCTGGCTGGCGGTGCGGGCCGGCTGGCGGTGCGGGCCGGCTGGCGGTGCGGGCCGGCTGGCGGTGCGGGCCGGCTGGTGACGCGGGCCTGGCGGTGCGGCTGGCGGTGCGGCTGACGATGCGGCTGACGGTGCGGGCTGGCGGAGACTCGCGTTTCGCGGGGCCCGTTGCTGGGGCGGAGGCGCGGGGCTCGGGTTCGTGTCTGGGTGACGGCTGCCGGCAACCAGGCTTGATGTGTTCGCGCCGTGCGTGTCCGGGGCGCCTGCGTGGTGGCCATGGGGCTGGTGAAGACTCGCGCTTCGGAGGGTCGCTGCTGTGGGAGGCGCCGGGGGTTCGGGTTCGCGTCTGTGTGATGGCCGACTGCAACCCAGCTGGTCGGCGTGCTGGTCGGCGTGCTGGTCGGGGTGCGGGTCGTCGGGTGCGGGGGCTGCCGGGGATTTGCGCTGCCGGGGATTTGCGCTGCCGGGGTCCGAGCTGTCGCGGCGGGAACTGTCGGGTGTGGGCCGCCGCGTGCGGGCGTGCGCGTTCGCCGTCGTCAGGGCGAGCAGGACGCCTGGCCGTCGGCGATCCGGCTGATCCGCGTCAGGCGGGTGTGTCGTGGAACTCGTCGAGGAGGTCCTCGGGCTCCGGGCCGCGGGCCTCCCGGCGGGCCAGGTAGACGAAGCCGTACAGGGTCAGCGCGGCCAGCAGCCACCACTGCAGGACGTAGCCGGCGTTCTGCAGGGCGTTCTGCTTCTCCGGCGCGACGGCGGTCAGGCCCGGGGCCGGCTGGTCGGTGCTGACGTAGGCGTCGTAGACGGCGTAGGGCATCGCCGGGGCGATCGCCGACGGGGTGATCCGGCGGACCTCGAGGCGGCCGCCGACCTCCTTCGGGGGGCCGCCGCGGCTCTCGGACGGGCGCAGCCGGCCGAGCACGGTCTGCTCGCCGTCCGGGGCGGCCGGCACCGACGGCATCGCCAGGGCGCCGCCCTCGGCGGGGGCCACCCAGCCGCGGTCGACCAGGACCGCCGTGCCGTCGGCGAGGACCAGCGGGGTCAGCACCTCGAAGCCGACCCGGCCCTCCACGGTGCGGCCCCGCACCAGGATCTCCCGGGACGCGTCGAACCGGCCGGTGACCTGGACGCGCAGCCACTCGGTGTGACCGCCCGGCGCGGCGCCCACCGTGCCGGGGGTGCCGGCCGGGCGGGGCACCACCTCGGTGAGGGGGACCGGCGTGGCCGACGTGCCCGCGGTGATCCGGGCGTTGATGGAGGCCCGCTGGTGATAGCGGTCGAGCTGCCAGAAGCCCAGCAGCACCATGACGGTCGCCGCGGCGACGGTCAGCGCGGCGTAGCCGAGCCACCGGGGCGACGCGAGAAACCGGTACACAACCAAGCACGGTATCCGGTGCGTTCCGGACAGTTGCTGTGGCGCCCACCCGGTATCGTCCGGGACACACGTTTGCCCCCGCGCCAGAGGAGCATCATGAGCACGATCCCGAGGCTGGTGATCAGCGCGCCGTCCTCCGGTCACGGCAAGACCGCGATCTCCGTCGGCCTGCTGGCCGCGCTGTCGGCGCGGGGATACCGGGCCGCCGGGTTCAAGATCGGCCCTGACCACGTCGACGCCGCGTATCTCGGGCTGGCGGCGGGCCGGCCGGGGCGGAACCTCGACCCGCGCATGGTCGGCGCGAAGCGGATCGGTCCGCTGTTCGCGCACAGTGCCGGCTCGCTCGACATCGCCGTGGTCGAGGGCACGATGGGCCTGTTCGACGGGCTCGCCGGCCGCACCGACAGCGAGTCGACCGCGCAGATCTCCGGGCTGCTGCGCGCGCCCGTGGTCCTGGTCGTCGACGTCGGCGCCATGGGGCAGTCGGTGGCCGCGCTCGTGCACGGCTTCCGGGCGTACGACGAGCTGCTCTGGCTCGGCGGCGTCATCCTCAACCGGGTCGCCTCCTCCCGGCACGAGCAGCTGCTGCGGGAGGCTCTCGACGACATCGGCGTGCCCGTCCTGGGCGCCCTGCGCCGCCACGCGCTCACCGACATCGGCGACGCCGGCGCGCCGCTGCCGTCGCGGCACCACGGGGTCGCGCCCGTCGTGCACCACAACCTCGACGCGGTCCGGGCCGTGCGCCGCCTCGGCGAGGTCATCGCCGGCGCCGTCGACATCGACCGGGCGATGGCGCTGGCCCGCTCGGCGCCCAGGCTCACGTCCGAGCCGTGGAGCGCCGCGGAGGAGGTGGCCGCCGCCCGTGGGCCGGAGCCCGCGGTGACCCGTATCGGCCGCCGCCCGATCATCGGTGTCGCGTTCTCCTACCCGGAGACCGCCGAGCTGCTCACCGCCGCCGGTGCCGAGGTCGTGCCGTTCGACCCGCTGCGTGACGAGTTCCTGCCCGACGGTGTCGACGGGCTGGTCGTCGGCGGTGCCCTGCCGGAGTCGTACGCCGAGGAGCTCGGCTTCAACGGCCGCCTCCGCGCCGCCGTCGCCGCGCACGCCGCCGCCGGCAAGCCGATCGCCGCCGAGGGCACCGGCCTGGTGTGGCTCTGCCGCGACTTCAACGGCCGCCCCATGTGCGGCGTGGTGGACGCCTCCGCCCGCGAGACCGACCTCGTCGTGCTCGGCTACCGCGAGGCCACCGCCCGCAGCTCGTCGGTCCTGCTGCCCGTCGGCGCCCAGGTCGTCGGGCACAAGATGCACCGCACCACGATCAACCCGCGGGCCGGCCTGCAGGCGGCCTGGACCTGGGCCGGCGGCCCCGCCGAGGGCTTCGTCCACCGCGGGGTGCACGCTTCCTACCTGGGCCTGCACTGGGCCGGCACGCCGTCGATCGCGGCCCGCTTCGTGGCCGCCACGGGTGCCACGGCCACGCCGGTGCAGGGGCAGTGGACGACGCCCAGCACGTACCCGTACAACCGGCCGTCCGTCGTCACGCCGCAGCCCCCGGCCGGTGGCACCACCCTGCGGTTCCCGGCGGGCGCCCAGCCCGCGGCGACCAGCCTGACCAAGCCCGCCGCGGCGACCGGCCCGGCTGAGCCCGCCGCGGCGACCGGCCCGACCGAGCCTGCCGCGGCGACCGGCCTGACCGAGCCTGCCGCGGCGACCGGCCCGACCAGGCCCGCCGCGCCGGCCGCCAGTCCCGTGTCGGTCCCCGGGCCGGTCTCGGCGCCGGGCGGGTTCACCGCGGCCCCGGCCGGGTTCGTCTCGGCCCCGCGGGAGTTCGCGGCGCCGGACACGTACTCGCCGCCCGCCCCGGTCGTGGGCCCCGGCGCGGTGGCCCCGGTGTCGGCCCCGTCCACCACGTCACCCGCGCCGGTGTCGTCACCCGCCGTCCCCGCCTCCGGTCCCGCCGCCGCGCCCACCTCGGTGCCCGCCGCCGTGCCCGCCCAGGGCGGGGAGGCCGACGGGATCGCTTCGAGCCCGTTCGGGCCGACGAGCCGGGCCGGCGCCGCGCTGGTCTCCGCCGCGCAGACCTCCGGACCGGGCAGCCAGGCCGCCACGCAGGACGGCGACCCGCATGCCGGGTCCGACGACGCGGACGAGGCGGCCGGGGCTGCGCCGTCCAGCGCGACGGTTGGGGCGAGCGTTGGGGTGCCTTCCACCCCGAACGCGCCCGCGCCGGCCGCCGAGATGCCATCGTCTGGGGTTGTGCCGACGATCGTCTCCGCCCCGCCCGCGCCCGCCCAGCCGTCCGAGGTGCCGCCGCCCGCCGGCGCGCCGGTCTCCGGGGCCGGTGCCGCCGGGTCGCGGCCCGCCGAGGAGGCCGGGATGCCCCCGGTGTCGACGGCGCCCGGGCAGCAGTGGCCGGGCGCGCCCGCGACCTCGGCCGTGGTGCCGGTCTCGCCGGCGCCGTTGCCGACCGTCGCGGCGCCGGTGTCGGCCGCGCCGGCCGGGATGACGGTGATCGCCGCCGGCTCGGACCTGGTCGCGCCCGACGAGGCACCCACGGCGTACCTGCAGCTGCCGGCCCAGGGCCGGGACCCGATCGGGGTCGGTGACCAGAGCCCGGTGTCCGCCCCGCCCGCCCCGGATCCGGCCGGCGACACCCCGGCGCACCACCCCGCGCCCGGCGCCACCGGCCCCGCGGCGCAGGAGCACAGCCAGCGCGCGTCCCAGGACGACGGGCCGCCGACCTCCGGCCCGCCCGCCGGCGGCGCGACGGAGGCCGCCTAGTGTCGACCTGGTCGGTGGCGTTGCGCCGCTTCCCGTCGCTGTCGGTGCAGACCCCTCGCCTGTCGGTGCGGCCGCTGTGCGCGGACGACGACAAGCGGGTCGGTGAGATCTTCGCCGACCGGCTGGTGCGGCGGTGGCTGCCGATCGCGCAGGACGACAACAGCGAGTTCGACGGCTACGCGTGGTGCACGGAGCTGGCCGTCGAACGCCGCGACAGCGGCGCCGGCGACCACTACGGCATCGTGCGGCGGGAGGACGAGCGGCTCGTCGGCTGCCTCTGGACGAAGAACACCGACTGGCTGACCCGGTCGACGGAGATCGCGTACGCGGTGGCCGCCGACGCCCGCGGCTACGGTGTCGCGCCCGAGGCGGTCGACGTGCTGGCGCTGTCACTGCTGCTGGAGCACCGGTTCCAGCGCATCGAGCTGCGGGTCGCGCCCGGCAACGTGGCGTCGCGGCGGGTCGCGGAGAAGGCCGGGTTCACGTACGAGGGACTGCTGCGCAACGCCGGGTCGCTGCACAGCGGGCGGGTCGACCTGGAGAGCTGGTCCCTGGTGCCCGCCGACATCCGCTGACGCGGCGGACGCGGCAGGGACCGGACCTCAGCGGCGCTGCTTGAAGGCGCGCGGCTTGGCGTTCGCGCCGTAGGCGACGGTCATGCTCGGCGGTGTGAACTGCCGCACGGCGGTGCCGGCCAGGGCGTCGCGGAGCGTCTCGGCGACCGCCTCCCGGGGCTTGCCCGCGTTCGCCGGGCCGACCCGGTGCAGCGGGTTGTCGGGGTCGGCGATGAACCCGGCGACCGTCAGCCCGGGGGTCATCCCGACGAACCACGCGGCCCGGTTGTCGTCGGTCGTGCCGGACTTGCCGGCGACGGGGCGGCGCACGGTCGGGTACACCCGCGACGCGGTGCCGCCGCCGCCGCAGTCGCCGGTGGCCGCCTTGAACCCGGTGACGCAGCGGGCCGCGTCGACCGCGCCCCGGGCCACGTCCGGCGACAGCACCTGCTCGCAGCGCGGCGCGGCGACGGCCACCCCCTTCGCGTCGACGGCCTCCGCGCCGTCGGCCTGCCGGATGGACATGACGGGGATCGGCTCGCAGTGCCGGCCGTCGGCGGCGACGGTGGCGAAGGCGCCCGCCATCTCCAGAGGCGTGGTGTCGGCGACGCCGAGCGTGAAGGCGCCCCACGTTCTCGCCTTCGCCGGGGAGGCCTGCAGCTTGTCGATGCCGGTGCGCCAGTGCAGCCCGAGCCGCTCGGCCATGCGGACCGCCGACTCGGCGCCGACGCGCTGCTCGAGCTGGACGAAGAACGTGTTCACGGACTTGCCGAAGCCCGACCACATGGTCTGCCGGCCGGTCATCGAGCCGGAGGCGTTCGAGGGGCACCAGCTGTCCGCGCCGCAGCGGGCCGGGCTGTCGCGGCCGGTCTTGTACTTCGACACGAACGTCCGCGGCGAGTGGATCGCGGTGGACAGCGGCAGGCCCTGCTCCAGGGCGGCGAGCAGCGTGAACATCTTGAACGTCGACCCGGCCTGGTAGCCGGCCATGTCGCCGCCGCCGAGCAGCGGGTTGACCGTGTTCGGGTAGTTGCCGCGCAGCCGCTTGCGCTGGCGCGGGTCGGAGTGCGGGCCGTTGCTGGCCCGGTCGAGGGAGTAGGTCCGGTTCACGGCCATGGCGCGGATGAGGCCGGTCCCCGGCTCGATCGCGACCTGCCCCAGCGCGTACGGGCTGCGCGTCCGCTCCCGCTTCAGCACCTGCGCCTGGGCGATCTCCTGGACCCGTAGGTCGAGCGACGTGATCACGGTGTACCCGCCGCGGCGCAGCCGGTCGAGCCGCTCGTTTGGGCTGTCGCCGAGCCCCGGCTGGTCGCTCCACCAGGAGCGGAACATGCCGCAGAAGAAGCCCCAGCCGGGCCGGGCGGGCAGGCAGTCGTTCGGCGGCTCGCTGAGCCGCAACGCGATCGGGGTGGCCCGGGCGGCGGCCGCCGCGGCGGTGTCGAGGTAGCCGAGGTCGGCCATCCGGTCGATGACGTAGTCGCGCCGCTGGACGGCCGGCGCGGCGTCGCTGCCGGCCGGGTCGTACGACGACGGCGCCTGGACCAGCCCGGCGAGCAGCGCGGCCTCCGGGACGGTGAGGTCGGCGGGGCGCTTGGAGAAGTACACCTCCGCCGCGGCGAGGATGCCGTAGGCGCGGTGACCGAAGTAGGCGACGTTGAGGTACCGCTCCAGGATCTCGGGCTTGCCCATGTGCTTCTCGAGCTCGATGGCGAGCTTCATCTCCCGCAGCTTCCGGGCCCCGGTCTGCTCCGTCGCCTCGGACACCTCGGCCGGGGTGTCGGCGCTGTCGCGCAGCACGTTGCGCACGTACTGCATGGTGAGCGTCGACGCGCCCTGCGAGACGGTGCCGGCCTTCTGGTTCGCCACGAACGCCCGGGCGACGCCCTTGAAGTCCACGCCGTGGTGCTCCCAGAAGCGGGCGTCCTCGGCGGCCACGATGGCCCGCTGCATGTTGGGCGAGATCGTGTCGAGGGTCGTGTACGTGCGGTACTCCTCGTAGAACTGCGCGAGCAGGGTCGTGCCGTCGGCGGCGTACACGTGGCTGGTCTGCGCCGGCAGCGACGAGCGCAGCGCGCCGACCGGCATCGACAGCGCGTCGGTGCCGCGTTTCACACCCACGCCGGTGAGGGCCACCATCGGGTAGATCAGCGCGGCGACCGCGAGCCCGACGACGAGCCCGGTCCGGGCGAGGGTCAGCAGCCCACCGGCCACTCGCATGGTGCGCGCGATCACATCTCCAAGCTAGGACAATTCGCCTCCTCGTACGCGACGATCGCTGGATGCTGCGGTTCCACGGCGATGCCGAGGTCGCGCCGGGTCTGGTCGACCTGGCGGTCAACGTCCGACAGGAGCGGCCGCCGTCGTGGCTCACCGACCCGATCGCGGCCTCCCTGGCGGACCTCGCGCGGTACCCGGATCCGGCGGCGGCGACCGCGGCGATCGCCGCCCGGCACGGCCGGCCCGCCGAGGAGGTACTGCTGACCGCGGGCGCCGCGCAGGCGTTCACGCTGCTGGCCCAGGCGCTGCGGCCCCGGCACGCGGTGGTGGTGCACCCGCAGTTCACCGAGCCGGAGAGCGCGCTGCTCACCGCGGGGCACGCGGTGGACCGGCTGCTGCTGGACGCCGCCGACGGCTTCACGCTGCGGGACCCGCCGGACGCGGCGGACCTCGTCGTGGTCGGCAACCCGACCAACCCGACCTCGTGCCTGCACCCGGCGGCGCGGATCGCGTCCTGGGTGCGGCCCGGGCGGACGGTCGTCGTCGACGAGGCGTTCGCCGACACGGTCCCCGGCGAGCCGGAGACGCTGACCGGCAACCGCGACGTCGTCGTCATCCGCAGCCTGACCAAGACCTGGGGCCTCGCCGGGCTGCGCATCGGCTACGTGCTCGGCCCGGCCGGCCTGATCGCCGAGCTGCGGCGGCACGCGCCCCTGTGGAGCGTCTCCACCCCGGCGCTCGCCGCCGCGACGGCGTGCGCGTCGCCGCTGGCCGTACAGACGGAGCGGACCATCGCCGAGGGGCTCACCGCCGACCGGGAGCACCTCGTCGCGGCGCTGCGGGCGGCGGGCGTCGAGGTCGCCGGCCGGCCGCGCAGCTCGTTCCTGCTGATCAGGGTCGCCGGCGGCACCCGGGTCCGGGAAGCGCTGCGGGCCCGCGGTTTCGCGGTGCGACGTGGCGAAACGTTCCCGGGACTGGGCCCGGACTGGTTACGTATTGCGGTGCGGGACACTGCCACGAGTGACGCGTTCGTCGCGGTGTTGTCGGACGTACTGGGAGGATGACGATGCTCGACAGGACACTTGCAGGGACACTCGCGGCGATCCGGCCGCTCGACGACGAGGCGATCGCGGCGGCCAGGGCCCTGCAGGCCAGGCTGACGAAGCCGCCGGGCTCCCTCGGCGTGCTGGAGATTCTCGCGGTACGGCTCGCGGGCCTGGCCGGCACGTGCCCGCCACCCGTCCCGGAGCCCGCCGCGCTGGCGATCTTCGCCGGTGACCACGGCGTGCACGCGCAGGGCGTGACCCCCTGGCCGCAGGAGGTCACCGCGCAGATGGTGGCCAACTTCCTGGCCGGCGGGGCGGTCGTCAACGCGTTCGCCCGGCAGTGCGGCGCCGGTGTGACCGTCGTCGACGTCGGCGTGAAGAGCCCGCTCGACCCCGCCGAGGGCCTCGAGCTGCGCAAGGTCCGCGCCGGCACCCGCGACCTCAGCGTCGAGCCGGCGATGACCCGTGAGGAGGCGCTGCAGGCCATCGAGGTCGGTATCGACATCGCCCAGCAGCTCGTCGACGGCGGCGCGAAGATCCTGCTCACCGGCGACATGGGCATCGCCAACACGACGCCGTCGGCGGCGTTGATCGCGGCGTTCACGCACGCTGACCCGGCGTCGGTGACCGGACTCGGCACCGGCATCGACAGCGAGACCCACGCCCGGAAGGTGGCGGTCGTCACATCAGCGGTCGTCGGGCTGCACGCCGAGGACCCGGTCGACGTGCTCGCCGCGGTCGGCGGGCTGGAGCACGCCGCGCTCGTCGGCTACATCCTGCGGGCCGCGGCGCTGCGCGTCCCCGTGCTCATCGACGGGGTCATCGCCGCGTCCGCCGCGCTCGCCGCGGCCGCGCTCGCGCCCGCCTGCACCGCCGCCATGGTGGCCGGGCACCGGTCGGCCGAGCCCGGCGCGAGCGTGGCGCTCGGCTATCTTGAGCTGGAGCCGCTCGTCGACCTGGGCCTGCGCCTGGGCGAGGGCACCGGCGCCGTCCTGGCGCTGCCGATCGTGGCCAGTGCTGTCCGCGTGTTGCACGAGGTTGCCACTTTCGACTCAGCTGGAGTTGCCCACAAGTGAACCCATACCCCCTCGGTCTGGTGCTCAACGGTTTGCGTGTCCTGGTGGTCGGCGGCGGTGCCGTGGCCACCAGGCGCGTTCCGGCGCTGCTCGACGCCGCCGCGGACGTCGTGCTCGTGTCCCCCCACATCACCCCCGCCCTGCGGGCCCACGTCGACGCCGGCCGGATCACCTGGCACGCCCGGCGCTTCGAACCGGCCGACATCGAGGACGCGTGGCTGGTCCACGTGGCGGTCAGCGACCCCACCGCGGCCGCCGCGATCAGCGAGCTCGCCGCGGCCCGCCGGGTCTTCTGCGTCCGCGCCGACGACCGCCACGCCGCCACCGCCTGGACCCCGGCGGTGACCCGGCAGGGCCCGGTGACCGTCGCCGTGCTCGGCGGCGGCGACCCGGCCCGCGCCGTCGCCGTCCGCGACGCGATCGGCGATCGGCTCGCAGCCGGCGCGATCGTGGCCGCGACCCCGCCCGAGGCCGCCCCAGTGGACGGGGTGGGCCGGGTGGCGCTGGTCGGCTCCGGCCCCGGTGACCCGGAGCTGCTCACCGTCCGTGGCCGCCGGCTGCTCGCCGCCGCCGACGTGGTCGTCATCGACCGGCTCGCCGCCGGGCTGCTGCTGGACGAGCTGCGCCCCGAGGTCGAGCTGTTCGACGCCTCGAAGATCCCCTACGGCCCGTCGGCCGCCCAGGAGGAGATCAACCGGGTGCTGGTCGACCGGGCCCGGCAGGGCAAGTTCGTGGTCCGCCTCAAGGGCGGCGACCCGTACGTCTTCGGCCGGGGCGGCGAGGAGCTCCTGGCCTGCGCGGCGGCCGGGGTACCCGTGACGGTCGTGCCCGGCATCAGCAGCTCGATCGCGGTCCCCGCCGCGGCCGGCGTGCCGATCACGCACCGTGGCCTGGCCCACGAGTTCACCGTCGTGTCCGGGCACCTGTCCCCGTCGCACCCCGAGTCGCTGGTCGACTGGGCGGCCCTGGCCCGGCTGCGGGGCACCCTGAGCATCCTGATGGGGCTGAAGAACCTCCCGGCGATCGCCGCGGTCCTGCAGGAGCACGGCCGGGCGCCGGACACCCCCGTCGCCGTCATCCAGGAGGGCACCACCCGCGACCAGCGGGTCGTGCGCGCGCAGCTGTCCACGGTCGCCGACGCGGTGAAGGAGGCGGCGCTGCGCCCGCCGGCCGTCATCGTGGTCGGCCCGGTCGTCGACGCCCTCCAGGCGCCCTGACAGCGCCGTAGGACGCACGACACGCGAAAGGGGCGCCCTCCCCAGGAGGGCGCCCCTTTCGTCCGGCTCAGGACCGGTCGAGCTCCAGCGCGCAGCGGATCAGCCCGAGGTGCGAGTACGCCTGCGGGTGGTTGCCCAGGGCGCGCTCGGTCAGCGGGTCGTACTCCTCCGGCAGCAGGCCCGTCGGGCCGGCGCACTCGATGAACTGGGCGAACAGCTCCTCGGCGTCGGCCCGGCGACCGGTGCGCAGGTACGCCTCGATCATCCAGGTCGTGCACAGGTGGAAGCCGCCCTCGACGCCGGCCAGGCCGTCGTCCCAGCGGTACCGGTACACCGTGGGGCCTTCGCGCAGGTCGGCCTCGACGGCCAGGACCGTGGCGAGGAACCGCGGGTCGTCGTCGGCGAGCAGCCCGGACAGGCCGATCCACAGCACCGACGCGTCCATCTCGTCGTAGCCGTAGGCGACCGTGTACGCGCCGAGCTTCTCGTCCCAGCCCTTGTCCAGCACGTTCTCCGCGATCGTGTCGCGCAGCGGCCGCCACGTCTCCGGCACCGGCCGGCCGGCCCGCTCGAAGAGCTGGATGCCCCGGTCGACGGTCATCCAGCACATGACCTTCGAGTAGACGTAGTGCCGGGGCCGCCGGCGGGCCTCCCAGATGCCGTGGTCGGGCTCGTGCCAGCGCCGCTCGACGGCCTCGACCATCGCCTCCATGAGGGCGAAGTCGCCGTCCGCCGGCGGGCGCAGCTCGGCCAGGGTGGTCACCAGGTCGGCGACCGGGCCGAACACGTCGAGCTGCACCTGGCCGTTGGCCGCGTTGCCGACCCGCACCGGGCGGGAGCCCGCGTAGCCGGGCAGCGCCTCGATGACCGCCTCCGGGCCCAGCTCGGTGCCGTCCAGCGTGTACAGCGGGTGCAGCCGCTCCGGGTGGCCGTCGGTGTTGTCGGCGACCTTCAGCGTCCAGCGCAGCAGCGACTCGGCCTCCTCGGTGGATCCGAGGTCGACCAGGGCCTTGGCGGTCAGCGACGCGTCGCGCAGCCAGCAGTACCGGTAGTCCCAGTTGCGGGAGCCGCCGATCTCCTCCGGCAGCGACGACGTCGCCGCGGCCAGGATCGCCCCGGTCGGCTTGTGCCACAGGCCACGCAGCGTGAGCGCGCTGCGCCGGACCAGGTCGCGGGCGACGGAGGGCAGCTTCAGCGCGTCGGACCAGTCCCGCCAGGCGGCCTCCGCGGCGACCTGCCGCTGCTCGACGTCGTCCACCGGCGGGTCGATCGAGTCGGTGCCCAGCCGCAGCTCCAGCATCGCGGTGCCGCCGGTGGCGTTGAGGTCGACCGTCGCGCGCGCCAGGTCGCTGTGGCCGTCGGAGGTGATCTCCCAGCTGATGCCGGGGGAGTAGAGCACCATCGGCTCGTTGGAGCCGAGCACCAGCAGGCCCTCGTCACCGAGCGGCTGCAGGCGGATGTGCACCTGGCCGAAGTCTGGCCGCGGCACGAAGTCGATCCGGGCCCGGGAGCTGCCCGACAGCACCCGGATCAGCGAGTTGCCGCTGGGGTGGTGGTCGAGCCAGTCCGTGACCGTCAGCCCCGACCAGCGGGTCTCCACGGTCATCGTGCCCGGCCGGTACCGCTGCCCGAGCGGGATGCCGCCGCGCTCCGGCTGGACCGTGAAGTGGCCCGCCGCGGTGTCGCCGAGCAGGTCGGCGAAGACCGCGCCGGAGTCCGGCTTCGGGTGGCACAGCCAGGTGACCCGGGCGGCGGGCGTGAGCAGCGCCACGGTGTGCGTGTTGGACAGCATCGAGTGCCGCTCGATCGGCACCGCCTGCTCACCGAAGAGCCAGCGCCGCCGGGTGTGCAGCAGCAGCTCCAGCACGCCGACGGCGACCTCGGCGTCGGCGATGCTGAAGCGGGCCTGCGTCTCGCCGGCGCCGACCTTGATGCCCAGGTCGGGCCCGTGCAGGTGGGCGAAGGCCTTCTCGTCGGTCGCGTCGTCGCCGAGGTAGACGATGGCGCTGGCCGACACCTGCATTCGCAGGGCGTCGACGGCCAGGCCCTTGTCGGTCGGCACGACCGACAGCTCGATGACCTCCTTGCCGGTGGTCACCTCGATGTCGGGCCACAGCGCCGCACCGCTGCGGACCGCGTCGAAGACCCGGGCCGCGACGTCGCGGGGGGCCGCGCGGGTGTGCACCGCGACGCTGCCGGGTTTCGCCTCCAGGCGCACCCCCGGCTGGTCGCGGCAGATCGCGGTGAGCGCCGCGTGCAGCTCGGCGCGCCGCTGCTGGCGCTCCGGCGGCAGCTCGTCGACGTACCCGACGTCGAACTCGGAGCCGTGGCTGCCGACGAGCCGCACCTCGGCGGGGAGGCGCGACAGGGCGGCCAGGTCGCGCAGCGCGCGACCCGAGATCACCCCGACGGTCGTCTGCGGCAACGAGGACAACGCGCGGACGGCTGCCACGGATTCTGGGCTAGGGGTCGCCTTGGTGGGATCGGCGACGATCGGCGCGAGGGTGCCGTCGTAGTCACATGCCACCAGGAGGTTCGGCACGCGGGCGACGCGCAGCACCGCCGCGCGGAGGTCCGGGTCGAGCGAGAGGACGCTGCCTGTCGCCGAGTGTTGGTTCATGTCCGGCCTGTTCGTGGGAGCGATGGAGGTCGTTTGAGCGGTTGACGTGCACACGGCGGTGCAAGGGCGGGCGTGTGTCGGCCAAGATGTCGGTCACGATGCTGCGCCGAGAGCGTCGAGAAACGCGTCCGCCCAGGCGCGGACATCGTGTGAGCGCAGGTGGGAATGCATAGCATGCATCCGTTTGCGCCCTTCGACCGGGTCGACGTGGATCGCGCGCATGAGCGCGTCCTTCACCCCGTCGAGGTCGTGCGGATTGCACAGGAACGCCTGACGCAGCTCGGCCGCCGCGCCGGCGAACTCCGACAGCACGAGGGCGCCACCGTTGTCGGCGCGGGCGCCGACGTACTCCTTGGCCACCAGATTCATGCCGTCCCTCAGCGGAGTCACCATCATGACGTCGGCCGCGACGTACAACGCGGCCAACTCAGCCCGACTGTACGACTGATGGAGGTAGTGCACGGCCGGTTGGCCAACTCGTCCGTACTCCCCATTGATCCGCCCGACCTCACGTTCAACGTTCACCCGCAGTGTCTGGTAGTGCTCCACCCGCTCCCGACTCGGCGTAGCCACTTGTACCATCACCGTCTCCGGCGCCGTGAGTCGTCCATCCGACAACAATTCGCGGAATGCCTTGAGTCTGCGCTCGATCCCCTTGGTGTAGTCGAGCCGGTCCACGCCGAGGATGATGGTCTTCGGCTCACCCAGCTCGGTCCTGATCGCCTTGGCCCTGGCCTGCACTTCCGGTGAGGCGGCGAGCCGCTCCATCTCCTCGACGTCGATCGAGATCGGGAAGGCCTCGGCCCGCACCGTGCGGCCCTCCCACTCCACGACGCCGCGCCGCACGCGGGTGCCCAGCAGATGTCGGGACAGTTGGACGAAGTTCTGCGCGCCGAGTGGCCGTTGGAAACCAACCAGATCGGCACCGAGCAGACCCTTGAGAAGTTCCGCCCGGCGGGGTAGTTGCATGAACAGTTCGACCGGGGGAAATGGAATATGCAGAAAAAACCCGATCTTGAGATCGGGTCGGGTCTCGCGCAACAGGGCCGGCACGAGTTGCAGCTGGTAGTCCTGGATCCACACGGTCGCGCCGGGTGCGGCGTCATCGGCGACCGCCTTGGTGAACCGCTCGTTGACCAGCCGGTACGACTCCCACCATCGTCGCTTGAAGATGGGCGTCTCCACGGCGTCGTGGTAGAGCGGCCACAGGCTGGAGTTGGAGAAGCCCTCGTAATACCGCTCGACCTCACCCGCGCTGAGCGCCACCGGGTGCAGCTTCACCCCGCCGGCCTCGAACGTCTCCTCCGGAAGCTGTGAGTCGCCGACGCCGCCCGACCAGCCGACCCAGGTGCCGTTGCGCTGCTGGAGCACCGGCTCGAGCGCGGTGACCAGGCCTCCTGGACTCCTGCGGAAGCTGACCTCGCCGTCCGGCCCGACAACCTTGTCGACCGGCAGCCGGTTGGCGACCACCACGAATGCACTGTCTCCAGCCACGTGTCGTGTCCTCCCCCTGGGTGATCCACCCTCGTACTTTCAGCCTACTGATCCCCGTAGGTGCCCGGCAGCATGCAGCGTGCTGGCTCACAGGTGCGATCCTGCTGGGCATGTCCTCGCACGATGCCTACGCCGAGCCCGAGCGGGGCCGGACGCTCACCGTCGTCCTGCTCGCGTTACTGATCCTGACCGTCATCGGTGCTTTGTTCGGGTTCGTGCTGGGCCGCCGGGACATCGATGACCCTAAGTCGAAAGCGGGTAACGGACAGTCTCCACGACCCGTCAGTTCCGTGACGAGCCAGGGTGCCTCCAAGCCGGCCGGCGAGCCGTGCGCGGACTTCATCCAGGCCGCCGTCAAGGCCCGCGACGGCAAGGCCGCCCTGCCGCTGTCCCTGCAGCTCTACATCCGCACCGACCGGCGTGAGGTCTGGATCTGCCGGGAGGCCGACGGTGGCAAGCTCTGGTACCAGGGGCACGAGAAGCGCAAGAGCTTCTCCGGTGTCGCCGGGTCCGGCGAGACGCCGGTCGAGGGCGACAACGGGCTGCTGCTGGACAGCGTGACCTTCTCCGGCAGCTCGGGCACGGACAAGTACACCGCGACCAACAAGGGCACCACCTATACCGTCGCCCGGGACAAGCTCACGGTCAGCGGCAACCAGAACTACTCCGACGACGTGCGGGAGTCCCTGCCCAGGAAGTGACGCCCGATTTGGGGACGGGCCCGGGGCCTGGAAAGATTGGCCCGACGCGAACACAGGCTTACCGGAGGTAGGGGCGCACCGTGGCTCAGTACATCTACGTGCTCGAGAAGGCGCGCAAGGCGCACGGCGACAAGGTCGTGCTCGACAATGTCACGCTGTCGTTCCTGCCCGGCGCGAAGATCGGTGTGGTCGGCCCCAACGGCGCCGGCAAGTCGAGCCTGCTCAAGATCATGGCCGGGCTCGACAAGCCGAGCAACGGTGAGGCCCGGCTCATGCCCGGCTACACCGTCGGCATGCTGCTGCAGGAGCCGCCGCTCAACGAGAGCAAGACCGTCCTGGGCAACATCGAGGAGGCGGTCGCCGAGACCAAGGCGAAGCTCGCCCGGTTCAACGAGGTCGCCGAGCTCATGGCGACCGAGTACACCGACGAGCTCATGGAGGAGATGGGCCGGCTGCAGGAGGAGCTCGACCACGCCGACGCGTGGGACATCGACTCCGCCCTCGCCCTGGCCATGGACGCGCTGCGCTGCCCGCCGCCGGACGCCGACGTGACCACCCTCTCCGGCGGCGAGCGCCGCCGCGTCGCGCTGTGCAAGCTGCTGCTCGAGGCGCCCGACCTGCTGCTGCTGGACGAGCCCACCAACCACCTCGACGCGGAGAGCGTCAACTGGCTGGAGCAGCACCTGCAGAAGTACGCGGGGGCCGTGCTCGCCGTCACCCACGACCGCTACTTCCTCGACCACGTCGCCGAGTGGATCGCCGAGGTCGACCGCGGCCAGGTCCACGGCTACCAGGGCAACTACTCCACCTACCTGGAGAAGAAGGCGCAGCGGCTCGCGGTCGCCGGCCGCAAGGACCAGAAGCTGCAGAAGCGCCTCACCGAGGAGCTGGAGTGGGTCCGCTCCAACGCCAAGGCCCGCCAGACCAAGTCCAAGGCCCGCCTCGAGCGCTACGAGGAGATGGCCAACGAGGCGGAGAAGACCCGCAAGCTGGACTTCGAGGAGATCCAGATCCCGCCGGGCCCGCGCCTGGGCAACATGGTCATCGAGGCCAAGGACCTGGTGAAGGGCTTCGACGAGCGCGGCGTGCTGATCGACGGGCTGTCGTTCTCGCTGCCGCGCAACGGCATCGTCGGCATCATCGGCCCCAACGGCGTCGGCAAGACCACGCTGTTCAAGACCATCGTCGGCCTGGAGCAGCCCGACGCCGGCACGGTCCGCGTCGGCGAGACGGTCAAGCTGTCCTACGTGGACCAGAGCCGCTCCGGCCTGGACGGCGACAAGACGGTCTGGGAGGTCGTCTCCGACGGCCTGGACCACCTCATGGTCGGCAAGGTCGAGATGCCGTCCCGGGCGTATGTCGCGGCGTTCGGCTTCAAGGGCCCCGACCAGCAGAAGCCGACGAAGGTGCTGTCGGGCGGCGAGCGCAACCGGCTCAACCTGGCGCTCACGCTGAAGATCGGCGGCAACGTGCTGCTGCTCGACGAGCCGACCAACGACCTCGACGTCGAGACGCTGTCCTCGCTGGAGAACGCGCTGCTGGAGTTCCCGGGCTGCGCCGTGGTCATCTCCCACGACCGCATGTTCCTGGACCGGGTCGCCACCCACATCCTCGCCTGGGAGGGCGACGAGAAGGACCCGGCGAAGTGGTTCTGGTTCGAGGGCAACTTCGAGTCCTACGAGAAGAACAAGGTCGACCGCCTGGGCCAGGAGGCGGCGCGGCCGCACAGCGTCACCTACCGCAAGCTCACGCGCGACTGAGGTGGCCCGCTTCGTCTACCACTGCGCCCTGCGCTGGTCCGACCTGGACGCCTATGGGCACGTCAACAACGCGCGCTTCCTCACTCTGTACGAGGAGGCGCGCGTGGCATTGATGTTCACCGCGGCGAGGAACGCCGGGCTCAGCACGTTCGAGGACGGGATCGTCATCTCACGGCACGAGATCGACTATCTGCGGCCGGTGGACTACGGCGACCCCGTGCGCATCGAGCTGTGGCTGGAGGAGATCAAGGCGAGTCGATTGACCGTCGCCTACGAGCTCTTCGACGGCGACGTGGTCGCCTCCCGCGCGCGGACCGTCTGCGTGCCCTTCGACCTGGCCGCCGGCCGGCCGCGCCGGGTGAAGGACGTCGAGCGGGAGTTCCTGTCCCCGTGGCTTGGCTGAACGGGGCCGGTGTCGAGGACGCCCGGGCCTTCCTGGCCCGGGCGGTGCGCCTGGACGAGGGTGCGGTGGTCCGGCTGCGGCCCGCCGGTGACGACCGGGTCACGCTCTGGTCGCGCCTGCCGTGGGGGGTCCTGGTGAGCCGCGGCGTCCCCGGCCGCGTCGACGGCGATCACACCGTCCTGGCCCGGGAGCTGCTGACGTCCCTCGATGGCGATCTTCCCACCCTGCGGGACGACCAGTGGCGGTGGTCCATCCCGGGTGACCCGGGGACCGTCGTGGAGCGGATCCCGGCGGCCGACATCCGGCGCGTCGGGGCCGCCGCCGCGGACACCTTGCGCACCGCCGCGGCGGAGGGTGTCGGGGGTCGCGCGGTCGGTTCGAGAGTGCTCCGCGACGCGTTGCTGGACCACGTGCCGATCATCGTGACGACCGCCGCCGGAGATCGCGTGGAGATTGCGCAACGGCTCGTGCAGGCGGTCGTGCGAATGGGGTTCCTGATAAGCGAACGTGCAGGTGCACGAGACTTTGTCGATGTTCGGAAATCGGGTCCATGGACGGCTCTGGCCTGCGCATATGGCTCTGCCTGGCATCGTGCTGCCAAGACTCTCCTCATCGGATAGACGGTGGTAAGACCCTCACCCGAACGGGTGGGGCGAGGGTGAAATTGGGGGCTGCTGAAACTCGTCCGAACGGGTACCGTCCTCTTTCGGGTCCACCGCCGAGCGAAATCGTTCGGCGACGGACCGCAATTGCGGGTGGAGGCCACGGGGGAGCTAGGGAGCGCGGGAACATGCCAAAGTGGCCATGGCGTGCCGGGCAGACGGACGGGTCGCAGACCGAGACGACCGTCGCGCAGCTGGCACGGGAGGAGCCGATTCCGGTGACCGACGCGGTGCGCGACGTGAGCCCGGACGTGGGCGCGGGTGTGATCGCACCGGTGACGCTGCAGCGGGTCGCGGAAGCCCTCGAGCAGCTCGAGATTCGATACCTGACCGATGGGGATGGCAGCCTTCTCGCGCTGTGGGAGCGCCACGCTGTGCTGTTCGCCCTCGAAGGACCGTCGGACGAGATCCTCGTCGTCCGCGCCCGGCCGCACGCCACCGTGCCGCCGGACTGGGCCGACCGCTCCTACCGGGTGGTCAACGAGTGGAACCACACTCGCCGCTTCTACAAGGCCTATGTCGGTGACCCCACCGACCGCGGCCAGCTGCCGATCTACGCCGAGATGCAGGTGCCGCTGCTGTCCGGCGCCCACCCCGAGCTCATCGCCGAGCTCGTCGACTGCGCGGCCGTTGTCGCGATGGGCTTCGTCGACTGGCTGCACGACGAGGGCGCGCTGCTCTGACGGACTGTATGCCCCGCCTTATCCGGACAAGTCCGGCAACGGCGGGGCACCGTACCGGCGGCGCTTCGAGGTGATCGGCGGGCATGGGACGATAGAGCTCTGATCCCCGCCATCATGGAGAACGGACGCCTGTGCCACCGACGAACGACCCCGGCGCGAACCGTCCCGGTGCCACCGTGCCGGACCGGATCCGCAACTTCTGCATCATCGCGCACATCGACCACGGCAAGTCGACGCTGGCCGACAGGATGTTGCAGCTCACCGAGGTGGTCGACGCGCGGCAGATGCGGGCGCAGTATCTCGACCGCATGGACATCGAGCGCGAGCGCGGCATCACGATCAAGAGCCAGGCCGTGCGCATGCCGTGGTCCGTCCGCGAGGGCGACCTGGCCGGCGAGCAGTTCGTGCTCAACATGATCGACACCCCGGGCCACGTGGACTTCACCTATGAGGTCTCCCGCAGCCTGGCCGCCTGCGAGGGCGCCGTGCTGCTCGTCGACGCGGCGCAGGGCATCGAGGCGCAGACCCTCGCGAACCTGTACCTCGCGCTCGAGAACGACATGACGATCATCCCGGTGCTCAACAAGATCGACCTGCCGGCCGCGCAGCCCGAGAAGTACGCCGAGGAGCTCGCCCACCTCATCGGCTGTGACCCCGACGACTGCCTGCGCGTGTCGGGCAAGACCGGCGTCGGCGTGGCGCACCTGCTCGACGAGATCGTGCGCCAGCTGCCCACCCCGGGCGCCGGCAGCGGCGACGGCACGGCCCGCGCGATGATCTTCGACTCGGTCTATGACGTGTACCGCGGCGTCGTCACCTACGTCCGCGTCGTCGACGGCCGCCTCGGCGCCCGCGACCGGATCAGGATGATGTCCACCGGCGCCGTGCACGAGCTGCTGGAGATCGGCGTCATCTCGCCCGAGCCGATCAAGAGCGACGGCCTGGGCGCCGGTGAGGTCGGCTACCTCATCACCGGCGTGAAGGACGTGCGCCAGTCCCGGGTCGGTGACACGGTCACCATCAACGCCAAACCGGCGACCGAGCCGCTCGGCGGCTACAAGGACCCGAAGCCGATGGTCTACTCGGGCCTGTACCCGATCGACGGCTCGGACTACCCGCTGCTGCGCGACGCCCTGGACAAGCTCAAGCTCAACGACGCCGCCCTGGTGTACGAGCCGGAGACCAGCGCCGCGCTCGGCTTCGGCTTCCGCTGCGGCTTCCTCGGCCTGCTGCACCTGGAGATCATCCAGGAGCGCCTGGAGCGCGAGTTCAACCTCGACCTGATCTCCACCGCGCCCAACGTGGTCTACCGGGTGATCATGGAGGACGGCAAGGAGCACGCGGTCACCAACCCCAGCGAGTTCCCCGACGGCAAGAGCAGCAACATCTTCGAGCCGACGGTCCGGGCCACCGTGCTGACCCCCAACGACTTCGTCGGCGCCGTCATGGAGCTGTGCCAGGGCCGCCGCGGCTCCCTGCAGGGCATGGACTACCTGTCCGCCGACCGCGTCGAGCTGCGTTACACGCTGCCCCTGGGTGAGATCATCTACGACTTCTTCGACCAGCTGAAGAGCCGCACCAAGGGCTACGCGAGCCTGGACTACGAGCCCAGCGGCGAGCAGCAGGCCGACCTGGTCAAGGTCGACATCCTGCTGCACGGCGAGCCCGTTGACGCCTTCAGCTCCATCGTGCACAAGGACAAGGCGTACAACTACGGCGTCACGATCGCATCCAAGCTGCAGAAGCTCATCCCGCGCCAGCAGTTCGAGGTGCCGATCCAGGCCGCCATCGGCAGCCGCATCATCGCCCGCGAGACGATCCGCGCCATCCGCAAGGACGTCCTGGCCAAGTGCTACGGCGGTGACATCAGCCGCAAGCGGAAGCTGCTGGAGAAGCAGAAGGAAGGCAAGAAGCGGATGAAGATGGTCGGCCGCGTCGAGGTGCCGCAGGAGGCGTTCATCGCCGCGCTGTCGACGTCGGACGCCCCCACCGCGGACAAGCCGAAGAAGTGAGGCACTGCCCCCGCTGCGGGGCGTCCACGGACGCCCCGCCGGTGGAGTGCCCTGCCTGCGGTTATGCCGCCTACGTCAACCCGCGCCCCACCGGCACCCCGATCATCTTCGACGGCGACCGCTTCCTGGTCATCCGCCGCGCCCGCCCACCCCAGGAGGGCTGGTGGGACCTGCCCGGCGGCTTCTGCGACGGCTGGGAGCACCCGTCGGCCGCCGCCGTCCGGGAGGCCCGCGAGGAGCTCGGGGTCGAGATCCGGCTCGGCGCCTTCGTCGGTATGTGGATCGGGACGTACCACTTCCAGGATGAGCTGCTGCCGGTGCTGGACTGCTTCTGGCTCGCCACGATCGCCCCCGACGCCGTCATCACCCTCGATCCCGAGGAGGCCACCGAGCTGGCCTGGGTGCCACTGTCCGATCCGCCACCCCTCGCGTTCGCCACCATGGAGTCGGCGATACGCGAAGTTCGTCGATCGTCGGGGCGTTTGGCCCCCTGACGTCACGGGCAATAGGAGCGCAACCGCAACTGCAAGACCCCCTGGTTGAGGCTCTGAAGGAGGACACCGTGACTGTCACCGGAATCATCACGGCACTGATCGTCGGTCTGATCGTCGGTGCGCTCGGGCGGCTGGTCGTTCCCGGCCGTCAGAACATCCCGATCTGGCTGACCATGGTGATCGGCGTGGTCGCCGCCCTGCTCGGCACCGTCATCGCCAACGCCATCGGCATCTCCACCGACACCCCCGGTGTCGACTGGGGCGAGCTGCTGATCCAGGTCCTGCTCGCCGCCGTCGGCGTGGCCCTGGTGGTCGGCGTGGCCGGTCGCGGTCGTCGCAGCACCCTGTAACACCACACAGCGTCAGGCCCCCAGCCCCCCGGTCTGGGGGCCTCGCTGTGTCCGGCGCCGGGCCCGGAGGCGCCCGGACGGCGAAGAGGTCGTGACCCCTGCTGCGGGGGCACGACCTCTTCGGCGGTCTGGTGCGGGGGAAGCTAGCGGAGCCAGGGGATGGAGCGGTCGAGCAGGCCGCGCGTCTTGAGCTCCTTGCGCAGCGGGATCTCCTCGTCGATGTAGCCGTTCCAGTTGATGCCCCAGTAGTTGGCCGTGTGCGTGGCCTCGCCCAGCAGCTGGCGCTGGACGGGGGTGCGGTTGGCCCACCACTCGCTGTCGTAGTCGATCGGCATGTCGTCGAGGTTGCGGATCCACCGGTACGTGTAGCCGATGAACAGCATCTTGCGGGTGATGTCGGAGTAGTTCGGCGACCGGGAGTGCCAGAGGCGCCGGTCGAAGATGAAGCAGTCACCCGGGTTGGCCGTGATCTCCACGGTGCCCTCGGGGTCAGGGTTCTCGATCGTCGTGTCGGCCGGGCGGGGCAGCGAGTTCCACAGGTGGCTGCCCGGGATGACCTTGGTGGCGCCCCGGCCCTTCTCGGACAGGTCCGAGATCACGTAGGCGATCTTCAGCGAGAACATCGGCCGCGGCAGGTTGGGGTCCATGGTCTCCGGGTCGGAGTTCTGCCGGTACCCGTCCTGGTGCCAGCCCCACGAGGGGGCCTCCGTCGCCGCCGCGGGCGGGGTGACGTCGAGGTGGTTGTGGTGCGTGTAGATGTTCCAGCCGGCCAGACCCCACATGTACGGGAAGAGGGTCGGCTGGGTCAGCAGGTGCCCGAACAGTTCGTCGCGGGTGAGGAAGCCCAGCAGGTGCAGCGTGCCGTCCTTCTTCATGCTGCTGGAGCCGGCCGCCTGCTCCTCGGCGTAGACCCGGTCCATCGCCGCTTCGAGCTGCGCTCGGTGGTCTTCCTTCAGAACGTTGCGGACCAGCAGGAAGCCCTGATCCAGGAACTCCTTGCGGTCGGCCTCGCTGATCGGCTCATAGCCGGTCAGACCGCCGTAGTCGGGTGCAGCGGACGTCATGTCCTCCCCTTACTTTCGTCAACCAGGGAACGACCGATGGTAACGCGAGGTGTACATGGAACCGACTCGGGAGTTGGCTGCCGGACAGCGCGCAAAAGTCATCCGAACGGCCGACAACCTGCGCGTCGTGCGCACCGTCCAGGCTCTCAGTACACCTCGGCGACGACCTGCTGAGCGGCGGTGCCGCCACGCTGCGTGACCCGGGTCCAGCCGCCGCTCTTCGCGGTCCACTCCATGTCGTTGAAGACGACCCGCTTGACGCCGTGGTCCTGGGCGTGCGCGACCATCCAGTGCGCATACTGCCAGCCGGTCTTCTGCTCGCGGACCTTCAGCGCCACGCCGACCAGGTCGGTGACGTCGGCGGTGCGCACGTCGCCCCAGTCGAGCTTGACGCTGGCGCCGAGGGTCTTCGCGGCCTCGGCACCGTGGCTGCTCGCCTCGGTGACGGTGCAGGCGACCGCCCCGGTGGCCTCGCCGCTCAGGGCGCGGGCCATGATCTCCGACTCGTCGACCCACTTCTCGTACGCCTCGGGGTGGGCGCTGCGCTGGACCTCCTGCGCGGCGTCGGTGACCCGCATCTTCTGCCAGTTCTTGACCTTCAGCAGGGCGGTGTAGAAGGCGTTCGCCGCGAAGCGGGGGTCCGCGATCTGCTCCGGCGTGCCCCAGCCCTGGCTGGGCCGCTGCTGGAACAGGCCGATCGAGTCGCGGTCGCCGCCGCTGAGGTTCTCCAGCTTCGACTCCTGCCAGGCGGTGGCGAGGGCGACGACCAGGCCGCGCTGCGGCACGCCCCGGCGCAGGCCGACGGCGGTGATGGTGGCGGCGTTGGCCACCTGCTCCGCGTCGAGCGGGACGGCGGTGCCGGCGCCGGCGGAGGCGCCGGAGCTGTTGACGTTGGCGGGGGCGTCGCCGGTGTTGATGACGCAGGCCCGGCCCGGCGGCAGCAGCTGCGGCAGGTGGTCACCGATCCGCTGGACGAGCACGTAGACGCCGACGGCCGCGACGACGACGAGCGTCGCCAGGACCGCCAGCACGTGTCGTGTACGCATCGTCACCTCCCGACCTGAGAACTCGACCAGCGTACGTCCCGCCCGCCACTGCCCTCCCGTGTTCCACACGCGGTGGAGGCGAGTCCGGCCGTTCAGCTGACGCCGTCAGGGATCCAGTTTGGTCGTCTTTTGTCCCGGAATGACATGATTCCCTCGATTCCCTCCGCGGAACCGAAGTACGACACCGACAGCTCCGTCATGGCCGCCAGCTCGTCACTGAACGTGTCGGCTTTCCGTCGGCGGAGCAGTTCCTTGGTGCCGCGCAGGGCGCCGGGCGCACCGCGGACCAGCGACGCGACGAACGACGCGACGGCCGCGTCGACCTCGTCGGCCGGCACGGCGGCCGTGACGAGGCCGATCTCGCGGGCCCGGGCACCGTCGAAGACGTCGCCGGTCAGGAACAGCTCGGCGGCGGCCCGCGGGGACAGCCGCGGCAGCACGGTGGCGGAGATCACCGCCGGGATCACGCCGATGCGCACCTCGGAGAACGCGAACGTCGCGTCGAGGGAGCAGACCGCGATGTCGGCGGCGGCGACGAGCCCCAGGCCCCCGGCGCGCGCCGGGCCGGTCAGCCGCGCGACGACCGGTTTCGGGCTCTCCCAGATCGCGGTCAGCACCTCGCCGAGCCGGTTGATCGGCGGCCGGCCCGACCCGAACGCGGCCGCGGTCTCCTTCAGGTCCGCCCCGGAGCAGAACACCGGGCCGGTGTGGGTGAGGACCACGACCCGCACCGAGACGTCGGCGTCGGCGGCCGCCAGGGCCGCGAGCAGCTCCTCGATCAGGGCCGTCGACAGCGCGTTGCGGTTGGTCGGGCTGTCGAGCGTGACGGTGGCCACGCCCTGTGCCGTCTGTGACCGTACGAGTGGCATGCGGGCACACTAGTGAAATGCCCGGAACACTGCCAGAAGGCGAGCCGATCCCGCGCGACGGCGCGCTGCCCGACGGGGTCGCCGACGCGGCGGGGGAGGCCGGGTTCGGGGTCTACGTCCACGTCCCGTTCTGCGCCACCCGCTGCGGGTACTGCGACTTCAACACCTACACCGCCGACGAGGGCGTGCTCAGCGCCGGCTACGCCGAGCAGGTGCTCGACGAGCTGGCCCTGGCCGCGAAGGTGGTCGCGCCGCCCCGGGTCGACACGATCTTCTTCGGCGGCGGCACACCGACGCTGCTGCCGCCGTCGGAGCTGGGCCGCATCCTGGAGGGCATCGACCGCACCTGGGGGCTGGCCGGCGACGCGGAGGTGACCACGGAGGCCAACCCGGAGTCGGTCGACGCGGCCGGCCTGCGGCGGCTGCGCGGCGCCGGGTTCAACCGGATCTCCCTCGGCATGCAGTCCGTCGCGCCCGGGGTCCTGGCGGTGCTCGACCGGCGGCACACGCCCGGCCGGCCCGCGGCCGCCGTCGCCGAGGCGCACGCCGCCGGGTTCGAGCGGGTCAACCTCGACCTCATCTACGGCACCCCCGGCGAGCGCCCCGAGGACTTCGCCGCCTCGCTGCGCACCGTGATCGGCGCCGGGGTCGACCACGTGAGCGCGTACGCGCTGATCGTCGAGGACGGCACCCGGCTGGCGGCCCGGATGCGCCGCGGTGAGCTGCCCTTCCCCGACGACGACGTGGCCGCCGACCGCTACCTGGCCGCCGAGGAGGCCCTGACCGCCGCCGGCATGACGTGGTACGAGGTGTCGAACTGGTCCCGCGACTCGCCCTGCCGGCACAACGAGCTCTACTGGCGCGGCGGCGACTGGTGGGGGCTCGGGCCCGGCGCGCACAGCCACGTGCGGGGGGTGCGGTGGTGGAACGTGAAGCACCCGCACGCGTACGCGGCCCGGCTGGCCGGCGGCGCGTCGCCCGGCCACGCGCGGGAGGTACTGACGCCGCAGGAACGGCACATGGAGGACGTGCTGCTGCGCATCCGGCTCGCCGACGGGCTGCCGCTGGCGGTGCTCGACGAGGCCGGCCTGGCCGGGGCCCGGGACTGCCTCGCCGACGGGCAGCTGGACGCGGCGGCGTTCGCGGCGGGCCGGGCGGTGCTGACCCTGCGCGGCCGGCTGCTCGCCGACGGGGTCGCGCGCGCCCTGACCTGAGCACGGAAAAGGGGCGGCCGCGGGCCGCCCCTTCGCGCGTCGATGCCTACTTGATGAAGCGGTACGTCATCGGGTAGCGGTACAGCTCGCCGCCGTTGGCCTTCATGCCGGCGATGATCGCGAACACGATGATGATGATCCAGGGCACGATGAGGGTCACGCCGAACGTGCAGATCGACAGCAGGGCACCGACGAACAGGATGATCCCCCACGTGATGTGGAAGTTCAGCGCCTCGTTCGCGTGCGCCTTGACCGTGGGCGACTCGTTGCCCTTGACCAGCAGCGCGACCAGCGGGGCGATGAAGCCGAAGAAGATGCCACCGAAGTGGGCGATCAGGGCCCAGGTCTTCTCGTCGCTGTTGGCGTAACCGACCGGAGCGGCGCCGGGGTAGCCGCCCGGCTGCTGGTAGCCGTACTGGCCCGGCTGCTGGTAACCGCCGGGCTGCTGGTAGCCACCGGGCTGCTGGTAGCCGCCCGGCTGCTGGTAGGCGTTCGGGTCCTGGTAGCCCGCGCCGCTGGTGGGCGGCGGGTACCCGCCACCGGAGACCGGCGGCTGCTGGGAGTAGTCGGGTGCCGGCGGCGGATACTGTGCCCCGCCCGGCATCGAATACGAGGGAGGGGTGTTGGGGTCCTGCGGAACGCCATACTCCCCAGGGCGAGGTGGTTCACTCATGGGGGCCACGGTAGGGGTACCGATCAAGGATCGCCAGCGACGCGGCATGACTTCTTTTGGACAAAGTTCCCGCAGACCATCCCAATAGCGGCGGTTCGCACACATGACGATCATTCCGTGGGCGGCGGACGCGACGTAGACTGGCACTCGCAAAGTGGGAGTGCCAGTTCTTGGGGAGGTGCGTGTGGCGCTCGACGACCGGAAGCTCGAGGTGCTGCGTGCCATCGTCGAGGACTACGTCGCCACCCAGGAGCCCGTCGGCAGCAAGGCCCTCGTCGAGCGGCACAACCTGCGCGTCTCCCCGGCGACGGTCCGCAACGACATGGCCGTCCTCGAGGAGGAGGGCTACATCCGGCAGCCGCACACCAGCGCCGGCCGGGTGCCCACCGACGCCGGCTACCGGCTGTTCGTCGACAAGCTGTCGCGGGTCAAGCCGCTCAGCCCCGCCGAGCGGCGGGCGATCGAGCGGTTCCTGATCGGCGCGGTCGACCTCGACGACGTGGTGCACCGCACAGTGCGGCTGCTCGCGCAGCTGACCCGGCAGGTCGCCGTCGTGCAGTATCCGAGCCTGTCGCGGGCCAGCGTGCGGCACTTCGAGCTGGTGCCGATCTCCACCACCCGGCTGATGGTCGTCATGATCGCCGAGACCGGCCGGGTCGAGCAGCGCCTGGTCGACCTGCCCGGCCCGATCCTCGCCGACGACGTCACCGAGCTGCGCCGCAGGATCAACGAGAAACTGGTCGGCAAGCGCCTCGTCGACACCCCGCCCCTGGTCGAGGCGCTCGTCGAGGAGACCGCACCGAGCCTGCGACCGCCGATGACCGCCCTGTCGACGGTGCTGCTGGAGACCCTGGTCGAGCGCAGCGAGGAGCGGATCGCCCTGGCGGGCACCGCCAACCTCGCCCGCGGCGGCCTGCTGGACTTCCAGGGCTCCCTGCGACCGATCCTGGAGGCGCTCGAGGAGGAGGTCATCCTGCTCAAGCTCTTCGGCGAGGTCGAGCCGAGCATGACCAGGGTCCGCATCGGCGACGAGAACGAGATCGAGGACCTGCGCAGCGCGTCGATCGTGGCGACCGGCTACGGGCCGGGCTCCATCGTCGTCGGCGGCATGGGTGTGCTGGGGCCGACCCGGATGGACTACCCCGGCAACATCGCGACGGTGCGCGCCGTGGCACGCTACGTCGGCGATCTGCTGGGACAAAGTTGAACCTCATGGACGAGTCAGGGGCATAGGACTCAGTGGCGAAGGACTACTACGGGATTCTCGGTGTCAAGCGGGACTCCACGGCCGACGAGATCAAGCGCGCCTACCGGCGGTTGGCGCGCGAGTTCCACCCGGATGTCAATCCGGACCCCGTGGCACAGGAGAAGTTCAAGGAGATCAACGCGGCCTACGAGGTGCTGTCCGACCCGCGCAAGCGGGAGATGGTCGACCTCGGCGGCGACCCCCTCGCGCCCGGTGGCGGCGGTGGCGGGCCGCAGGGCGGCGCGTTCGTCGGGTTCCAGGACATCATGGACGCGTTCTTCGGCACGACCGCCAGCCGTGGGCCGCGCCCGCGGATCCGGCCGGGCGCCGACGCGATCCTGCGCCTCGACCTCGACCTGCACGAGACCGCGTTCGGCGTCGAGGCGCCGATCACCGTGGACACCGCGGTCGTCTGCTCCACCTGCAGTGGTGCCGGCACCGCGCCCAACACCCACCCGCAGACGTGTGAGATCTGCGGCGGCCGCGGCGAGGTCCAGTCGGTGCAGCGCACGTTCCTCGGCCAGGTCGTCTCGGCCCGGCCCTGCTCGGCCTGCCAGGGCTTCGGCACCGTCATCCCGCACCCGTGCGCGACCTGCGGCGGCGACGGCCGGGTCCGCACCCGCCGCACCCTGACCGTGAAGATCCCCTCCGGGGTCGAGGACGGCATGCGCATCCGCCTCGCCCAGCAGGGCGAGGTCGGCCCCGGCGGCGGCCCGCCCGGCGACCTGTATGTCGAGATCCACGAGCGCCCGCACGACGTGTACTCCCGCAAGGACGACGACCTGCACTGCCGGGTCACCGTCCCGATGACGGCGGCGGCGCTCGGCACCCGGCTCACGATCAAGACCCTGGACGGCGAGGAGACGGTCGACGTCAAGGCCGGCACCCAGCCGAACCAGACCCTGCGCATCCGCGGCAAGGGCGTGCCGCACCTGCGCGGCACCGGCCGCGGTGACCTGCACGTCCACCTCGACGTGCGGACCCCGACCCGGCTGGAGCCGGAGCAGGAGAAGCTGCTGCGCGAGTTCGCCCGCACCCGCGGCGAGGAGGTCGCGGAGCTGTCGAAGCAGGGCGGGTTCTTCTCCCGGGTGCGCGACGCGTTCAACGGCCACGCGTGAGCCTGCCGCTGTTCCTGGTCCCCGAGCTGCCGGCCGGGGACCGGTGGCGGCTCGACGGGCCCGAGGGGCACCACGCGGCCAACGTGCAGCGCCTCGGTGCCGGGGAGGCGCTGCTGCTGTCCGACGGCCGGGGTGGGCTGCTGCGCGCGACGGTCGCCGCGGCGCACAAGGGCGCCCTCGACCTCGACCTGCTCGACCGTGAGCGGGTCGCGCCGCACGACCCGCGGATCACCGTCGTGCAGGGCATCGCCAAGGGGGAGCGGGCGGAGCTGGCCGTCCAGCTGATGACCGAGCTGGGCGTGGACCGCATCGTGCCCTGGCAGGCGGCCCGCAGCATCGCCCGGTGGAAGGACGCGAAGCCGGTCGAGCGCTGGCGGGCCACGGTCCGCGAGGCGGTCAAGCAGTCCCGCCGGGCCTGGCTGCCCGAGGTCACCGACGCGCGGACCACGAAGCAGCTCGCCCTGACCGGCACGGTGCTCCTGCTGCACGAGGAGGCGTCGGCGCCGCTGTCGACGGTGCCCCTCGCCGGCGACATCACGCTGGTCGTCGGCCCCGAGGGCGGCATCGCGCCGGAGGAGCTGGCCGCGTTCCCGGACGCGGTGCCGGTCCGGCTGGGCCGCGAGATCCTGCGCACGTCGACGGCGGGCGCGGCCGCCCTGGCCGTCCTGTCGGTCCGCCTCGGCCGCTGGTGACCGGCGGCCGGGCGCTGGAGATCGCGCCCGTCAGCGGAAGTACGACGCGCCGTTGAGGTCGAGGACGGCGCCCGAGGACCATTCGGAGCCGGCGAGGAACAGCACCGCCTCGGCGACCTCCTCGGGGCGCGCCACCCGGTTGAACGGGCTCTGCGCGCGGATCGCGGCACCGTCGCCGGCGTCCATGATGGCGTTGCCCATGTCCGTGGCGACGAACCCGGGTGCGACCGCGGTCACCGCGATCCCGCGCGGGGCAAGGGCCAGGGCGAGGGACTGGGTCAGGGAGTTGAGGCCGGCCTTCGCCGCGCCGTACGCCGGGTAGCGGGGTTCGCCGCGGTACGCGCCGCGCGAGGAGACGTTGACGATCCTGCCGCCCTCGCCCAGGTGCCGGGCCGCGCACCAGCAGACGTTCGCGGGGCCGGTGAGGTTGGCCGCGAGGGTCCCCCGCCAGGCCGCCTGCCAGGCCGCGTAGTCCTGCTCCAGGATCGGGTGCTCGACCGCGACGGCGGCGTTGTTGACCACCACGTCGAGGCCGCCGAGGGACAGCGCGGCGCCGTCGACGAAGGCCCGCACCGCCGCCGGGTCGGTCAGGTCGCCGGAGACGATCACGTGCCCGTCGCCGGGCAGCGCGTCGCGGACCTTGCCGGCGAGGTCCGCCGAGTCGCGGTGGTGCACCGCCACCGTGTCGCCCGCCGCGGCGAACGCCCGCGCGACCGCCTCGCCGATACCGCGGGATGCCCCGGTCACCAACACCTTGCGTCCAGCCATGGCAGCACCCTACCGGCCGCCTACGATGCGACTGTGACTGATGACTGCCTGTTCTGCCGCATCGTCGCGGGTGAGATCCCGGCGACGGTCGTCCACGAGACCGACGACACCCTGGCCTTCCGTGACATCGACCCGAAGGCGCCGGTGCACGTGCTGGTGATTTCCAAGGCGCACCACCGCGACGTCGCGACGCTCGCCGTCGCCGATCCGGCGCTGGCCGGGACGGTGCTGGCCGCCTGCGCCGCGGTCGCCGAGCAGGAGGGGCTGACCGGGGACGGGTACCGGCTCATCTTCAACGTCGGCGCGCACGGCGGCCAGGAGGTCTTCCACGTCCACGGGCACGTGCTCGGCGGCCGGCCGCTCGGCCGGATGCTGTCGGTATGACGGCGCACGAGCGGTACGAGCGGCTCGCCCGGCAGGTCCAGGCCGACGCGCGGGTGCCGGCGCTGAGCGTGGCGATCCACCGCGCCGACCGGCCGCTGTGGACGTTCACCGTCGGCACCGACGTCGACGAGCGCAGCCAGCTGCGGATCGGCTCGGTCACGAAGACCTTCACCGCGGTGCTGGTGATGCAGTGCCGCGACGACGGGCTGCTGGAGCTCGACGACCCGATCTCGCGGCACCTGCCGGTGAAGGCGCACGGCGACCTGACCGTCGGGCGGATGCTGTCGCACCTGTCGGGGCTGCAGCGCGAGCCGTTCGGCGACGTCTGGGACACGATGCAGGCGCCGGACGTCGACACGCTGCTCGACCAGCTCGACCGGGCGGAGCGGGTGCTGCCGCCGGGGCAGCGGTTCCACTACTCGAACCTGGCGATCGCGCTGCTCGGCCACCTCGCCGGGGGGCTGCGCGGCGGCACCTGGGAGGAGGTGCTGCGGGAGCGGATCCTCGACCCGCTGGGCCTGGACGACACGGTCGTGACGCCGAGCCGCCCGGTCGTGGGGTACCAGGTGGACGCGTGGTCGGACTACGCGCACCCGGAGCCGCCGGACGACTTCGGTGCGGTCGGCCCGGCCGCGCAGCTGTGGAGCACCGCGGCCGACCTGGCGAAGTGGGCGGCGTTCCTGGCCGACCCGAAGGCCGTCGACCCCGCCGAGACGGTGCTGGCCGCGGCGACGGTCGAGGAGATGCGGGCGCCGCGGGCCGTCACCGAGGACGTGCTGTGGGCGCGCGGGCTGGGGCTCGGGCTGATCCTGCAGCCGCAGCAGGGCGCCGAGCGGATCGTGCACGTGGGGCACGACGGCGCGATGCCGGGGTTCCTGGCCGGCGCCTACGGGCGGGTCGGCGGGGCCGGCACGCCGGGCGCGTTCGGCGCGGCGGCGCTCGGCTCGTCCGGCACCGCCGGTGAGGTCATCGACCTGGCGCACCAGCTGCTCGCCGCGGCGGTGGAGGCCGACCCGGCCGACATCACGCCGTGGGTGCCCGCGCCGCCCCCGCCGCAGCGGTACCGCTCAGTGCTGGGTCGCTGGTGGGGTGAGGGCTTCGAGTACGTCTTCAGCTGGCACAACGGCACGCTGCAGGCGCGCGCCGCCGACCAGCCGGCGAACCGGCCACCGGCGGTGTTCGCCCCGGTCGACGGCCAGCCGGACGTGTTCCGCACCGTGTCCGGCCGGGAGACCGGGGAACTGCTGCGGCTGACCCGCGACGCGGACGGCACGGTCGAGCGGCTGCACTGGGCCACGTACCGCTTCACCAGGGGGCAGGAGACCTTCGACCGGTACCGCTTCTAGCGGGACCGGTGCCGCTGCTAGCGCGAGATGATCGTGAACACGGCGCCGTTGGGGTCCACGACGACCGCGATGCGGCCGTGCGGGGAGTCGAACGGCCCGTGCTGGACCTGGCCGCCCGCCGAACGGATCCGTTCGGCGGCGCGGTCGGTGTCCGCGGTGGCGAAGTACACCATCCAGTGCGGCGGGATGCCCTCCCACGCGTCGGTCATGGTGAGCCGCCCGGCGACGGGGTCGGCGTTGCCGAGGCTCCACGCGGTGTAGTCGAACTGCTCGTCGGCGTCGACCCTGGTCTGCCGGTATCCGAACAGGCCCTGGTAGAAGGCGTCGACGGCGTCGGGGTCGCGGGTGTTGACCTCGGCCCAGCACAGCGCGCCGTCCTCGTCGTACAGCTGCGCGCCGGTGTGCTGGCCGGGCTCCCAGGCGCCGAACGCGGCGCCGGACGGGTCGAGGGCGAACAGCATCCGGCCGTTGCCCGGGATGTCCATCGGCTCGACGATGATCTTGCCGCCGCCGGCGTCGACCCGCCGGGCGGTGTCCTCCAGGTCGTGCGACATCAGGTACAGGCTCCAGGCGGCCGGGGCCTGCTCGGCGCCCGGCATGGGCGGGCTCATCCCGGCCACGACCCGGCCGTCCTTCAGGCACATGACGTAGTGCCCGAAGTCGGCGCCGGTGTCCAGGAACGTCCAGCCGAACAGCGCCGAGTAGAACCGCTGGGCGGCGGCCAGATCGGGAGCCACGAGATCGGCCCAGCACGGCTCGCCGTCGACATATCCGCTGCGCTCGACCATCCCTGGGGGCCTCCTGCCGTTGGGTCGTGCTGACGTCTCACTGCCTCAGTACCACCGCCGCAGCGGGCGTGTCCGGACTTTCGGCGCGAACGGCATGTTCGGGCGACCCTGATCCGGGCGAGGCCGATGTTGCCTGCATAAGGTACAAATCGGGCATCGGCAAGAAATGGGAACGGCCTGAGGGCCGGTCAGCCGATACCATGAAGAGCCTGGAGACGATCCCAGACATGAAGCCAGCAGGAGCGAGCCCCGGAAGCAGGTGCTTGAGGCCCCACGTGGCCGACGTATGACCGAGACCCCAACCCCCGCACCGGCAGTGTCGTCGGAGCCGCCCGTGCGGGCCATCACCAAGATCACGGTCCCTGACCCGCACACGATGGTCAGGCTGCTCGGTGCGGGAGACGAGATCCTCAAGCTCGTCGAGCGGGCCGTCAGCAGCGACGTGCACGTGCGGGGCAACGAGATCACCATCACCGGCGCGGCCGCGGACAACGCCCTGGCCGAACGCATCTTCAGCGAGCTCATCGAGCTGGTGCGCAAGGGGGAGACCCTCACCCCGGACAATGTCCGGCGCACCGTCGGCATGCTCCAGCAGAACTCCGCCGAGCGCCCCGCCGAGGTGCTGACCCTCAACATCCTGTCCCGCCGCGGCCGCACCATCCGGCCGAAGACCCTGGGCCAGAAGCGTTACGTCGACTCGATCGACCAGCACACGATCGTGTTCGGCATCGGCCCGGCCGGCACCGGCAAGACCTACCTCGCCATGGCGAAGGCGGTCCAGGCGCTGCAGGCCAAGCAGGTCAACCGGATCATCCTGACCCGGCCGGCGGTCGAGGCCGGCGAGCGGCTGGGCTTCCTGCCCGGCACGCTCTACGACAAGATCGACCCGTACCTGCGCCCGCTCTACGACGCCCTGCACGACATGATCGACCCGGAGTCCATCCCCAAGCTGATGGCCGCCGGGACGATCGAGGTCGCGCCGCTGGCGTACATGCGCGGCCGGACGCTCAACGACGCCTTCATCATCCTGGACGAGGCGCAGAACACCACGCCCGAGCAGATGAAGATGTTCCTGACCCGGCTCGGCTTCGGCTCGCGCATCGTGGTCACCGGCGACGTGACGCAGATCGACCTCCCAGGGGGCACCCGCAGCGGCCTCCGGGTCGTCCGTGAGATCCTCGACGGGGTCGAAGACGTCCACTTCGCCCAGCTCGGCAGCGCCGACGTCGTGCGTCACCGGCTGGTGAGTGAGATCGTCGACGCCTACGCGAAGTGGGACGAGGCACAGGAAGCACAGCAGGCCCAGAAGCCGCCGGTGCGCGCCGTCCCCGACCGCGGACGCCGCAGGTAACCCCCTTCAACCAGGAGCAGTTGTTGTCCATCGAGATCGCCAACGAGTCCGGCGTCGACGTCAATTCCGACACCATTCTCGCGGTGGCCCGGCACGCCCTCGACGAGATGGGGGTCAACCCGCTCGCCGAGCTGTCGATCCTGCTCGTCGACGTCGAGTACATGACCGAGCTCAACCACCGCTGGATGGACGGCGACGGCCCGACCGACGTGCTGGCCTTCCCGATGGACGAGGGCAGCGTCGACCACGGCCCGGGCGAGGGCGGCGGCGAGCCCGCGCTGCTCGGCGACATCGTGCTGTGCCCGGAGGTGGCGGCGAAGCAGGCCGCGACCGCCGGGCACGCCACGATCGACGAGCTGGCGCTGCTCACCGTGCACGGCACCCTGCATCTGCTGGGCTACGACCACGCCGAGCCCGAGGAGGAGGCCGAGATGTTCGGCCTGCAGGCGCGGCTGCTGGAGAGCTGGCGCAAGTGAGTGACGTGACCTTGCTGACGACCGCCGCCGGGCTGGTCGTGCTGGCAGGGTTGTTCGCGATGTCCGACGCCGCGCTCAACGTGGTGTCGCCGGCCCGCGCCCACGAGCTGGCCCGTGAGGGCAAGCCGGGCGCCAACGCCCTGCAGGTCATCGCGGCCGACCCGGCCCGCTACATCAATCTGCTCCTGCTGCTGCGGCTGCTGTGCGAGCTGACCGCGACGACCCTGGTCGCCCTGGTCAGCGCGGCCGCCGTCGGCGGCGACCGGGACTGGCTGGCGGCGCTGATCACCGCCGGCTCGATGACGGTGGTCAGCTTCGTCGTCGTCGGCGTCGGCCCGCGCACCATCGGCCGCCAGCACGCCTACGCGGTGGCCCGGGTCGCCGCGCCGCCGGTGCGCTGGCTCGGCACGGTGCTCGGCCCGCTGGCCCGCCTGCTGATCCTCATCGGTAACGCGGTGACCCCCGGCAAGGGCTACCGCGAGGGCCCCTTCGCCACGACGATCGAGCTGCGCGAGCTGGTCGACCTCGCCGAGCAGCGCGGCGTCGTCGAGCACGGCGAGCGCGACATGATCCACTCGGTGTTCGCGCTCGGCACGACGATCGCCCGCGAGGTCATGGTCCCGCGCACCGAGATGGTCTGGATCGAGACGCACAAGACCGTCCGCCAGGCCCTCATGCTCGCCATGCGCAGCGGCTTCTCCCGCATCCCCGTCGTCGGGGAGAACGTCGACGACGTCCTCGGCGTCGCCTACCTCAAGGACCTGGTCCGGCGCACCGCCGGCGGCGACGCGGCCGCCGGTGACATGCCGGTCGCCCAGGTCATGCGGGAGGCCACGTTCGTGCCGGAGTCCAAACCGGTCGACGACCTGCTCCGCGAGATGCAGGCGGCCCGCACCCACATGGCCATCATCATCGACGAGTACGGCGGCACCGCCGGCCTCGTCACCATCGAGGACATCCTCGAGGAGATCGTCGGCGAGATCACCGACGAGTACGACGTCGCCGAGCGCCCCCCGATCGAGGAGCTGCCCGACGGCGCGTACCGCGTCACCAGCCGGCTGCCCGTGGAGGACCTCGGCGAGCTGTTCGACGTGGAGCTGCCCGCCGACGAGGTCGAGACCGTCGCCGGCCTGCTCGCGCAGGCGCTCGGCCGGGTGCCGATCCCCGGCGCCACGGCCGTCGTCGGCGGCCTGGTCCTGCTCGCCGAGGGCACCACCGGCCGCCGCAACCGTATCGACACCCTCCTCGTCCGGCGGGCCGAGCCCGAGGACGAGGAGCAGGCCAGCCACGACAGCGAAAGGCAGCACGCCGATGCCTGAGTCCCAGGTCCCCGCGCCCCTGTCGGCGGAGGACGCCAAGCTGGTGACCCTGGCCCGCGCCGCCCGGGCCCGCATCGGCGCCGTGGAGGGCGCCGCGGTCCGCGACGGCGACGGCCGCACCTACAACGCCGCGTCCATCGCCCTGCCGTCGCTGTCGCTGACGGCGCTGCAGCTGGCGGTCGCCAGCGCGGTCGCGTCGGGCGCCGGCAAGCTCGAGGCGGCCGCCGTGGTGACGGAGGCGTCGTCGCTGGACACCCTCGGCCGGGCCGCGGTCCGGGACGTGTCGCCGTCCGCCCCGATCCACCTGGCCGCCCCCGACGCCACCGTCTTCGCCACCGTCACGGACTGACGCCCGGTGCGCAGGGACCGGGTCGACGAGGTCGTCGACGAGTGGCGGGCCCAGCTGCCCGACACGGTCGGGCCCGCGATGGAGCTCGGCAAGCGGATCCACCGCCTCGCCGGCCGGCTCCAGGAGGTCGTGCGCGCCGAGACCGCCGCGGTCGGGTTGACGCCCGCGGAGTTCGACGTGCTGTCGGCGCTGCGCCGGGCCGGGCCGCCGTTCGCGCTGAAACCGTCCGACCTGGCCAGCGGCCTGCTGCTGACCTCCGGCGGGATCAGCAACGTGCTGCGGCGCCTGCAGCAGGACGGCGTCATCGAGCGGGAGGCCGACAGCGCCGACGCCCGGGTGGCGTGGGTAAGGCTGACGCCGCGCGGCGTCACGGTCGCCGAGCGGGTCGTGCGGGCGGTCACGAGGGCGCAGGCGCGGCTCTTCGCGCCGGTGCCGGAGGACCTGCAGCGCGCCGCGATCGGCGACCTGCGGCAGCTGCTGATCGAGCTCGGCGACGAGGCCGTCCAAGAGGGAGTCTGAACCGACCGTGCTGCAACGCTACGACCCGCGCAACGCCGACATCCGCTACTGGGTCGACGGGGTGCTGCGGCACCGGGACGAGCCGGGCATCTCGCCCTTCGACTCCGTGGTCCAGGGCGGCGACGCGGTGTGGGAGGGGCTGCGGGTCTACGACGGCGGCGTCTACGGCCTCGACGAGCACCTGGCCAGGCTGCGCCGCTCGGCGCGGGCCCTCGGCTTCGAGCGGGTGCCGGCCGACGCCGACATCGTCGCCGCGGTCCGGGCCACCCTGGAGGCCAACGACATGCGCGACGGCGTGCACGTCCGGCTCACCCTGACCCGCGGCGTCAAGGTCACCAGCGGCATGGACCCGCGGCTCAACCAGGCCGGCTGCACGCTGATCGTGCTCGCCGAGCACAAGCCGCCGGTGTACGACACGAGCGGCCTGCGCCTGGTCACCTCCAGCGTGCGCCGCCCCGGCCCGGACGTGCTCGACCCGAAGATCCACCACAACAACCTGATCAACTCGATCCTGGCGAAGCTGGAGGCGAACCTCGCCGGGGCCGACGACGCGATGATGCTCGACGGCCGCGGGTTCGTCGCCGAGACCAACGCGACGCACCTGTTCGCCGTCGCCGGCGGCGGCCTCGTCACGCCGCGCGCGGTCGCCTGCCCGGAGGGCATCACCCGCGACACGGTGCTGCGGCTCGCGCCGGTCGAGGGCCTGCCGGTCGAGGTCCGCGACGTGTCGCAGGTCGAGATGTACACCGCCGACGAGGTCTTCTGCACCGGCACCATGGGCGAGATCGCCGGCGTCGTCGAGATCGACGGCCGGCCGATCGGCGGCGGCACCGTCGGCCCGGTCACCGCCCGGCTCGCGCGGGTCTACCAGCGGCACGCCCGCGAGCACGCTCAGAGGCTGTGGGCCGACAGCTCCGTGTAGAGGGGTGTCGCCGCCTCGACCAGCCAGCGCAGGCGCGGTGGCACGTCGGCGGGGCGCGGGTCGTACGCGGCGAAGCCCGTCGAGGCCTCGACGGCGGCGTACCAGTGCGGCGCCCACACCCCGTCGGTGTCGCGCCGCCCGGCGGGCCAGGCCAGCATCCCCGGGTCCCAGCCGATGCCGAGCGCACCGCACAGCCGCTCCAGGGTGCCCGCCGGGTCACGCAGGACGTCGGCGGCGTCGACGACCGGCCCGCCGTACGCGCGGAAGATCTCCACCTGCTGCGGGTAGCCGAGGTCGGCGAGGGTCGGCTCGCCGCGGACCTTCGCGTACGAGGCGACCACGTACGCCGGGTCCCGGATCAGGAACGCGTTGCGCACCGCGCCGAGCCACTCCCGGCCGACCTGCGGCAGCAGGTGGTGCGTCATGTGCTTCTGGTAGAACACCGCCGCCGGCACCGGCGCGAGCAGCGCCTCCGTCGCCTCCTGCCAGCGCACCGGCTGCGAGGCGAGGATCTCCTCCCGCCCCGGGTGCTCCAGGCCCGTCGCGGCCAGATAGTGCGCGTACAGCGGCTCGTCGACGACGACCGTGTCGGCCCGCGCGCCGAAGCTGCGCATCATCGCGGTGGAGATGTTGCGGGGGCCGGACCACATCGCCACTCGTACCGTCATGGGCAACGAGGGTAACCGACGTGGCATTCAGGCAGTTTTACTCCTGTATGTGCCGGAATCCTGGTGCGCGTCGATGCGATCCACCTGGCCTTGCGGCGCCTACTGTCGGATGCGGAGCCCTGCAGTGCGCCCGCCCCGCCACCAGGCCTACTGAAACACCGACGGGTAGCCGAACCACAGCACTGCGCGGGAAGGAAGGGGCCGGTCGATGGACCTGCTGATCGACGTGCGAGTGGCGCGACGAGACTCCACGGCGTCCGCCGGGACGGCCGAGGCCGGCGCCGCGGACCGCACCGTGCGCCTGCGGGCCGACCACACCGGCACCGTCCCCGACCTCATCGCCGCCCTCCTCGGCGGCCTCGACCCCGCCGACCGGCCCCAGCAGGCCACCTGGGCGTGGAACCTGCGCACCGGCCGGCGGCTCGACCCGGCCCGCCCGCTCGGCGCGCAGGGGCTGCGCTGCGGCGACACGATCGTGCTCGGCCCGCCCGAACAGGCGCCCGACACCCCGGTCGCGCCGCCCGGGCACCGCTTCGAGCTGCTCGTCGTCGCCGGCCCCGACGCCGGGCGGTGGCTGCCGCTGCCGGCGGGCGAGTTCGTCATCGGCACCGACCCGGCCTGCGACCTGCGCCTCGCCGACCCGTCCGCCGGCCGCCGCCACCTGCACCTGGGCATCGGCAGCCACGAGGTCGCCGCCACCGACCTGCGCTCACCGGCCGGCACCACCATCGACGGCGAACCGCTGCACGGCACCGTGACCCTCACCGGCGGGCAGCTGCTGCGCCTCGGCGCCACCCTCGTCACCGTCGAGGAGGTCCCGGCGGAGCCGGGCCCGCCACCCGGCCCGCCGCCCGCGGTGTGGCTGCCGGCGGTGCCGCAGCCGGCGAAGAAGCGGCGGCTGCAGTTCCGCCGGTCGGTGGTCGACCCCGTCGCCGAGTTCGCCGCCGCCGTCGAACGCGCCGAGGCCGACGCCGCGATCAAGCACCGGGCGGTCCTGCGCACCCGCCGGTCCGCCACGCCGAGCGTCGCGCACCTCGCCCGGGCCGCCGAACGGTACGCGGCGAACATCGACGCCGAGCCGCGCACCGGCCGTACCGTCGCCGCCGCCGAAACCACCCAGGGCACCGACGCCGACCGGTCCGACCGGCCCGACCGGGCCGAGCAGCGGGGGCCCGGCGCCGGCAGCGGCCTGTGGATCCGCCGCCCCGACGACCGGGACTTCCTCACCCTGCGGCTGCGGACCGCGGACCTGCCGGGCCGGCTGCGCTTCGAGCAGCCGCCCGCCGGCCCCGGCGCCGACCCCGCGCACGTCGAACGCACCGACGCGCTGCGCGAGCGGCACGCCGTCGACCGGGACGTGCCCGTCGAGGCGGACCTGCGGGTCCTCGGCGCCCTCGGGGTCGCCGGGCCCACCGAGGTCACCGACGGGGTCCTGCGCTCCTGGCTGGTGCAGCTCGCGACCCTCGCCAACCCCACCGACCTCGCCGTCGTCGTGCTCAGCGACGCGCCCCAGTGGACGTGGACCGGCTGGCTGCCGCACACCCGGACACTGACCGCGGCCATCGCCCCCGGCGCGCGCACCGTCGCCGCCGCCGAGGAGGACCGCGGGCAGGTCCTCGCCCTCGTCGAGGCGCTGCAACGGCAGCGCCGCCGCGGCCGGCACGCCATCGCGGAGTCGTTCGTGCCGCACGTCGTCGTCGTGCTGCCCGACCCGTCCCTGGTGCCGCCCGCGGCGCTCGCCCGGCTCGTCGAGGAAGGACCCCGCTGCGGCATCAGCCTGCTGGTCGGCGCCCGGACCCCCGGTGAGCTGCCCGCCGGCGTGCCGGTGCAGGACGGCGAGCCGCTCGCCGCCGACGTCGCGTCCCGGGTCGCGCACGCGCTCGCCGCCACCCCGGACGCCGCCGGCGGCGCCGCGCCGCGGGTCGCCCCCCTCGCCGAGGTGCTGAACCTCACCGACCTGAGCCCCAGCGCGATCGTGAAACGCTGGGTGCCCGCGACCCGCGACCGGGGCCTCGCCGCGCCCATCGGCCTCGGCGGCATGGCCCCCGGCGGGGTCGGGCCCGTCACCGTCGACCTGCGCCGCGACGGGCCGCACGGGCTCATCGCCGGGGTCGGCGGCTCCGGCCGGTCGTGGCTGCTGCGGTCGTACCTGGCCGCGCTGGCCGCGACGTACCCGGCGAACCGCCTCACGTTCGTCCTGGTGGACTTCGGGGCGCCGGCGGCGGGCACGTTCGCCGAGTGCGCCGCGCTGCCGCACACCCTCGGGGTGTTCAGCGACACCGACCCGCACCAGGTCCGGCGATTCCTCGTCTCGCTCAACGCCGAGGTGCGCCGCCGCGAGGCCGTCCTGCGCCGGCACTCGGTGAAGGACATCGTGGAGATGGAGCGCAAGTTCCCGGCGGCGGCGCCGGCGAACCTGCTCATCGTCGTCGCCGAGTTCGTCGACGCCCCCGCGGACTTCGTACCGGGCCTGCGTGAGCTGGCCCGCCGCGGCCGGCACGCCGGCGTGCACCTGCTGCTCGCCACCGCCAAACCGCACGGCGCCGTCGACGACGACCTGCGCGCCGAGACCGACCTGCGCATCGCCCTGCGGGTCGAGGAGGAGGCCGACAGCCTCGAGGTCCTCGAACGGCCCGACGCGGCGCACCTGTCGCCGCTGCTGGCCGGCCGGGCGTTCGTGCGGACCGTCGACGGCGGCTTCCAGGCCGTCCAGGTCGCCTACGGCGGGTTCCGGTCCCCGGCCGGCCGCCGGGCCACCCCGACCACCGTCACCGAGGTCCGCTTCGAGTCCGGGCTCGTCGACCGGGAGGCGCTCGACGCCCCCGTCGGCGGCGACGACTCCGCCCCCACCGACCTGCAGCGCCTCGTCGAGGCGGTCACCGCCGCGCACCGCGAGGCCCGCGTCCCCGACCAGCCCCGGCCGTGGCAGCCGCCGCTCACCGCGACGTACCAGCTGCAGGAGCTGACCCAGCCGGAGACGGCCGCGTTCGCCGCCGCCATCGGCATGGTCGACCTGCCCAACTCGCAGGCCCGCCAGGTCTGGCAGCTCGACCTCGACGAGCTCGGCCACCTGCTGGTCTTCGGCCCGACCGGCGCCGGCAAGAGCACCCTGCTCGACACGGTCGCCGCGTCGTTCGGCGCCCGCTTCGACGGCACCCGGCTGCGCGTGTACCGCGTCGACGGCACCGCCGTGGAGGCCGCCGAGGCGCTGCTCGCCACCATCGAGAAGATCGTCGTGGAGCGCGCCGCCCTCGCCGAGCACGACGGCGCCCGCGTCCTCGTCCTCGTCGACGGCCACGACCCGCGCCTCAACGAACCGCTGATCCGCCTGGCCGGCGGCGGCAAGGCCGTCGGCGTCCACGTGGTGCTCGCCACCGAGCAGCGCAGCGCCGTGCCGACCGCCCTGTCCCGGCTCATGCCGGGCCGGATCGTGCTGCGCAACGCCGGCCGGGGCCTCGTCGAGGGCACGATCGAGCTGCAGGTCGCCCTCAGCGCGCCGGTGCACACAACTCCTGCACAACGCCCCCGCCAGTTGCAGCTCGAGGTCTGAGTACGCTGAACCACCGTGCAGCACAACTACCACGCAGGCTTCGCGTGTTTCGTCGGCCGGCCCAACGCGGGCAAGTCGACGCTCACCAACGCGATCGTCGGGCAGAAGATCGCGATCACGTCGGCGAAGCCGCAGACCACCCGGCACACCGTGCGCGGTGTCGTGCACCGGCCGGACGCGCAGCTCGTCCTGGTCGACACCCCGGGGCTGCACCGGCCGCGGACCCTGCTCGGCGAGCGGCTCAACGACCTGGTTCGCGCCACCTGGAGCGAGGTCGACGTCATCGGGCTGTGCCTGCCCGCCGACGAGGAGATCGGGCGCGGTGACCGGTTCATCACCGGCGAGATCGCCGCGCTGAAGGCCACCGTCGTCGCCGTGGTCACCAAGACCGACCTCGTCGACCGCGGCAAGCTCGCCGAGCGGCTCCTCGCCGTGCAGGACCTCGGCGAGTTCGCCGACATCGTGCCCGTCAGCGCCGTGTCCGGCGCGCAGGTCCAGACCCTCGTCGACGTCATGATCAGCCACCTGCCGGAGTCGCCGCAGCTGTACCCCGACGGCATGCTCACCGACGAGCCCGAGCACGTCCTGATGGCCGAGCTGATCCGCGAGGCCGCCCTCGAAGGCGTCCGCGACGAGCTGCCGCACTCGATCGCCGTCCTCGTCGAGGAGGTCATCCCCGAGGACGGCCTGACCAGGGTCTTCGCCGACATCTACGTCGAGCGCCCCAGCCAGAAGGCGATCGTCATCGGACACCAGGCGAGCCGCCTCAAGGACGTCGGCACCCGCGCCCGCCGCGAGATCGAGGACCTCGTCGGCGGCCGCGTCTACCTCGACCTGCACGTCCGCGTCGCCAAGGACTGGCAGCGCGACCCGAAGCAGCTGCGCCGCCTGGGCTTCTGAGGGGCTGCGACATGTCCGGCGTCGGGTTCAAGGGCAAGCTGTACCGCGACGACGCGGTCGTGCTGCAGGTGCAGAAACTGGGCGAGTCCGACCGGATCATCACCCTGTTCACCCGCCGGCACGGCCGCGTCCGCGCGGTCGCGAAGGGTGTCCGGCGCACCATGTCCAAGTTCGGCGCCCGCCTCGAACCGTTCGGCCACGTCGACGTGCAGCTGCTGGAAGGGCGCACCCTCGACGTCGTCAGCCAGGTCGAGGGCATCGAGCTGTACGGCCGCCGGTTCCTCGACGACTACCCCCGGTACACGGTCGCGTCCGCCATCGCGGAGACCGCGATCCGGCTGACCCCGATCGAGGAGGAACCGGCGCTGCGGCTGTTCCACCTCACCCTCGGCGGCATGCGCGCCCTCGCCAACGGCGAGCACGCCAGCAGCCTCATCCTCGACGCGTACCTGCTGCGGGCGATGGGCGTCTCCGGCCTCGCCCTCGCGCTGCGCGAGTGCGCGGTCTGCGGCACCCCCGGACCGCACCGCGGCTTCTCCCTCGCCGCCGGCGGCGTGGTCTGCCCCGACTGCCGCCCGCCCGGCGCGTCGCACCCGGCGCCTGCGACGATCGAGCTCATGGTGGCGCTCGCGGAATCGGACTGGGTGGTCGCCGACGCCAGCGAACCCAACCATCGGCGCGAGGCCAGCGGGCTGGTCGCGGCGCATCTGCAGTGGCACATGGAGCGGGCGCTACGCTCGCTCCCGCTCGTAGACCGGGACGACACCGCCCGGGGCCGAAAGGAAAGCTCGTGAGCAACTTCCGTCCGCCGTCGCAGCACCCCACCGGCGCCCGTCCGCCGGCACTGCCGAAGGAGGCCGTGCCGCAGCACGTGGCGATCATCATGGACGGCAACGGCCGCTGGGCGAAGCAGCGTGGCCTGCCCCGCACCGCCGGGCACACCGCCGGCGAGGCCGCCCTCTTCGACGTGATCGAAGGCGCGCTCGAGCTCGGCGTCAAGTACGTCAGCGCCTACGCCTTCTCCACCGAGAACTGGAAGCGTTCCCCCGACGAGGTCCGCTTCCTCATGAACTTCAACCGCGACACCATCCACCGCCGCCGCGACGAGTTCCACGAGATGGGCATCCGCGTCCGCTGGGCCGGCCGCCGCCCCCGCCTGTGGCGCAGCGTCATCAACGAGCTCGAGTACGCCGAGCAGCTCACCAGGCGCAACGACAAGCTCACCTTCACCATGTGCGTCAACTACGGCGGCCGGGCCGAGGTCGCCGACGCGGCCGCCCGCATCGCCGCCGACGTGCAGGCCGGGCGCCTCAAGCCGGACCGGATCACGGAGAAGACGTTCGCCCGGTACCTCGACGAACCCGACCTGCCCGACGTCGACCTGCTGATCCGCAGCTCGGGCGAGATGCGGACCAGCAACTTCATGATCTGGCAGGCGGCCTACGCTGAGTTCGTCTCGGTCGACACGCTGTGGCCCGACTTCGACCGCCGCCACCTGTGGTACGCCTGCGAGGTGTACGCGAAGCGCGACCGCCGCTTCGGCGGGGCGATCCCCAACCCGGTCGTGCCGACCCTGACCACCTGATGCTCTGGACGCCTCGGCGGGACGCCGTCCGGGCCCGCTGACCGAAGAGGACTCCGGCGACCGAGCCGGGCGTCGTACCGGGGACTGCCTGGCGGCGACGGACCCGCCAGGCGGGAGCGCGCTGGCGGCGCTTGTGCTCGGGTCGACGAGTCCGGCCCGGTTGACCTTGGACACTTTTGCCGCCCAGGGCCGGTCAAAGTGTCCAAGGTCAACGAGCAGCGGCGGGTTGGTCGGCTGCCGGCGCCCGCTGGTGCTGATGGTGAACGGATCGTCGCCGCGTCGTGTTGATCGGTGGTCGGGTTGCTGCGATCGAGCGGGTTAGTGGGCGAGATCGGCGGGCGGGCCGGGCGGCGCCCGGCCACCGGGATGCGGCGCGCATGCGGGTGAGGCTGCCGCGCGCAGCGCATGGCAGTGCGAGCGCCAGCGAGCATGGGGGGCTCCGGGGTGGGAACCCCCCGGCCGCCGCGGCGACAGCCGCCGAAGCGAGAACTGCTAGTGGCTGCCGCAGCAGGGGATCTGAGCGGCTGACTCGAAGGGGACCAGGACGCCGCCGCGGGCGAACTGGGTGACCAGGGTGAGTGTGCCGGCGCGCCAGATCGGGCGGACGAAGTCGCCGGTGTCGATCAACATCTCGGGGACGGCGGTCAGGCCGCCCAGGATGACCACCTGCTCGATCGCCGACTCCGACAGTACCGCCGACACGGGGATCACGCCGGTGAGCTTGTCGGAGCCGGGGAAGAGCACGGCGCGGGCGCCTTCCGGTGGGACGCCTTCGGAGCCGACGTGGACCTGGCCGGACTCGAACCAGGTGAACGCCGGGCGGCCGGCCACCAGGATGTGATGGTCGGCCGTCTGGACGTCGGGGAACACCGTCACCGGGGCAGGACCCAGATCGGGTTGGCGTAGAACCAGAGGTCCTTCCACGGGTCGGCGTCGCCGACCACGTCGATCGCGGGGCCCGCCGGGTCGACCGCGGCGCCGTGGTAGCCGGGGGCGGTGCGGTTGCCGTCGGTGCCGCGGAGGCGGACGTAGAACGGCTGGTCGGCGGGGCCGAGGTCGTAGGTGAAGGAGACCGTGCCGGTCGACTTGTTCACCTCGAAGGACTTGACGACCTTCGTGTTCGGGGCCTTGAACGCGTCCTTGTCGGACACGGCACCGGTCACGTCGCCCTTGATCACGTCGACGCGGGCGAGGGTCGGCACGAAGTTCGCCCAGTTCGGGGTGTTCGCGAGGTCGATCCGGATGACGAGCTCGGCGCGCTGGCCGCGGCGCAGGACGAGCGAGTCACCGAGGGTGACGCCGCCGTAGGCGCCCTTGGCCCGCACCTGCACGTCGAGCCCGCTGATCAGGCCGCCGTGGTCGACCCAGATCCGGCCGGCGCGCAGGCCCTCCATCACCGCCGCATAGCTGAAGTTGCGCGAGCCGACGTGGGTGCGGCTGTAGTACCCGGGCCAGAAGTCGCCGGGGGTGAGGCTGGTCGGCTGCCCGTAGACGGGGTCGAAGTGGAACCCGTTGGCGTTGAAGTCCGTGTTGTCGGGGCGCTTCGCGGTCTCCTCGTACACGACGTGCGAGTCGGAGTTCGCGGTGATCCACCACGCCTTGCCCTCGGCGAGGAGGCTGTCCCAGAGGCCGCCGACGGTGGAGGTCATCCAGTCGAAGCCGCCCCAGGTGCGGTAGCTCTCCGGCGGGTACCCGGCGAAGGAGCTGGCGCCGGGCGCGTTGCCGTAGAAGCCGCGGGCGGAGCCGCCGCCGTTCGGCTTCGCGATGCCGGCCGCCTGGTGGCCGGGGGCACCCTCGAACCCGATCGCGATGCGCGGGTCGGCGTCACGCCAGCCGCGGATCTCGTGCGGCGAGTCGATGCCGTTGCGGGCCGGGTGGTTGGCCAGGAACAGGGCGTCCTGGACCCGGCGCTTCGTGACCTGCTCGCCGAGGAACTTGACGCCGGCGATGGCGAGGGCCTCGGTGACCAGGGACGGGTCGACGGCGCCGACGGCCGAGCCGTCGAAGCTGTGCTCGAACTCCTTGAGCACCGCGACCTCGTTGGCGCCGGGGTGCACGAAGACGGTGCCGTGCTCGGCGGCCGGGATGTTCCACTCCAGGCCCTGGAAGACCAGCATGTCCTTGTAGTCGTCGCGGGCGTCCCGGATCGCCGGGTTGACCTTCTCGACGCCGATCTTCGCGTGCTGGACGCTGCCGTGGTCGGTGATGACCATCCAGTCCAGGCCGTAGGCGGACGCGTGCTTCACGTGGTCGCCGACGCGGTACATGCCGTCGCTGGAGAACTGCGTGTGGATGTGGTGGTCACCGGCGAGCCACTTGTAACCGTTGCCGACGGGGCGGCCGTGGCTGTCGAAGCCGGCGTGCTCGTCGTCGTGCGCGTGCGCGGCACCGGCGTTGGCTAGGGCGCCGCCGGCGGCCGCCGCGGCGCCGAGGAGGCCGGCGCGGCGCAGGAAGCCGCGGCGGGAGACGTCGCCGGGGGACAGCTCGGTGTCGGGGATCGAGGCGTCGAAGACGGCGGGCACGTCGCCGGTGCCCTGCGGCATGTCCTCGTGGTGGTGATGGTGGTGGCCGTGGCCCATGGGGGCTCCGTTCGGGTCGATGGTCCTCACTTCGGAATCTCGACCGCCCGAACGAACATCAGGTAGCGACGTGGCTATGTGTGCACGAACTTCAGCAAGATCAATGCCGCCGCGAGGATCGCGCCGGTGGCCACCACCAACCCGTCGGACCAGCCGAAACGGGTCTCGCGGGCGCTGGTGCGGGGCAGGCCCCGGTCGAACCCGCGGGCCTCCATCGCGGTCGCCAGCCGGATCCCGCGCCGGATCGCGCCGACCAGCAGCCCGAACGTCGCGGACACGGCCAGCCGCACGTGGCGGGCCGGGTTCCAGCCGCCGTCGATGCCGCGGGCCCGGCGGGCGAGCCGGATCAGCCGGTACTCCTCGGTGAGCAGCGGCACCAGCCGGAACGCGGCGAGCGCGCCGATCGCGAACCGGGGCGGCACCTTCAGGTGCGCGATGAGCGAGTCGGCGAGGTCCGTCGGGTCGATCGTCGCGAACACCACGAACCCGGGCAGGCCGATCGCGATGAGACGCAGCGCGTACCCGAGTGCCGGCTCGTGCACCTCGAACCCGGCGACGGTGCCGACGACCGGCCCCTCCTTCGCGCCGAGCAGCACCGTGAAGACCAGCACCACGGCCGCGGACAGCAGCAGCGGCCAGCCGCGCCGCCACAGGGCCGGCCCGCTCAGGCCGGTCAGCGGCAGCAGCGCCAGCTCCACGGCGATCGCGACGGCGGTGACGAACGGGTCGACGGTGCTGAGCACGGCGGCGGTGAGCAGCGCCGCGGCGAGCAGCTTCGCGGTCGCGTCCCGGTCCCGCACCCAGCCGGTGACCCGCCCGCCGAAGAGCCCGCGCGGACGCGCGCCGGAAAGGCCGCCGGAGACGCTCATCGCCGCTCCAGCCTCAGCCGGCGGTCGGCGAGCGCCTCCACGAGCTGCGCGTCGTGGGTGACGATCACCAGGCCGCGCCCCTCGTCGCGCAGGTCCGCGAGCAGCTCGACCAGCTCCCGCCAGGTCAGCGGGTCCTGGCCGAACGTCGGCTCGTCGAGGATCAGCAGCTCAGGGGCGGCCGCCAGGGCCGTCGCCACGCTCAGTCTCCGCTGTTCACCGCCGCTCAAGGTGTACGGGTTGGCCAGCGCCAACCGGTCCAGGCGCAGCCGGGTCAGCAGCTCGTCGACGACCTTCGGGTCGCGCCCGCCGAGAAGCAGCTCGTCACGGACGGTCGCGGTGACGAACTGGTGCTCCGGGTTCTGGAACACCGAGCCGATCCGGCCCGCGAGCTTCGCCGCCCGCCACCGGTGCGGCGGCCGGGGCTCGCCGCGCGCGACGACCCGGCCCGGCGCCGCCGGCTTCGTCAGGCCGCCCAGCAGCAGCGCCAGGGTCGACTTTCCGGCGCCGTTCGGGCCCTCGACCGCGAGCGCCTCACCGGCGCGGACGACCTCGTCGACCACGTTGCCGGTGTGCCGCAGGGCGAGCCGCTGCGCGGTCAGCAGGACGTCGCCGGGGGCGGTGCGGGCCCGGCGGTCCGGCACGACCAGCGGCGGCTGCGCCCCGCCGAGGGTCACCACCCGGTCGACCAGGGTCAGCGCCTCCCCGAACCGGTGCTCGACCAGGATCATCGTGGCGTCGACGTCGTGCAGCGCCTTGCCCAGCGCCGCACGTACCAGCTGCGCACCCTCGGGATCCAGGTTCGCGGTCGGCTCGTCGAGCAGCAGCAGCCCCGGCCGCGACACGAGCACGCCGGCGATCGCGAGCCGCTGCTGCTCACCGCCGGACAGGGCGGCGGTGTCGCGGTCCCGGCCGTACGGGAACCCGACGGCGGCCAGGGCGGCGTCCACCTGCGGCCAGATCTCGGCGCGCGGCACCCCCCGGTTCTCCAGGCCGAACGCGACGTCGTCGCCGCTGCGGCTCATCACCAGCTGCGTCTGCGGGTCCTGGAACACGATGCCCGTGCCGGCCCGGTGCTGCCGCGCGGGCCGGCCGTCGACGAGGACCTCACCCTCCTGCTCGCCGGAGTCCTCGGCGAGCAGGCCGGCCAGCGCGGCGAGCAGGGTGCTCTTGCCGGCGCCGGAAGCGCCCGCGAGCAGCACCCGCTCGCCGTGCTCGATCCGCAGGTCGAAGTGGCGGACCGCCCAGGCCTTGCGCCCGGCGTGCCGCCACCCGAACCCTCGGAACTCGACAACGCTCACGGATAGTTAGACGGCGGCCCGTTCGCGCCCCGACGGGAAGCGGTCGAGGACGCCGGTGGTGGCGAGGGAGCGCTGCAGCGCCCACGAGCCGGCGCCGGCGACGACCGCGCCGCTCGCCATGACGATCGCCGCGTACAGGGCCTTGTCGGTGTTGCTGAACGCGCCGTAGTACAGGTTGAGGTCCAGCAGGGCCGCACCGCCACCGGCGAGGGCCCCGGCGACGAGCGCGTTGCCGAGCTTGAAGCTGCGGTACCCGGTGAGCGCGAACCCGAACTCGCCGCCGACCCCCTGCACCAGGCCGGACAGCAGCACGCCGAGGCCCCAGGTCGAGCCGAACAGGGCCGAGACCAGCGCCGCGACGAACTCGGTGTAGAGCCCGGCGCCCGGCTTGCGGATCACCAGCGGGCCGAGCACGCCAGGGACGAGCCAGACGCCGTAGATGAACGCGCGCCACGGCAGCGCGACGCTCTCCATCGCGTTCCACAGGTTGTTCCACGCGTAGAACACGGCGGCGAACGCCACCGCGATGACCGAGGCGACGATGATGTCGACGGTCCGCCAACGGGTTTCCATTGCAGTGCCTCCTGGTTCGGGGGTGAGCCAGAAGGAGACGCGACGCCACGCCCGGGGGGTCCGGACGCGGCGCGTGGCGTGAGGTGACCGAGCTCCCTGCGCTGGCATTACCCAGATCAGGTTCGAGGGTCTGCGTCGGCCCGGCCGCCGCACTCTCAGCGCTGTGCGCTCCCCTGTCGGATGTGCAGTTGTTTCCCGACGGTAACAGCGAACGGACCACGGTCGAAGTTCCGGTCGCCAAAATCACGGCGCTTGATCCTTCTCCGCGGGGCATGGCCTTCGCTACTCGCGGGTAATAGCCTGGTCGGTACAGGACTGACACCTGGGGGTGCCGCAATGACGCAGGTCGCCGACAGCGCAGCGCACACGGACGCGAGCACGGCCACGACCACGAGCGAAACAGCGAACACGCACACCGAGCGGCAGGCGCGGAAGGTCATCGAGGCCAGCCGCGAGACGGAGTGGCGCAAACCGAGCTTCGGCAAGGAGCTGTTCCTGGGCCGCTTCCGCCTCGACCTGATCGACCCGCCGCCGGCCGACAAGGAGGCCGAGGCCGGGCAGGAGTTCCTCGCCAAGCTGCGGGCGTACATCAGCGGCGTCGACGGCCAGCAGATCGAGCGCGACGCCCGGATCCCCGACGACGTGCTCCGCGACCTGGGCAGCCTCGGCGCGTTCGGGATGAAGATCGACACGAAGTACGGCGGGCTCGGCCTGTCCAACCTCGACTACTGCCGGGCCCTCGCGCTCGTCGGGTCGGTCAACCCGTCGATCGGCGCGCTGCTGTCGGCGCACCAGTCGATCGGCGTGCCGCAGCCGCTGAAGCTCGTCGGCACCGATGAGCAGAAGCAGCGGTTCCTGCCCCGGCTGGCCGGCGGGGAGGTGTCCGCGTTCCTGCTCACCGAGCCGGAGGTCGGCTCGTACCCGGCGAACCTGCGCACCTCCGCCGTGCCCACCGAGGACGGCGACTACCTGCTCAACGGCGTCAAGCTGTGGGCCACGAACGGCACCCTGGCCACCCTGTTCGTGGTGATGGCGCTGGTACCGAAGAGTGAGGGCCACCGCGGCGGCATCACCGCGTTCGTGGTCGAGGGCGACGCGCCGGGCGTGACGATCGAGCGGCGCAACGCGTTCATGGGCCTGCGCGGCCTGGAGAACAGCGTGACCCGCTTCCACGACGTGCGGGTGCCCGCCGCGAACGTCATCGGCGGCGAGGGCCAGGGCCTGCGCATCGCGCTGAGCACCCTCAACACCGGCCGGCTGTCGCTGCCCGCGATGTGCGTCGGCGCCGGCAAGTGGTGCCTCAACGTGGCCCGCGAATGGGCCGCCGAACGCGTCCAGATGGGCCGCCCGATCGGCTCGTACGAGGCCATCGCGAAGAAGATCGCGTTCATCGCGGGCTCCACGTACGGCATGGAGGCGATGGTGGAGCTGTCGTGCCGCCTCGCCGACGACGACCGCAACGACATCCGCATCGAGGCGGCGCTCGTCAAGTTGTACGCCAGCGAGCTGGCCTGGAAGGTCGCCGACGAGCTGATCCAGATCCGCGGCGGCCGCGGCTACGAGACCGCCGACTCCCTCGCCGCCCGCGGTGAACGCCCGATCCCCGCCGAGCAGATCCTGCGCGACCTGCGGATCAACCGCATCTTCGAGGGCTCGACCGAGATCATGCACCTGGCGATCGCCCGTGAGGCGGTCGACGCGCACCTGTCCGTCGCCGGCGACATCATCGACCCCGACGCCGGGCTCGGCGCGAAGGCCAAGGCGGCCGGCAAGGCCGGCGGGTTCTACGCCAGGTGGCTGCCGACCCTGGTCGCCGGCAAGGGCCAGCTCCCGTCCGGCTTCAGCGACTTCGGCCCGCTCGCGCAGCACCTGCGCTACGTCGAGCGCGCCTCGCGCCGGCTGGCCCGGGAAACCTTCTACGGCATGGCCCGCTGGCAGGGCCGGCTCGAGCACAAGCAGGGGTTCCTCGGCCGGATCGTCGACATCGGCGCCGAGCTGTTCGCGATGTCCGCCGCCTGCGTCAAGGCCAACAGCGAGCGGGCCGGACGCCCCGAGGGCATCGAGCTGGCGGACCTGTTCTGCCGCCAGGCGACGCTGCGCGCCGAGGCGCTGTTCCGCGACCTGTGGGACAACGCCGACGCGGTCGAGGCCGCCGCCGCGAAGCGGGTCATCGCCGGCCGGTACCTGTCGCTGGAGGAGGGCATCATCCCGCCGGCCGCGTCGGGGCCGTGGCTGGCCACGTGGGAGCCGGGCGAGTCGACCGCCGAGGACGTCCGGCGCCGCTTCTGAGCACCGCACCGTCCGCACCTTCCGCGGCCGCCGGCATCCGTGCCGGCGGCCGCCGGCTTGTCGAGCCGATCTCCGGCCCGTGGCGGTGGGTCAGCGCAGGCCGAGGCTGCGCAGCTCCAGGGTGGCGAGGGCCTCGACCGCCTGTTTGTCGCCCTTGCGCCACAGCGCCGCGATGTCGGGGTCGATCTTCACCAGCCGGCCGAGCGGCTGGGTCGCCAGGGCCCGCAGGGCGAGCAGGTCACGGCCGGCCGTCGCGCCGCGCAGGCGCGCCGCCGACCCGGCCCGGCGCATCCACCGGATCCGCAGCGGCAGCCACAGCAGCACGACCAGGGCGACCGGCACCGCGATCACCAGCACCGACATGATCCAGGCGAGGTCGTTGACGATCTCCTGCTGCTCGCGGCCGGCGTCGGCGAGGGAACGGGCCGCGTTCGCCGCGTTGGTGAAGGGGGCGGCGACCGAGTCCGGTACACCCGGCACGCCATTGATCTTGTCGCCGGCGCCCTGGAGGTTGTCCGCGAGGCCCGTGCCGGCGCCTTCGAGCTTCCTGCCGGGCGCCGCCAGCTTCTGAATGAGATCGAACAGCGTCATGCCCAGCCTGATCCATACGTAGATCCAGACGACCACGAACACGTCGGTGAGGAACTGCCGCAGGGCGGTGGGGGCACGGTCGGCATAGAGCTTCACGAGTCAAGCCTGACGTACCGACGCTGTGGCCGCACTGTGACCATGCGCCAGGGTGCGCTCAGGAGCCGCCGGCCTCGCGGGCGTGGGAGACGGCGTCGGCGACGATGTGCGCGATGTGGTCGTCGGTGAGCGCGTACGCGATCTCCCGCCCCCGCCGGGAGCCGCGCACCACACCGGCGCCGCGCAGGACACGCAGGTGCTGCGACACGAGCGGCTGCGGGGCGCCGAGCGTGTCGACGAGCTCGTGCACGCAGCGGGGACCGCCGGCCAGCTCGGTCACGATGCGGATGCGCAGCGGGGCGGCGAGGGCACGCAACAGCTCGCCGGCCGCCTCGTAACCCTCAATGCTCGACATATGCGCAACGGTAACCGTTGTCAGTAACCATGGTCCACACGGTCGAGCACCACCTCGGGCGTAGTGCGGTCCGCGACCGGCGGTGGTGGTCCGGTACGGCGGCGCCGCACCGCCTTCCACGCCGAGACGCCGACGGTGACGGCGAAGAAGCCGCCGATGGCGAGCAGGACCACGGTCGCGCCCGGGCCGGTGTCGGCGGCGGTCGAGACCCAGATGCCGCCGCCGGAGGCGGCCAGCCCGAGCAGCACCGCGACCAGCATCGTGGTGCGGAAGCCGCGGGTGATCTGCTGCGCGGTCGCGACCGGCACCACCATCAGGGCGCTGACCAGCAGCAGGCCGACGGCCCGCATGGCGACCGTGACCGTGACCGCGGTCGTCACGGCGAGGACGAGGTTGAGGGCGCGGACCGGCAGGCCGGAGACGCGCGCGTACTCCTCGTCGTGGCAGACCGCGAAGAGCCACGGGCGGAGCAGGACCGCCACCGCGAGCACCGCGCAGCCGAGGATGAGCATCACCGTCAGGTCCTGCCGGCTCGTCGTGAGCGGCGAGCCGAACAGGTACGTGACGAGACTGCGGTTGCTCTGCTCGTCGGACAGGTTGACCAGGACCACGCCGCCGGAGATGCCGCCGTAGAACAGCATGGCGAGGGCGACGTCGCCGGAGGTCCTGCCGCGCTCGCGGACCAGCTCGATGACGACGGCGCCGAGCGCGGCGGCGATGACCGCCATGAACACCGGCGACTGGTGCAGCAGCAGGCCGAAGCCGACACCGGTGAGCGCCACGTGACCGAGACCGTCACCGATCAGCGACAGCCGGCGCTGCACCAGGTAGATGCCGATGGCGGGCGCCGACGCGCCGGTGATCAGCGCCCCGATCAGGGCCCGGATCATGAAGTCGTACGTAAATAAGCTCATGCCGTCACCTCCGCTGCGCTCCGGCGCCGGCCTGAGCTCCACCCTGAGCTGTCGATTCGCAGCCCTCCGCTGTGCTGCGGGCCGCTCATGCCGTCACCTCCGCTGCGCTGCGGCGCCGGCCTGAGCTCCACCCTGAGCTGCTGATTCGCGGCTCCTCGCTCCGCTGCGGGCCGCTCATGCGTTGCCCAGGAGGCCGGGCGCCTCGACGGCGGCGTGGGGGTGGACGTGGTCGTGGTCCGGCTCGGCGTGGTGGCCGGCCGGCTCCGGGGGCGCGCCGTCGTGGATGATCTCGCCGTGGTGCACGACGACCGCGCGGGTGATCAGGGGGCGCAGCGGGCCCAGCTCGTGCGCGACGAAGACCACGGTGCCGCCCTGGCCGACGAACCGGCCCAGGCACCCGGCGAACGCCTCCTGGCTCGCGGCGTCCACGCCGGCCGTCGGCTCGTCGAGGACCAGCAGCTCGGGCGCGCCGGCGAGGGCGCGGGCGATGAGGACCCGCTGCTGCTGCCCGCCGGACAGCACCGACACCGGCTCGCGGGCCCGGTCGGCGAGGCCGACGGCGGTGAGCGCCTCCTCGACCGCGCGCCGGTCGGCGCTCGACGGCAGGCGCAGGAACCCCCGGCGGGCGAGCCGGCCCTCGGCCACGACCTCGCCGACCGTGGCGGGCACGCCGCTGCCGGCGCCGACGCGCTGCGGGACGTAGCCGAGCCGGTGCCAGGCGCGGAAGCGTCGCAAGGGGGTGCCGAAGAGCCGGACCTCGCCCTGCGCGAGGGGTACCAGACCCAGCGCGGACTTCACCAGGGTGGACTTGCCGGACCCGTTCGCGCCGAGGATCGCCACGACCTCCGCCGGGTCGACGCGCAGCGACACGCCGTCGAGCACGGGGCGGCCGTCGTAGGCGACGACGGCCCGGTCCACCTCAAGTACCACGCCGCCGAGCGTGCCCGATAATGGGAATCGTTGTCAACTTCAGGTGAGCTTGGCGACCGCCAGCAGCACGACCAGCCCCAGGATCACCAGCCGCATCACGCGCGCCCGCGGCGGGTGCACCCGCCATGTCTGGGCCAGCAGCCACCCGGCACCCGCCGCCAGGGCGAGCAGCACCACGGCACCCACCACCCCCGGCAGGACCAGCGCCACGAACACGAGCACGCCGACGCCGAGGAACGCCGCCGTCGGGTTGACCCGTCCCAGCCGGGTCAGAACACGCTGGGTCATCTCGGTCGGGCTCCTCGGGTCCGTATGCTCGCGGCATGCTGGTGGTGACACGGTTCGTGCTGGACGACGCCGACGAAAGCTTCGTGGAACGCGCGCACGCCGCGCTCGGTGCGCTCGCGGCCTGCCCAGGGTATCTCCGCGGCCGCCTCGCCCGCGCGTTCGACGACCCCGCGCACTGGAGCATCGTCACGGAGTGGCAGTCCGTGGGCGCGTACCGGCGGGCATTGTCGGCCTTCGACGTGAAGATGCACGCCACCCCGCTGCTCGCCCAGTCCCTCGACGAGCCGTCGGCGTTCGAGGAGCTCGCCGAGGTCGCGCCCGGCGGTGCGCTCACGGTCACCGCGAGCGACCGGGCGTAGTTGGCTACTGTTGGGGGCATGATGCCCCCGCCGACCGAGGTGCCGGCGCCGCCGCCGGGCCCCGGCGTGGTGACGCCGTTCGCGGCGCCGCCGCGCGACCGGGACATGCGTGGCCTGTGGATCGGCCTCGGCGTCGGCGGGCTCGTGCTGGCGCTGTGCTGCGTCGGCGGCGCGCTCGGCGGCGGGTTCCTGCTCACCGGCCTGGAGGGCGTCGCCCGCTCCCAGCTGGCCAGCGTCGTCGACGACTACCTGACCGCGCTGCGGGCCGCCGACTACGCGACGGCCCGCGGGCAGCTGTGCCCGGAGCAGCAGCGCACGCACACCGTCGCCTGGTACGAGCGCGAGTACAGCCGGTCCGAGGTCACCGCCTTCACCGTGCAGGAGGACCGGGTCGACGTGAACCTCCTGCAGGTCCCGGCGGAGGTCACCCGGCGGGGGCAGGGCGAGTCGCTGATGACCTTCACCATGCTGCAGCAGACGACCCGGTGGGTGATCTGCGGAGGGGTCGACTGATCCCGCCCGCGGGCACTGCGGATAATCTGGTGCGGCTCGCCCGGGCGTAACCGTACCGTCGATGTGGACGTTGACGGTTTGCCCGTCTTGACCGACATTCCAGCACCCGAAACCCGCCTTGCCGACAGCCAGTCGCCGTGAGGCCGAGGAGGAACCATGGCCGCCGATCGCATCGATTCCGTCGTCAGCCTCGCGAAGCGCCGCGGCTTTGTCTTCCCGTCCAGCGAGATCTACGGGGGCACCCGCTCCGCCTGGGACTACGGCCCCCTCGGCGTCGAGCTCAAGGACAACGTCCGCCGGCAGTGGTGGCGCACCATGGTCCAGCAGCGCGACGACATCGTCGGCCTGGACTCGGCCGTCATCCTGTCCCGCGACGTGTGGGTTGCCTCCGGCCACGTCGACGCGTTCGTCGACCCGCTGACCGAGTGCGCCTCGTGCCACAAGCGGTTCCGCGCCGACCACCTCGAAGAGGCGTTCGTCGAGAAGCACGGCACCGACAAGCCCTTCGTCCTCGGTGAGATCAACTGCCCGAACTGCGGCAACAAGGGCACGTTCAGCGAGCCGCGGATGTTCAACGGCCTCATGAAGACCTACCTCGGCGCGGTCGAGAACGACGAGGGCCTGCACTACCTGCGGCCCGAGACGGCGCAGGGCATCTTCATCAACTACAAGAACATCGAGGGCGCGGCCCGCAAGAAGCCGCCGTTCGGTATCGCGCAGGTCGGCAAGAGCTTCCGCAACGAGATCACCCCCGGCAACTTCATCTTCCGCACCCGCGAGTTCGAGCAGATGGAGATGGAGTACTTCGTCGAGCCGGGCAAGGACGAGGAGGCCCACGAGTACTGGCTCCAGGAGCGCTGGAACTGGTACCTGGACCTCGGCCTGTCCGCCGACAACATGCGCTTCTACGAGCACCCGAAGGAGAAGCTGTCGCACTACTCGAAGCGCACCGTCGACATCGAGTACCGCTTCCGCTTCGGTGGCCAGGAGTTCTCCGAGCTCGAAGGCATCGCCAACCGCACCGACTTCGACCTGACCACGCACTCCAAGCACTCCGGCGTCGACCTTTCCTACTTCGACCAGGAGAAGAAGGAGCGCTGGGTCCCCTACGTCATCGAGCCCGCCGCCGGCCTGACCCGCGCGGTCCTGGCGTTCCTGCTCGAGGCGTACGACGAGGACGAGGCGCCGAACACCAGCGGCAGCGTCGACAAGCGCACGGTCATGCGCTTCGACAAGCGGCTGGCGCCGGTCAAGGCGGCCGTGCTGCCCCTGTCGCGCAACGCGGACCTGTCGCCGAAGGCGCGTGACCTGGCCAAGCAGCTGCGCAAGCGGTGGACCGTCGACTTCGACGACGCGCAGGGCATCGGCCGCCGGTACCGCCGGCAGGACGAGATCGGCACGCCGTTCTGTCTCACGGTCGACTTCGAGACGCTCAACGACAACGCGGTGACGGTGCGCGACCGCGACACGATGACGCAGGAGCGGGTGTCGCTCGACCAGGTGGAGACCTACCTGATCGAGCGGCTGCCGGGCTGCTGACCGGGTCGTCCCGGGTTTCTGCCGGGTCCTAGAACGTCGTTCCGCCCGGTCGGCCGTTGCGGTCGGCGAGGAGGCCGGCGAGGGTCGCGAGCGCGATCTCCGCCGGTGTCTTCGAGCCGATGTTCAGGCCGATCGGGCGGTGCACGCGGGCGATCTCGCCGTCCGCGACGCCCAGGGCGCGCAGCGCCTCCACGTGCGGGCCGGCGTGCCGCGGGCTGCCCATCACGCCGATCCAGCGGGCCGGTGAGGCGAGCGCGTCGCGCAGGACCGGACCCAGCTCAGGCCGGTCATGGTCGGTGACCACCACGTCGGTCTGCGCGTCGATCGGCGTCCGGCTCAGGTCCGGGTCGGCCAGCGCCACCCGGTAGCCGAGGGTGGCCGCGAAGTGCAGCAGGTGCGCGGCCACCGGCGAGTCGAACACCGCCACCAGCGCCCGCCCGTCGCCGGCCGGCTGGACGGTGCCGTGCGCGAGCGCGCACGCCTCGGATTCCGTACTCATGGCATTGGCCGTTCTGTCATACCAGGACGGTAGCCTCCAGGCGTGACGTTGACTCAGCAGTCGGACCCGCCGGTCGCCGAGAAGCCGCGGCGGCGCATCGGCTCCGTCGAGGTGCTCGCCGCGGTGCTCGTCCTGGTGGTGCTGTTCCGCGGGCCGCTGACGGAGTCGCTGTCGGCGCCGGCGCTGCAGACCTGGTTGACGGTGTTCGTGTCCGTGATGACCCAGGCGATCCCGTTCCTCGTGTTCGGGGTGGTGCTGTCGGCGGTCATCGCGGTGTTCGTGCCGCCGTCGTTCTTCGCCAGGGCGCTGCCGAAGCACCCGGCGCTGGCCGTGCCGACCGCGGGCGTCGCCGGGGTCGTGCTGCCCGGCTGCGAGTGCGCGTCGGTGCCGGTCGCCGGTGCCCTCGTCCGCCGCGGCGTGACCCCTGCGGCCGCGTTCGCGTTCCTGCTCGCCTCGCCGGCGGTCAACCCGATCGTGCTGGTCTCGACCGCCGTCGCGTTCCCCGGCCAGCCGCGGGTCGTGATCGCCCGGGCCCTCGCCAGCCTCGTCGTCGCCTGCCTCATGGGGTGGCTGTGGCAGGCGTTCGGCAAGGGCAGCTGGCTGAGGATGCCGTCGCGGGCGCACCTCGACGGGATGGACAAGTGGCCGGCGTTCTGGGCCAGTGTCCGCCACGACGTGCTGCACGCCGGCGGGTTCCTGGTCATCGGCGCCGCGTCGGCGGCCGTCATCGCCGTGGTCGTGCCGAAGACGTGGCTGGCGCACCTCGCCGCCGACCCGTTCGTCGCGATCGTGGTGCTCGGCCTGCTCGCGGTGCTGCTGTCGATCTGCTCCGAGGCCGACGCGTTCGTCGCCGCGTCGCTGACCCAGTTCTCCATGACCGCCCGGCTCGCGTTCATGGTCGTCGGTCCGATGATCGACCTCAAGCTCTTCGCCATGCAGGCCGGCATCTTCGGGCGCGGGTTCGCGCTGCGGTTCGCGCCGGCGACGTTCGTGCTCGCGATCGGGGTGTCCGCAGTGGTCGGGACGGTGCTGTTGTGAACAGGCAGGCGCAGGCGGTCATCCTCCTGCTCGTCGGTGGCGCGGTCCTGCGGGCCAGCCTCACCGACCAGTACCTCAACTACGTCAAGCCGGGGTTGCAGCCGTATCTGATCCTGTCCGGGGCGATTCTGGTGGTCGCGGGGCTGTTCTCGTTGTGGTTCGAGCTGCGCCCGGCCCGACCGGCCGCGACCGGTGGTGTGACCGGTGGCACGGTCGGCGGTGGGTCGGTCGACGGTGGGTCGGTCGACGGTGGACCGGTCGACGGTGGACCGGTCGACGGTGACGGGGCGCGGGACGGGCGGGAGCTCCTGCCGGCCGGAGCGCTCGCGCACGCGGCCGGGGGCGACGGGCACGGGCATGCCGGCGGGGGCGACGACGGGCACGGGCACGGGGCCGCCGGCGGCGACGACGGGCACGGGCACGCGGGCGCGGACGACGACGGGCACGGGCACGGGGCCGGCGGGCCGAGGGTGGCGTGGCTGCTGCTCGCGCCGGTGTTCGGGCTGCTGCTGGTGGCGCCGCCGGCGCTCGGGTCGTATGCGGCCGGGCGGGCCGGGTCGGCGCTGGTCGAGAAGTCGGACTTCGCGCCGCTGCCGGCCGGCGACCCGGTGAAGCTGACCATGCTGGACTACGCGTCGCGGGCGGTGTTCGACCGCGGGACGTCGCTCGGGCAGCGCCGGGTCGAGCTGACCGGGTTCGCGATGCGCGGGCCCGAGGACACCTGGCTGATGGCGCGCATGATGGTCAGCTGCTGCGCCGCCGACGCCCGGCCGGTCAAGGTCGCCCTGGCGGGGCAGCTGCCCGACGGTCTCGCCGACGAGCAGTGGCTGCGGGTCACCGGCAGCTACACGGGCCGGCAGGTGAAGGACACCGTCAACGGCGAGACCATCCCGTTCATCGAGGTTGCCGAGATCACGTTGATCGAGGCCCCCGCCGAGCAGTACGAGTCGTAGATGGAGCCCAGACGTCCAGCGCTGCTCGTGCTCGTCCGGCACGCCGAGTCGGCGCGCAACCAGGCGAAGAAGGGCAGCGTCTACTTCGCCGACGACGCCGCCCGCCAGGTGGTCCGTGGCGTGCCCGACCACCTCATCGACCTGACCGCCGACGGGCACAAGCAGGCGGCGCAGACCGGCCACGCGATCCGCGACCGCTTCGGGGTGTTCGACTACGTCTACACCAGCGGCTACGCGCGCACGGTGCAGACCGCCGAGGGGATCCTCGGGGCGTATACGCCGCAGGAGCGCGAGCAGATGCGGCTGCGCACCAACATCTTCGTGCGTGAGCGTGACCCCGGGTTCGCCTACGACATGACCACCGCCGAGGCGGAGGCGGCCTTCCCCTGGCTGAACGAGTACTGGCAGACGTTCGGCGGCTTCATGGCCCGCCCGCCCGGCGGTGAGAGCCTCGCCGACGTGACCGGCCGCGTCCACACGTTCCTCGACACGCTCTTCCGCGACCGGCCCGGCCAGAAGATCATGGTCGTCACGCACGGCGGCACCCTGCGCTGCTTCAGGTTCCTGCTGGAGCGCTGGGACTACCAGCGGGCGCAGCGCTGGCCCGCGGGACAGACCCCCGCCAACTGCGGCGTGACGACGTATCGGCTGGCCGCGTCGGGTGAGCAGCTCGAGCTGGAGGACTACAACCGGGTGTACTGGACGGTCGGCTCCGCCACCGACGGCATCTGACCCGGCCGGGGCCCGGCCCGCTCGGCTGCGCCCGGGGCGCGGTCGCGCGTGGGGCGCGGTCGCGCGTGGGGCGCGGTCGCGCGTGGGGCGGGGTCGGACGTGGGGCGGGGTCGGACGTGGGGCGGGGGTCGCACGCGGGGCGTCGGCTGCGCCCAGGGCCGCGGGCCGCACCCGGTTGCCGTGCGCGGTCTCGCGTTGCCGTGCGTTGTCTCGCGTTGCCTTGCGTTGCCGTGCGTGGTCTCGCGTTGCCGTGCGTTGCGGTGGTTTCGCCGGGCCGAGGGCCATAGGTCGTGGGCGTCGACCGTGCCCCGTGGGAAGCGGCGGCGAGGTGTACGGTGTGCGCGTCGATGGGGGAGAGCGATGCACATCAGCTTCACGGTCGAGCCGGACCCGGCGCGTGCCCGTCGAGCCATCCGCACCACGATGGGTGGGAAGCTGTTGCGGCTGTACATCCTCGGGGCGGTCGTCGCCGGGGTCGGCGTGGTGATGTCCGTCAACCACATCCCGTCCGGGGCCGCGCCGGTGGCGCTGGGGGCGGGGCTGCTGTGCTTCCCGTGGCTGGTGTCGCGGGCCGCCGCGCAGGCGAGGACCGGGATGCTCGGGGAGACGGTCACGTACGAGCTGACCGACGCCGACGTGCAGGCGCACACCAGGAGCCTGAACGTCGGGTACCGCTGGGAGTCGGTCCAGGCGGTGCGGGAGACGCCCGAGTTCTGGGTGCTGACGGTGGCCGGGATCAACCCCCTCGCCGTGCCGTGGAAGCAGCTGCCGGCCGCCGACGCCGCCGAGGTGCGGGCGTTCCTGGTGGGGCGGGGGCTGCTGCCCGCCGGGCGCCAGTCGGCCCTGGGCATCTGAGGCCGCCCGGCCACGTCACCGTCCAGCCGTGTCACCGCGGCGGGCCGCCGCGGCGGGGTCAGAGGGCCGGGTGGGCGGTGCGGTCGGCGAGCGCGAGGAAGCGGTCGGCGCCGTCGTCGTACGTGGTGAGCCGCCAGCCCGAAGCGGCGGTCGTCGCGGTCAGCGGGCCCTCGGCGAGGGGCTCGTCGGCGCGCAGGACCCGGCCGTGGCGGGCGGCGAGCGTGGCGCGGCCGGTGGGGTGGAAGAGCACGAGCCGGCCGCCGGGGCGGGTGACCCGGGCGAGCTCGCGCAGGCCGTCGGCGGGGTCCGGCAGGTGCATGACGAGGCCGGCGGCGAACACCGCGTCGACGCTGCCGTCGGCGAACGGCAGCCGGCCCGCGTCGGCGAGGACGAGACCGCCGTTGCCCTTCTCGCGGGCCTTGGCGAGCATCTGCGGCGTGTGGTCCAGCCCGATCACCGTGCCGGTGGGCCCGACGGCGGCACGCAGGGCGGGCAGGGCGCGGCCGGTGCCGCAGCCGACGTCGACGACCACGCCGCCGGGTGGGAGGGCGGCGGCCTCGACGGCGGCGGCGTACGCGGGAAGGTCGTCGCCGAACTTCGCGTCCCAGGTGTCGGCGCGGACGCCGAAGAACGCGCGGGACTCGGCCAGGTGCCAGCGCTCGTGCGGCAGCAGCCGCGGGGCGACGTGGCGGATCACCGGCCACTCGGGGTCGTGCAGGTCCACGACGACGTCCGCGGTGTCGCCCCGGGCACCGTCGGCGGCGTGCTGCCGGCGCGACGTGCGCAACCACACCACGACGTCCCAGCCGCCCGCCGGCGGCCGCTCACGCGCGGTCGGCCCGTCGGCCACCACCACCGCACCGCCGGACAGGACCGCGCCGGTGTCGGGCACGTCACCGGTGGGCGACGGCAGCCGGGTGCAGGGACGGCCGGCGGCGTCCAGCGCGGCCGCCAGGCGGTCGGCCACCTGGCCGGTCCGCTCATCGGTGCCGTCCACCACCACCGTCGCCACGCCCGCCGGAATCGCCGCGCCCGACGCGCCCGCCGCGCCCGCCGCGCCCGCCGCGCCCGCCGCGCCCGCCGCGCCCGACGGGATCGCCTCGACGAGCAGGCGCATGACCTCGCTCCACCGGTCCTGTGTCATCGCTCCATCATGCGCAAGCGTCCGCCGGTCCGCCGGCACCGCCCCGCCTGCCATCATGGGCCGGTGCGAAAGGTACTGATCATCGGAATCGGCGCGGGTGACCCGGAGCATGTCACCGTGCAGGCGGTCAACGCCATGAACGCGGTCGACGTGTTCTTCGTCCTGGACAAGGGGGACACCACCGCGGACCTGACCGAGGCGCGCCGGGCGATCTGCGAGCGGTTCGCCACGCGGCGGCCGTTCCGGACGGTGGTCATCGCCGACCCCCCCCGGGACCGGGCCGCCGCCGACTACGCGGGCGCCGTGCGGGACTGGCGCGACGAGCGGGCCCGGCTGATCGAGGAGGCGCTGCTCGCGGAGCTGGGCGAGGACGGCGTCGGCGGCATCCTCGCCTGGGGCGACCCGGCGCTGTACGACGGCACCATCCGCATCCTCGACACGATCGCGGCCCGCGGCGCGGTCCCGGTCACGTACGAGGTGATCCCCGGCATCACGAGCGTGCAGGCGCTCACCGCCCGGCACCGGATCATGCTGAACCGGGTCGCGGGGCCGGTCCACATCACGACCGGGCGCCGCCTCGCCGCCGGCTGGCCCGAGGGCTGCGACGACGTCGTGGTCATGCTCGACGCGGACCTGGCCTGCCGCGCGTACCGCGACGAGGACGTCGACATCTACTGGGGCGCGTACCTCGGCACCCCGGACGAGCTGCTCATCGCCGGCCGGCTGGGCAAGGTCATCGACGAGATCGAGGCGGTGCGCCGCGACGCCCGCGCCCGCAAGGGCTGGATCATGGACACGTACCTGCTGCGCAGGGTCTGAACGGCGGTCAGGCGGCCCGCTTCGCCCGCGCGTGGCCCTGGATCAGGCGCAGCGGCGCCGGGGGAGGCGGGTCGGCGGCGGGATCGAGGTCGAGGCCCGGCGGGCGGCCCCACCGGCGCGGCGGGCGCCGCCGGTCGGCGGGCGGGCCGCCGGGGTCGAGCGCGGGGCGGGACAGGGCGACGACGATCGCGTACCCGGCCAGGACGAACCCGTGGCTCACCAGCCGTGCCGTCTCCACCGCCCCGGCCAGCAGGTCGTTGGCGGACAACAGGGCGAGCAGCGCCACGAACGCCGTCAGCATCGGCAGCGCGCCCGCCGGGGTGGCCCGCCGGGTCGCGATCCAGGCGAACCCGGCGCCGATCGCCACGTTCCACGCGGCCGACTCGTGGAACACGTGCCCGGCCGGGTGCACGTGGGCGGTCGCGGCGTTCGCCGCCTGGGCGATGCCGAGCACGAACTGCGCCAGGCCGAACCCACCGAGCAGCACCCGCAGCCCGAGCACCAGCCGGGCGCGGCTCAGCCGTCCCCGGCCCGGCCACGCCCTGCCGACCCGCCCGCCCGCAGCCCGGGAAGCCGCCGAAGCGGCGCCGGAGACCGCCGGGGCGGCGCCGTCCGCGATGGGAGCTTCGGTCGCCGGGGAGAAGCCGGCCAGGAGGCGTTCGGCCGGCAGCGGCGCATGGTGCAGCGGCCACAGCCGGACCATCCGCGTCGCCGCGACCGCCCGCTCCTGCCACTGCCGGCACGCCGCGCACTGCGCCAGGTGCGCGTCGACCAGTGCCGGCGCGACCGGCTCGTCCTCGCCGTCCATCCGGGCGGACAGCGCCTCCCGGTACCGCATGCACTCCACGACGGGTAGTCGCCGCCGCGGCCGGGGAAGTTCCCGTGTGGCTACGATTGCGCCGGACATCGGTCGAGATCACGGGGGTCGGGATGCGGTACCGCACGCTGGGGCAGACGGGGCTGCGCGTGTCAGAGCTGTTCCTGGGCGCGATGACATTCGGTGAGCAGGGCGGTGTCGGCGCGCCGCTGCAGGAGTGCGCCAGGATCCTCGACGCGTACGCCGACGCCGGCGGCAACGTGCTCGACACCGCGATCAACTACCGCGGCGGCGCCAGCGAGGAGATCCTCGGCGAGCTGCTGCAGGGCCGGCGGGACCGGTTCGTGCTGGCCACGAAGTACAGCGTGACCCGCGACGCGGCCGACCCCAACGGCGGCGGCAACCACCGCAAGAACCTGCGGCTGTCGCTGGAGACGAGCCTGCGCCGGCTGCGCACCGACCACCTCGACGTGTACTGGGTGCACATCTGGGACCGGCACACCCCGGTCGAGGAGACGATGCGGGCCCTCGACGACGCGGTGCGCTCCGGCAAGGTGCTGCACATCGGCATCTCCGACGCGCCGGCGTGGGTGGTGTCGCGGGCCAACACGCTCGCGCAGTGGCGCGGCTGGACCGCGTTCGCCGGGCTGCAGGTGCCGTACAGCCTGCTCAACCGCGACATCGAGCGGGAGCTGCTGCCGATGGCGGAGGCGTTCGGGATGACCGTCGCCGCGTGGAGCCCGCTCGGCAACGGGGTCCTCTCCGGCAAGTACACCGGTGGCAGCTCACCGACCCGGCGGCTCGACCCGGCGTCGATCTCCGAGCACGACCTGGCCGTGGCCCGGGCGGTGCAGGGCGTCGCCGACGAGCTCGGCGTGACCCCGGCGCAGGTCGCGCTCGCGTGGACCAGGGTCCGGTCGCGGGCCGTGCACCCGATCGTCGGCGCGCGCTCCCTCGACCAGCTCACCGACAACCTCGGCGCGCTCGCCGTCGAGCTGCCCGCGGAGCTGGTCGCGCGGCTGGAGGAGGCGACGGCGTTCAAGGCCGGCTTCCCGACGGACTTCATCGAGCAGACCACGCCGTGGGTGTTCGGCGCCGCCGCGACCGCCACCGACTGAACCGGGAACCGCGCCGCGGCGGTCGGGCAAGTACCGGGTGTACTGACCGACAGCCGAGAGGCCTGATGCCCGATGACCAGACCGAACGGGACAGCGGTGGCCACCGAACCGGTGGGCGACGCCGCGATCATCGCGCGGTCCCTGGATGAGCCCGAGCTCTTCGCCCTGATCTTCCGCCGGCACGCGCCGGTGATCCACCGGTACGTGTCCCGCCGCCTCGGCGTGTCCGTCGCCGAGGACGTGTGCGCCGAGGTGTTCCTCGCGGCGTTCCGGCAGCGGCACCGCTACGCACCCGACCGGCTCGACGCCCGGCCGTGGTTGTTCGGCATCGCCACCAACCTCGTCGGCCGGCAGCGCCGCGCCGAGGTCCGGGCGCTGAAGGCCCTCGAACGCACCGGGGTCGACCCGGTGACGGAGGGGTTCGAGGCCGGCAGCGACGCCCGGCTGGGCGCGGAGGCCGTCAACCGGCGGCTCGCCGCGGCCCTCGCCGGGCTGCGTCCCGGGTACCGCGACGCGCTGCTGCTCGTCGCGTGGGGCGACCTCACGTACGAGGAGATCGCGGTCGCACTCGGTGTGCCCGTGGGAACGGTGCGGTCCCGGGTGAACCGGGCTCGAAGCAGGATGCGCGCGGCACTCGGCGGGGCGGACCCGACGTCCATCCAGGAGGACCTGTGAACGACATGCGACAACTCCGCGAGTTCCGCGGCGAGCTGCCAGAGCTGTCCGGCCCAGCACTGACGGAGGCCGAACGGTCCTTCGTGACCATGCTGCGCCAGGAGCGCCCGGCACCCGGCCGTCGCACGTCGCGGCGCCCGCTGCTGGCCGCGGCCGGGCTCGCCACGGCGGCGGCCGGCGTGGCCGTCGCGGTGCTGCTGAGCACCGGCACCACGCCGGGCGGCGCGCCGACCACCACGACGGGCAGGACGGCGCCCGGCTCCGCGCCCGGTTCCGCGTCCGCCGCCGCGCCGACGCTGCGGCCGGTCTCCGTCGCCGAGGTGCTCGACCTCGCCGCGGCGGCGCCCGGCGCGCTCACCCCGGCGCCGGGGCAGTTCGTCGTCACCGAGTCGCTCGTCTCCGACGTGGCGGAGCTCGGTGCCGGCGGCCGCTACCTGTACCGGATGAAGCGCACCACCTGGAGCTCCTCGGACAACTCCAGGCCGGGCGCGGTACGGACCGAGCAGCTGGCGCCGCGGCCCTACCCGGGCGAGCCCGTCCCGGCGGACGCGCCCGCCGGCGGCACCGTCGAGGTGCGCGTGCTCTGCCCGGTGAAGGGCGGCGCGGCCCGGCAGGACTACGCGTTCAACGCCACCCTGCCCACCGACGCGCAGGGCATGCTGGCGTATTTCGCGAGGTTCCCCGGCGGCGGCGCCGACAAGAACTCCTACCTGTGGAAGGCCGGCACGGAGCTGGCCGCCGCGCCGATGCCCCAGGCGCAGCGCGCGGCGGTGTTCCAGGCGCTCAAGCGCATCCCTGGCGCCCAGCTCGTCGGGGACGTGACGGACGCCGCCGGCCGCCCCGGCACCGCCGTCGGGTACCGCGACGCCCGCGACGGCTCGCGCCGTGACCTGATCTTCGACCCGGTCACGTTCGCGTACCTCGGCTCCCGGACCGTCACCGCCGGCGGCGCCGAGGTCGCGGCGAGCGCGCAGCTGTCGGTGACCGTGGCGGCGGACGCGCCGGCGGCGGCGCTCGCCCCGAAACAGCAGGCCTGCGCGTAGCGGCAGCGGCGGGCACGGGTGGCGGCAACGCATCGACTAGCCTGAACGTCACCAGGTGAGGGGAGTCGGGCGTGGCCGCACAGGACCGGATCGACACGTCGGTGGCGCACCCGGCCCGCCGCTACAACTACTGGCTCGGCGGCAAGGACCACTTCGCCGCCGACCGGGCGTCCGGCGACGAGATCGCCGCGGCGTTCCCGACGGTGCGCACGGCCGTCCTGGCCAACCGCGCGTTCCTGCGCCGGGCGGTGCGGTACCTCGCCGAGGAGGCCGGTGTGCGCCAGTTCCTCGACATAGGCACCGGCCTGCCGGTCCCGGACAACACCCACGAGCTCGCGCAGCGCGCCGACCCCACGTCCCGCGTCGTCTACGTCGACAACGACCCCATCGTGCTCACCCACGCGCGGGCACTGCTCACCGGTACACCCGAGGGCAGGACCGCCTACCTGGAGGCCGACCTGCGCGATCCGGCCGCCATCCTGGACCACCCCGAGCTGCGCGCCACCCTCGACCTGGACCGCCCCGTCGCCCTGCTGCTCGTGGCGATCCTGCACTTCATCCACACCGACGAGGCCGCGCTGCCGGTCGTGCGGACCCTGCTGTCGGCGCTGCCGTCCGGCAGCTACCTGGTCGCCACGAACGCGACCGTCGACTTCACCGACGAGGCGGGCGCCGCCGCGTACCGGGCGATGTTCGCCGCCGGCCGCACCGACGGGTACGCCCGCACCGCCGCCCAGTTCGGCGCCTTCTTCGACGGCCTGGACCTGGTGCCGCCGGGGATCGTGGCGGTCTGCGACTGGCGCGGGTCGTACCCGGAGGCCACCCCGGCGGACGTGGCGATGTACGCCGCCGTCGGCCGCAAGCCGTGACCGTCCGGGGTTCGGTCCTGCGCATCGGTGAACCCGTCGAACGGCTCGCCGTGCTGTCCGACGTGCACGCCAACGTACCGGCGCTGGAAGCCGTCCTCGCCGAGCCCGACGTCCACGCCGCCGACCTTGTCCTCTTCTGCGGCGACCTGACCTGGGGTCCCGAACCGGTCCGCACCGTCGAGCTGGTCCGCGCTCTGGGCCCGCGCGCCGTCTTCGTCCGCGGAAACGCCGACCGCGCCGTGCTGGAGCTCGCCGCCGGCGACCGCGCCGCCGCTACCCCGCGCGAGGCGTGGATGCTCGCCCGGCACCCTGTCGACGCGGTCGCGTTCCTCGCCGGCTTCCACTTCGGCGTCGTCGTCGAGGTCGCCGGCCTCGGTCCGGTGCGCTGCTGCCACGGTTCGCCCCGTGCGGACACCGAGCTCGTCACCCCCGCCACGCCCGCCGCGCGGATGGCCGCCCTGAGCGCCGGCGTCCCCGAGCGGATCCTGGTCGGCGGCCACACCCACCTGCAGTTCGATCGCACCGTCGGCGGCCTGCGCAGCGTCAACCCGGGCAGCGTCGGCCTGCCCTACCACGACGGCGCCCCGGGCACCGCCTACTGGGCACTGCTGGGCCCGGACGTGTCGTTGCGTCGCAGCCGGTACGACGTGCGCCTGGCCCTCGCCGCCACCGCCGACGCGGGCGACCCGAAGGCCGACACGATCACGGACCTGCTCACCAGCCCGCCGTCGGTGGCCGGGCTGACCGCGCACGCGGAGGGCCTGGAGTTCTCCGACTGACCGCCGCGTCCCCCGGACCGGGTGGGGCAGGCGGTGTCCGCCGCGGGCGAGGATTGCGGCCATGGCGGCGCCTGTGCTGGTGACCGGTGCGGCGGGCGGCGTAGGGTCGGTCGGCCGTACCGTCGTGGAGCTGCTGCGGCGGCAGGATGTGCCGGTGCGGGCCCTCGTCCACCACGACGACGACCGGGCCGACGCGCTGCGCGCCACCGGCGCCGAGGTCGTGGCCGGGGACCTCACCGAGGCCGGCGACGTCGTGCGCGCCCTGGACGGCTGCGGCCGCATGTACTTCGGCATGAGCGTGTCGTCGCGGTACCTGCAGGCGACCGTCACCGTCGCAGCCGCCGCCCGGTCGCAGGCCGACCTCGCGGTGGTGGTCAACATGTCACAGATGACGGTGTCGCAGATGACGCTCACCAGCACCACCGAGTCGAAGCAGCACCGCCTGCACTGGCTCAGCGAACAGGTCCTGAACTGGTCCGGCCTGCCGGTCGTGCACGTACGGCCGACGATCTTCCTCGACAACCCGATCTTCACGACGTTCGCCGCCGGGTCGATCGCCGCCGACGGCACGATCCGGCTGCCGTTCGGCTCCGGCCGCACCGCCCCGGTCGCGGCCCGCGACGTCGCTGGCGTGGTCGCCGCGGTGCTCACCGACCCGGCCCCGCACCTCGGCAAGGTGTACGAGCTCACCGGCCCCCGCTCGCAGGACATGACCGCCACGGCGGCCGAGTTCTCCGCCGCCCTGGGCCGGCCGATCACGTACGTCGACGTGCCCCTGCGCCAGTGGCTCGACGAGGACCTCGCCCCACTCGGCCTGCCCGAGCACCTGCGCGACCACCTCGCCACGATGGCCCGCCTGCACCGCGAGGGCCGCTACGACCGCCTCACCCACGACGTCGAGACCGTCACCGGCCACCCGCCCACCAGCGTGCGCGACTTCGTCGCGGCGGCCATGACACCACGGTGAGCCCACGAGCTCGCGGCTGGCCGAGGATCTCGCCAGGGAAGAGCACGGTCAGCTGAGGCTTCTCCCCGGACGTCGCCGTTGCCGAATACAAAGGTTCAACCTGGACTTCGGGGCGCGAGCCTGCCCGAGCATGCAGTGCGGGAATAGCGTTGGGCAGCGGTGGGGAGTGTACGGCGACCTACGCACACCCGCGTCCCGGGCGGCGCGGGCCGGATCGAGCATGGTCACGTGGTCGAAGTTGATGCGCATATTTGACAGTGACCGGCATCCCTGAGCGCCCGAGCGCCGCGGACGTGACGATGTCGCGGCTTCCAGGGCAGGGGCCGAGCTGCCCGACTTTGCGATCCAGCGGCTACTGATCGTAATATCTGGCCGACATAACACTCGTGACATATGCTGTCAGCGGCATGTTCGGAGGCGCGACGTGGCGTGGACGATCGTGATTGTCGAGCCGGTGCGCTCGTGGCTGCATGATCTGCGACATTCCGATCGGCGCACCTTGGTGCTGATCAGCGCGGCGGTCGATGCGCTCGCGGCGGAGGGACCCGCGCTGGGCAGACCGCTGGTCGATACGGTGCGGGGTTCGAAGCTGGCGAACCTGAAGGAGTCGCGACCCGGCTCGGCGGGCTCCAGCGAGGTGCGGTTGTTGTTCGTGTTCGATCCGGTCCGGCAGGCGGTGCTGCTGGTCGGCGGTGACAAGGCCGGCAACTGGCAGGGTTGGTACAGGACGGCGATACCGATCGCTGAGACGGCGTATGCCGAGCATCTGCGGCGGCTGCAAGAGAAGGACGGTGAGCAGTGATGGACCACCTCAAGGATCCGCAGGCCATTGCTTGGGATGACATGAAGGCCGAGCTCGGCTTCACTGACGCCGAGCGCGACGAGATCCGGATGGGCGCGCAAGAGTTGATCGCCCAGGCGCGTGCCTACCGCTTGGCCGAGGTCCGCCGCCGCCAACACGCGACGCAGACCGACATCGCCAAGGTGATGGGAGTGACGCAAGCGCGAGTCTCCCGGATCGAAAAGGGTGAGATCTCGCGCAGCGAGGTGGACACGCTTGCCGCCTACGTCCAGGCCCTTGGTGGAAAGCTGAAGATCATCGCTGACTTCGGCGACGAGTCGTACGTACTCGGCTGAGACCTGTTCGCCGTGCGGCTCCGTGGTTGAGGTGACTTGGTCCGATCCTTGGCCTTCCGGTCATGGCTTCCGGACGGCTGTATTGAGCATGACCCCTCCGCCGTCAGCCGCCGCTGTCGTCGAGCTCGGCGCCCTCGGGGATGGTGTCGTCGTCGCGGTCGTCGAGCCAGTTCTGCGGGAGGACGACCTTGGCCGGGGTGCCGGTGCGGCCGCGGGGCTGGCCGAGGATCTCGCGGGGGAAGGGCACGGACGGGTCGAGCTGGGCGAGGAGGGCGCCGAGCTCGGCCAGCGACGACGAGGTGGCCATGGCGGCGCGCAGCTCGCCGCCGACGGGGAAGCCCTTGAGGTACCAGGCGACGTGCTTGCGGAAGTCCGTCACGCCTTCCTTCTCCTTGCCCCACCACTCGACCAGCAGCGTGGCGTGGCGGTGCATGAGGGTGGCGACCTCGCCCAGGGTGGGCAGGGCGCGGGCGGAGGAGCCGGCGAAGGCGGCGGCGAGGTCGGCGAAGAGCCAGGGGCGGCCGAGGCAGCCGCGGCCGATGACGACGCCGTCGCAGCCGGTCGAGGCCATCATGCGCAGGGCGTCCTCGGCTTCCCAGATGTCGCCGTTGCCGAGGACCGGGATGTCCAATGTGGACTTCAGGTGGGCGATGGCGTCCCAGGAGGCCGTCCCTGAGTAGCGTTGGGCGGCGGTGCGGGCGTGCAGGGCGACCCAGGCCACGCCCGCGTCCTGGGCGATGCGGCCGGCGTCCAGCATGGTCTGGTGGTCCTCGTCGATGCCGATGCGCATCTTGACGGTGACCGGGAGCCCTTGGGCGCCCTGCACCGCGGACGTGACGATGTCCCGGAACAGGCGGCGCTTCCACGGCAGGGCCGAGCCGCCGCCGCGGCGGGTCACCTTCGGCACCGAGCAGCCGAAGTTCATGTCGATGTGGTCCGCGAGGTCCTGCTCGACCACCATCTCGACGGCCTTGCGGATGGTGGCGGGGTCGACGCCGTACAGCTGCAGGCTGCGCGGCTTCTCGTCGGCGCCGAACTGGATCATGCTCATGGTCTTCGGGTTGCGCTCGACCAGGGCGCGGGTGGTGATCATCTCGCAGACGTAGAGGCCGGCGCCCTGTTCGCGGCACAGCTGCCGGTACGCCACGTTGGTGATCCCGGCCATCGGGGCGAGCACGACGGGCGGGTCGACGACGTAGGGGCCGAGCTTCAGGGTCACGCAAAAAGCATGCCATGCCGGCGTCGCGAAGGCTGACGCGGCGATCAACAGCGCGCAGAAACGATGCTCGCTGGTGCTCGAAAAGTATCGACTGAATGCAGGTACACGCATCCCGAAGTGCGGGAACGGAAATGCGGCAAACCGGGCGCGATACGGAACGATGCGCGAAGTTGCTTGGTGGAGCGCTCCCAAATGCACCCGTACGAGCCACTTGTGCCGTTCCTTGTGCGACTTGTCATATCGCGCTGCCAAAGGGCAGTGCACCGCTTTACGGTGTGCCGCACACGGGAACCCTAACGATGGCTAAGCCCGCACCAGGTAAGGGTAGTGGAGGCGTCAGTGGGAAAGTTCGTCTATGACTTCGAAGAGGGAAACCGGGATCTCAAGGACCTCCTCGGGGGTAAGGGAGCCAACCTCGCCGAGATGACCAACCTCGGCCTGCCGGTGCCGCCCGGGTTCACCATCACCACCGACGCGTGCCGGGAGTACCTGCGCACCGGCGAACTGCCAGGTGGCCTGGACCGGCAGGTCGGCGAGCACCTGGCCACGCTGGAGGCCAAGATGGGCCGCCGGCTCGGCGACAGCGGCGACCCGCTGCTCGTGTCCGTCCGGTCGGGGGCCAAGTTCTCGATGCCGGGCATGATGGAGACGGTGCTCAACGTCGGGCTCACCGACAGCAGCGTCGCCGGCCTCGCCGCGCAGGCCGGCGGCGACGAGCGGTTCGCCTGGGACTCCTACCGCCGGCTGATCCAGATGTTCGGCAAGACCGTGTGCGACGTGCCCGGCGAGGAGTTCGAGCACGCGCTCGACGACGCGAAGCTCGCCGCGGGCACCCGGGACGACCTGGGGCTCGACGCGGCCGCGCTGCGGGGCCTCGTCGGCCGGTACAAGGAGATCTTCCGCGAGCACACGGGCCGCGACTTCCCGCAGGACCCGCGCGAGCAGCTCGGACCTGTGCGACATCGAGTTCACCATCGAGCGCGGCAAGCTGTGGATGCTGCAGACCCGGGTCGGCAAGCGGACCGCGGCGGCCGCGTTCGTCATCGCCACGCACCTCGTCGACGAGGGCGTCATCGACCTGGACGAGGCGCTGCGGCGGGTCAACGGCGCACAGCTGGCGCAGCTGATGTTCCCGACGTTCGACCTGTCGCAGGAGCCCGAGCAGCTGACCCGGGGTGTCGGCGCGTCGCGATCGCCGCGCAGGGCATCCTGACCAGCCGCGGCGGCAAGACCTCGCACGCCGCCGTGGTCGCCCGCGGCATGGGCAAGACGTGCGTGTGCGGCGCCGACGACCTCGACGTGAACCTCCACAAGGGGCAGTTCACGGTGGACGGCCACGTGGTGTCCGAGGGCGATGTCATCTCCGTCGACGGCACCACCGGCCGGGTGTACCTCGGCGCGGTGCCCGTCCAGCCGTCGCCGGTCGTGCAGTACTTCGAGGGCACCCTCGACGCGGCGGCGGACCCGCTCGTGTCGGCGGTGCACCGGATCCTCACCCACGCCGACGCCACCCGGCGGCTGAAGGTCCGCACCAACGCCGACACCGGCGAGGACGCGGCGCGGGCCCGCCGGTTCGGCGCGCAGGGCATCGGGCTGTGCCGCACCGAGCACATGTTCCTCGGCGAGCGCCGCGCCCTGGTCGAGCGGCTGATCCTGGCCGGCACCCCGCAGGAGCGCGACGCGGCCCTGGCCGAGCTGCTGCCCCTGCAGCGGGACGACTTCGTCGAGCTGTTCCGCCAGATGCGGGACCTGCCGGTGACCGTACGGCTGATCGACCCGCCGCTGCACGAGTTCCTGCCGCCGCTGGAGGACCTCGCGGTGAAGGTCGCCGTCGCCGAGGAGCGCGGGCAGGACCCGGGCCACGACAAGGACCTGCTGGACGCGGTGCGCCGCATGCACGAGGAGAACCCGATGCTGGGCCTGCGCGGGGTGCGCCTCGGGCTGGTCATCCCCGGGCTGTTCGCGATGCAGGTACGGGCGATCGTGGAGGCCGCGGCGCAGGTCGACGGCGCGCGGCCGGAGATCATGGTGCCGCTCGTCGGCGCGGTGCAGGAGCTGGAGACGATCCGCGCGGAGGCGGAGAAGATCATCGGCGAGCACGACGTGGACGTGAAGATCGGCACGATGATCGAGGTGCCCCGGGCGGCGCTCACCGCGGGCGACATCGCCCAGGCCGCCGACTTCTTCTCGTTCGGGACCAACGACCTGACCCAGATGGGCTGGGGTTTCTCCCGCGACGACGTCGAGGGGGCGTTCTTCTGGCGGTACCTGGAGCTGGGCATCTTCGGCGTGTCGCCGTTCGAGTCCATCGACCGGGACGGCGTCGGCCGGCTGGTGCGCATCGCGGTGGACGAGGGCCGGGCGGCCCGGCCGGAGCTGCACTTCGGCGTCTGCGGCGAGCACGGCGGCGACCCGGAGTCGGTGCACTTCTTCCACGAGGTGGGCCTGGACTACGTGTCGTGCTCACCGTTCCGCGTGCCCGTGGCACGGTTGGAGGCCGGCCGCGCGGCCGTGGCCGAGCAGTCGACCTCCGACACCCGTTAGGCGGTGTCCCTGACGGGCGTCCGTCCGACAGGACGCCCGTCAGGAGGATCAGACGTCCAGGTCCTCCTCGATGCGGGACAGGTGGTGCCGGGCCAGCGCCAGGTTGGCCCGGGACCGCAGCAGCGCCAGGTAGAGGAACAGGCCCTTGCCGGAGCGGCCCGTGACCGGCCGGATCAGGTGGTACTGGTTGTTCAGCGTGATCAGGATGTCCTCGATGCCGTCCTTGAGGTTGAGCATCTCGATGGTGCGCATCTTGGCGCGGACCACGTCGGTGTTGCCGGCCGCCGCCACGGTGAGGTCCAGGTCCTTCGAACCGCCGAGGACGCCGAGCGCCATCCCGCTGTTGTAGTCCACCAGCGCGACGCCGACCGCGCCGTCGATGGTCATGAGTTCCTTGAGCGCCGTTTCCATGTCCGCCATGGCTACCTCCGTGAGCTGGTGGGTGGGGGGAGTGTCACTGCTGGGTTTCGGGGCAGGGTCGTTCGTTCGTCTCGGCCTGCGGTGGACCCCGCCGTTGCGGCCTACCATCGGGCCGGCTCCGGGATCGCCTGGGAGAAGGTGAGCGCGGCGGCGGCCACGACCCGGGCCACCACCGTGATCGCCCGGCGCGCCTCGTGGTGCAGCCGCGCGACGTTCGCCCGGTGGTCGGCGAGCAGGACCAGCACGGCGCCGTTGCCGGCCATGTACATGGCGACGTGGCCACCGGTACTGCTGATCAGCACCTCCTGGAAGTCCTGGTGGCCGGCGCTGTCGGCGATGCGCTGGCTGACCCCCAGGCACGCGGCGGCGAGGGCGGCGACCCCCTCGGCGACGACCATGTCGGCGTCGTCCACGATGAGCAGCCCGTCCGTGCTGGCGACCAGGCAGCCGGTGAGCTCCGGCACGGTCCGGCGCAGCCGGTGCAGCTCCGCGAGCAGTTCGCCGCGCAGTTGCGTGTCGGTGGTCATCGGTGTTTTACCTCCCTTTCCTCCGGCGGGTCTCACCGCAGGGACTGCAGCGCCGAGCGGATGCGTTTGAGCAGCGAGTCGTCCGGCACCTTGTCGATCGCGCCCGGCAGCACGGCGAGGGCGCTGACGCCCGCCGGCAGGTGCCGCCGGGTGTCGGCCGGCGGGTCCTCGAACGTGAACGTCCCCGGCACCCGCTGCGGCAGCAGCTCCGTCGCCGGTACGGTGCCGTTCGCCGCCACCGGGTGCGGGTCCGGTTCCGGAGCGGGGTCCGGGTGTTCCGCGGCCGGTTCGGCGTCGGCCGGTTCGGCGTCGGCCGGGGCGGCCTCGGGCGGGGCGGGCGCCGGCGCGGGCGGCGACTCGATCAGTCCCGCCGCCGCGAGCCGCCGCACGTCGAGGGTCACCGCGTACGCGGACCGCCCCAGCAGGCCGGCCAGCTCCTGCGGGGTCCGCTCGCCGTCGGCGTGCAGCACGATCTCCCACTGCAGCCCCGACACCAGCACACGGTCGAGGCCCGGCCGCAGGACAGGCCTGACCGGGGCGGTGTCTGTGACGTCAGAAGGGTGCACCTCGTCGAGGATGCGCCGTTGCCGGGCGACGTGGTCGCACACCTGGTCCGCCGTCACGGTGCAGTCGGCGCCGAGCCAGTGCTCGATGTCCGGGGCGAAGCGCAGCTCGGCCCGCCCGGTCGACAGGACGAAGAACGCGGCGTCGTACAGGGCGTTGAGCGCGCACAGCTCGATCTGGGCGGCGGTGACGTGCCCGCCCTCGACCAGGGCCCGGGCCGGCCGGGACGGGATGGTCTCCCACACCCGCTCCTCGACCACGCCGGCGGCGGTGAGCAGCCGGTCGACGCTCGGCGCGGCCGGCGACTCGACGCCGTTGACCAGCCCGTCGCGCAGGAAGATGACGCCGCCGGGCTCGCCGAGCACGGTCAGCGCGCCGGTCGCGCCGAGCGCGGCGAGCTGCTCGAGGGCCTTCGCCGGGGTGACGCCCTTGCCGAACTTCGGTTGCTGCCGGGTGGACTTGCCGGGGTGCCGCGTGCCGCTGTTCACGCGAGGTCTTCGGCGAGCGAGCGGATCCGGCGCCGGGCGATCGCCAGGTTGCCCTCGGCGCGGTCGAGCCACACGTAGAGCACCAGCCGCGAGTCGAAGCCGGTGCGCACGGGGCGGATCAGGTGGTACGCCGCCGAGGTGCTGATGATGACGTCCTCGACCGTGTCGCCGGGGACCGCCGGGGCGTACGCGGCGGTCTGCATCGCGGCGTGCACGACGCTCGCGGTGCCCAGCGCCGCCGCGGTCGCGTCCGCGTGCGGCGCCACCGACTCCCGGCCGCCCTGCAGGCCCAGGGACTGCCCCGTCGTGTAGTCGATGAGGCTTGCGCCGATGGCACCGCGAATGGTCATGGCACGCCGCAGGCAGTCATCGATCGCAGGCACTGAGTCTCCCGTTCGCGGGCGGGCACGGAGAAGTGGCACACGACGGCCAGACGTGGGGGAGCGGCCGTAACGATGCGCTTGGGGCAAATTACCCCGCGCCTCTTGATCAGCTACTCCGTGCGTTCGGGTGATAACAAGAAGCTGATCAGTCAGCGGTTTTTGCAAAATGCACGTTTACGGCACGGTGGCGCTGGAGAAGCGCTAGGGTGGCGTCCCCTCGCGCGTCGGCGCGGTGCGACGCCTGACGACGCGGCGTATGGTGAGTCCCCACGCCGACCACGGAGGTACGCATGGGGAGCCGGTGGGATGCCTTGATCGTCGACGCGCTCGACCCCGAGCGGCTCGGCCGGTGGTGGGCGGAGGTGCTCGACCACCGGGTGGAGCGCGTGTCGCCGCAGGAGGTCGTGGTCGGCTCCGGCCTCGAGGGTCAGCCGCGGCTGATCTTCCTGCGCCACGCCGACGCCAAGCACGCCAAGAACCGCCTCCACCTCGACCTGCGCCCCGACGACCTGGACGCCGAGCTGGAGCGTCTGGTCAACATGGGCGCCCGCCACGTGGACGTCGGCCAGCCTGACGACGCCGCCTGGGTCGTCCTCGCCGACCCGGAGGGCAACGAGTTCTGCATCCTGCGGACCCGCGAATGACGCCGGCATGACCGGTCCGGAGCGCAGCGGAGGGCCGGTCATCATGGGCGCAGGGTTCAGGTCGGGACGGCGCCGGAGCGCAGCGGAGGCGACGGCATGACCGGTCCGGAGCGCAGCGGAGGGCCGGTCATCATGGGCGCAGGGTTCAGGTCAGGACGGCGCCGGAGCGCAGCGGAGGCGACGGCATGACCAGTCCGGGGGGTGGCACCGACTTCGGGCGGGCGTACCGGTGGGCCGTCGCCGCCGGGCTGGGCCTGCTCACCGTCGCCGCCGGCGCGTTCGCGCTGTACACCGTCCGGCAGATCCTCGTGCAGGTGATCATCGCCGTCTTCGTCGCGGTCAGCCTCGACCCCGCGGTGCGGCTGCTGATCCGCCGCGGGGTGCGCCGTTCGGTCGCGGTCGCCGTGATCGTGGTCCTCGCCCTGCTGGTGCTCGCCGGGTTCGTCTGGTCGATGGTCCCGCCGCTGGTCGGCCAGGGCGGCGACCTGCTGCGCAACATCCCGCAGTACCTGCAGGAGCTGCCCGAACGCTCGCAGACCTACCGCGAGGTGGCCGACCGCTACGGGCTGACGGAGAAGCTCACCGAGTACGCCAAGACCCTGCCGGCCAAGGTCGGTGGCGGCGCGCTCGGCGTCCTCACCGGCATCTTCAGCGCCTTGCTCAACGTCCTGCTGGTCACCGTGCTCACGATCTACTTCATGGCGGACCTGCCCCGCGTCCGCCGCGGCATCGTGCGGCTGGTGCCCCGCCAGGGCCGGCCCCGCGCCGCGCAGGCGATCAACGTGGTCGTCGACAAGGTCGGCGGGTACATGATCGGCAACCTGATCATCTCGCTGTTCGCCGGCGTGTCGTCGTTCGTCTGCCTCTTCCTGCTGGACGTGCCGTTCGCGCTGCCGCTGGCGTTCTTCGTCGCGGTCACCGACCTCATCCCGCTCATCGGCGCGACCGTCGGCGCGGTCGGCTGCACCGTCGTGGCGCTGGTGACCGGCGACCTGTGGCCCACCGCCGTCGTCGTGGCCGTGTTCTTCCTGCTGTACCAGCAGCTGGAGAACTACCTGATCGCCCCGCGCGTGCTGCGCAACACCGTCGACCTGTCCTCGATCGCGGTGCTGCTCGCCGCGCTCGTCGGCGGCGCGATCCTCGGCGTCGTCGGCGCGCTCATGGCGATCCCGGTCGTGGCGGCGGTCAAGGTGCTCATGACCCCGATGGTCGAGGCGCTCAACGAGCCACCCGCGGAGCGGGACCCGCCCGCCGAGCCGCCGGTGCCGATCCCGCCCGCGGCGCGGGATCTTCCCGCGCCACGGGATCTGGAGCCGGGCGAGACCTCTAAGCTCGAAGCGTGAACCCGGACGCGGAACGCTTCGTGCACGAGCCGCAGAAGGACCGCACCACGACCACCGCCGACAACGGCCGCACCCCGTTCCAGCGCGACCGGGCCCGGGTCCTGCACTCCGCCGGTTTCCGCCGCCTGGCCGCCAAGACCCAGGTGCACACCGCCGGCGCCGACGCGTTCCTGCGCACCCGGCTCACCCACTCGCTGGAGGTGGCGCAGCTCAGCCGGGAGATGGGCGCCCGCCTCGGCTGCGACCCCGACGTCGTGGACACCGCCGGGCTCGCCCACGACCTCGGCCACCCGCCGTTCGGGCACAACGGCGAGGACGCGCTCGACGCGGTCGCCCAGCCGTGCGGCGGCTTCGAGGGCAACGCGCAGACCCTGCGGGTGCTGACCCGGCTGGAGGCGAAGGTCCTGGCGGAGGACGGCACCTCCGCCGGGCTCAACCTCACCCGCGCGTCGCTGGACGCCGTGTCGAAGTACCCCTGGCCGCGCCGCGCCGGCAGCCGCAAGTTCGGCGTGTACGACGACGACGCCGCCGTCTTCGCCTGGCTGCGCGACGGGCGCGCCGACGACGCGCGGTGCCTGGAGGCGCAGGTCATGGACTGGGCCGACGACGTGGCGTACTCCGTGCACGACGTCGAGGACGGCATCCACGGCGGCTACGTGCACCTGGCCGCGCTGCGCGCCGACGCCGGCGAGCGGGCCGCGCTGTGCCGGGACGTCGCCGCCGCCTACTCCACCGAGTCCGCCGCCGACCTGGAGGCGGTGCTGCTCGACCTGCTCGCCGACCCGGTCCTGGCGCCGCTGGACCACTACGACGGCAGCCACGCCGCGCAGGTCGCCCTGAAGCGGGTGACGAGCGTGCTCACCGGCCGGTTCGCCGCGGCGGCCGTGTCCGCGACCCGGGCCGTGCACGGCGGCGCGCCCGTGCGGCGCTACGCGGCGGACCTGCTCGTCCCGCCGGCCGTGCGGGCGCAGTGCGCGCTGCTGAAGGGCATGGCGCTGCGGTACGTGATGCGCCGCCCGGGCTCGGAACAGCGCTACGCGCAGGAGATCACCATCCTGACGGAGCTCGTCGCGGCGCTCGCCGACCGCGCCCCCGACGGCCTCGACGCGGTCTTCGCCCCGATGTGGCGGGCCGCCCCCGACGACGCGGCCCGGCTGCGGGTCGTCATCGACCAGGTCGCCAGCCTCACCGACCTGTCCGCGACGGCCTGGCACCAGCGACTGCACCCGGCGGCCACCGCGGGTGTCTGACCTGTGGCAGATCGCGGACCGGTAGGGAAGGCTGGAACCTATGGCTGACGAGCGGACATTTGTGATCGTGGGCGCGAGCCTCGCCGGGGCGAAGGCGGCGGAGACGCTGCGCGCCGAGGGCTTCACCGGCCGGATCGTGCTGATCGGCGAGGAGACGGAGCGGCCGTACGAGCGGCCCCCGCTGTCCAAGGGCTACCTGCAGGGTGACGAGGACGCCCGCGGCAAGGCCTTCGTCCACCCCGAGGGCTGGTACTCCGAGCACGACGTCGACCTGCGCCTCGCCACCCGGGTCACCCGCGTCGACCCGGCCGCGCACACCGTCACCCTCGACGGCGTCGACGAGCTGCGCTACGACAAGCTGCTGCTCACCACCGGCTCGCGGGTGCGGACCCTCGACGTGCCCGGCGCCGACCTGACCGGAGTGCGCTACCTGCGCACCGTCGACGAGTCCGACGCGCTGCTGGCGCACCTGCGCACCGCCGCGCACGTGGTCGTCGTCGGGGCCGGCTGGATCGGCCTGGAGACCGCCGCCGCGGCCCGCAAGCACGGCGCGAGCGTCACCGTCGTCGAGGTCGCCGGCCTGCCCCTGCAGCGCGTCCTCGGCGACGAGGTCGCGACGATCTTCGCCGACCTGCACCGGGCCAACGGCGTCGAGTTCCGCTTCGGCGCGTCCGTCGCCGAGTTCCGCGGCACGGACGGCAAGCTGACCGGCGTCGTGCTCGCCGACGGCACGCAGCTGCCCGCGGACGTCGCCGTCGTCGGCGTCGGCATCCAGCCCAACACCGAGCTGGCCGTCGACGCGGGCCTCGAGGTCGACAACGGCATCGTCGTGGACGCCGCCCTGCGCACCTCCGACCCCGACATCTACGCCGCCGGCGACGTGGTCAACCTCGAGCACCCGGGCCTGCGCCGCCGGGTCCGCGTCGAGCACTGGACCAACGCCCTCAACGGCGGCAAGGTCGCGGCGAAGTCGCTGCTCGGTGAGGCCGTGTACGACCGGGTGCCGTACTTCTTCTCCGACCAGTACGACCTGGGCATGGAGTACTCCGGCCTGGCCGAGCCCGGCGGCTACGACCGCGTCGTGTTCCGCGGCGGCACGTCGGTGCCGGACGGGTTCGTCGCCTTCTGGGTCAAGGACGGCCGGGTCCTGGCCGGCATGAACGTCAACGTCTGGGACGTCACCGACGACATCCAGGCCCTGGTCCGCGCCGGCTGGGCGGGCACCACCGTGGACCTGGACCGCCTCGCCGACCCGAAGGCGCCGCTGGGCGAGCTGCTCGGCTGACCGCCGGTCCCTCACACCGAGCGCTCACACTGAGCCCCTGCCCGCCGGCGGAGGCTCAGCCGTGGAACGGCCACGCCGTCCAGGTGGCGAGGACCGGGGCGAGGGCCTCCTCCTCGAAGGCGAGGTGCGCCAGCAGGTGCGCCGACAGCGTGTCGAGGGCCTCGACCAGGCGGGTGCGGGCGCCCGCCGCGGCGAGGTCACCGGCCGCCGCTTCGATCTCGTCGAGCAGGCCGGCGACGGCGCGGTGGTCGGCCTCCAGGCGGTCGACGGTCGCGGCGAGCTGCGGCGCCGCGCGGCGCACCGCGGGGAACAGCGCCACGTCCTCGTTCGTGTGGTGCTCGTGGACGAAGCGGCAGTACCGCAGGCAGTTGACCCGCAGCTGGAAGAGCCCGCCCTGGGTGCGCAGCCCGCGCAGCCCCTCCTCGATCGCCGGTGCCGGCGCGCCCCGCGCGGCGTCGGCGGCGAGCCTGCGCACCGTGGCGAGGTCGCGGCGGACCATGTCGTGCACCCAGCGCAGCTCCGCGAGGAGCGGGTTGTGGGCGGCCTGTGTCTGCGTCATGCCCTCCACCCTCCGCAGCGCCGCCGCGCTGGGCAATCACGGGGTTAGCTACTAACCTTTGGTAAGTGACTGCCGTGGTGCCCGCCCCGCTCGACCGGACCCCCAGCGACGCCGCCTGCCGGGCGTTCCAGCCGACGCTGGAGTTCGTCGGCCGCCGCTGGATCGGCATGATCCTGCTCGCCGGCCTGCGCGGCGCCCGCCGCTTCGGGCACTACCGGGCGTTCGCCGACGGCATCTCCGACCGGGTGCTGGCGCAGCGGCTCAAGGAGCTCGAGCAGCGGGGCCTGATCGAGCGGTCCGTGATCCCGAGCACCCCGGTGCAGGTGCTCTACGCGCCGACGGCCGCGGCCGCCGAGCTGGTCGCCACGCTCGAGCCGCTCATCGCGTGGTCGATGCGCCACCCCGAGGTCGGCTGAGCGGGCCCGCGCCGGGTCAGCCGCGACGCTGACCCCGGTCGGTGCCGCGGCTGACGACGCCGCGGCGGGTCCCGGCCTACGGTTCCGGCTCGACACATCCGTTCGAGCCGAAAGGTCGTCATGCCACACACGCTTCGACGTCTCCTGGCCGGGGCCTGCCTGGTCGCCGCGCCGCTGGTCTACGTGGCCGGGCTGGTCGTCGACCCTGCCCTGCGCGCCGGGGACGCCGCCGACGGCGCCTACGGCCGGCACCCCGGGCAGGTGTCGGTGAGCGCCGCGCTGCTGCACTGGAGCTGGGTGCTGCTGGTGCCCGGCATCCTCGGGATGATCCACCTGGTCCGGCGGCGGGCGGTGCTGTTCGGGCACATCGCCGGCGCGGTCGCGCTGCTCGGCGTGGTCAACTTCTCCTCGCTCATGCTCGGCGACTTCTTCTACGCCCGGCTGGAGGCCGACCTGGGCACCGCGGAGGGCGACCGGCTCGCCGACGCGTCGCTCGGCGCGGGCGGGGCGGTGTGGGGGTTCCAGGTGCCCGGGTTCCTCGGGCTGCTCGGGGTGCTCCTGCTCGGCCTGGCGCTCGCGTACGACCGGCAGGTCCCGTGGTGGGCGCCGCCCGCGATGGTGGCCGGGATGCTCGCCGCGCCGGTGTACCCGATCGGCATGGTCGTCGGGAGCCTGCTGTACCTGGCCGGTGCGGGCGTCATCGGCGTACGGATGCTGCGGATGAGCGACGCCGACTGGGCTCAGGCGCCCGCGCCCAGCGGGAACGTCGCCGCGACCGTGTAGCCGCCGCCCGGGCCGGCCCCGGTGCGCAGGGTGCCGCCGTGCTGCGCGACGCGCTCCCGCATGCCGGCCAGCCCGTGCCCGGCCGCCCGGTTCCCGTCGCCGGCCGGGTCGGGTGCCGCGCCGGCCCGGCCGTCGTCGCGCACCTCGACGGTGACGGCGTGCGCCGTCCAGCCGACCGCGACCTCGACGCCCGCCGCCCCCGCGTGCTTGAGGGTGTTGGTGAGCGCCTCCTGCACGACCCGGTACACCGCCAGGCCCAGCGCCGGCGGCAGCGGGCGAGGCGTGCCCGTGGTGGCGACCCGCACGTCGAGCCCCGCCGCCCGCAGCGGCGCGGCCAGGTCCTCCAGGCTGTCCAGGCCGGCCGGGGCCCGCCCGTCGCGCAGCACGCCGAGCAGCATCCGCAGCTCCTCGACCGTGTCGCGGCCGGCCCGTTCGACGCCGTGCAGCAGGTCGCGCTCCCGCTCGCGGGCGGGGTCGTCGGCCAGCAGCAGCCGTACCCCGGCGGCCTGCAACGTCATCAGGCTGACGTGGTGGGAGATGACGTCGTGCAGCTCGCGGGCGATGCGGGTGCGTTCCTCGGCGGCGGCGACCGCGGCGCGCTCGGCCATCCGGATCGTGCGCTGCGTCTGGCGGTGCAGCAGGATGCCGGTGCTCGTCGGTGTCGAACATGGTGAGCAGCACGATCTTCGGCGGCCGCGGGTCGGCGAGCAGCTGCCGGGCCGCGCCGAGACCGTCCAGCCGCGGCATGGCGATGTCCATGACGAGCACGTCGGGCCGCAGCCGGCGGGCGGCCGCGACCGCCTCCACCCCGTCGGCCGCCTCCCCGACGACGGTGACGGATCCGGCCGCCGCGGTCTCCAGGACCAGCCGCAGGCCGGCCCGGATCATCGCCTGGTCATCGGCGATCAGCAGCCTGACCTGCTCTGACATGCATGCAGGATAGCCACCGCCGCGACGGGGCCAGGGTTGCGGTTCTTGGTCGTGCGGCAGCGCACGTTTGCTTAGGATCGGAGCTGATGCGTCGATGTAGAGGTGCAGGGTCGGCCGGAGCGGGGTAGGCGAGCCGTGGATCGTGACCGGGACATGGCAATGGCCGCGATCCGCTCCGTCTACACCATCACGGGGCGGATCAACACCGGCGACACCGTGACCGAGACCCTCGACCGCATCGCGGAGGCCGTCGTCGAGGGCGTCGGCTTCGGTGCCGCCGTGGTCAACTACCTGCACCCCGACGGCGTGTACGAGGCCGTCGCCATCGCCGGCTCCGAGGAGGCCCGCGCCGAGCTGCTCGGTGCGCGGTACCCGGCGGCCGAGTTCGACGCGCACCTCGCCGCCGCCGACCGGTGGGGGCAGCTGCTGTACCTGCCGCACGAGCGGCACAACGCCGGCATCCAGTCCTGGGTCCCCGACGCCGCCGACCTTCCCGACGGCGTCCCCGACGGGGAGCGGTGGCACCCCCTCGACGCATTGTTCGCGCCGCTGCGCGCGCCCGACGGCTCGCTCGTCGGGGTGCTCAGCGTCGACCTGCCCGCGGACGGCAGGCGGCCCGGCGCGTTCCAGCGGGAGCTGCTGGAGATGCTCGCCGCGCAGGCCGGCATCGCGATCAACAATGCCAACCTGGTCGAGGCGCTGCGCCGGGAGCGCCAGCACCTGGCGGCCAGCGAGGCTGCATTCCGGCTCGCGTTCAACGGCGCCGGCACCGGCATGTGCATGATCGGCCTGGAGGGCGCCGACCTGGCCCGCATCGTGCGGGTCAACCCCGCCATGTGCGAGCTGCTCGGCCGGGACGCCGACGTGCTCGTCTCGATGCGCTTCGGCGACGTCATCCACCCCGACGACCTCGACCACAGCCGGGAGATCTTCGCCGGCGGCACCGGATCCATCCGCGACTACGAGGTCCGCTGCGTGCGCGGCGACGGCGAGACGATCTGGGTCTCCGCCACCATGTCCGTGGTCGCCGGCTCGCCCTCGTTCGCGATCACGCAGGTGCAGGACATCACCGGCCGCAAGGCGACCGAGGCCGACCTGGTCCGCCGGGCCTCCCGGGACCCGCTGACCGGCCTGGTCAACCGCGAGGCGTTCACCGAGGCGCTCACCGCCGCGATCCGGCTCGCCCGCACCGAGGGCGTGCTCAGCGCGCTGCTGTTCTGCGACCTCGACGACTTCAAGGTGGTCAACGACACCCTCGGCCACGACGCCGGCGACGCGGTCCTCGTCGCCGCCGCGCACCGCCTGCAGTCGCTGGTCCGCCCCACCGACACCGTCGCGCGGCTCGGCGGCGACGAGTTCGTCGTCCTGACCGGCAACGTGAGCGTCCCCGACCTCGGCGCGCTCGTCGACCGGCTCGAACGGTCGATCTCCATGCCGGTCCCGCACGACGGCCACATCATGCGGGTACGGGTCAGCGTCGGCGTGGCCGTGATCGATGACACGATCGAGGACGCGGGCGCCGCGCTGCGGGCCGCCGATCGGGAGATGTACCTGGTCAAGGGCAACCGCCACGCCGGCGAGGTGACCAGACGGGTGACAGCGTTCGGTGATCGTTCGGGTGCTCCGGGTGGTATGCCGGTGCTGCGGTTGGCCCGCCCGGAAGCCGCCCAGTAGTGTCGGGATGTCTGCTCCGGTCGACCTGCGCCGCATCGGCGCTGCCGGGCAGGCGCCGTCGAGTCGCGAGACTTCGCGAGCCGGGGACCCACGTCGTCCTCTGGGGTGTATCCGTGGCCGAGCCACGGTAGGGCGAAACTTCCCGCCCGAACCCGTCAGCTAACCCGGTAGGCGGCACCGGAAGGAGTCTGCCGATGATGGCCGCCCGCTCGCCGTCGTAGCGCCTCACCACTGATTCCCCCTTCCAGCACGCCGCCGCCCGGCGCCGTGCCGATGCCGCATGCCGTCTGCTGCCTGTCACGAAGGACTGCTCAGTAGTGAAGCCGTTGCCACGCCAGTTCCACCCACGACATCGCCGTCCCGCGTTCGGCGGCCGGCCCGGCACCGTCTCGGTCGCCGTGCTGTCCGCGACGCTGCTGGCCACCGTGCCGGCGGACTCGCCGACGTCGGTGTTCGTCGGTTCCGCGTATGCCGAGCCGGGCGCCGTCGCGGCCGCCGTGCCCCCCGCCGCCGCACCTGCGGTCGCCGCGCTGCCGGTGCCGCTCGCCGTCGCGGTGCCGGTCGCGCCGCCGGTGCCGCCCTTGCCGCCGGTCGTGCGGCCCGTCGCCGGGCTCGACCAGACGCAGATGGACAACGCCGCGCTGATCGTCAAGCAGGGCCGGGCGCAGGGCATGCCCGACCAGGCCCTGGTCATCGCGGTCGCGACCGCCATGCAGGAGAGCGACCTGTACAACATCGCCAGCCCGGCCGTGCCGTCCTCGCTGCGGCTGCCGCACCAGGGCGTCGGGTCCGACCACGACTCGGTCGGGCTCTTCCAGCAGCGGGCCAGCCAGGGCTGGGGCACCGTGGCGGACCTGATGGACCCGTCGCACGCCGCGATGCTGTTCTACTCCGCGCTGTCGCGGGTGCAGGGCTGGCAGCGGATGAGCGTCACCGCCGCCGCGCAGGCGGTGCAGCGCTCGGCGTTCCCGGGGGCGTACCAGAAGCACGCCGCGCGCGCGGAGCAGGTGGTCGCCGCGCTGACCTGACCGGCGCCCCGGTGGGCGGCTCAGGCGGGGTGGCGGGTGGCCCAGCGGGCCAGGGCCACGAGCTCGGCGACCGCCGCCGGCTCGGGGATCGCCAGGTCGAGCGCGAGCAGCGCCTGGGCCAGCAGGTCCTCGCCCTGCTGGACGCACCAGGCGCGGGCACCGGAGCGTTCGATGACCTTGGCGGCGCGTTCGAGCTCGGCGTCGCTGAGCCGGCCCTCGCGGCGCAGCAGGTCCGCCAGCTCGTCGGCGCCCGCCGCGAGCGCCGCGGCGACCGGCAGCGACCACCGCCGGCGGCGCAGGTCCGGGAACGTCGGGCGGCCCGTGACCGCCGGGTCGCCCCAGATGCCGAGCAGGTCCTCGGCGAACTGCACGGCCAGGCCGAGGCGCACGCCGAACAGCCGCAGCTGCTCCACCGTCCCCGGGTCGCCGCCGCCCGCGACCGCGCCGAGCGCGCACGCGCAGCCGAGCAGGGCGCCGCTGCGCCGCTCGACCGCGGTGATGCAGTCGCGCAGCAGGTCGCTGCCGGAGCGTCCGGTGGCGTCCGGGCCGAGGGTCGCGCCGAGCACGGTGTACTGGCCGTGCAGCAGCTGCTGGACGGTGTCGCCGAGGATGCGCACCCCGGCCCGGTCCACGGGCGCCGCGGCCGGCCGCCGGCCGCCGTCGCCGCACGGGTCGCCGGGGCCGTCCCGCTCGACGAACCTGTCGCGGGTGGCCGGGTCGGCGCGGTGGGCGTACCCGGGCACGCCGGCGTGCCGGCCGCCGGCCGCGGCGCCGTTACCGGTCGGGGTGTTGCCGCGGGTCGGGGCGTTGTTGCCGGTCGTGGTGCTGGTGCCGGTCGTGGTGCCGGTCGTGGTGCCGGTCGTGGTGCTCTGGCGGGTCGTGGTGCTGGTGCCGGTTGCGGTGCGCTGGCCGGTCGCGGCTCCGGTCGTGGTGCTCTGGCCGGTCGCGGTGCTCTGGCCGGTCGCGGTGCTGGTGCCGGTCGCGGTGTTCCGGCCGGTCGCGGGGCTGATGCCGGTGGCGGTCGCGGTGCCGATCGTGGGCTGGCGGTCGCGGCTCGCCTGGCGCAGCGGGCGCGGCACCCGCCGGGTCGGGTCGCCGGTGGCGGCCACGTCGAACGCGAGCGCCAGCATCGCCTCCCCGCCCAGGGTCGCCGGGTGCGGGCCGACCACGCTCCACGCGGTCGGGCGGTGCCGGCGGGTCAGGTCGCCGTCGAACAGGTCTCGTTGCAGCGCCGCCCAGTGGTGCACCAGCTCGACCGCGACGGCGCCGGGCACCGCGTCGTGCGGGTCGCCGCCGACCGCGCCGGCGCAGACGAGGCTGAGGGCGGCCCGCGTGCGCACCCCCGGCGGGTCCTCGTCGAGGCCGCCCAGCTGCAGCTCCGCCACGTCGCGCGACGGTGCCGGCAGGCGCCCGACGGCGGTGCGCAGCGGCGGCTCGACCAGCAGGCCGGCCCAGGCGAGGACGTCGTCGACGGAGCGCAGCACGGTGACCATCAGCCGGACACCGCCAGGCACACGACACTCACCGGAAACGCACCACCCATCGGATCCGAGCATGGACAGGCGCCGATCGGTGCCGGCGCCGTGGACTGGTCAAGTATGCCGCCGGTGCCCGTCGGACACGCCCAAAACCCCACGATGGTGGGCGGGTCAGCGCGTCGCCTCCAGCAGCGAACGGTCCGGTGGTGAGACCACCGCGGCCGGCCGGTGCCGCAGCGCCTCCCATGCCGCCTTCGGGCCCGCGGCGACGTCCCTGGCCGTGTTGTACCAGATCGTCACCCGCTGGCAGCCCTCGCACAGCGCCGGTACGCCGTACGCGTCGACCCCCAGCCGCCGGCACAGCGTGACCGCGCGGTGCAGGTGCAGCTCCTGGCTCACCAGGAGGGCCCGGGTCACGCCGTACACGTCGTGGGCGCGGCGGCACGTGTCGTAGGTGTCGAGGCCGTACGGGTCGACGACCATCCTGGCCGGGTCGACGCCCTGCCCGGCGAGGTAGTCGCGCATGACCCGGACCTCGTCGCCGGAGCCGCCCTGCGCGTCGCCGGAGATGAGCAGCGCCTTGACCTTGCGGGTGGCCAGCAGCCGGGCGGCGGTGTCCAGCCGGCCCTTGAGGAACGGCATCGGCACCTGCCCGCCCGGCGCGACCTGCGCGCCGAACACGATCGCCACGTCGGCGGCGGGCGCCCCGGCGGCCGGTCCGATGCGACCCATGGAGCCGGCCCGCACCCAGGCCGTCGGTGCCAGTACCAGCGCGGCGGTGACGGAGCCGGTGAGCACGACGCGCAGCAGGATCCGCCGGCGACGCTCCAGCCGCGTCTCCCGCCCGGCCGGCAGCCGCTGCCCGGCGCGCGCCGCCCACCTGGCCCGCTCGACCTCGAACAGGAACCACGGCGGCACCCGCCGGTGGCTGCGCAGCGTCTCGCGCTCGTCGTCGTCGAGGTAGCCGGCGACGTGGTCCACGGCGACCGAGTACGCCGCCATGCGCGCCGCGCCCCGCCCCCGCGAGCGCAGCACCGCCCACGCGCCCAGCGTGGCGATGGTCATCAGCCACCCCAGCGGCCCCAGGCGCTGGCTGCGACGGCGCAACCGGTCCTGTACGGCGAGCCAGGCGACGCGCTCGTCACGCAGTTTCGGCATGGCGGCAGCATCGCACGGCGTGGTGATGTGGTGGTGCGCATGTGATGTGGGAAGTGTGAAGTCGTAAATTGTCGGTGGCGCGAGGCAGGATGTATCCCTCGGGTAGGGGAGGTGGCTTCGGTTGGCCGGCAAGATCAAGGACGAGGACATCGCCCTGGTGCGCGAGCGCACCGCGATCGCGGACGTGATCTCCGAGCACGTGACGCTCAAGTCGGCCGGCGGTGGCAACCTCAAGGGTCTGTGCCCGTTCCACGACGAGAAGACCGCCTCGTTCAACGTGTCGCCCGCGCGCAACGTGTATTTCTGCCACGGCTGCGGCGCCGGCGGCGACGCCATCAAGTTCCTGATGGACCACGACCACCTGACGTTCGTCGAGTCGGTCGAGCGGCTCGCCGGCCGGGCCGGCCTGCAGCTGCAGTATGTCGAGGCGGGCAGCGCGCCGGTCCGCCAGACCGGGCAGAAGCAGCGGCTCATCGCCGCGCACGCCGAGGCCGCCCGGTTCTACGCCGAGCAGCTCGGCTCGCCCGGCGCCCGCCTGGCCCGCGAGTTCCTCGCCCAGCGCGGCTTCGGCCGCGAGGAGGCGGAGCGCTACGGCTGTGGTTTCGCGCCCGAGGGCTGGGACCCGCTGAGCAAACACCTGCGGCTCAAGGGGTTCACGGCGCAGGAGCTGATCACCGCCGGGCTGTCGCGGGAGGCGCGCTCCGGCAGCCTCATCGACCGGTTCCGCCGCCGCCTGCTGTGGCCGATCAAGGACATCTCCGGCGACGTGATCGGGTTCGGCGCGCGCAAGCTGTTCGACGACGACGACGGCCCCAAGTACCTGAACACCCCGGAGACCCCGCTCTACAAGAAGTCCCACGTCCTGTACGGGGTCGACCAGGCCAAACGGGAGATCGCGAAGCAGAGCAAGGTGGTCATCGTCGAGGGGTACACCGACGTCATGGCCTGCCACCTGTCCGACGTGCCCGTCGCGGTCGCCACCTGCGGCACCGCGTTCGGCGCGGACCACATCGCGGTGCTGCGCCGGCTCCTGCTCGACGCCGACGGCTACGGCGGGGAGATCATCTTCACGTTCGACGGCGACGCCGCCGGGCAGAAGGCGGCGCTGCGGGCGTTCGAGGACGACCAGCGCTTCGTGGCGCAGACGTTCATCGCCGTCGGCCCCGACGGCATGGACCCCTGCGAGCTGCGCATGGCGAAGGGCCCGGTCGCGGTGCGCGACCTCGTCGCCGACCGGCAGCCGCTGCTCGACTTCGCGCTGCGCTCCGTCATCCAGCGCTTCAACCTCGACACCGCCGAGGGCCGCGTCGGCGCCCTCAAGGCCACCGCCCCGCTCGTCGCGAAGATCAAGGACCGCACCCTGCGGCCGGAGTACGCGCGCAAGCTCGCCGGCGACCTCGGCATGGAGCTCGAGACGGTCCAGCGCGCGGTCGGCGCCGCCGCGAAGGGCGTCGTCGAGCCACCCCCCGCCCCGGCCCGCAAGATCCTGGCACCCGACAGCGCCGAGGCCCTCGTCGAGCGGGAGGCCCTGAAGCTGGCGCTGCAGCAGCCCGCCCTGGCCGGCCCCATGTTCGACGCCGTCGGCGCCGAGGTCTACGCACACCCCACGTATGCGGCCCTGCGCGCCGCGATCGCCGACGCGGGCGGCGCCTCCACCGCGTCCGGCGGCGTCGTCTGGATCGAGCGGGTCCGCGAGACCTGCACCGACCCGGCCGCCGCCGCCCTCGTCACCGAGCTGGCCGTCGAGCCGCTGCGCCTCGACGGCGAGCCCGACCCGCGCTACGTCGAGGCGACCGTGGTGCGGCTGCAGCTGCCCGCGCTCAACCGGCGCATCGCCGACCTGAAGTCCAAGCAGCAGCGCATCAACCCGGTCACCAACGCCGACGAGTACCTGCGCCTGTTCAGCGAGCTGGTGTCCCTGGAGCAGCACGCCAGGGCCCTGCGCGACCGCGGCGCCAGCCGGTGGTGACGACGATGGGCGGCGGTTCGGGGCCGGTCGCTTCCGGTCCGGGCGGTTCGGGGCCGGGCGGTTCCGGTCCGGGCGGTTCGGGGCCGGTCGCTTCCGGGCCGGTCGCTTCCGGGCCGGTCGCTTCCGGTCCGATCAGAAGGAGTGCGTTGTCGTGTTCGGCTTCCTGAAGAAGCGCCGCCTGCCGGCCGGCAAGCGGCCCGCCCTCGCCGCCGACGAGCGGGTCCTGTCCTGGGCGGGCTCGACCGGCGACAACGTCGTGGTCGTCACCAACCTCGGCCTCTGGCTCCCCGGCGCCGGTGAACGCCTCGGCTGGCACGAGATCCACAAGGCCACGTGGTCCGGCCGGCAGCTGGCCCTCGTCGCCGCCCGCGAGCTGCCCGCCGACACCCCCGGCGACTACACCGTCATGGAGGACCTGCCGCCGCTGGTGCTCACGCTGCTCGACCCCGACCGGGTGCCCGAGCAGGTCCGCACCCGCGTCAACAAGTCGATCGCGCACACCTCCCACCACGCCCTGCCGGGCGGCTTCGGCGTCCGCGTGGTGGCCCGCCGCGTCAGCGGCGTCGACGGCCTGCGGTGGACGGTCCGCTACGACGAAGGCGCCGACCGGACGTACCCCGGCGTGGCGGAGGAGACGGCCGCCCTGGTCGAGCAGGCCCGCCAGTCGATGGGCACCCCGGCCACGGCTTGACGGGTCCGCCGCGCTCCCCGGTCGTCACAGCCTCCGGTGACCGCCGCGCCGCGCCGCCGCCCTTGATGCACGGTGCGACGCGATGATGCGTGGTGCGACGCGGTCCGCGGCGGTCGGCGGGTCAGCGGTCGGCGCGACGAGCCTCGGGGCGGCACCTCAGCCGGCCGCCCACACGGCGTCCGTCGAGCAGGGCGTGCGGCCATCCCGTCGGTCAGGCACGGGTGTTGCCGTAGCCGAGGCTGCCGGGTGCCGGTGCCGGTGCCGGTGGTAGCTGGTGGCGGTGCCGGTGGTGGCTGATGCCCGGTGGCGGTGACGGTGGCGGTGCCGGTGGTGGCTGATGCCCGGTGGCGGTGCCGGTGGCGGCCGATGCCCGGTGGCGGTGCGGGTGGTGGCTGATGCCGGGTGGTGATGCCGGGTGGTGGTGACGGTGGCGGTGCCGGTGGTGGCTGATGCCCGGTGGTTGCGGGTGCGGGTGGTGGCTGATGCCCGGTGGTTTGCCGGTGGTGGTGGCGGTGCCGCAGGAGGCGCTGATCGGGCCGGTCAGGCGTGGGTGTTGCCGTCGTCGAGGCTGCCGCTGGTGGCCGGTGCGGGTGCCGCAGGAAGCGCTGACCGGGCCCGGCGCCGGCGGCGGACGAGGTGGACGGCGGCGGCCGTGACGAGGGCGACGTCGAGGAACGCGCCAGGGGCCTTCGTCTTCGTGGCCAGGCCGAGGCTGTCGGGCAACGTGAGCAGCGGCAACCCGGCCGCGGCGACGTGCACGACGGTGCGCAGCCGGCCGCTGAGCGTGGTGCCGGCCAGCAGGGCGATGCCGGCGAGCGCGTACCAGGCGTAGAAGACCGGCCCGAGCACCGCCGCGGCCAGCATCCCGCACCCGGCGGCGGTGAGCACGACATCCTGCCCACGGCGGCCGACCATGCCGTCTTCCAGCAGACCGCCGCCCGCCAGGCCGCCGCCCGCCAGACCAAGGCCCGCGAGACCACGGCCCGCAACGCCGTCTGCCACGCTGCCGCCCTGCCCGGCTCGCGCCAGCGGCGCGGCGTCCCGGGCCGCGCCGGTGTCGTGGCCGTCGTGGCCCGTCGCGACCGCACCCTGTGCCGCGCGGTCGGTGTGCAGGTCAGCGTCCTGCGCGCCGCCGCGGGCGAGGGCGGCCAACGTCCTCGCGGCCCGCCACCACAGCACCAGCAGCACCACGGCCAACGCTAGCAGCCCCACGGCCCGCGCGACCGCGACCGTCGTCGAACCCCACTCCGAGTGGCCGGCAACGCGCAGCACGTAATCAACCGCCATGCCGACGCCGGTGGGGATGGACAGCCACTGCACCATCGTGCTGGTCGAGCCGAGGGCGTGCAGGAAGCCGAGGCCGTGCCCGGTGAGCAGGGCGAGGATGGCGTACGTCGCGCCGATCGCCCCGGTGAACGCGAGTGGGGCGGTCCAGCGGGATCTGGGCGTACCGGCGAAGAAGAGCAACAACACCGCGAACGGGGCGGCGACCAGAGCGGTCACCTTCACCGCGACGGCGAGGCCGACGGCGATCCCGGACGCGGCGCCGGCCGCGGGGCCCGGGCGGCGGGCGGCGACGAACCCGGCCAGCAGCAGCCCCGCCAGCACGACGTCGTTGTGGGCGCCCGATACGACGTGGACCAGCACGAGCGGGCTCGCGGCCAGCAGCGCGTTGCCGCGGGAGAGGTGCCGCACGGCGGCCACGCACAGCAGCAGGCCGAGGATGGCGGCGACGCGCAGCAGCAGTACGGCGACAGGCAGGCTGCCGTGTGCGAGCCAGGCGGCGGCGCCCTCCACGGCGATCCACAGTGGACCGTATGGCGTCGGGGTGTCCCGCCACAGCTCCGGCACGTCGGACAGCCACGTGCAGGGCAGCGCCGCCGGGCCGACCTCGTAGAGGTTGAGGCCGGCGTTGAAGAGCTGGCCCTGGCAGGCGTACGCATAGACGTCGTGGCTGCCGAGTGAGGGCGCGAACAGCAGCGGCACGCTCCAGATCGCGGCCGTGACCAGGACACTGCGCTGGCGGGTGTCCTCCCGCAGCGCCCACCAGGCACGGATCAGCAGCGCGAGGGCGACGAACCACACGAGGAGCCCGAGCAGCCACGCGCCGTCGCGCGGCTGTGGCTTGCCGGCCAGGAAACCGCTGGCGGCGAGCAGGACGGTGGCGGCCAGCCCGAGCCAGCGCGGGTTGACGCTCACCCGCACATGGTGCCAACCGCCGACCGGCGACCGCAAACCGGCCCGGTCGTGTCCGCGGAAAGTGTCGTACCCCCGCGTTAGTGTCGCACCGTGGCAGAAAACGAAGCATTGATCGCGGCGACCGCACTGGTCAAACAGTTCGGCGAATTCACTGCGGTCAATGGCATCGACGTGCGGGTGCGGGCGGGGGAGGCGTTCGGTTTCCTCGGGCCCAACGGGGCGGGCAAGTCCTCGACGATGCGGATGATCGGCTGCGTGTCCCGGCCGACCGGGGGTTCGCTGCGGATCCTGGGCATGGACGCGGCGAAGGACGGCGCGAAGATCCGGGCCCGGCTCGGGGTCTGCCCGCAGCAGGACTCGCTCGACCTGGAGCTCACGGTCCTGGAAAACCTCACGGTCTACGCGCGCTACTTCAACATCCCCCGCAAGGTGGCGCGGGCGCGGGCCATGGAGCTGCTCGACTTCGTGCAGCTAGCCGACCGTGCCGGCGACAAGGTCGAGCCGCTGTCCGGCGGGATGAAGCGCCGGCTGACGATCGCCCGGGCCCTGGTCAACGAGCCGGAGATCGTGCTGCTCGACGAGCCGACGACCGGCCTCGACCCGCAGGCGCGGCACCTGGTCTGGGAGCGGCTGTTCCGGCTCAAGCAGCGCGGCGTCACGCTGGTGCTGACCACGCACTACATGGACGAGGCGGAGCAGTTGTGCGACCGCCTGGTCGTCATGGACGCCGGCCGGATCGTCGCGGAGGGCTCGCCGCGGGAGCTGATCGAGCGGCACTCGACGCGGGAGGTGCTCGAGGTCCGGTTCGGCGCCGAGCCGCTGGACCGGTTCGCCGACAAGCTGGACGGGATCGGGGAGCGCGCCGAGGTGTTGCCCGACCGCATCCTCGTCTACACCGACGACGGCGACGCGGCCGCGGCGCAGGTGCACGACCGGGGGCTGACACCGTCCAGCGTGCTGGTCCGCCGCGGGTCGCTCGAAGACGTGTTCCTGCAGCTCACCGGCCGGACGTTGGTCGACTGATGGCGCATCCGACGGCACTGGCGCTCGAGTATCACCTCGTGTCCTACAAGCGCACGTGGCGGTCGAGCGTGTTCAGCTCGTTCGCGCTGCCGGCGATGTTCCTCGTCGCGATGGGGATCACCGTGGGGCACTACATCGACGCGCGGTCCACCACGATCGGCGTGCCCTATCTGGACTACCTGGGCCCGGGGCTGCTGGCCTCGACCGCGCTGCAGGTCGCGGTCGGCGACTCGACGTGGCCGGTCTACGGCGGGTTCCACTGGACCCGGGTCTACCACGCGATGCGGGCCTCGCCGCTCACGGTGGGTGACATGCTGCGCGGACATCTGCTGTTCGTCACGGCGCGGGTCGCGTTGTCCGGCGCCGCGTTCCTGGTGGTGCTGCTGCTGTTCGGCGCGCTGCACTCGTGGTGGTCGCTCGCCACCCCGCTGATCTGCGTCCTGCTCGGCGCGGCGTGCGCGGCGCCGTGTTTCGCGTATGCCGCGCGGGCCGACAACGACGGCGCGTTCGCGGTGCTGTTCCGCGTCGGGGTGGTCCCGATGACCTTGTTCGCGGGCGTGTTCTTCCCGGTGGAGAGCCTGCCGGTGCCTGCCCGCCTGCTGGCGTGGGTGTCGCCGCTGTGGCACGGCGTCGAGCTGTCGCGGGCGGCGACCCTCGGCACGGCGACCGCGTGGGGGGTGCCCGCGCACACCGCGGTGCTGCTGCTGTGGTGCGCCGCCGGTTATGTACTGGCACTGCGCGCGTTCACCCGGAAGCTGGGCGACTGATGGTCACGACGCTGATCTTCCCGCGGGCGATGTCCCGCCTCGACCACCGTGCCTCAAGGGCGCTGTCGGTCACTGCGCGTAACCTCGCCGCGGCGAGGCACGCCGCGTACTGGTGGGTGCTGCTGTCCGGTTTCGTCGAGCCGCTGCTGTACCTGCTGTCGATCGGCCTCGGGGTCGGGCGGCTCGTCGGCGACATCGCGCTGCCCGACGGGCGGCTGGTGACGTATGCGCAGTTCGTCGCGCCGGCGATGCTCGCCGCGTCCGCCATGAACGGCGCCCTCGCCGAGACCACGATGAACTTCTACGGCAAGTTGAAGTTCATGCGCATCTACGATGCGACGCTCGCCACCCCGATCACCCCGATGCAGGTCTCCGTGGGCGAGCTCATCTGGGCGATGTGCCGCGGCGGCGTGTATTCCGCCGTCTTCCTCGTCGTCATGGCCGCGCTCGACCTGACCACCTGGGGCTGGGCCCTCGTCGCGCTGCCGGTGACGCTGCTGGTCGGGTTCGCGTTCGGCGCGCTCGGCATGGGCCTGTCGACGCTGCTGCGGTCGTGGCAGGACTTCGACTACATCAACGTGACCCAGTTCGGCCTGTTCCTGTTCAGCGGCACGTTCTCCCCGCCGTCGGACTTCCCGGTGCCGCTGCAGGTCCTGATCGAGCTGACCCCGCTGTATCACGGGGTCGCCCTGCTCCGGGCGATCACGACCGGCTCGCCTGACTGGTCGATGCTGTGGCACGCGGGATACCTGGTGGCGCTGACGGTGGTCGGCCTGACCATGGCGAGTCGGCGGATGGGGAGGTTGCTGCTGAAGTAGCGGGCTGCCTGCGGGGTCTGTGCCGGGGCGGATCGCGGGATTGCGCCGCGCCGGGCGTCCGTGGAGCAGGAGGCATTGCGGCGTCCGCGATCCGGCGGCCCAGGCGGTTCGCCGACGGTGGGCGTCTGCGATCCGGTAGCCCAGGCGGTTCGTCAACGGTGCCGGCCGGCAGGGTGTTCGCTGGTCGGGGTGTTCGCCGGGGTTGTGTTGGCGGTGGGTGCGGCGAAGGCGCTGGTCGTGATGCGTTCCGCTTCGATGGCGCCCGAGATGTCGAAAGCGCTGGCCATGGTCGGCCGGCTGTTGCTCGTCGTGCCGACGTGTCGGCGGTCCTGCGCTCGCTGCGGCTACTCCTGGCCGTCGACGGCAGCGTTTCCGCCGCGTGTGCCGCGCTGGTGCGTGCGGCTGGGCCGGTGATGCATTTCGTCGTTCATGTGAGCGAACGCGGCGGCCTCGGCGGCGGTGGCCACCATGGGTGCTGGTCAGGGTGTTTGGCGGTCGGGGTGTTCGCCGGGGTTGTGTTGGCGGTGGGTGCGGCGAAGGCGCTGGTCGTGATGCGTTCCGCTTCGATGACGCCCGAGATGTCGAAAGCGCTGGCCATGGTCGGCCGGCTGCTGCTCGTCGTGCCGGCTGTCACTGCGCCCCTGTGTCTGCTGCTGGTTGGTGCGGCCGCCGCCTCCGCTGCTGGTCGCTGCGCCGGCTGCTGGTCGTGCGGTCCGGGAACGTCGGCTGCTGTGTGGGGCCGGAGGAACGAGCCCGCGGCGGCCACCCCGTTGTGCTGCTAACAGGCTTGGATGCCGATGGTCCGCCGCCGGACGGCCCTTTCCCGGCCGCGGTGATGCGCTTCTGATCCACCGCCACGGCCGTCGCAGCAGCGAACACTGCGCACCTGATCACTTGGCCGGGTCGCCGTCCGAGCATGAGACCCGGGTGCCAGCCTGCCCCTCGTGGGGGAACCGATCCGGGCGTGCGGTAGGCCGCGGCGGCCGGACGGCCGGGGTGGTCGTTCCGTCGCCGGACGCCGCCCGAAACCATCAAGCGCCGCCGAGCATGGCACTCATCGCCGTGCGATTTGTCCGCTACGGAGCGCTTTGCAGGAGCGCCCGCAACCCCGTTCACCTGCGAAAATGAGGAAACGTTCGAAAGTGGGCGAACTTCCGTTGGATTCAGCAAAAGTTTGGTAACGGGAGATAGAAGACCTAGACGTGGGGCGGTGAAGGGCCTAAAGTCTCGACGCAACACGGGTGTAACGCACGGCACACGACCCGGCAACCAGCACCTCAGCGGAGGTGTGGTGGTGTAGCCGCGTGTCGCGGACGCCTGCCTGCGACCAGATGAGGAGGTGCCATTGTGAACACGGTCAGTGCGGTGGACGGTCCTGTTCAGTCGCGCCTGCTCCGCTTGTTGCGGGACACCGGTGCGTTGTCGCGTGCGGAGCTGGCGGACCGCCTGGAGGTGCCGCGGCCGCGGCTGCTCGCGGACCTGGACGCGCTCGTCGCGACCGGGCTGATCCGTGAGGCCGGGCCCGCGGCGAGCCGGGGCGGTCGGCGCTCGACGCTGGTGGAGCTCAACCCGGACCTGCGGTTCGCCGCGGTGGACCTGGGGGCCAGCTCGATCGACGTGGAGATCACCGACGGGCGGCTGGAGCCGGTCACGGCGTACGGCGAGCCCGCCGACATCAGGTCGGGGCCGAAGGTGATACTGCAGCGGGTCAACGAGATCCTGCACAAGTTCCGTGCGGAGGGCTCGTTCGAGCGGTTGCACGCCATCGGTATCGGCGTGCCCGGGCCGGTCAGCTTCCGTGACGGGGTGCCGGTCTCGCCGCCCATCATGCCGGGCTGGGACAGGTTCCCGGTGCGGGAGGTGCTGGGGCGCGAGTTCAACTGCCCGGTCGTCGTCGACAACGACGTGAACATCATGAGCATCGGCGAGCGCTACGGCGGCGTCGCGCACTCGGTGGACAACCTGCTGTTCCTCAAGGTGGGCACGGGCATCGGGTGCGGCATCTACCTCAACGGCGAGGTCTACCGGGGCACCGACGGGTGCGCCGGCGACATCGGGCACATCCAGGTCGACAGCCACGGGCCGGTGTGCTCGTGCGGCAACGTCGGCTGCCTTGAGGCCCTGTTCGGCGGCGGTGCACTGGCCCGTGACGCGACGGCGGCGGCGCGCAGTGGCGCCTCGCCGGCCCTCGCGGAGCGGCTCAACGCCAACGGCGTCGTGACGGCCAAGGACGTCGCCGACGGCGCGGCCGAGGGTGACGTCACGTGCATCCGTCTCATCCGTGACGGTGGGCGCCGGGTGGGTGGGGTGCTGGCCGGGCTGGTCAGCTTCATCAACCCGTCGATGATCGTGATCGGCGGCGGTCTCGCCGGCCTCGGTCACATCCTGCTGGCGGAGATCCGCAGCGTCGTCTACCGGCGTTCGCTGCCCCTCGCGACCGGCAATCTGCCGGTCGTCCTGTCCGAGCTCGGCCCCCGCGCCGGCGTTGTTGGCGCCGCGGTGCTGGCCAGCGAACTCGCATATGGACGGCCATCATGACAAATACGGACGACATCGTCCTCAAACTTACCGATGTGGTGAAGACCTTCCCCGGTGTCCGCGCGCTCGACGGCGTGCAGCTGGAGGTGCGGGCCGGGGAGGTGCACTGCCTGCTCGGGCAGAACGGTGCCGGCAAGTCGACGCTGATCAAGGTGCTCTCCGGCGCGCACACCCCCGACTCGGGCGAGATCCTGTGGCAGGGCCAGCCGGCCGCGTTCAACAGCCCGCAGACGGCCATGAAGGCCGGCATCGCTACGATCTACCAGGAGCTCGACCTCGTCGACGGGCTCAGCGTCGCGGAGAACATCTACCTCGGTCACGAGCCGCACAGCGCCGGGTTCGTCGCCCGGCGCACCATGCGCCGCGGCGCGGCGGAGATCCTCGCGCGGCTCGGCCACGCGGAGATCCCCGTGGGCCGCGAGGTCGGCAAGCTGCCGGCGGCGGCGAAGCAGATCGTCAGCATGGGCCGGGCACTGTCGCGCGAGGCGCGGCTGCTCATCATGGACGAGCCGAGCGCCGTGCTCGCCCATGACGAGGTGCAGAATTTGTTCCGCATGGTCCGCGCGTTGACCGCGCAGGGCATCGCGGTCATCTACATCTCCCACCGCATGGAGGAGATCCGCGAGATCGGCGACCGCGTGACGGTGCTCAAGGACGGCCGCACCACCGCGGCCAACCTCGACGCGAAGACCACGCCGACCCGCGAGCTGGTGAGCCGGATGACCGGCCGCACCATCGAGTACGTCTTCCCCGAGAAGCCCGCGGCGCGGGAGTACGGCGAGAAGCTCCTGGAGGTCGAAGGGCTCTCGCTGGACGGCCGGTTCAGCGACATCTCGCTGACCGTGCGCGCCGGGGAGATCGTCGGCATCACCGGCCTGGTCGGCTCCGGCCGGTCCGAGGTGCTCGAGACGGTCTTCGGCGCCCGCCGGGCGACCGCCGGCACGGTGGCGGTCGGCGGCCGGACCCTGCGCCGGGGCAGCGTCAACGCGGCGGTGAAGGCCGGCATCGGCATGGCCCCCGAGGAGCGCAAGAGCCAGGCCCTGCTGCTCGGCGAGCCGATCTACCGCAACGTCACCCTGGCCGGCTTCACCCGCTTCGCGCGGGTCGGCTTCACCGACTCGGGACGCGAGCGCGCCGAGGCCGAGAAGATCACCCAAGGCCTCGACCTGCGCCCGAACGACGTCCGGCGCCCGGTGCGCACCCTGTCCGGCGGCAATCAGCAGAAGGTCGTCGTCGGCCGCTGGCTGCTGGGCGGCACCCGCCTCCTGCTGCTCGACGAGCCCACCCGGGGCGTCGACGTGGGTGCCCGTGCCGAGCTGTACCAGGTGATCCGCAGACTCGCCGACGAGGGTGTCGGTGTGCTGCTCGTGTCCAGCGAGGTGCCCGAGGTGCTGGGCCTGTCCGACCGCGTGCTCGTCATGCGTGAGGGACGGCTCGTCCGCGAGGCGCCCGCCGACGAACTCGACGAAGACACCGTGCTCGACCTGGTGATGGCCGGCTCGCTGCTGGACGGAGCCGACCTGGCGAGCACCGCCCCTGAAGGGACCGCAGCATGAGCACCGCGACCACACCGTCCGCCGATCCGGTGGAGCTGAGCAAGGGCACGGCGAGCCCAGCCGCCGGGCAGAGCTGGTGGCAGCGGGACGGCGCCGACTCCGCCAAGCGCAACCTCGCCCTCATCGGGGTGCTGGTCCTGCTGCTGATCATCGGTGCCATCACCCGCTCCGACATCTTCCTCGACCTCGACCGCCTCTGGTCCAACGAGCTGACCGTGCTGACCCAGGCGTCCAGCATCGGCGTGATCGTGGTCGGCATGACGTTCGTGATGATCAGCGGCGGCATCGACCTGTCGGTCGGCGCGCTGCTCGCCCTGGCCAGCGTCTGGTGCACCACCGTCGCGACCCAGGACATGGGCCCCGCGGCGATGGTCTTCACCGCGCTCGCCGTCGGTGCGGTCGCCGGTCTCGTCAACGGCGGGCTCATCGCCTACGGCAAGCTGGTGCCGTTCATCGCCACCCTCGCGATGATGCTGTCGGCCCGAGGGCTGGCGCAGAACATCTCCGGGTCGCACACGCAGATCACGTCGGACCCCTTCATCAAGAGCCTCGCCGGTGACCGGCTGCTCGGGGTGCCGTACATGGTCATCATCTTCCTGGCGGTCGTCGTGATCGGCTGGGTCCTGCTCAACCGCACCACCTTCGGCCGGCGCACCATCGCGATCGGCGGCAACGCCGAGGCCGCCCGCCTCGCCGGCATCAACGTCCGGCTGCAGACCATGCTGCTGTACGTGCTGTCCGGGGTCTGCTGCGGCATCGCCGCGCTGATGATCGTGTCCCAGACGACGTCGGGCAGCAACACGCACGGCGACCTGTACGAGCTCAACGCCATCGCCGCCGCGATCATCGGCGGGACCGCCCTCACCGGCGGCCGCGGCACCATCGTCGGCTCGCTGCTCGGCGTGCTGATCTTCACCCAGATCACGAACCTCTTCATCGTCAACAACCTGCAGCTGGACGTCCAGCGGATCATCAACGGCGGCATCATCGTCGTCGCGGTTCTCATCCAGCAGTTCCGGGTCGGGTCGTTCTTCAGGACCCGGCTCAACAGATAGGCACCAGAGCCCCAACCACATAGGGCAGCTCACCGCCGACACCACGCCGCCGTCCAGCTGCGACGGCAGTGCTGATCAACACGCCCAAAAACGCACCGAACCAGTACACACACCCCCAATCCCACAGACGACCAGGAGGTCGTGATGAGCGCATCCTCGGGTGACATGTCCCGCCGCAAGCTTCTCCTCGGCGGGGCGGCGCTCGGCGCCGGCGCACTGCTCGCCGGTTGCACGTCCAACGACACCAAGGACTCCGACACCGGCACCAACACCAAGGTCAACGCGGCCACCGAGGCGCCCGGCAAGGCCGTCACCATCGGCTTCTCCGCGCCGGCCGCCGACCACGGCTGGATCGGTGCCATCACCGCCAACGCCAAGGCGCAGGCCGCCAAGTTCTCCGACGTGACCCTGAAGGTCGTCGACGCCGGTAAGGACGCCCCGGCGCAGATCGCCGCGCTGGACACCCTGATCGGCTCGAAGCCCGACGCGATCGTGCTGCTGCCGCAGGACGGTGCCCAGCTCACGGAGATCGGCCGCAAGGCCACCGCGGCCGGCATCATCGTCATCAACCTCGACCGTGAGTTCTCCGACCCGGCCGCGTCGTTCTCGCTGATCAAGGGCGACAACTACGGCATGGGCATCGCCGCCGGTCACTTCATCGGCGAGAAGCTCAAGGGCAAGACCGACGCGGTCATCGGCGAGATCCCCGGCATCGACGAGCTCCAGCTGACCAAGGACCGGTCGAAGGGCTTCGCCGACGCGCTCAAGACCTACGGCCTGACCGTCAAGCACCGCGTGGCGGCCGGCTTCACGGTCGAGTCGGGCCAGAAGGCCGCGGCGAACCTGCTGCAGGCCGCGCCGAAGCTCGACGCCGTGTGGAACCACGACGACGACCAGGGCGTCGGTGTCCTCGCCGCGATCCAGCAGGCGAACCGCAAGGAGTTCTTCATGGTCGGCGGCGCCGGCTCCCGCGACGCGATGGACCACATCAAGGCGGGCGACACGGTGCTGACCGCGACGGTCACGTACCCGCCGTCGATGGCCTCCTCGGCGATCATCCTGGCCCGCCTCGCCGCCCAGGGCAAGGGCATGGGCGACCTGGTCGAGCTGCAGGTGCCGAAGCTGATCGTCCTGCAGTCCGAGACGATCACCAAGGACAACGTCGACAAGTACCTGCCGCTCGGCTTCAAGTCCTAGCAGGTCGTCAGGTAGAGCCAACCACCAGAAAGGAACCGCCAAGTGTCCACTCAGGGCAGCAGCGGGGAGCTGCGCGTCGGCATGGTCGGCTACGCGTTCATGGGCGCCGCGCACTCACAGGCGTGGCGCACCGTGAACCGGGTCTTCGACCTGCCGGCGCGGGCGACCATGGTCGCCGTCTGCGGCCGCGATGGGGCGAAGGTGGCGGAAGCCGCGAGCCGGCTCGGGTGGGCCGAAGCGGTGACCGACTGGCGCGAGCTGATCGCCCGGGACGACATCGACGTCATCGACGTCTGTACCCCGGGCGACAGCCACGCCGAGATCGCCATCGCCGCGCTGGAAGCGGGCAAGCACGTGCTGTGCGAGAAGCCGCTCGCCAACACGGTCGAGGAGGCCCGCGCGATGGTCGCGGCGGCGGTGAAGGCCCGGGCGCTCGGCGTCCGGTCCGCCTGCGGGTTCAACTACCGCCGGGTCCCCGCCGTCTCGCTGATGCGCAACCTCATCGCCGACGGCCGGCTCGGCGCGATCCGGCACGTCAGAGCCGTCTACCTGCAGGACTGGATCACCGATCCGAACTTCCCGCTCGTCTGGCGGCTCCAGAAGGACAAGGCCGGCTCGGGCGCGCTCGGCGACATCGGCGCGCACATCATCGACCTGACCCAGTTCGTCACCGGCCAGCAGATCACCGGCGTCACCGGCATCACCGAGACGTTCATCAAGGAACGCCCGCTGCCGGAGGCGTCCAGCGGCCTGAGCGCCAGCGCGGGCGTCGCGACGGGTGAGGTCACCGTGGACGACGCGGCGGTCTTCGTCGCCCGCCTGTCCGGCGGCGGCCTGGCCACCTACGAGGCGACCCGCTTCGCGACCGGCCGCAAGAACGGTCTCAAGGTCGAGATCAACGGCGAGCTCGGCTCGCTGGTGTTCGACCTGGAGCGGCTCAACGAGCTGGAGTACTACGACGCCACGAGGCCCACGGCCGAGCAGGGCTTCAGCCGCATCCTGGTGACGGAGGGGGAGCACCCCTACGTCTCGGCCTGGTGGCCGCCGGGCCACATCATCGGGTACGAGCACTCCTTCACGCACGAGATGCGGGACTTCATCGAGGCGGTCGCCACCGGGACCGACCCGACGCCCTCGTTCGAGGACGCGCTGCAGGTCCAGCTCGTGCTGGAGGCCGTGGAGAAGTCCGACGCGTCCTGGGTCAGCGTGCTGGCATGAGCGAGCCGCAGCGCAGCGGAGGACTCGCTCATCATGGGCTCAGTGCTGGTTCAGGCCGGCGCTGGAGCGCAGCGGAGGCGACGGAATGAACGATCCCTACGCCCCCACTCCCGCCGACCGGTTCTCCTTCGGGCTCTGGACCGTGGGCTGGCAGGCCCAGGACGTCTTCGGTTCGGCGTCCCGCGCGGCGCTCGACCCTGTCGAGTCCGTGCATCGGCTGGCGGAGCTGGGGGCGTACGGGGTGAGCTTCCACGACGACGACCTGATCCCGTTCGGCAGCGACGAGACCGCCCGCGACAAGCTGGTCGGCCGCTTCCGGGAAGCCCTGGACACCAGCGGCCTGGTGGTGTCGATGGCCACCACCAACCTGTTCGGCCACCCGATCTTCAAGGACGGCGCGTTCACCGCCAACGACCGCGCCGTGCGCCGCTTCGCGCTGCAGAAGGTGCTGCGCAACATCGACCTGGCCGCCGAGCTCGGCGCGCCGACCTACGTGCTGTGGGGCGGCCGCGAGGGCGCCGAGTCCGGTGCCGGCAAGCAGATGCGGGCCGCGCTGGACCGGTACCGCGAGGCGATCAACGCCCTGTGCGCGTACATCCGGGAGCGCGGGTACGACATCCGCCTCGCCATCGAACCCAAGCCCAACGAGCCGCGCGGCGACATCCTGCTGCCGACGATCGGCCACGCCCTCGCACTGATCTCGACCCTGGATGAGCCGTCGCGGGTGGGGCTCAACCCGGAGGTCGGGCACGAGGAGATGGCCGGGCTCAACTTCGCCCACGGCATCGCCCAGGCGCTGTGGCACGGCAAGCTGTTCCACGTCGACCTCAACGGCCAGCACGGTCCGCGCTTCGACCAGGACCTGCGCTTCGGCGCGGGCAACCTGCGCGGCGCGTTCTGGACCGTCGACGTGCTGGAGAACAGCTCCGGCTACCCCACGGCGTACGCGGGACCCCGCCACTTCGACTACAAGCCACCACGTACCGAGGACGCCGCGGGGGTGTGGGTCACCGCCGCGGCGTGCATGCGCAACTACCTGATCCTGAAGGACAAGGTCCGGGCGTTCCGCGACGATCCGGAGGTCTCCGCGGCCCTCGCGGCGGCCCGTGTCGACGAGCTGTCGGTGCCGACGCTGATGCCGGGGGAGGCCCTGGCGTCGCTGCGCGCCGAGGAGATCGACGTCGACGCGGTGGCCGCCCGCGGGATGGCCTTCGAGCGCCTCGACCAGCTCGCCATGGAACACCTGCTCGGGATCAGGGGATAACAGCTTTTCCTCGCCGGCGGCGAGGGCCCGGCCGCGGTTGCGCCCCGCGGCCGGGGTGGCCGGCGAGGAAGGGTCCGTCAGGCCGGCGCGGCACGCGACATGTGTGCCGCGCCGGCGGACGGGCACAACTGAAGCACCACCATGACGGCGCGACGGCGCGCGCTCACGCCCATCGTGAAGGAACTGTCATGACCAGACGCTCAGTCCGGAACTGGTTCGCCGCCGCTACGGCGGGCCTGCTCGCCGCGGCGACACTCACCCCGGCGCCCGCCAGCGCCGCCGACGCCCCGTACAAGGTCCTCGTCTTCTCCAAGACCGCCGGTTTCCGCCACTCGTCGATCGCCACCGGCATCGCCGCCGTCCAGTCGCTCGGCACCGCCAACAACTTCACCGTCACCGCCACCGAGGACGCCACCGCGTTCACCACCGCCAACCTGGCCCAGTACCAGACGGTGGTGTTCATGTCGACGACCGGCGACGTGCTCAACGACGCCCAGCAGACCGCCTTCGAGTCCTACATCCGCGGCGGCGGCGGGTTCGTCGGCGTGCACGCGGCGGCCGACACCGAGTACGGCTGGCCGTTCTACGGCACGCTCGTCGGCGCCTGGTTCGCCTCGCACCCGGCGATCCAGCAGGCGGTCGTCAACGTCGAGGACCGCACCCACCCGGCCACGGCCCACCTCGGCGCCACCTGGACCCGCACCGACGAGTGGTACAACTACCAGACCAACCCGCGGGCCACGGCACACGTCCTGGCCTCGCTCAACGAGTCGTCGTACTCGGGTGGCTCGATGAGCGGCGACCACCCGATCACCTGGTGCAAGACCATCGACAGCGGCCGGTCGTTCTACACCGGCTTCGGCCACACCGAGGAGAGCTACGCCGACGCGAACTTCCGCAACCTGCTGCTGGGCGCGCTGCGGTACACGGCCAAGCGCGTCGACGGCGACTGCGCCGCCCCCGTCGCCCCGTCCGGCAGCGTCTACCAGGGCGAGGCGTGGTCGGCCACCGGCGGCGTCCAGGTCGCGAACCACGCCACGGCCGTCGGCGGCAAGACCGCCGGGTACATTGACAACAATGACTGGATTTCGTTCACCGGCGTGAACCTCTCCACCGTCACCGGCGCCGTCGCCCGGACCTCCTCCGCCGGCGCGGGCGGCACCATCGAGCTGCGCGCCGGCAGCACCACCGGCACCCTGCTCGGCAGCGTCGCGGTCAGCAGCACCGGCAGCTGGGACACCTTCCGCGACGGGTTCACCCCGCTGGCCACCAGCACCAGCACCACGCTGTACCTGGTGTTCAAGGGCACCGGCACCTCACTGTTCGACCTCGACCAGCTCACCCTGACCCGCGCCGCCACCACCCGCCAGGGTGAGGCGTGGTCGTCCACCAGCGGCCTGCAGGTCGCCGCGCACAGCACCGCCACCGGCGGCCAGACCGCCGGGTACATCGACAACAACGACTGGGCCGCCTACTCGGGCCTGACCCTCGGCACCGCCGCCGGGGTGCGGGTCAAGTGGTCCTCGGCCGGTGCCGGCGGCACCATCGAGTTCCGGGCCGGCTCGGCCACCGGCGCGCTGCTCGGCAGCCTCGCGGTCGCCAACACCGGCAGCTGGGACACGTTCCGCACGGCGTCGGTGCCGCTGACGACGAACGCCTCGACCACGCTGTACCTGGTGTTCCGCGGTGGCAGCGGATCCCTCTTCGACGTCGACGAGTTCACGCTGTACAACACCTGAACCGCAGCCGCGGGAACGCCACCCGCGGCTGGACAGACGGGTGGCGGGGTCGCGACGCCGACCGGCCCCGCCGTCCGGGCCCCGTCCGCTCGGAAGCACCACAGCACCTGCACAACGTCCCGGGTGGTGACGCCGACTCCCCCCGTGACCGAGCGGGTGCGATCCGGGCGGACGGGTCGCCTGCTTTTTGCGGCTTGTACCGGCTGAGGCTCGTTCCTAAAATGGGCTCAGCACCTGATCGGCCCTTGGACAGGTGCGGGTGGGAGGCGCAACCCACCCGCGCCGTTTTTCGTGTCCTCGTGCCGTCGGTCTTGTTCGCAGGTCTCCCTCGCGCCTGAACCCACAGTGCTCAATCACCGCCGTAGCACCGGAGGAACAGCATGGCGCGTCCAATCACGCTCTTCACCGGCCAGTGGGCCGACCTGCCGTTCGAGGAGGTCTGCCGCCTGGCATCGGAATGGGGCTACGACGGCCTCGAGATCGCCTGCTGGGGCGACCACTTCGAGGTCGACAAGGCAGTCTCCGACGACTCCTACGTGGACCGGAAGCTGGAGACCCTGGCCAAGCACAACCTGAAGGTCTTCGCGATCTCCAACCACCTCGTCGGCCAGGCCGTCTGCGACCACCCGATCGACCAGCGCCACCAGGGCATCCTGCCCGCCCGCATCTGGGGCGACGGCGCACCCGAGGGCGTCCGCCAGCGGGCCGCCGACGAGATCAAGGACACCGCGCGGGCCGCCCGCAAGCTCGGCGTCGACACCGTCATCGGCTTCACCGGCTCGTCCATCTGGCACACGCTGGCCATGTTCCCGCCGGTACCGCCGCAGATGATCGAGGACGGCTACCAGGACTTCGCCGACCGGTGGAACCCGATCCTCGACGTCTTCGACGAGGTCGGCGTCCGCTTCGCGCACGAGGTGCACCCCAGCGAGATCGCGTACGACTACTGGACCACCAAGCGCACCCTCGAGGCGATCGGCAACCGGCCCGCGTTCGGCCTCAACTGGGACCCGTCGCACTTCGTGTGGCAGGAGCTCGACCCGGTGAACTTCATCTTCGACTTCGCCGACCGCATCTACCACGTCGACTGCAAGGACGCGAAGGTCCGCACCGGCGACGGCCGCCGCGGCCGGCTCGCCTCCCACCTGCCGTGGGCCGACATGCGCCGCGGCTGGGACTTCGTCTCCACCGGCCACGGCGACGTGCCGTGGGAGGACTGCTTCCGGGCGCTCAACGCGATCGGGTACAACGGACCGATCTCCATCGAGTGGGAGGACGCCGGCATGGACCGCCTCGTCGGCGCCCCCGAGGCGCTGGCGTTCGTGCGGCGGCTGGCGTTCGACGCGCCGGCGGCCGCCTTCGACGCCGCGTTCTCCTCGTCGTCCTGAGATCTTTTGAACGCTGAAAGGCCGGCCCGGTGTCCCGGGCCGGCCTTTCAACGGTGTTTTCAGGCGCCGTCAGAAGCTGGTGCCTCCGCTGGGCGTCGTCTTCGACGACGACCCGGTCGTCGCCAGCATGTCCCGCTCGATCGCGGGCGTGGTGGTGGTGGTCTCCGACGACCCCATCAGCCGCTGGCCGAGATCGCTCTCAGCGAACCGGCTGTTGGCCAGCTTGTCGGTCACCTTGGTCTTACCCTCGCTGTAGAGCCGCGTCGCCTGCTCCTGGACGACCCCGGCGGCTTCCTGCACCGTCGGGCTCTCCTTGATCTTCAGAGCAGTCGCCTTGAGCTCTTCGTACTTCTCCCGACCAGCCCGGGCGCCGAGCACGAAGCCCGCGGCCAGGCCGCCGAGGAACAGTAGCTTGCCGCGCATAGCGACGAACCTCCTTCTGAGCGGCGCCCGGTCATCGTTGCGTCTTAGCGCCGTCCTGTCCTGTGGGTTACCCGTCCATCCTCGTTCCGACACATCGATCGCGTCCCCGTTTGCCGAGATCTGGCACACGATGGGATGGCCGCGCGCCGCGCCGGGCACAACCCGCTGGCGCGCCACCCGGGGGTGTGCTGTACTCTTTCCCGGTCGCCCTGATTCACCGGGTTCGCCCGGGGGGTGCTGCAATCCCGCGTAGCTCAATTGGCAGAGCAGCCGGCTGTTAACCGGCAGGTTATAGGTTCGAGTCCTATCGCGGGAGCTCCAAACGGCCCCTTACCGGGGCCATTTTAGCGCCCGGACCCCTTTCCGGGCGGCGTCCCGGTTGCGCAGGTCGGTAAGCTTGCGACGCTCGGGGCGGTAGCTCAGCGGGTTAGAGCAGGGGACTCATAATCCCTCGGTCGCGGGTTCGAGTCCCGCCCGCCCCACCGACCTGGGTGGACCCTGCTCGCCGGACCTTCGGTCCGGCTCGCCACGGGTCGGTGGGATTCCCCGCGCACGGCTTCGCCGTGCTCCCCGGTGGGGGAGCCCCGCTCCACCCACACCCCCTCAAGACCGTCTCGGGGTGCTCTTGTCGCGTCGGGTGCTGGGCGTGTCGGTGGTGAGCGGTTGCCCCTCGACTTGGACCGACCGGTTCGCGTCGTGCATCGCGCGCTCCACCGACCTGGGTGGACCCTGTTCGCCGGACCTTCGGTTCGGCTCGCCACGGGTCGGTGGGATTCCCCGCGCACGGCTTCGCCGTGCTCCCCGGTGGGGGAGCTTCGCTCCACCCACACCCCCCGTCTCGGGGTGCTCTCGTCGCACCACCCCCACCCCCTCAACCCCATTGCGGGTTGGGCTTGTTGTCCTCGGCTGGTCCCGCTGAGGGCGGTGACCCTATCTGACACTTTGCTGAGGTGGGCGATGCCTCGTAGAGGTACCACGTAGCACCACCGTGTGGCGCCTGTGCCAGCTCCAGCATCGGCGGTTGGCGTCGGTCAAGATTCGTCCACTAGATCAACCTCGACGTCGGGAGCGGCACCGTTCTCGTCGTCGAGGAAGTCGAGTGAATCGGTCGGTCGGACGGTGGTGGCGAGTCGCTCAGCGCAGGCCCGCAGGAAGGCGACGGTGTCGGCCACCACCTGGGCCGCAGGACGTCGGCTGAGCGGGTGGACGCTCGAACTGGCGCGACCAGGTTGCGGGTGGCCTTGACCACGCCCATCCGCCGCACCGCGTTGGCGGCGCTGAGCCGCACCGCCGGCAGGCCCGCCGCGTGGTCGGCGGGCAGCCCGACCTTCAGCCCGCGCGGCCCGCGACGCTTCACCGCCGATGGTGTCGCGTGCCGCGTGGGGGAGCCGGCGACGTACCACGTCGATGACGTGGCTGACCTGCCGGCCGGGTGACTCTCCGGGCCGTCGCGGCGGCTCCACGACCGCCGGGTCGGCGCCCCGTTTCCGACCTCGCGAAAAAGGTCGGTAAAAGATCTTCGCAACCGGCACGGGGGTTCGGGCGTGTCGATGGTGCCCGCCCGACATGGGGCGGCACACAGGGGAGGAAGGACAGTGTGAACCAGACGATGACACGCGGTGATGCGTTGCCTCGCGTCGATGTGCAACGCGACTTCGACGAGTTCTACGCCGCGGCGTTCCCGATGCTGCGGTCGCAGCTCTTCGCGTATCTCGGCGACCGCGCCGAGGCGCAGGACGTCGTGCAGGAGGCGTTCTGCCGGGCGTTCAGCAAGTGGAAGACGATCAGCACGTACGAGGACCCGATGTCCTGGGTCAGGCGGGTCGCGTGGAATGTGGCGACGAGCCGCTTCCGCCGCCGCCGGACCGCGCTGAACTTCCTGCACCACCAGCGCGAGGAGCACGCCGAAGGGCCCTCGCCGGACCGGATGGCTCTGGTCGCGGCGCTGGCGAAGATCCCGGTGCAGCTGCGCAAGGCGGTGGTCATGCACTACATCGGCGAGCTGTCCGTCGCCGAGATCGCGGCGCAGGAGGACGTCGCGGAAGGAACGGTCAAGAGCTGGCTGAGCCGGGGCCGGGCGGCCCTCGGCGAGCAGCTGGCGGAGCGCAAGGGAGGCAGGAGCAATGGCTGAGTTCGACGACCTGATCAACGGGGCACTGGACGACTTCCGCGACGCCGAGGCAAGCACCGCGACGTTCGCACCCGGCGCGGCCGCGGTGCGGGCCACGGTCAAGCGGCGCCGCACGGTGCGGCTCACCACGATGAGCGTGCTGGGCGCGTTGCTGATCGCCGCGCCGATCGCGGCCTTCGCGGCGGACCCGCACGGCAACAACCCACCGCCGGTCCCGGGCGTCACGGTGACGACGGTCCCGGCGCCGGAGCCGGCGTCACCGTCGACCTCGCCGTCGACCTCGCCGTCCACTCCGCCACCGGACGGCAGGCTCACCGCCGCCCAGATCGGCGCGGTCAAGGTCACCGTCCCGTCGTTCGGCGGAGACTGGTGCCCGACCACGCAGGTCCGGCTCGCGACGGCGAGGCCGGGGCTCGGCAAGCCGTGGGTCGGCAAGGTCGTGCACACCGACCTCGACGGCGACGCGGCGCTCGAGACGGCCGCGCTGGTCCTGTGCCAGCCGGGCGAGACGCCGGCGAGCCAGGTCGTGGCCTTCGACCGGGACGCGACCGGCAACATCGTCGTCCTCGGTGCCGTCGTCCCGGTGAGCGGGACGGCCAAGATCCGCGACATCAGTGTCCGCAACGGCGGCGGCATCGTCGCCGACGTCACCGACTTCATTGCCTGCTGCGGCGCGTCAGCCGACGACGAGCGGCACCAGCAGCGCGAGTACGGCTGGGACGGCACGAAGTTCCGGCAGCTGGCCGGGCCGGCCGTGTTCGGCGACCCGGGCCGGGTGACGGACCTGCGGCTGACCGCCACCGAGGTGGTCCTCGGCCCGGTCGTGGACGGCCGGCGCTCCGGCACGGTGAAGTTCACGGTGCACAACGACGGCCCGAACCCGTCCGGCCGCTTCCGCGTCAGCCTGGTCAACTGTTCGTTCGCGTGCGCGGCCGAGCCTCGCGCGTTCGACCTCTGGGCGTTCGGCAGCTACGACGCCCCGCATGCCCCGCTCGCCGCCGGCCAGCAGGTCAGCGAGACGGTCACCGTCACCGTGGCCGCGGACTTCACCGGCGGGACCTTCGAGGCGATCCTGGAGGCGGTTGGGCTGAAGGACACGCACTGGATCGAGGATCCGAAGCCGGGCAACAACCAGGTCACCGTGCGGATCCGCGCGAGCTGAAACGCGCCGGCCGCCCGGGTACCGTACCCGGGCGGCCGGCCTCATCGGTGGTTGGTCAGGCGGCGGCCGGGGTTGAGTCGTCGACGATGGTGAAGGTCAGCGGACCGCCCGGAAGCGGCTTGCTGCGGGGGTCGCCGAGGATGTCGTAGAAGGTGGACAGGCGGCCGGCGTCGCTGAGGGAGAAGCCGACCCGGTACTCGCCCGGGCCCATCCCGTTCCACCACGGCAGGTACAGGTACATGGTGACGGTGCCGTCGGGGGCCTGGCTGGTGCCGCCGGTGGACTGGCTGACGACGTCGCCGGCGGCGTTGTAGACGTAGTAGCTGAAGCTGGTGATCGGGGCGGTCAGGATCTCGGCGTTGACGACGAGCCGCACCGAGGTCTGGCTCAGCTCGCTGAGCGGGATCGAGGTCGTGCTCAGCGACGCGCTGGTGGCGACCGGCGGCGTCGTGTCCGGCACCCGCGTGTAGGCCAGGCCCGGGTCGGGCGCGTTGTAGATGCTGCCGTACAGCGAGACGTTCGCCGCCCCGTCCACGACGGCGATGCCGTTGACGGCGCAGCCGTCGCTGGAGGAGAAGATGCGCACCGGGACCGAGATGGTGCCGTCGGCGTTGACGGTGGTGGCGCCCCACGGGGTGCAGCTGTTGTCGTCGAAGTTGACGTGGACCGCGGAGACGCCCTTCGTGGCGCCGGCGACCGAGAGGGTCAGGGCCCCCATGACGTCGCCGCGCCAGTTGTTCACCGGGTTGGGGGTGAGGGTGAAGCCGCTCGCGGTGATGGCCGCGTTCGACGTCGCCGTCACGGACTGGGCCGCCGGGTTCTTGAAGGTCGACTGCCGCCCGGCGTTGTCGACCACGACGATCTGCGCGACCCGCCAGCTGCCCGCGGCGGCGCCGGCCGGCAGCGTCACGGTGACGCCGCAGAAGAGGTAGTACACGTCGCCGCCGCTGAAGCCGCCGCCGCAGGTGACCGCGGTGCTGGAGTCGGACTTCGTGTACTGGAAGGGGGTGGTGACGCTCTGGCCGGAGGGCCCGGCGAGCTTCAACGAGCCCTTCCAGAAGCCGGTCTGCGCGTCCTGGATGGTGAACGTGTACGTCACCTCGGCGCTGGTGCCGTTGACGTAGACGTACGGGCGCAGCGGCGACAGGTTCTGGTACAGGCTGAGCTCGCTGATGGTCGGGGCGGTCGAGTCGACCGCGGCGGTGGTCGCGATGGTGGAGCCGAAGGTCTCGAGCTTGGCCGCGCCGACGGTCGCGGTGGTGCCCAGGTCGTCCTCGAGGGTGACCTTCGTGACCTTCCAGGTCACCGACGACGAGCTGGCCCATTGCGGGACCACGAACGTGTAGGTGTAGGTCGACTCCTGCGGGGAGCCGTCCACGTACCTGCCGACGTCGCCGCAGCAGGTGTTGCCGTACGAGAACGGGATCACGTAGTCGTGTCCGACGAACGCCCCCGCGGCGTTGTCGTACATCCGGATGGTCACGTGCCCGGACACCTGGACGGCGGCCTGGTTGGAGTCCTTGACGGTCCACGTGAGGTCGTCGGCGACGGCCCCGGCGGTGGAGTTCACAGTGGACTGTGCGAACGACAACGCGGACAGCGACAGCTTTCCGCCCGGTCCAGCGGCCTGCGCCGTGGACGTCACACTGGTGATCGCGGTGGCGGCAACCGCCAGCGTCACCGCCCCGCGGACGATTCCGCGGGCAAAGAGGGAGATCATGGCGAATTTGTACCATCGACGCAACCAACTGCGTCGTCCCGCCGGTCAGAACAGCAGATGCGCACTGAAACCGGGTGCAACCGGTCCGAGGGTCAGCCCGGGACGCGGCACTGCGTGGCGCCCGCCGCGGCGAAGGGCAGCGTGAACCGCAGGCTGGTCCCCGCCCCCGGCGGGCTGTCCAGGACGATGTGGCCGCCGAGCGCCTCGACGCGGTCCTTCAGGCCGACCAGGCCGGTGCCGCGGGCGAGGTCCGCGCCGCCGACGCCGTCGTCCTGCACGGCGACGCGGAGGACGCCGTCGGTGGTGTCGGGTTCGACGGTGACCGTGGCGGCCGAGGCGTGGGCGTGCTTGGCGGCGTTGGTCAGGGCCTCCGCGACGACGTAGTACGTGCTGACCTCGACGCGCTCCGGCAGCCGCCCCTCCACCCGCATGACCAGGCGCACCGGGATGGGGGAGCGGCGGGCGAGGGTGCGCAGGGCCGGGCCGAGGCCGCCCTCGGTGAGGATCGCGGGGTGGATGCCGCGGGCGATCTCGCGCAGCGCGTCGAGGGCGTCGGCCGCGCCGCCGACGAGACGGTCGAGCTGGGCGCGGAGCTCGACGAGCTCGGGCGGCACCGCCGCCTGCACGGTGCGCAGCTCCAGGGCGAGGGCGACCAGCTGTTGCTGGGCGCCGTCGTGCAGGTCCCGTTCGATGCGCCGGCGGGTCTGGTCGGCGGCGGCGACGATCCGCGCGCGGGACGTGGTGAGCGCGGCGTACAGCTGGATGTTGTCGAGGGAGACGGCGAGCTGTCCGGCGATGAGCTTGACCCCGCCGAGCCGTTCGGTGGCGAACGCGCCGCGGATGAGGCGGTTCTCCAGCAGCAGCACCGCCCGCAGCGTCCCCCGGTTGTGGATGGGCACGGCCAGCAGCGAGCAGCAGGTGACGTCGGTGAAGTACGGGTCACGGGCGAAGCGGTCGTCCCGGGTGGCGTCGCTCACGACCAGCGGCTCGCAGCTGCGCTGGGCGTACCGCAGCACGGACATCGGCACGGTGAGCTCCTGCCCGGTGCCGCCGAGCGGGGCGACGGCGCCGTCGCCGTCGGGCAGCAGCCACTGTTGCCGGTCGTCGCTCCACAGCAGCAGGCGCACGGCGGTGGCACCGGTCATGGCGCTGAGCACCTCGACCAGGCGGGAGTGCAGCCCTTCGATGCCGGTCTCGGAGCTCAGCGCCCGCGACGCGGACAGGATGCCGAGCAGGTCGAGCGTGCCGGTCGTGACGGTGGAGCGGCGGCGGACGTCGCAGAGGCGGCCGGCGGTCGCGTCGAGCGGTGGCCGCAGGGTCGGGTACGCCCAGTCGAGCTGGTCGACCTTGGCCGTCGCGCCCCAGGCGAGGTACTCGTGCCGGGCCAGCGCGAGCAGGTCGTAGCCGGCGTGCTCGACACCGTGGGTGAGGTAGAAGCGGGCCGCGCGTTCGGTGATCAGGGCCCGGTGCCATGGCCGCTGCCGGTCGGCGACCTCGTCCCGGGCGGCGTCGAAGGCGAGCACGGCGGCCCGGAAGTCGCCGGCGGCCCAGGCCCGCTCCGCCTCCAGCAGCCGCAGCAGGTGCAGGTAGTTGTCCGGCGCGCCGGCGGCCCGCTCGGCCAGCCACCCGGTCACGCCGTCCAGCTCGCGCAGCAGCGTGCCGCGCTCGTCGCCGTGGCTGTCCCGGGCCTGCCCGGCGAGGGCCAGCCCGTGCAGCAGGTGCATCGTGGCGATCGTGTGGAGGCTGGCGGCGTTCGGCAGCAGCGGCATCGCCGCCGTGGTGTGCCGGGCCAGCGCGACCTGATCGCCGAAGACGGCGGCGGCGAGGGCGCGGGCGGCGCGCGCGTGCAGCAGCGCCTGGACGTTGTCGGTGAACCGGTCGGCGGTGACCGCCGTGCCGGCCACGACGGCGCTGTCCCCGCGCAGCACCCCGGCCAGCCACCGGTAGCTGTCGAACGACCTGCCGATCTGCCGGCCGCCGGTCCGCCGCACGAAGTCCAGCCCGGCCTCCACCTCGGCGGCGTAGGTCTCCAGCGCCGGCGCGCTGTCCAGCAGGCCCCCGATGGCCGAGTGGTACGTGTAGCCGGCGTAGACCAGGTCGCCCCCGGCGATCAGCCCCTCCCGGGCCCGCCGGGCCGCCCGGACACCGTACTCGATCGGCTCGAACCAGCAGCTCATGAGCGTGGCGAGGAAGCGCACCTGCGAGGTGGCCGGCTCGTAGCCGCGGGCCTCGCCCAGCGCCAGGACCCGCCGCATCGCCCGCCACCCGGCGGCCCAGTCGCCGCGCACGGTGCCGGCCGCGAACGCGGTGTGGCTCACCGGCCCGAGGAGCGCGGCGGCGGGGCCGTGCCCGGTCCAGATCCGCAGCGCCTCCAGGCTCAGCCAGGCGAGCGTGGCGTGGTCGGCGCCGATGTGCGACGCCGGCAGGATCGCGTTGATGAGGCGGGCCGCGACGAGCAGCCTCGCGTCGGTGAGCTCCGGGCGGGCCAGGTCGTCCGCGGCGTCGCCGTCCTCCAGCCACCGGTACAGGTGGTCGAACTGGCGGTCGAGCTCACCTGGGAGCCGGTCCTCGCCGGGCACGGCGATGCCGAGCGCACGCAGCGACCGGACCCCCAGCGTGATCGCCTCCGCGAACCGGTTGCGGTAGGTCAGGCTGGCCGTCTGCACCACCGTCGCGTCCGCCAGGTCCAGCGTGCCGGTGCGGAGCCCTTCGATCGTGCGGTACTCCTCGTCGGCCTCCTCCAGCTGCCCCATGCTGTACAGGGCGGTGTGGCGGCCGGTGTGCAGCTCGACGAGCGCGCCGGTGTCGCCGGGCTCGACGAGCCGCAGGGCGGCGGTCAGCAGCGAGCTCACCAGCGCATGGTTGCCGATCAGCGTCGCCTGGCGGGCGGCGCGCCGCAGCAGCCCCACGACCATGCGCCGCTCCGCGGGGTCGTCGAGCGCGTCGATCACCGGCAGGTACTGCTCGGCCGCGCACGAGAACCGCGCCGGCACGCCGGCCAGCCGCCGGGCCATCGCCAGCCGCACGGCGCGCCGGCGCAGCGGATCCAGCCCGCGCAGGACCACCTCGCGGATGCGGTCGTGGCGGAACCGTACGGTGTGGCATTTCCCGGGCTCCATGACCAGCAGGCCCTCGTCGAGGGCGGGCGCCAGCCGCTGCTCCACCATGCCCGGCGGCGCGGCGGTCGCGGTCTGCAGCGCGCTGACCTCGGCCCGGCCGCCGAAGCACGCCATCGCCTCCACCGCCTCCCGCGACGGCTCCGGCAGGGCCGCCACCCGCGTCGCCAGCAGCTCGGCGACCTCGGCCTGGCCCAGCCGGGCCCGCACCGCCGCCGCGTCCCACCGCCACCCGTCGGTCGTCGCGGACAGCATGCCGTCGCGGCGCAGCGCGTTGAGGACCTCCACCATCTCGTACGGGTTGCCGGCCGTACACGCGCTGACGACCTCGACCAGGTCCGCCACCGCGGCGGGGTCCGCGTGCAGCATCTCGGCCACCATGGCGACGGCGCCGGACGCCGGCAGGCCGCCCAGCGGCAGGCGCCGCACCGTGGCCTGCTCCCGGCAGCGGGTCAGCGGCGCCGCCAGCGGATGCGTCGCGTCCACGTCGTCGTCGCGGTACGCCCCCACCAGCAGCAGGCCGTCGATCTGCTCCTCGCTCAGCACGGCGTCGACGAACCCGATCGGCGTGCGCCCCGCCCACTGCAGGTCGTCGACGAACAGCACCAGCGGCCGTTTCGGCGACACGACCGCCCGCAGCAGGTCCACCGCCGTGCGCTGCGCCCGTACCTGCGCGGTCAGCGGATCGCCGGGGTCGGGCGGCACGGCCAGCAGCGCGGCGAACTCCGGGACCACCGCGGTCAGCAGGCCCACGTTCGGCCCGACCACCGTGCGGATCCGCTCGCGGACCCGCGCCAGCTCGTCCTCCGGCTCGGCCAGCAGCAGCCGGCCCAGCGCGCGGAAGGCCTGCAGCACCGCGTCGAAGTCCAGGTCGCGGCGGTACTGGTCGAACTTGCCCGCGACGAACCAGCCGTCGCTGCCGGTCACGACCGGCCGCAGCTTGTCGACCAGCGCGGTCTTGCCCACCCCCGGCGCCCCGGAGACCAGCACCCCGCGGCACCGGCCGGCCAGCGCGTCCTCGAACGCCGCCTCCAGCACCGCCACCGCGTCGTCGCGCCCCACCAGCCGCGACGGCGGCAGCAGCCGCAGCGGGACGTCCCGCTCGCCGACCCGGAGCCGGCCGGCCGCGCCCGGCCCGGCGACGCGCAGCAGCTCCAGGTCGTGCAGCAGGCCCTCGGCCGTCTGGTACCGGTTGTCCGGCTCCTTCTCCAGCAGGTGCATCACGATCTCGGACAGCGGCGCCGGCACCGCCGGATTGATGTCCGACGGTGGGACGGCCACGCGCGCCAGGTGCGCGTGGGTGAGCCGCAGCGGGTCCCCGCAACCGAACGGCGGCGCGCCGGTGGCCAGCTCGTACAGCGTCGCGCCGAGGGCGTACAGGTCGGCGCGCTGATCCACCGGCCGGTCGGTCCGCCCCGTCTGCTCCGGCGCCAGGTACGGCAACGTCCCCACGATCTCGGTGTGGTGGGTGAACTCCGGCCGCAGCTCAGCGAGCGGCGTCGCCAGGGCGAAGTCCACCAGGCACGGTGCGCCGTCGCGGCGGGAGATCAGGATGTTCGCCGGCGTGATGTCCCGGTGCATCACCCCCCGCCGGTGCACCTCCGCCACCACCCGGGCCACGCCCACCCCGACGCTGACCAGGTCGTCGACGGGCAACGGCGTCGCCCGCTCGGCCAGGCTCACGCCGTCGACGTCGTGCACGACGACCGCCGCCCCGAGGTGCTGCGGTGCCTCCACCAGCTGGGGGACCCCGACGACACCGCGCAGCCGCTCCAGGATCGCCGTCTCGTGCCGCAGCCGGCTCTCGGCGTCGGGTCCGAGCGGCTCCTTGCATACGACCGGGCGTCCCGCGACGTACAGCCGGGTCACCCGCGTGCGCTCACTCTCGTGCACCGTTTCGCCTGTGGCGGGCGGGCTTCGGCAGAGCAGCGTATTGCCTGCTCCCATCCCGACACCTCCAGGTCGGTCGCCGGAACAACCCTATATCCCGCCCATGCCCACTTTCCGTGCGGATGAGACTTAATCGCTCAAGTCATCCCTTCCCGGCGGCGGTCGCGGCCGAGGGGCACCGGGCCCTCCGGCCGCGACGCGCCCGCACGATGTGCACCTCGACGGTGCTGGTCGCGGACGCGTCGCCCGTGCGGCCGGCGACGGTGATCGCGCTCTCCACGGTGGTCAGGTCCCCGATCGCCACGTCGGTGGCGTTGGCGGACGGACGCCGGCGACCCGACAGCCGCCCGGCTCAGCCCGACCTGGTCCAGGTGCCGCAGCCGTGCGAGGTGAAGCCGGCGTCGGACTTGAGGATCTTCACCACCACCGGTGAGCCGGGGGCGGAGTTGGCGTTGGCGATGATGGAGTCGAAGTCGCCGCTGACGTCCTTCGAGCGCTGCCAGTAGCAGTTGATCGAGGAGTCGGGGACGGTCGTCTTGTACGTGCCGGGTGCGATGTCGACGTTGACCTCGTACGTGCCGTCGCCGAACGACGTCTTCGGTCCGGCAGCGGTTGGGGCGGCGGCGGTGGTCGGGGCCGCGGCGGTCGACGCCGCGGTGGTCGCCGGGGCCGCCGCGGTGGTCGCGGCCGCAGCGGCCGCCGTCGTGGCCGGCGCAGTGCTCGCCGGGGGACCGGCCGTCGCGGCGACCGGGCGCCTGTCGCCGGACCCCGCGACGGCGCCACCGCACATCGCACCCAGGAGGAGGCCGACGAGCAGGCCGCCCGCGCCGAACAGCAGCGGCCTGCGGTCGGTGCGTCGGGCCGGCCCCGGGGGCGGCGGGAACGGCGGTGGATATCCCTGCGCCGGCATCGCCGGGGCGGGCCGTTCGGGTCCGCCCGGTGGCCCCGGGACGAAGGGAACGGGTGGCGGGGTGGCGGCGTTGGTCATGCCCGCAGTGTGTCGCCGTCACCGTGCTGTCACATCGGGTGATGGATGCTGTGTCCGGCGCCGTTCGGGGGCGCGACGCCCGACGATGTCCGCCGGACCCCGGCGGAGCGGTCGCCCGCGCGGCGACACGCGCACGCGGCGGGACCCGTCCGGTGTCCGGTCGCTGGTTCCGCGGGCACGGCCGCGCCCCCGAACCGGCCGGATCCGGCGCCGACCGGCGACCGGGCACCGCCGGGACGGCGGACCGCGGCGGTGGACGTTCGCCGGCGGTCCGGCGCGTGGCCTCGGTGCGGCCGGGCCGGCGCCGGCGGGAACCGCTACAGTCGGTGCTTCGCAACGATTCGGGGAGGGTCGATGGCCCAGGACATCCACGTCACGTCCAACGCGATCCGCCAGCTCGGCAAGGACCTGGTGGAGGACGCGGCGCCCGCGTTCGACCCGGTGGCGCGGCAGGTCGCCGAGGCGGTCATCGAGGGGCCCGGGTTCGGGCTGCTCGGGTTCGCGCTGCAGGGGGCGTACGACTCGGCGCAGGGATACCTCGCCGACTACGTCGCGGCGGGCAAGGCGCAGCTCAGCACGTTCCGCGACAAGCTCGACGGCATCGCGACCACCTGGGAGCAGGCCGAGTCGACCAACCAGGTCATGTACCGGTAGGAGGCGTCATGAACCCGTTCACCTCTGGTGTCATCATGTTGCGCTTCGCGCTGGGCTCGTCGTTCGGGGCGGCCCCGTTCGTGTCCAGCGCCGTGCGTCTCGGCATCGCCGTCGGGCTCGGGGTGTCCAACCCCGGGTCGATCTGGCAGGCCGGCGACGAGTGGAAGCAGGCCGCCAACCAGCTCGAGGTGGTCAAGGCGCGGATCGTCAACGCGAACGCGAAGGTCGGCCCGCAGTGGATCGCCGAGGACAAGGACGCCTACCTCAACGCCGTCACGGTGTACAACCAGGAGGTCGACGACCTGAAGAAGTACCTGGAGAACGTGGGGACCGGCCTGCAGGCCGTCGCCGCGGCGTACTACGCGTTCGCGGTGATGGCGATCGTGGCCGGGACGTTCGCGTTCGCGTGCGCCGTGGCGGTCGGCCTGGCGATGGCGACCCCGGCGTTCCCCGCGGTGCGGGCGGCGGCCGAGGCGGCGGTGTCGGCGGTGGCGATCACCGCGGGTGCGGCCGCGAAGACGATCACCGCGATCGCCGGCGGCGCCACCGCGATCCTGCTCGCGGGCGTGGCCCTGGCCAAGGCGTTCCAGTCGCAGCCGGGTGGCGTCAAAGGCGCCGACTTCAAGGTCATCACCATCGACTACACGCCGCTGAACGGCGGCAACGGGTACGTCGCGCCGCGGCGCGAGCTGCCCGGACCGGCGAAGTGAGATAGGAACAGCTGTGGACCCGAACGTGGACCCGGACAAGCTCGTCGAGGACGCGCTGCGGCAGATGCGGCAGGTCGAGGACTTCCAGCGGCGCTCGGCGGCGATGATCGGCCGCGGCGAGGCGCTCGACGGGCTCGTCACCGCCGAGGCGCGCGGCGACGCGGGCCTGTCGCAGATCACCATCGACCCGCGGGCGATGCGCACCTCGTCGCAGGACCTGGGCGAGGCCACCCTCCGCGCCGCCCAGGGTGCCCTGGAGGACCTGCGGCGGCAGACCATGGAGGCGATGCGCGAGGTCCTCGGCGACGACGTGATGGCCGCCGTCGACGGCACCGGCGACCCGGGCAAGCTGGTCGCCGAGGCCGAGCAGCGCTTCCAGATGTCCGCCGACGAGGCCATGGAGACCCTCGAGCGGCTGCGCCGCCAGGGTGGTTACTGACCGTGGCCCCGCTCGTGCTGCGGCGGGCCCGTGCGCTGCACCGCAGCCACTGGCCGACCCTGCTGCTGCTCGCGGTCCTGCTGGGGCTGACGGGGTACGGCGCGCTGCAGGCCACGATCACCGGCGGCGCCGACCTGCCCGGGTTCCTCGACGGGCTCACCGCGGGGCTGCGCTGGACGTGGGCGGTCCTCGCGGCGCTGTCCGCGCTCGCCGCGGCCGCGCTGGTCGCGCTGGAGCTGCCCTGGCTGACCGGCGCCACCGAGGTCACCGACCGGGGCATCGTGCTGCGCGGCGGCGGGCAGGCGGCGACCATCGGCTGGATCGACGTCGATGAGCTGCGTGCCGTGCCGTCCGCCGGCGGTCACCTGTACCGCGTGCGCACCGGCGTCCCGATGCCGCGCCGTCCACGGCTGGGCCTGCAGGGCCGCCGGGAGGCGTGGCTCGGCTGGCACCCCGGCGGCGACGCGCCCGTGGCCGCGGTCGCCAGGGCGCACCTCGGCGTAAAGTACCGGGGACCACGGGTCTGACGGCGGCGCTAGGCCACGACCATGAACAGGTCGTGCCGGCGGCAGAACTCGAGGCGTTCGAGCAGCTCCGTGACGGTCTCCGGGTCGCCGTCGTAGCCGCCGCGGTCGATCTCGGCGAGCAGCTCGCGCAGCCGCTCGACGACCGGCTCGACCGGTGTGTAGTACCAGCCGTCGACCGGTGAACCGTCCGCCGCCACGCTGCCCGGCCCGGCCGCGGTGCAGTTCGGCACGAACAGGTCGTGGTCCATCGCCGCGGGCCACTCCTCGTGCGTGTCACCGAACGACGGGCCGGCGTCCAGGATCGGCGCCGCCTCCTCGTCGCTCAGCCACCGCCACGCGACCCGCCCGCCGTCGTGCGTGAACTCGGCGACCCGGTCGCCGACGAGGTCCCGGAAGCGGCGGCTCAGCCCGAGCGCGGCGATCTCCAGCAGCCAGGCGACGACCGGCCCGCCGCCCGCGTCGTCCCCGCCCGGGTCGGCCTCCGTGCCCAGGTCGGCCTCGGCGACCAGGTGGACGATCCCCGGCCCGTACGACGTGCCCATCTGTCCGCGCCCTTCATCCGCCCGACGAGTGACCCGGCGCCGGCGTACGGCCTCAGAGGCCGACGGGCCGCCCGGCGATGGTCAGGTACGTGTAGCCGAGCCGGCTCAGCCGCTGCGGGTCGAGCACGTTGCGGCCGTCCAGGACCACCGGGGTGCGCATGAGGCCGACGTACTTGCCCCAGTCGAGCTCCAGGTACTGCGGCCACTCGGTGACCAGCACGACGGCGTCGCTGTCGTCGAAGACCTCGTCGACCGTCTCGCACAGGCTCGTGGCGAGCTCCGGCTCCTCGGCCCGGAACCGCTCGGCGGCGATCGGGTCGTGCAGCTTCACCCGGGCGCCGCGGGCGGTCATCAGCCGGGCGATGTCGATCGCGGGGGAGTCGCGCAGGTCGTCGGTGTTCGGCTTGAACGCCAGGCCCAGCAGGCCGATCTTGCGGCCCTTGAGGATGCGCAGCTCGTCGAGGAGCTTGTTGACCGCCTCCTCGCGCTGGCGCCGGTTGACCTCGCGGGCGGCGGCGACGATCGGCATGTCGTAGCTGTACTCGGCGGCGGTCGCGATCAGCGCCGCGGTGTCCTTGCCGAAGCACGACCCGCCCCAGCCGACGCCCGGCTGCAGGAACCGCGAGCCGATCCGCGCGTCCAGGCCGGTGCCCCGCGCCACCTGGTTGATGTCGGCGCCGACCTTGTTGGCCAGCTTGCCGATCTCGTTGATGTAGCTGATCTTCAGGGCCAGGAACGCGTTGGCCGCGTACTTGATCAGTTCGGCGGAGGCGAGGTCGGTGGAGACCAGCGGCACCGCGCCGACCTCCTCCGGCCGGGGCAGGAACGTCGGCGCCGTGAACGACTGGTTGAGCACCGCCCGGTAGAGCCGGTTGAGCACGTCGAGGCTGCGCGGGTTGTCCGAGCCGATGACGATGCGGTCCGGGTAGAGCGTGTCGTGGATCGCGGAACCCTCGCGCAGGAACTCCGGGTTGGAGGCAACCGCGAACTCGCCCGCGGCCCGCCGCGAGTGGAACTGCTCGAACGACTCCCGCAGGATCGACTCGACCCAGTTGCCGCTGCCGATCGGCACCGTCGACTTGTTGACCACGACGGTGAACTCGCCGTCGATCGTGCGGCCGATGCTCTCCGCGGCCATCCGCAGATACCGCAGGTCGGGCTGCCCGTCCGGCTGCGACGGCGTCTGTACGGCGACGAACACGACCTCGGCGCCGGGCACGCCTTCGGCGTAGTCGGTGGTGAAGGTCAGGTTGTGCGCCGCCTCGTGCATGAGCTCGTCCAGGAACGGCTCGTAGATGGGGGAGCGCCCGCCGCGCAGCAGGTCGACCTTCTCCTGGTTGAGGTCGACGCAGGTGACCTCATGACCGAGGTAGGCCAGGCAGATGCCGGTGGTGAGGCCGACGTATCCGGTTCCGACGACGCATACCTTCACCGGGGCGATGATACACAGTCGTGACCTGCGGCCGGCCCGGCGAAAACCCTCGGCTTCGGCGACAGTGCCGGTGGGGTCACATCGAGGACAGCAGCCAGGCGTACGCGACGATCTCGGCGAGCCCGAGGCACCACAGCACGACGGGTGCCCGCGACACCGCCGGCGGCGGGGGCAGCGTGGTGACGTCCCGCTCGCCGGCCTCCTCCCGCTCCCGGGCCCGCCGCTGCGCCAGCCGCAGCGCCGCGACGAGCTGCGTGCCGCTGCGCTCGCCGTGGTGCAGCAGGCGGGCCAGCGGGCCGCCCTGGTGCGCGGTGACCAGGAACCCGCCGTCGCCGGAGCGCACGTGGACCGAGCCGTCGGTGTCCAGTTCGACCGCGTCGACGCCGTTCCACGTGAGCAGTCCCGCCCCGGCCACGCCGACGGCGCTGATGCCGGCACCGTTCCAGCTCAGCGCCGGGCGGAGGTACACCCGCCAACCGCCGTAGCAGGTGAGCGCCACGGCCGCGGCGGCGACCAGCACCCACACCGGCACCGGCCAGTCCGGCAGCCACTGCCGCGTGCCCCACAGCGACAGCGGCGCGACGAGGACGAAGCCGTACACGGTGAGCGGGCCCCGCCGGTGGGTCCGGATCAGGTCGGGGTCGGTGTCGCGGTCCTCGGGGCGCAGCGCCGCGACCTCCTCGGGCCGCAGCGGCAGCGTCTCGGGCCGGGGCATGGCGACGTTCAGCGGCACCACCTCGATCGGGGTGCCGTCGGGCGGCGGGGTGGTGAACGCGGGCGCGAGGGCGGGGACGCGGACCGGGCTGCGGGGGACGAGGACGCGGCCGTCGACCTCGACCGCGCACCAGTGTCCGGGGGCGGGGACGCCGTACAGGACGGCGGGGCGGACGGCGGTCATGGCGACCTCGTCGTCTTCGTCGTCTTCGTCGTCGTCTTGGTCGTCTTCGTCGTCGTCTTGGTCGTCTTCGTCGGCTTCCTGTTGATCGTTGTTTTCGTCGTGATCGTCGGTTGGGTCGTGATCGTCGTCTTCGGCGGTTGTCTCCAGGTCCATTTCGAGGACGGCCGGCTCGCCCGGGCGGGCGTCGGCGGCGTAGATCGCGACCCGGTCGGCCGCCGGCCGGACGTACACCCGCGACGCCGGCTGCTCCCGGGTGAACAGCGCGCGCATCGCCGCGCCCGGCTCCCGCGCCGGGGTCAGCAGCGCCACACCCACCCCGGCGGCGATCACGGCGAGGGCGAGCCAGCCGGTCGCGTCGTACGGCTCGGCGGCCAGCTGCCGCAGCCCCTCGTCGTCGACCAGGACGGTGCGGCGGGCGCCGACCGGGTGGGACCGCACGTCGACGACCTCGATCCGGGCCACGTCACCGGTCGCGAGGCGCACCTGCACGGTGAACTCGTCCGGGTGCCCGGTCACCTCACCGGCGACCCGCCGCGCCGACTCCTGCTGCGCCTGCGCGCCGGCCTGCGCCGCGAGGGCCACCGCGGCGATCCCGGCCGCCACCACGAACAGGGCCACCGCGGCGAGCCGCCACCCGAACCCGTGCCGCCGCACCCCCGGCCGCGTCCCCGGTGGCGTGCGGTGCTCCGCCCGCGCCGTCCACGCCGCCTCGACCCGTCCCGGCCGGCGCGTCCCGGCGGCGAGGGCGACGATCAGGGCGAGTGCGGCGTACCCGGCGTCGAGCAGCCACAACCAGACGGCCTGCTCCTGCGGCTGCGGCGCGGTCAGCTGCCCCACGATGTCGGTCGCCAGGAACCCGCAGGCCAGCCCCGCCGCGACCCGGGTCGACGCGAGCGCCGCGAACGGCGCCGCGAACGCCAGCCCCACCGCCACCGCCCCGAACGGCGCCGGCGCGCACGGCTCCGCGTCGGTGCACAACGGCACCAGGTCGAACGTCGCGTGCAGCCCGCCGAGCACCGCCGCCGCGACCAGCAGCACCACGCCCGGCACGAACCGGAACCACGCGGGCCGTCGCGCCGCGGCGAGGGCCCGCGCGTCCGAGGTCAGGAGCATCCGGTAGATCTACCAGACCCCGCCGCCGGTCACGCCCGCGGCTGGAAGATCCCGAAGTGGTTGCCCTCGGGGTCGGTGATGTTCGCGAACACCAGCCCGTCGTCGCTCGTCGTCGGCGGCACGAGCACCTTGCCCCCGGCCGCCTCCGCCTTCTCGCACACCCCCGGCACGTCCTCGACCACCACGCAGAACACCGCGTGCCCCGGCTGCCCGACCGCCAGCCCACCCCTGATCGACCCCTCATCCGGCGTCGTGATCATCTGGTACGCCGGATCCTCCGCGAACGTCCACCCGAACAGCTCCCCGTAGAACCGGTGCGCCAGCTGCGCGTCACTGACCCCGATCTGAAACCACCCAATGCCGTTCATCGTCACCCGTACTCCCGTCGGTCCGCTCCGGCCGGGCAACACCCCCGGCCACGTGCCCCCACCGTCCTCCCGTCGCCCGACACCGTCCTGTCGGCATTTCCGAGCTGTTTTCCACCGCCCCGCCCACCACCGCGAAAGTGTCGTACCCGGTCGTTAGGTTCGACGGTGTGGTGGTGCGGCGTCGGGCACGTCGCCGATCGGCTGGTCGTGCTGGACGCCGCCCCCGGCACGGCAACGGTCACCAGCCTTCCGGCGCCGCTCGGACGACGGTGACAGCTGGGGACCGTGACGCCGGCGGTCGCCAGAAAGCACGGGGGCACGAGACACAACGGCGACAAGGCACCGGCCGGCAGCGGCGGGCGACGGTGGGCGCGGCACCGACGGTGGGCGCGGCACCGACGGTGGGCGCGGCACCGAAGGTGGGCGCGGCACCGAAGGTGGGCGCGGCACCGAAGGTGGGCGTGGCACCGGCGACGGCGATACGGCGACGGCGAGACGGCAGCGAGATGGGGGCGGCGAGACGGCAGCGACATGGCGGCGGCGAAACGGCAGGGAGATGGGGGCGGCGAGATGGCGGCGACGAGACGGCGGCGGCGGGACGGCGGCGAGATGGCGGCGGCGAGATGGCGGCGGCGAGACGGCGGCGAGACGGCGGCGAGACGGGGGGCGAGACGGGGGGAGACAGGACAGGCAGCGATGGGCCAGCGGCGGCAGAGGCGGCGCGGCTGCGAAGCGCGAACGGCGACCGTGCCCTCCCTCATCTGAACGGAGAGGACAGACCGCCAAGGCCCGAATGGCAGCCTGAACCGCAAGCGGCAACAGCCTCCGTCGTGCGAAGTTCACGAACGCCGCGGGTTGCACCACGACGGCACGAGTGGCGGACCGAACAGCGCGGCCAGCGATGGCGGACCGAACGGCGCGGCCAGCGATGGCGGACCGAACGGCGCGGCCAGCGATGGAGGCCGGCAATGGGGGCCAGCGACGGCGCCCAGTGACGGACTCAGCGCATGGACGGTGCCACGAACGGCAACGGCGAACCGCCACCGTATAGACAGCACGATGAACGGTGAGCGCGGCGGCAGCAGCGACTCGTGACGTTGCCTCGGCCCGGTTCCCGGGAGTGGCATGCCTGACAGCCGCGGCGCCAACACGGGCAGCCGGCGCACTGGACGCAAACCGGGGAAGCGAGGGAAACCGGAACCGGACCCGGACTGGTGGCTTCCCGCAGTGTCAGGCGGCCATGGCGAGCCGCCTCACCAGGTGCCCCGGGATGTCGAGCGCGCAGTCCGGCAACGGGCGGCGGGCGGCGAGCTCTGCTGTCGGCACCACCTCGTGGATGCGGTCGACGCGGAACGAGCGCAGTCCGCCCCGCAAGCGGCACCAGGCGAGCAGATACCAGCCGGCCGGTCCGCCCAGGTAGCCGGCGGGCTCGATGTGGCGGCGGGTGGTGACTCCGAAGCGGTCGGCGTACGCGATGTCGAGGACGCGGCCGGTGGTGAACGCCTCGACGATGGCGGGTGGGACGTGGCGCTGACGGACGTGGCGCTGACGGACGTGGCGCTGACGGACGTGGCGCTGACGGACGTGGCGCTGACGGACGTGGCGCTGACGGACGTGGCGCTGGCGGAGGAGGCGCGGGTCGACGAGGTGCCGGTGAACGAGGCGTGCCCGGAGGACACGTCACCGGACGGGACGTTGTCAGGGGAGGCGCCGGCGGGCGAGGTGCCGGGCGCGGAGGGCGCGCCGGTGGAGGAGGCGCGATCGGAGGGCGCGCCGGTGGAGCAGGCCCGATCGGAGGGCGCGCCAGTGGACGGGACGCTGGCGGGCGGGGCGCCACTGAAGCACGCATCGGCAAAGGGGGCGTCTGCGAAAGAGGCGCCGTCTGGGAGGGCGCCGGCGGAAGCTCCGCCCGAGGACGCGCCTGCGGCGGCGGCTTTCCCTGAGAGGGCCCCTGCGGACGAAGCCCCACCCGACATGACGCCCGTGGACGAAGCCCCACCCGACATGACGCCCGTGCACGAAGCCCCGCCCGACGAGACGCCCGTGGACGAAGCTCCGCCCGAGCAGGCGCCCCTGGAAGGGAAGCCTGCCGGCGAACCGCCGGTGGCGGCGCGGGAGAACGGGGCGGGGCCGGGGTCGGCGCCCTGGACGAGGTGGATGCGGGCGGCCAGGTCCTCGGCGCGGCGGACGTCGGCGGCGGGCATCACGGCGAGGAGCTTGTGCAGGGCGGCGCGGGCGGCGTGGTGGAACGGGGTGCCGTCGAGGCGGTGCAGGGCGACGGCGATCGCGACCGCCTCCGCGGGGGTCATGTTCAGCGGGGGCAGGGTGTGGGAGCGGTCGAGGGCATAGCCGCCGGAGCGGCCGAGGGACACCCAGATCGGGACGCCGGACTGCTGCAGGGCGCTGATGTCGCGCTCCACGGTGCGGGTGGAGACCTCGAAGCGGGTGGCGAGCCAGCGGGCGCTGCGCGGGCGAGGGGCGACCGCGCGCAGCTCCTCGACCAGCGCATACAACCTGTCCGTCCGATTCACGCCGCCACCCTAACCACCAGGTACGACAAAAAAGACGGTAGAGCCAGGTCTACCGGAAGGCGTCCAGCGCGCACCCGTGAGCGCACAACAGCCGCAGCCGTAGGGTCGGGGGCGTGACTGGAGTGTGGCAGGCGATGGCGGGGCGACCGGACCGGTTCCTGCTGTCGAGCTGGCCGTTGCGGTGCCTGCTGTACCTGGTGGGCAGCGTCGCCGTCGGGGTCGGGCTGCTCATGGGGCTCGTGGCCGGCTTGCTGTTCCCGCCGGTGGTGGTGTTCCTGGGGCTGCCGGTGGGGGCGCTGGAGCGGCGGCGGCTGCGGGTGCTCGACCCGGTGCCGGTGGCCAGCCCGCACGCGACGCCGCCGCCCGGGCTGGGTGGGTGGCTCAGGGCGCGGCTCGGGGAGGGGGCGACGTGGCGGGAGCTCGGGTACGTGCTGGCCCTCGCCTCGGTCCTGCTGATCGGCGACCTCGTCAGCCTCGGGCTGCTCCTCAACTGCCTGGCCGTGGCGGCGGCGCCGGCGATCGTGGCGATGGGGGAGCCGTTGGTGTTCGGCCCGTTCGTCGCGGACACCCGCGACGAGGCGCTGGTCGCGATGGTGCTGGCGGTGCCGGCGACGGTGGTGTGCCTGTACGCCCTGGCCGCGCTGGCCGGGACGCAGGCGGCGTTCGCCCGGTGGCTGCTCGCGCCGCGCGACGCGGAGCTCAACCGGCGGGTCGAGGAGCTGGCGCGCTCGCGCGGGCGGCTGGTCAGCGCGTTCGAGGCCGAGCGTCGCAGGATCGAGCGGGACCTGCACGACGGTGCGCAGCAGCACCTGGTGCTGCTGTCGATGACGCTGGGGCTGGCCCGGCTGGAGCTGGCGCCGGACCAGGGCGGCCGGGCGGCGGCCCTGCTGGACGACGCGCAGCGGCAGGCCCGGCAGGCCCTGGCCGCGATCCGGGAGCTGATCCACGGCATCCACCCACAGGTGCTCACCGACCTGGGGTTGCCGGCCGCGGTCGGTGAGCTCGCCGAGCGTTGCCGGCTGCCGGTGCTCGTCGACCTGCCGTTGCCGCGGCGGCTGCCGGCGGCGGTGGAGACGACCGCGTACTTCGTCGTGTGCGAGGCGCTGACGAACGCGGTCAGGCACGCCCGGGCGTCGCGGGTCACGGTCAGCGGGCGGGTCACCGGTGGGCGGCTCACGGTGGCGGTCACCGACGACGGCGCGGGCGGCGCCGACCCGGCCGGCGGGACCGGGCTGCGGGGCCTCGCCGACCGGGCCGCGGTGATGGACGGCACGTTCGCCGTGACCAGCCCGGCCGGCGGACCGACGACGCTGCGGGTGGACCTGCCGTGCGCCCTGACCTAACGTCAGCCGGCGTGACCGCCACCCCAGCCGGCCCGACCGACACCCCAGCCGGCCGAACCGACACCCCAGCCGGCCCGGCCGGCACGCCACCCGACCCGGCCGTCACGCCACCCGACCCGGCCGTCACGCCAGCCGATCCGGCCGCCACCCCAGCCGGCGCGCCGGCGGGCCGGTACCGCATCGTGCTCGCCGACGACGCCGTGCTGCTGCGCGAAGGGGTGGCGAGCCTGCTCGAGCGGTTCGGGCACACGGTCGCCGCCGCCGTCGGGGACGCCGAGGCGCTCCTCGCGGCCGCCGAGCGGCACCGGCCGGATCTCGTCATCACCGACGTACGGATGCCGCCGACCCACACCGACGAAGGGCTGCGCGCCGCCATCGCGCTGCGTGCCGGTGACCCGCAGCCGGCGGTGCTGGTGCTGTCGCAGTACACGGCGACCGCCTACGCCGCCGAGCTCCTCGCGCCCGCCGGGACGGCCGGCGTCGGTTACCTGCTGAAGGACCGGGTCGGTGACATCGCCGACTTCGCCGACGCCGTCGCGCGGGTCGCGGCGGGGGAGACCGTCATCGACCCGGACGTGGTGCGGCAGCTGCTGACGCGGCAGCGCACCACCGACCCGCTGGACCGGTTGACGCCCCGCGAGCGGGAGGTGCTGGGGCTGATGGCGGAGGGGCGGTCCAACGCGTGGATCGCCCGGGCGCTGCACATCGGTGACGCCGCCGTCGCCAAGCACATCGGCAACATCTTCGCGAAGCTGGACCTGCCCGGCGCCGACGAGGGGCACCGTCGCGTGCTCGCCGTCCTCACGTACCTGCGGGCGTAGCCGGCAGGCCCGTCATCGCCGCCGACATCGTCCACAGGCGCGCGGCGTCGTCCGGCGACGGCCGGAACGGTGTCACCGCGCAGTCGTCGCAGTGCCGGCCCGCGGCCTCCGGGGTGATCGCCGCCCACACCTGCGTCGCCGCGCCCTGCGCGGTGGTCTTGAAGTACGGCGCGGCCCGTCCCGCCTCGTCGATCCAGCCGGCCGCCACCATCTCGTCCCGGGTCAGGTGCCGCTGCAGCGGGGTCAGGATCGCGCCGGGATGGGTGGAGCTCGCCCGTACACCCGCCGCCGCCTGACCGAACACGTCCAGCTGCGCGGCGAAGAGGGCGTTCGCGGCCTTCGACTGCCCGTAGGCGGCCCACTTGTCGTAGCCCGTGGTGAAGTGCGGGTCGTCCCAGCGGATCGGCGCGTCGGGCTTCGCGTTGGAGGACACCACGACGACCCGGGCGTCCCGGCCGCGCAGCAGCGCCGGCCACAGGTGGTGCACGAGCGCGAAGTGCCCGAGGTGGTTGATCGCGAACTGCGCCTCCCACCCCGGCCCGACGCGGGTGAGCGGGCACGCCATGATGCCGGCGTTGGCGATCAGGATGTCGACGGTGTCGAAGCCGGCGGCGAACTCGCGGACCTGGTCGAGGTCGGCGAGGTCCAGCCGGCGCACCTCCACGCCGGGCACCGAGGTCACGACGCGGGCGCCGGCGACGACGCGGGCGCCGGCCCGGGCGAGCGCGGTCGCGGTCTCCAGGCCGATGCCGGACGTGCCGCCGGTGACGATCGCGGTCCGGCCGGTCAGGTCGACGCCGCGCAGGACGTCGTCCGCAGTGGGATGGGTCATGCGGCGGACGCTATTTCCTAGACCGTGGTCTAGGTCAACGGCGGTACCCTGCCAGCCATGACGGTCCTCGACACGGCGCTGAGCATCGGCCAGGTCGCCGAGCGCACCGGACTCAGCGTCCACACGTTGCGCATGTACGAGCGGGAAGGGCTCTTCACCACGGAGGTCCGCCGCTCCGCGACCGGCCGGAGGGTCTACTGCCAGGCCGACCTGGACTGGCTCGAGGTGTGCACGAAGCTGCGGGCGACCGGCATGCCGCTGCAGTCGATCCGGCGGTTCGTGGAGCTGGTCAAGGCCGGCCCCGGCAACGAGTCCGAGCGCCTGGAGCTGCTGCGCGAGCACCAGGGCAGGATCGAGCGGCAGCTGGCCGAGCTGCACGACTGTCTCGGCCTGATCGCGGGGAAGGTCGCCACGTACGAGCGGCACGTCGACGTCGGCACCGCCGCGGACCTGTGGACGGGAATTGGGCCCCCCGACTGAACCTTTGGACTCAGGTGCCCACCGGCGGCGGCTCCTAGCGTGGAACGCATCCCGTTCCCCTTCCCGCCAGGAGGAGCATCATGTCCAGACTCAGGCGCGCGGCCGGCGTCCTCGCCGTCGCGCTCGCCGGCGTCACCGTCACCGCGGTCACCATGGCCGACGCGGCGACCACGGTCGTCGTGCAGGCCGAGGCGTACGCCGCGCAGTCCGGCGTCCAGGTCGAGACCACCGTCGACACCGGCGGCGGCCAGAACGTCGCGTACCTCGCCAACGGCGACTGGATGCGGTTCGACGGCGTCGACCTCGGCCCGGCCGGCGGCGTCACCGTCACGGCGCGGGTCGCCTCCGCCACCGGCTCCGGCACCGTGGAGCTGCGCACCGGCTCGGTGAGCGGGCCGCTGCTCGCCCAGTTCCCGATCGCGCCCACCGGCGGCTGGCAGGCGTGGACGACGCTGTCCGCGACCGGCACCCACGCGACGGCGGGCCCGCAGGCGGTGTTCGCGGTCGTGCGGGCCGGCAGCGGCGCCGACTTCGTGAACATCAACTGGTTCTCGTTCACCGGCGTCGGCGGCAGCGGTACCCCGTCCGCCTCCGCGTCCGGCACCGGCTGGGTACGGGTCGACCAGGCGAAGTGGAACGCGCAACTGGCCGCGTTCAACGCGCTGCCGATGGACCCGGCGCCGGCGGACGCGGTGCGCGTCCCGGAGTTCAACGCGTCGTGCACGTACAGCCACTCGCGCAAGGACGACCCGATCGTCTTCCCCGGCCTGCCGGGCGCGTCGCACATGCACAGCTTCATCGGCAACCGCAGCACCGACGCGAACAGCACCACGGACACGCTGCTGGCCAACGCCGGCACCAGCTGCGCGCCGGCGCCGGACCTCTCCGCGTACTGGGTGCCGACGCTGTACGAGCACGGCCAGCCCGTCGAGCCGAAGGCCGTCGTCGTCTACTACGGCTCCCGCCTCACCGACTCCAGCCGGACGGTGCCGTTCCCGCAGGGCTTCCGGATGATCGCCGGCGACGCGAAGCTGCAGGCGCCGACCCCGGCCGGCACGGTCAACCAGTTCTACTGCGCGGGCCCCGGCGGCGAGGCCGGCCGCAGCGCCGACGGCAACTGGCCCCGGTGCGCGCCCGGCGCGTCGCTGCTGTTCCAGCTCGTCTTCCAGGACTGCTGGGACGGTGTGCACCTGGACAGCCCGACCCACAAGGGGCACGTCGCCTACACCAACGACGGCACCTGCCCCGCCGCGTTCCCGGTGGCGATCCCGTCGGTGTCGTTCGTCATCGCGTACCCGACGCCGGGCTCCGCCGACGGGTTCACGCTGTCGTCGGGGATGGCCTCGTCGTTCCACGGCGACGCGTTCCTGGCCTGGGACAACACCGCGCTCGGCAAGCGGGTGAAGAACTGCGTGGTGCAGCGGGCCAAGTGCAACACCGCCGGCACGTTCTGACCTGAGCCGTCCCCCGGCGTCAGCGCAGCTCGATGCGGTTGACGTCGGGGGCCGGTCCGGCGTCGTTGAAGAACCTGACCCAGCTGGTGCCCGCCGGCAGGTGTACCCGCAGCGACACGCTCGCCGGGATGCGCCAGTCGCCGGCGCCGCTGAGGGTCAGGGTGTGCACGGGCCCGTCGCCGACGGACACGCGCAGCGTGCGGGTCTCCGCCGTCTCGTATGTGACGGTCAGGGTCCGCTCGCCGGCCGCCGGGACGTCCGCGACCCGGATCGCCAGGGTGTTCGGCCCGCCGATGTAGCCGACCCGGCTGCCGCCGACGCAGGTCGGGCACTCGATGATCCGGGCGCCGTTGCGCAGGTTGGCCTCGTCGGCCGCGTGCAGGCTGATCGGGGCGAACCCGGCCGACGCCGACGGCTTCGCGGAGGGGGTGCGTGGCACCACCGCCGGCGTGGTGCCGCCCGCCGCCGGGGACGGCGTGGCCGCCGGTTCGGTGGCCGGCGGGGAGGTGCGCGGGGGTGTCGGGGCGGTCGCGGCCGGCGGGTGGTCGCGGCCGTCCGGCAGCACCAGCGGCGGCACGAACGTCGCCGTCGCCGCGACCGCGGCCGCGAGGGCCGCCCAGCCGAGCCGGCGCGGCCACACCCGCCCCTCGGCGTGCACCGTGGCGTCGCCGGTCACCGGCGGCCGGTCCACAGCAGCACGGCCTCCATGCGGCCGCTGACGCCCAGCTTCGTGAAGATGTGGTGCAGGTGGTTCTTCACCGTCTTCTCCGTCAGCAGCAGGCGGTGCGCGATCGCCGCGTTGGACAGCCCTTCCGCGAGCAGGTCGAGCACGTCGCGCTCGCGGCGGGTCAGCCGGAACCGGGCGAGGGTCCGCTCCTGCCGCTCGGCGAGGTCCTCCCGGGACGCCTGCGCCCGCACGGTCGCGGTGGCGACGGCCGCCGCGACCGGCGACAGCCACCCCTGCCCGGCGGCGACGGCGAGCACCGCCCGGCGCAGCTCGTCGGGGTCGAACGCGCCGTGGACGAGGTAGCCGCGGGCGCCGCCGCGCAGCATCGCGCCGATGAGGTCGGCGCCGGCGTCGCTGGTGATGACGAGGACGCCGGTGAGCCGGCTCAGCTCCTCGAGGGCGGAGAGCCCGTCGGCGACCGGCATCCGGTGGTCCAGCAGCGTCACCGCCGGCCGGTGCGCCAGGGCCCGGGCGACGGCCTCGCGCCCGTCGGCGGCCTCGGCGACCACGCGTACACCGTCCAGCCCGTCGAGGTACCCGCGCAGCGCCGCCCGCACGATCGGGTTGTCGTCGACCACCAGCACGTCGATCATGCCGGCACCGTCACCTCGACGGTCGTGCCGCGGCCCGGCGAGGACGCGACGTGCAGGCTGCCGTTGACGGTGGCGGCCCGCTCGTACATGCCGATCAGCCCGAAGTGCCGGGCGGCGCGCAGCTGCGCCAGGTCGGCGGGCAGCCCGAAGCCGCGCCCGTCGTCGTGGACCCGCAGCTCCAGCCGGCCCGGGACGCCGCGGACGGCGACGCCGACCTGCCGGGCCGAGGCGTGCCGGGCCACGTTCTGCAGCGCCTCCTGCAGGATGCGGCACAGCTCGTACCGCACCGCGACCGGCGGGTCGACCGGTGCCGCGGCGAGGCGGACCGGGATGCCGTGCGCCTGCGACCACCGCCGGCAGATCTCCTCGACGATGCCGGCGAAGTCGCCGTCGGGCGTGTCGAGGCGCAGGCCGTCGACGAGCTCCCGGGCCTCCTGCGCGGCGGCCTCCGCGCCGCGGGACACGGTGCCGGCGAGCTGCTCGGCCAGGTCCGGGTGGCGGCGCAGCGACTGGGGCAGGGCGAGCGCGGCGAAGGACACGCCGCGCAGCGTCTTGGTGACGGAGTCGTGCAGCTCCCGGGCGAGGCGGGCGCGTTCGGAGGCGGCCGCGGTACGTTGCGCCGACGCGACCACCCGCACCGACAGCTCCATGTACCGGCGCAGCGCCGCGGTGGCGACGGCGGCCCCGGCCGCGGCGAGCACGCACGCGATCGGGAACGCCAGCACGAAGCCGGCGAGGCGCGGGTCGGCGCCGGTGGGCAGGACCGCGGCGGCGACGGTGTAGCCGAGCGCGGTGTGCGCCGCCGCGGGCAGCAGCGCCCACATGCCGGCGAGGGCCCCGGCGAGCGCGGACGCGCCGACGGCGCAGCAGGAGTAGGTGACGCCGCCCCCGTCGAGGGCGAGGACGCCGAGCACGGCGGCGGTGTCGGCGGCGAGCACGGGCACCGGGTGGCCGGCGACGTGCGGGTGGCGCGACAGCACGGCGAGCCCGGCGGCGGTGGTCACCGCGACGAGGGCGAGCGCGGCCAGCAGCGGGCGGGGGTCGGCGACCAGCCGCAGCCCGGCGGCGCCGGCGGTCAGCGTGACGGCCGCCCGGCCGAGCAGCACCGCACGTCCGAGGGCGGCCGGTGCCACCACCCTGTCGACATGCTGCCCCACGGCCGGGACTCTACGCCCCGCGGCGCCGCCGGACATAGACGCGAGTCGGCGCCCCACCCGTGGTGCGGGTGGGGCGCCGGGCCGTGCGTCCGGCGGTTAGGGCAGGACGTAGTCCGCGTTGAGCGCCGCGCCCCGCTCCGGCTTGTACTGGTCGTAGCCGCGCGGGTCGCACTGCAGGCCACCGTTGATGCAGTGGGTGGTCAGCGCGGCCAGGGTGGGCGCGTCCCAGGCGTTGTACACGTCGTAGTGGAACGAGTACCCGCGGCCGCTGGAGAACGCCACGTTCGCCATGTTGCCGCTGACCGGCCACGCCATCTTGAACTCGATCATGTTGACCGCGACCGGGTGCGACGACGGGCAGACCCCGACGACCGGGTAGGCCATGTGCGCCTTGTGGTCGGGGGAGTCCAGGTGCAGCCCGTCCCAGCAGCTCGGGGCCTGGAACCGGACGTTGAGCTGGCTGCCCACGGCGCAGTTGGCCGGGATGTCCCACTGGCGGACCAGGTCACCGCACTCGAAGCCCTCGACCGCGCCCGGGTGGTTCTTGAACTGGTCGAGCGTGGAGGACGGGCTGCCCACGACGAACCGCAGACCGGCCGGCATCGGGCGGACGCTGCGGTAGTCGAGCACGCCGCTCTTGTAGTAGATGACCTGGCGGCCGACGGGCTGCACGGCGACGCCGTTGTTGAGCAGGGTCGGCATCCAGTACGCGGTCTTGTCGCCCGGCGTGATGCAGGCGGTGCCACCGGCCTGCAGCGACGGCAGGGTCGTGTTCGCGTTGGTGGTGGTGTTGCCCATGAAGGTGTGCGAGTGCGACGCGCCCGGCAGGCCGAAGAACACGATCGGGTCGTCGTTGAGGTTGCTGCGGCTGACCGCGCAGTTGGCCTGGAACTCGTGGTGGGTCGTCGGCGGGTTCGTCGCCGGCGGGGTCGCCGTCGACGGGGTCACGCCGATGACCGGGTTCGGGGCGTCGACCCAGCCGGGGCCGCTGGTCGGCGGCTGGGTCCCGGTGGACGTGCCGTACACCTTGAACTCCCACAGCGAGTAGCCGTAGCCGGTGCCGCGCTGCGTGCCGTACATCCGCACGTAGCGGCCGGAGCCGTTGACGTTGAGCGTCTGCGTGCCGCCGGTGCCGGTGGTGGTGCTGTAGATGCTCGTCCAGGCGTTGCCGTCGGGCGAGGTCTGGATCTGGAACGCCTTGGCGTACGCGTTCTCCCACTGCAGCACGACCTGGGTGATGCTCGCCGTGGCGCCGAGGTCGACGCGCAGCCACTGCGGGTCGCTCCACTGGCTGCCCCAGCGGGTGCCCGGGTTGTTGTCGAACGCGCCGGCCGGCGGCGACTCGCCGAGCTCCTGCGAGGACGCGAGGGCCGGCTTGTTGAGCGAGAGCAGGGTGGTGTCGGCGGCGTCGGCGGCCGTGAGCTGGATCGCGCCGACGACCATCGACGCGACCACCGCGGTGGTGACCCCGATGGGGGTCAGGATTCTTCTGAGCCGTCTTGTGTTCATGGAGCTCCCAGGGGTGTGGGCGGGTGCCGGCTCCGGCGGGGAACCAGTGGCGGGAAGCGCCGCTTTGGAGAGCGCTCTCCCAAATGTTGCGCCCGCCTGGCCGGTCCGTCAATACGTTCCGACGTCCTGCCGGTGCGAAGTTGGACATTTCGCCCCTAGCTCAGGGGAATTTAAGCCTTGGATGGAGAGCGCTCTCCGGTTCTCGGTGCGCTGAGGGCTGTTGGTTGTGGTTCGCGTGCGGGACCGATGGGCCATGTGTATTTCGCTGGTGAGTGCTGCGGCCTTCGTGGTTCCGCGTGGCCTGGCGGCCGCGCGACTGGGTGGCGTGGTCGCGGTCCGTGCTGCACCACCGCACCGAGCCCCTCGCGGGATTACGTCCCCGTCGCATTGCTGCCGCCGGTCGGGCCTGTGACGGACGGCGGTTTACAGCCAGCCGTGGCGGTGGGCGAGGGCGTACGCCTCGGCGCGGTCGGCGACGCCGAGCTTCTGGGTGGCGGCGGCCAGGTAGTTGCGGACCGTGCCGGCGGACAGGTTCGTCCGGCGGGCGATGACCGCGGTCGGGGTGCCGTGCTCGGCGAGCCGCAGCACGTCCAGCTCGCGGGGGGGTGAGCGGGCACGGCGGGGTGGCGAGGGCGTCGGCGGCGAGGGCGGGGTCGACGTACCGGCCGCCGCCGTGCACCCGGCGGATCACGTCGGCGAGGGCGCCGCCCGGGGCGCCCTTCACCAGGAAGCCCTTCGCGCCGGCGGCGAGTGCCCGGGCCGGGTGGGCGGGGCGGCCCCGGCCGGTGAGGATCACCACCGCGCACTCCGGCAGCGCCCGGGTCAGTTCGGCGGTGACCTGCAGCCCGTCGAGGGCCGGCATCTCCAGGTCGACGACGGCCACGTCGGGCCGGTGCGCCAGGGCCGCGTCCAGGGCCGCCCGGCCGTCGGCGGCCTGCGCGACGACGTCGAGGTCCGCCTCCAGGCCGAGCAGCGCGGCGAGGGCGGCCCGGATCAGCTCCTCGTCGTCGGCGAGCAGGACCCGGATCACGCGGTGGCCCGCAGCTCGAACCGGTCGCCGTCGACCCGGTGGGTGATGGTGCCGCCGGCCTCGGCGAGGCGCTCGGCCAGCCCGCGAAGGCCGTGACCGTGCGGGTCGGCGCCGTCCTGGGTACGTGCTCCGGCGCCGTCGTTGGTGATCGTGAGCGTGGTGCCGGGCGGGCCGGCCGCGACGTCGATGGTGCACCAGGTGGCGCTGCTGTGCCGCAGGAGGTTGGTGACGGCCTCGCGCAGCACCGCGGCGAGCTGGGCGGCCGGTGCCGGCGGCACGGTGCCGCGGGCGGTGACGGTGCAGCGGACGCCGCAGGAGTCCAGCAGCCGGCGGACGTCGTCGAGCTGGGCGGTGAGGTCCACGCTGTCGCGGTACCCGTGGACGGCGGCGCGGACGTCGGTGAGCGCCCCGGCGGCGAGGCGCTGCGCCTCGGCGGCCTCCTGGGCGGCGCGGCCGGCGTCGACGGCGGCGAGCCGGGCGGCGAGCTCCGCCTTCAGCGCGATGACGGTCAGGCTGTGGCCGAGCAGGTCGTGCACGTCACGGGCGAAGCGCAGCCGCTCCTCGGCCGCGGCGAGCGACGCCTGGGCGGTCCGGCCCTGGTCGAGGTCGAGCAGCAGGTCCCAGAACCACAGCTGCAGCCGGTTCACGAGGGCGACGGCCGCGCCGACGGCGGCGGTGAGCAGCACCGGCCAGGCCACGTCGTGCCGCCACCCGCCGAGGCCCGCGGCGACCAGCGGCGGGGCGAGCGCGGCGAGCAGGGCGGCGCCCCGGTGGCCGAGCAGCGGGGCGGTGCCGACGACGGTGGCGCCGATCCACGCCCAGGCGCGCGGGCCGGCCGTGGCGCCGACCAGCGGGACGGAGAGGGCGGCGGCTGCCGCGTACCACAGCAGCCGCCGGGTCCTCGTCGTCTCCGGCAGCCACGGGGTGAGCGCCGCGTGCAGGGCCGCGGCGTGCGCGGCGGCGAAGGCCAGGACCCCGGCGAGCGCGAGCGGCACCTGGTGGCCTCCGCGCAGCACGACCCACCCCGGCGCGAGGAGGCTGCCGGCCACGCCGGTGGCGAGCGCGGCGAGCGCGACGTGCCGGGCCCGGCGCAGCCGCCGGTCTGCGGGTCGCGTCGCCATCAGCCGATGCTAACGGCGGCGGCCACCAGGGAGGCGGCGACGAGCAGGTCGAAGGGCAGGCAGCAGTCGACGTACCAGCGCGGCACCACCGAACCGTCGCGGTGCGCCCAGTCCCAGGCGGCGTGGCCGACCCAGCCGGCGGCGAGCACGAACTGGCCGACGACCGGGTCGAGCAGCAGCGTGACGGCCGCGACGCCGGTGAAGATCGCCAACCCGGCGAGCTGCCGGCGCCTGGGCGCGCGGCGCAGGTGGGCGGCGACGAGGTAGCCGAGCGCGACGAGCGGCAGGATCCAGGTGATCGGCCCGCTGGGGTCGAACGGGCCGAGGTCGGCGAGGCCGAGCACGCCGAGGAGGACGCCGGCGTGCACGCCGGGGCGGTGCAGGAGTCGTGTCATGCCCTGACGGTGCGCCCCGGCGGCGGCACGGGGCAGGTGCGCGGTGTCACCGGATCCCCGTGCGTTCTGCCCGGGTGATATGCGTCGGATGTACGCACACAGGGTGTTTACGCTGATACGTTCCGTATAGGTGGTTCGACGGCTGGTCATCGGGGCGCGAACGGAGGACGAGACATGCGGCGTGAGATCCAGCGCATCCTGCACGTCACCGGGGCGATGGGCGGCGGCGTCGCCGGCGCGGTCGTCGAGTTCGTCCGGTCGACCCCGCAGTTCGAGCACCACCTGGTGTTCCGGCGGCGGCCCGGCAGCGAGGTCCCGGTCCGGTACGAGGACCTGTTCGCCGGCAGCCGCGACGCCGGCGCGGGGCAGGTCCGCCTGGCCCGGGCGCTGCGCGAGACGCTGCCCGCCGTCGCGCCGCACGTCGTGCACCTGCACGGCACCTGGGCCGGACTGGTCGGAAGGACCGTGATCCCGGCGGTGGCCCGCTCCGCGACCGGGCCGGCGATCCTGTTCACGCCGCACTGCTTCAGCTTCGAGCGCACCGGTGTGCCGGCGCTCGTCACGCACCTGCGAAGGGCCGCCGAGCGGGCCGTGGCCGCCTCCACCGACCTCGCCGTCTGCGTCAGCCCCCGCGAGGCGCGGCTCGCCGAGGAGCTGGGCATGCCGGCCGTCGTCGTGCCCAACACCACCCGGGCCCGCACCGCCCGGCCCGACCGCCACCGCCACGACGGCTCGATCGTCACCGTCGGCCGGGTCTGCGCGCAGAAGGATCCCGCCTTCCTGCTGCGGGTCAAGGCCCTGCTCGACCGCGACGGTCGGCTCGCCGGCAGCGGCGTGACCTGGACCTGGGTCGGCGGTGGCGATCCGCGCGGGGAGGCCGCCCTGCGCGCCGCGGGGGTCCGCGTGACCGGCTGGCGGTCACCCGCCGAGGTGCGCAACCATCTCGCCGCCGCCGACGTGTACCTGCACACCGCCGCCTGGGAGAGCTGCCCGCTGCCGCTGCTGGAGGCGGCCGCGGCCGGGCTGCCGCTGGTCGCCCGCAGCATCCCCGCGCTGGACTCCCTCGGCCTCGACCCGGACCTGGGCTCCGCCGAGGCGGTCGCCGCCGAGCTCGGCACGGTCCTCACCACCGGCCGCCCGGGCCGCCCCCGGCTGCAGGAGGCGTTCGCGGCCCGGCACACCCCGCAGGCGCAGGCGGCCGCCCTCGCCGACGCGTACGCCCGCGTGCTCGGCCCGGTCCCGGCCCCGCCGCTCACCCGGGTGGGTTGACGTGCGCGTCCCGGCGCCGGCCCGGGTCGTTGTGCCGGTTCAGGGGCGCCTTCGGTGCCGTCAGCACGGTTCCGCGGAGGTGGTCGGCCGGTGAGCGTCACGGTCAGCGTCATCATGCCCGTCCACGACCCCGCCGGATCGCCGGGCGGTCCTGCCGGCGACGCCGGGCAGGTCGGGCGGGCGCTCGGGTCGGTGCTCGCGACGCGGGTGCCCGACGGCGTCACCGTCGAGCTGCTCGTGGTCGACGACGCCACCCCCGCCGCGGCCACCGCCCTGGCGGCCGTGCGGGGCGGGGCGCCGTTCCCGGTGCGGGTCCTGCGCCACGACGTGCCGCGCGGCCGGTCCGCCGCCCGCAACACGGGGCTGGCCGCGGCGACCGGCGACTACGTCTGGTTCGTCGGCGGCGACGACTGGGTCGACCCGGGGCTGCTCGCCGCGCTCACCTCGGCGACGCCGGACGCCGACATCGTGGTGGCCGGCACGGTGCCGGTGACCGAGGACGGCGTCACCGGCCCGCCGCTGCCCCGCCGCGCCACCGGCGCCGTGTGGACCGGACCGCAGGCCGTCGAGGAGTTCCTGTACCAGCGCATCCGGGCGGGCGTGACGAACAAGCTCATCCGCCGGGACCTGCTGGACGGCCTGTCGTTCCCGACCGGCCCGCGGCACGAGGACGTCGCCGTCATGGCGTGGCTGCTGCTGCGGGCGCGGACCGTCGCGTACGTCGCCGGCCCCGCGTACTTCCACCTGCGCCGCCCCGTCGCCGGCTACGACCCGCGCGTCGCCGACCGGGCCGCCGCCGTCGACGAGGCGCTGTTCGTCCTCGCCGGCGCCGGGTCGCCCGCGGCCCGGCTGCACTTCCGCCTGCGCGCCGGTGCCCTCGCCGTCGCCGGTGCCGCGGCCCGCTCGACACCCGGCGAGCTGTCCGTGCCCGCGTGGGACGCCGTCTGCGCCGCCCGCCGCGCCGTGCGCCCCCGCGACGCCTGGACCGCGCTGCGTCACCGGCAGCCGCTGCTCGCCGCCGGGGTGCTGCTGATCAGGCTCGCCCCCGCGCTGTACGTCCGGCTGTACCGCGCCGCCCGCGCCGCCGACCGCCACCGCGACGACCGCCGCGGCCGCCCGTGGCGCGACGCCGCGGCCGCCGTCCCGGTGCCCGCCGCGGTCCAGGCCACCCAGGCGATCCAGGCCGCCGCGGGCGCCGACGCGGACGACGCCGACCAGGCCGTCCCGGCCGGCGACCCGGGCACCGGCGCCGACCAGCAGCGGCCTGCCGGCGGCCTCGTCGGGGCCGAGCAGGGCTGACCCGGGCCGCGACCGGCCCGCCGTCACAGGCGCGGCGGGGCGGCGATCCCGAGCAGCCCGAGGCCGGTCGCCAGGGTCCGGGCCGTCAGCGCGCACAGCGCGACCCGTTGCGCCCGCAGCGGCGGCGGGGCCTTCAGCACCGGGCACCGCTCGTAGAACGCCGTCACGGTCTGCGCCAGGTCGTGGAGGTACGCGCACAGCCGGTGCGGCTCGCAGCCGCCCGCGACGCCGGTGAGCACGTCGCCGAACCCGTCCAGCCGCAGGATCAACGCCCGCTCCACGTCCTGCAACGCCCCGCCGGCCGGGTCGAAGGGCGCCGGGTCGCCGGCCCTGGCCAGGATCGAGCACAGCCGGGCGTGCGCGTACTGCAGGTACACGCCGGTGTTGCCGGTCAGCGCCATCATCCGGTCCGGGTCGTACAGGTAGTCGCGGGTCCGGCTGGTGGACAGGTCGGCGTACTTGACCGCGCCGATCCCGACGTCCCGGGCCCGCGCCGCCACGTCGTCCGGGCCGAGCGCCGGGTTCTTCGCCGCGACGACGGCCGCGGCCCGCTCGACCGCCTCGGTGAGGAGCCCGACCAGCGGCGCCGTGTCCCCGGACCGGGTCTTGAACGGCCGGCCGTCCGCGCCGAGCACCATGCCGAACGCGGCGTGCACCGCCTCGACCTCCGGCGGCAGCCAGCCGGCCCGCCGCGCGGCGTCGAACACCATCCGGAAGTGCGGCGCCTGCCGCGCGTCGACGACGTACACGATCCGGCCGGCGTGCAGGGCGGCGACCCGGTGCCGGACGGCCGCCAGGTCGGTGGCGGGGTAGCCGTACCCGCCGTCGCTCTTGCGCACGATGAGCGGCGCGGCACCGGGGTCGCCCGCGTCGAACACGCACAGCGCGCCGTCGCTGACCCGGGCGACGCCGAGCCGCTCCAGGTCCGCCGCGACCCCGGCCAGCATCGGGTTGTAGCTGCTCTCACCGGCGATGTCGGCATCGGTCAGCAGGACGCCGAGCCGCTCGTACACGTCGGAGAAGTACCGCGTCGACTCCAGCACCATCGCCCGCCACGCGGCGAGGCTGGCCGGGTCGCCGCCCTGCAGCGCCACCACCCGCCGCCGGCACCGCTGCGCGAACGCCGGGTCGCGCTGGAAGAGGGCGTAGGCGGTCCGGTACCGCACGGTCAGCGCCGACGTGTCCGCCGGGTGCTCGTCGAGGTACTGGATGAGCATCCCGTACTGGGTGCCCCAGTCGCCGATGTGGTTCTGCCGCACGACGGTGCCGCCGAGATGGGTCAGCACCCGGGCCAGGGCGTCCCCGATGATCGTCGAGCGGAGGTGCCCGACGTGCATCTCCTTCGCCACGTTCGGGTGCGAGTAGTCCAGCACGGTCCGCGCCCCGGCGGCGGGCAGCCCCACCCCGAGTCGCGGGTCGGCGAGCCGTGCCGCGACCCGCTCCAGCAGCGCGGTGGTGCTCAGCGTGAGGTTGACGAACCCGGGCCCGGTCACCCGCAGGCCGGCGATGAGCCCGTCGCCGTCGAGCCGCGCGGCGACCTCGGCGGCGAGCTGCCGCGGGTCGCGCCGCAGCGCCCGGGCGGCGCCGAGGACACCGTCGGCCTGCAGGTCGGCGTGCTCGGAGAGGCGGATCTGCGGGTCGAAGCCGGCGTCGGGCAGCGCGGCGGCGAACCGGTCGGTGAGCAGGGCAGCGAACGACGGCACGACCATCGTGGGACTCCAGACGGGAGCGGGGCAGGACGGGACGGACGGTGGGGTGTCACCGTCGTCGTCGCGAAGCCGCAGTCCTCGTCGCAGTCATGGTCCGCCCACCGTACCGGGGCACCGCGGGTGCGCGGCAACCGAATTCCAGTAGATTCGGCCGCATCTTCTCGCGACGGACCAGGCTCAGCGTGCTGGCGGTCGCCATCGGCCTGGTGACGGTCGGTGTGCCACCGCTGCTGCTGCCGCGCGACCACGACCCGGCGCCCACCGCCCTGCCGACCACGTCACCGCCCGCCGCGCCGCCCACCGTGTCGCCGTCATCGCAGAGCCCGCCCGTGAGCCCCGCCGCGAGTCCGACCGCGAGCCCCGCGGCGCCGCCGTGCGGGACCGGTGGCAGCGCCCGGCCGTCGTGCACCGTGTACGGCGCCGCGGTCGGCACCGGCTGGACGGTGCAGAGCGTCGGGGTCAAGGTGGTCACCAACGGGGTCGTGCCCGGCACCGACCAGGTCGCGCTGCGGGTCGAGCCGAAGGAGAAGACCGCCGCCGTCGCCCTCGTCGCCGCCGGACCGGTCACCGCGACGCGCCTGACGTTGCGCGTCTACGGCGGCCGCGTCCACGGCACCGTCCTGCGGGTCACGGTGTCGGCGACCACCCAGCCGTCCGGGGTGCCGCCGGTCGTGCTGACCGCCCCGGTCGACGTGTGGACCCCGTTCGAGCTCGACCTGCGCGAGCTCGCCCCGGGCCGGCCGGTGCGCCGCATCGACCTGGTCGTGGCGACCGACATGCTGCCCAACGCGTACCGCTTCTTCGTCGACGACCTGCAGCTGCGCTGATGGGCCCGCTCGCCGTCACCGCCGCCGCCCCGGCCGCCATCGCCCGGGCGGTCCTGCTCGGCCGGGCCGCGATCGCGTCCACCGCCGCGGCCGCCGGGCTGCTGCTCGTCGAGGACTGGTGGCGGATCCTGGCCGTCGTCGCGGTCGTCGCCGCCGGTACCGTCGCCGAGGTGAGCGTCCTGACGCGCTGGCCCGCGGTGACCCGTCACCCGTGGCCGGCCCTCGCCACGGACCTCGGCGTCGCCGTGGCGGTGCTGCTGCTCAGCCGCGGCGGGATGGCGTTCTTCTGCTACGTCGCGGGCGCCGCGGCGCTCGGCGGCGCGCTGCTCGGCATGCGGGCGCTGCCGCTGTGGGCGGCGCAGGCGGCGCTCGGCTTCGCCGCGGCGGGCGCGGTCCTGCGGGCCAACGACCCGCCGCCGGACGTGGCCGCGTTCATCGTCGCGTTCCCGATGGTCAGCGTCCTCGCCGGGATCGGCGCGGCGGCCGCGACCACGGCCCTGCAGCGGCACCTGGACCTCGCCGTCGACGTGATCGGCGCCGCGCAGCGCTCGGCGGCCGCGTCCGAACGGGCCCGGCTCGCCCGGGAGCTGCACGACTCGGTCGCCAAGACGCTGCGGGGCGTGTCCTTCGCCGCCCTCGCCCTGCCGCAGTCGCTGCGCCGGCACCCGGCGCTCGCCGAGCAGCTCGCCGGCACCGTGTCCCGCGGCGCGGAGGCCGCCGCCCGGGAGGCCCGGCAGCTGCTCGAGGGCCTGCGCATCGACCAGCTCGACCTGGGGTTCGCCGAGACCGTGCGGGCGACCGCGTACGACTGGTCGGACCGCTGGCGGATCCCGGTCCGGGTCGACGCGGCACCGGTGGAGCCCGGCGTCGAGGTGCGGTACGAGCTGGTCCGCATCCTCGCCGAGGCGCTGCACAACGTGGCCCGGCACGCCGGTGCCCGGCACGTCGACGTCACGGTCCGCAGCGGCCCCGGCCGGCTGGAGCTGCGGGTCCGCGACGACGGGCGCGGCTTCACCCCGCGCGACCTGGCCGACCTGCAGGCCGACGGGCACCTCGGCATCGTCGGCATGGCGGAGCGGGCCCGCGCCGTCGGCGGCTCCCTGCGGGTGTCGTCGGTGCCGGGCGGCGGCACGGAGCTCGTGGTGGTCACCCCGGTCGGGGCGGCGGAGGCGCCGGTATGACGGTGACGGTGCTCGTCGTTCTGGCCGGTTTCGTCGTGGCGGGCGCGGCGGAGGCGACGGCGTGACGGTGACGGTGCTCGTCGTGGACGACAACCCGGTCGTGCGGGAGTCGCTGCGCGGCGTGCTGGAGCTCAGCGACGACGTGCGGGTCGTGGGGGAGGCCGGCAACGGCCGCGACGCGCTCACCCTCGCGCTGCGGCACCGGCCCGACGTGACGCTGCTGGACCACCGCATGCCGATCGCCGACGGACTGTCCATCGTGGACGACCTGGCCCGGCACACCGCGGTGCTCGCCCTCACCAGCGACGCGAGCCCCGGCGTGATCGCCTCGATGCTGCGCGGTGGCGCCCGCGGGTACCTGGTGCACGGCCATTTCGACCCGCCCGACCTGCTGCGCGCGGTCCTCGCCGTCGCCGCCGGGCAGGGCTGGCTGTCGCCGGTGGCCGCGTCGGTGGCCGCGTCGGCGCTGCGCGAGCAGGGGGCCCGCCGCCTGGCCCGGGACCGCGCCGGCCTCACCGACCGCGAGCGGGACGTGCTCGACCTGCTGTGCGACGGGCTGTCCAACGCGGCGATCGCCGAGCGGCTCGGGCTCACCGAGAAGACCGTGAAGAACCATCTGTACAACGCCTTCGGCAAGCTGCAGGTCGGCAGCCGCACCGAGGCGGTGGTCCGGTGGCGGGCTGGGACTTTCGACTCATGACCGTGCGGCGGGGGCGGTCATAGGTTCGGCGGTGGGTGGCACCGTCGATCTCGAAAGGCACCGCAACCGTGCGCAGACGTCTTGGGTTCCTGCTGGCAGCCGGCCTGTTCCTGGCCGCGTGCGATCCGAACCAGGGCCCGGTGGTGATCTCCCAGCCGGCGCCGTCGTCGGCCGTGCCCTCGGGCGCCGCGCCGTCCTTGTCCTCCCCGCCGCCCTCCCCGGCCTCCCCGTCGAGCCCGGTGCCGACCGCGACCGCCGCGCCGGTCAAGACGTTCACCGACAAGCCGCCGCAGGCGCAGTACCGCGAGTTCCACGCCAACTGCACCGAGACGCACCGGCTCAGCGACGACCCGATCGTCTTCCCCGGCCTCGCGGGCGCCGCCCACAACCACACGTTCGTCGGCAACCCCGCCGCGAACGCGACCTCCACCCCGCAGTCGCTGCTCAAGGGCCGGACCTCGTGCGAGGACACGCTCGACGCGTCGTCGTACTGGTTCCCGACCCTGACCCAGAACGGCGTCGTCGTGCAGCCGGAACGGGTCACCATCTACTACAAGTCCGGGGTCAAGGACTACCGGACCGTGCAGCCGTTCCCCGCCGGGTTCCGGCTCATCGTCGGCGACATGCGGCTGCAGGACGCCGCGCAGTTCAGCGGCACCTGGAACTGCGGTGACTACCTCGGCAAGGCCATCCCGCCGTCGTGCCCGGCCGGGTCGTCGCTGATCGTACGGATGCAGGCGCCGAGCTGCTGGGACGGCCGCAGCCTGGACAGCGCCGACCACAAGTCACACGTGGTGTGGCCGGTCAGCGGGGTCTGCCCGGCGAGCAACCCGGTGCCGCTGCCGATGTTCGAGATGAAGGTGCCGTACAAGCTGCCCGGCGGCAACACGTCGGGTCTGGCGTACTCGTCGGGCAACGGCTCGTCGTTCCACTACGACTTCATGAACGGCTGGGACGCCGCCCGCCAGGCCACGCTCGTCAGCCACTGCATCAACGGCGGCCGCCAGTGCAACGGCTTCGGCGTCGACCAGCACAAGCCGTGATCAGCTGACCAGTCCTGACGCGTACGCGAGGATCACCAGCTGGACCCGGTCCCGTACCCCCACCTTCGTGATCGCCCGGGTCACATGGGTCTTCGCGGTCAGCGGGCTGATGAACAGCTCCCGGGCGATCTCATCGTTGGACAGCCCGGCGGCGACCAGGCGCACCACCTCGACCTCCCGCGGGGTCAGGACGGCGAGCCGGTCGCCGCCGTCGCCCGCCGGCCCGGCCGGCCGGTGCGCGAACTGGCCGATCACCCGGGCCGTCACGCTCGGCGACAGCAGCGCCTCCCCGGCCGCCACGACCCGCACCGCGCGGCGCAGCTCGTCGGGCTCGACCTCCTTGGTGAGGAAGCCGCTCGCCCCGGCCCGCAGCGCCGCGAACACGTGCTCGTCCGTCTCGAACGTGGTCAGGATGACGACCCTCGTGCCTTCCAGGTCCCGGTCGCCGACGATCTGCGCGGTCGCCGCGATCCCGTCCAGCCCCGGCATCCTGATGTCCATCAGCACCACGTCGGGCCGCAGCCGCCGGGCCTGCCGGACCGCCTCGTCCCCGGTCGACGCCTCCCCGGCGACCGTGATGTCCCGCGTGCGCCGCAGCAGGCTGCCGAACCCGGCGCGGACCAGCGCCTGATCGTCGGCCAGCAACACCCGCACCGTCATGACGGAATTGTCGCGTGTACGGCGAAGCCCCCGGCCCCACTCGTCGTCAGCCTGCCCCCGAGCGCCTCGACCCGCTCCCGCATCCCCGTCAACCCGTGCCCTTCCGGCGCCGTCGACCCCCTGCCGTCGTCCACCACGGACACCCGCGTCGTCGCCCCGTAGTGAACCTCCACCGTGACCACCCGCGCCGCCGCATGCCGGACGGTGTTGGTGAGCGCCTCCCGCACGATGAGCCCGACCGCGATCCGCGTGGGCAGCGACACCTCGTGCCCACCCGCGCCACCGCCCTGGCCTGGCCCGCCGCCGTGGCCCGCGCCCTCGCCTCCTTTTCCGCGCTCGCCGCGGCTGCCGTCCCCGCCTGCGCTCTCACGGTCACGGCTGCCGCCGTTGTCCGTGCCTTCACGGTCGCCGCCGGCCCGGTCTTCGCGGCTGCTGTCGGGGCCATCTTCGCGTCTGTCGCCGCGTTCGCCGCCGTCCCGGTCTTCGCCGGCGCTGTCTTCGCCGCTATGTCCGCCCTTGCCGTCGTGTCCGACTGTGTCTCTGTCTCGCTCTCTGTCTCTGCCGCCGTCTCCGGCCGCGCCGTCGGGTCGGCCGTCGGGTCGGCCGTCGGGTCGGCCGTCGGGTCGGCCGTCGGGTCGGCCGTCGGGTCCGCCGTCGGGTCCGCCGTCGGGTCCGCGGTCGGGTCGGCTGTCGGGTCCGCGGTCGGGTCGGCTGTCGGGTCGGCTGTCGGGTCGGCTGTCGGGTCCGCTGTCGGGTCGGCTGTCAGGTCGGCCGTCGCCGCTGGCGGTGGCTGCGCCCGGGGCGCCGTGGACGTACAGCCGCGCGTCGAGCCCGGCGGCCCGCACCTGCGCCACGAGCGCCTCCAGGTCGAGCGGCTCGGCGGTCGGCCGCAGGTCCTCGCGGAGCACCCCGACGAGCGAGGACAGGTCACCCATCGCCCTGCGCCGCACGTCCTGCGCCAGCCGCAACGCCGCCCGCGCCTCCTCCGGCGCCGTGTCCAGCGCATCCACGGCGACGTTGAGGTGCACCCCGACAACCGCCAGGGTGTGCGCCACCGTGTCATGCACCTCCCGCGCCACCCGCAACCGCTCCTGTGCCCGCTGCTGCTCCACCTCCGCCCGCTGCTGCTCCGCCTCGGCCCGCTGCCGCTCCACTTCCGCCCGCTGCCGTTGAGCCTCGGCCCGCTGCCGGTCGGTCTCGGCGCGCTGCTGCTCCGCCTCGGCCCGCTGCTGCTGGGCTTCCGCGCGCTGCCGGTGGGTCTCGGCGCGTTGCCGCTCCGCCTCGGCCCGCTGCTGCTGGGCTTCCGCGCGCTGCCGGTCGGTCTCGGCGCGTTGCCGCTCCACCTCGGCGCGCTGGCGGTCGGTCTCGGCCTGCTGCTGGTGGAGCGCGGCCTGGGTCCACTGCCGCCAGCTGCCGACCGCCACGGTCACCGCGAGCGCCGCCGTCAGCCACAGCACGTCGGGGCCGACACCCGCGAACGTCCGGCTCGCGCTGTGCTGCAGCACCGTCCACTCCAGGTTGAACGCGCACACCGCGTGCACGGCCGCGATCCCCACGACCAGCCGCAGCCGCGGCCGTGGCCCGATGACCACCGACACGTACAGCAGCGTCACCGGCCACAGCCAGCCACCGGTGGTCAGGTCGGCGATCCGCATCGCCAGGACGCCGCAGATCCCGGCGATCAGCCCGGTCAGCGGCCACCGCACCTGCGCCCAGACCAGCCCCGCCAGCCAGGTCGCCAACGGCAACGACCCCTCGGCGAGCCGGTCCCCACTGCCGCTCAGCACGGCGATGAACGTGACCGCGGCGAACGCGGCGACCATCTTCGTCTTCGTCATGCCGTCGAACGCTAGGGGCGGCAGCTCGCCAGGTCGTCGTCCGCGCGGAGGCACCGTCTCGTACACCATATGGAGTATCAGGCAGCAGGCTGATGCGATCGCGCCACCGTCGATAACGTTGCGGCCCATGGAGCACCGCTGCGGCAAACACGCCGTCCTGGCCAACCCGGCGTCGCGCATCCCGATCTGGATGGAGTGCGCCGTCCACCGCTTCACCCCGTACCAGATCGACCGCCGCTTCACGCTGATCGTGGCGCTGGAGTTCTCCTACGAGGAGACCGCCTCCTTCGACTGGATCGTCCAGCACGGCATGCTGTGACCCCGGCCGGCTCGGCGCCGGTGTCGTAGCGGCATGTGCCGGACAGGCCGGTGGCCGCACGGCCGGCCCGCCCGCGGCCGCGCCACGCGGATCCGCTGATGCCGCACCAGGTCCAGCCGCCGGCACCTGAGCCGACCGCAGCCGCGCGAGCTTCGTGGCGTGGCGGGCGACCAACCCGTGCCGGCGCGCCTCGGCGAACTCCGCCCTGACCCTCAGCCGCTCCTCGCGCCGGCGGGCGCGGTCGGCTCGGGCGGCCGCGAAACGGGACTCCCAGTCGATCGAGTCGAACGACGTGAACGTCCCGGAATCTGGTGCGTCCAAAGAAAAGTACGGTCGTGGCATGTGCCGCCTCCCCCCGGTAGGCGCCGCACCTCATTCTCCCGGACCCACCCCACCCCGTCCAGCGCCGCTACGCGCAGCAACCACCCCGGTACCCTCCGGTAGAACGGCGAAGCCGGTGGTGATGAGGAAGAGCGCGGCGATGTACGTGGCCATGACGACCAGGTCCCGGCCGGGGAAGTCCAGGTCGGCGGCGCCCAGGCCGATCAGCAGGTCCGAGAGCAGGAACAGCGCGGCGCCGACGGCGACCCGGCGGGAGACCGCGTACGCGGCGGCGGCCATGGCGCTCAAAGCGAGGCTGTACACCAGAATCGGCACCCGCAACGCGCCCAGCGACGGCCAGAGCAGGGCGTTGAGCGCGGCCCACAGCACCGCGTAGCCGGCGGCGGCCGGGCGGTGCAGGGGAGCCCGGCGCAGGAAGGCGACCAGGAAGCAGACCTGGGTGCCCAGGAAGCACGCCATGCCGATCAGGAATGCTGCTGTACCCGGCACGAGCAGCGCCACGTCACCCGCGCACGCGAACACCAGGCCCCAGCCGAGCGCGGACCTGCCGGCCGTGCTGAGCAGGTACCAGAGCAGCAAAGGAGCAAGGAGCGGCTTCGCCACCCACTGCAACGGCTCCCAGGACAGGGCGACGCCCGTGAGCTCGGCGGCGGCGCAGGCGAACAGCCACAGGGGGAGTCTCATGCGGCCGGCTGCCAGCCGGGGCGGCCGAACACGAAGCGCAGCCGGTGGCGCCAGGAGGTGGCGGTCCGTACGTCGCGCCAGATGTCGCGGTACTCGTGGGTCGCCACACGCAACGGGTTGTACGTGGTGATGTTCTTCGTCAGCCCGTACACGACGCGGGCTCGTTCGGGTTCGAACGTGCCGAAGAGGCGGTCCCAGACGATGAGGATGCCGCCGTAGTTGCGGTCCAGGTACTCGGCGTTGGCGCCGTGGTGGACGCGGTGGTGCGACGGGGTGTTGAAGCACCACTCCACGACGGCGGGAAGCCGGTCGATCCGCTCGCTGTGCAGGAAGAACTGGTACGCGAGACTGATCGACTGCTGCAGGAACACCATCCACGGCGGGATGCCCAGCAGCGGCAGGAACAGCCAGAACGGCGTGCCCGTCATCGGGGTCCAGCTCTGCCGCAGCGCCGTGGACAGGTTGAAGAAGACGCTGGAGTGGTGCACGACGTGGCCGGCCCAGAAGAGCCGGACCTCGTGGTGCAGGCGGTGGAACCAGTAGTACGCGAGGTCGTCGGCGAAGAACAGCAGCACCCACGTCCACGGGCTGTGGGGGTCCAGCTTGAGCGGGGTGAGGACGTAGAGGCCGGCGTACGCGAGCGCGACCACGATCTTCCACGGTACGCCGATGACCTGGCTGCCGAGTCCCATGGAGAGGCTGGTGGTGGTGTCGCGGACCTCGTAGCCGCGCTCGTCGTCGTCGGGCAGGAAGCGGTACGAGACCGCCTCCATCACGATGAGCAGCAGGAACGCGGGCACGGCGTAGAGCACGGCGGGGATCATGCTCGGCTTTCCTTTCGCGCGGCGGCGGGGTGTTCCTCGCGCGGGGCGGGGTGGGATGGTCTTCGGGCGGGGTGGGCTTGAGGCGGGGCGGGGTTGTCTCGGCGCGGGTCCTAGCTCCGCGTGGTGGAGCTGTCCTTCCGCGCGGCGGAGCTGCCTGTCCGGGCGGAGAGCGGTGCCGGGAGCGACGCGGTCAGCAGCGCCCGGGCCTGCGCCTCGGCGAGGTCGCCGGCGCCGCCGGCGATGTGGTCGCTGAGGAGCCGGTGCCCGGCGACGTCGAGCAGCTCGGCGGTGCGCAGCCGCGGCGGCACGTGCCCGACCGCGAGCGCACCGCTGACGAGGCTGTTGAACGCCAGCAGGTACGCCGTGTTGCCGCTGCCCGTGACGACCGCCCGCCACAGCGCGACGTTGGCCTCGCCCATGCGGTCCAGGTCCGGCGCGGCGGCCGCGAGGTCGTCGACCCTGGCGGCGATCTGCTCCTTCGCGGCCGCCGTCCCCCGCAGCGCGCACAGCCTGGCCGAATCGGCCCCGATGCAGGCGCGCATCTCCATCATGTCGCGCACGAGCGTGCCGACCGGCAGCGCGTCGCCGGCCGAGATGGCGGTGGACATGGCGAGGTCGAGCCCGGCGTGCAGCCGCCAGTCCAGCACCCTGGTCGCGCCGCCCTGGCTGACCTTGACGAGGCCGAGCTGCTGCAACCGGCGCAGCGCCTCGCGCACCGCGTGCCGGTTGACCTCGAACGTAGCGGCGAGCTCGCGCTCACTCGGCAGGCTCGCGTCGGGCAGATACGCCCCGCTGAGGATCGCATCGCGCACCTGCGCGAACACATGGTCGGACACGTTGCTACGAGGAGCCGGCGTCAACGTCACCGGGTGACTGTCTCACACATCAACTGGTTGGACCAGTAGCGAAGTTGATGACTGCGGCTCGCGGTGTGCGGCGGGCTGGTGCCGGGTCCCGGCGGTGGGCGGCGGGCGGCGACGGGTCGCGGAGGTAAGCGGCGGGCGGCAATAGAGCGCGGTGGTGGGCGGCGGGCCGCGACAGGTCGCGGTAGTAAGCGGCGGGCGGCGACAGGTCGCGGTGGTGGTGCGGTGCGCGTGGTGGCCGGGCGGTGGTGGCGGAGTTGTGGAGGCGTCGCTGGTGGCGGGTCGCGTCCGGCACTGACCAGGGACCGGGTCCGTGGCGGATCGCGGCCCGCCGCACGTGGGACGCCGGTGTGATCGGCTGCTCGGCGTTGCCCGTGGTGGGCGGGTGGTTGCCGTGCGCACGACCGGCGCAAAACCCCGGCCGTGACGCGTGCCGCCGGCTCCGTGAAACGCTCGGCTCAGGTCAGTCGGTCAGCTGGTCGACGATCTTCTGGGCGGTGGTGGCGTGCTTGGCGTACGCGCTGGCGAAAGCGCTCCGCTGCACCGCCTGGGCCGCCCCCGTGATGCTCATGGACTGCCAGCCCGAGACCTTCATCAGCTTGGTGTAGAACTTGGCCGAGGCGAAGGCCGGGTCCATGAGCTGCTCGACGGTGCCCCAGATGCTGACGCGTTGCTGGAAGATGCCGACGGAGTCGTAGTTGGTGCCGGTGCCCTCGTGGGGGAGCTTCAGCGACGCCGGGACCTTCGGGTTGGCGAGGTTCTTCAGGTACGTCTCCTGCAACGCGGTCGCGATGGCCACGACGTACGCGCGCTCGGGCAGGCCCATCTGGCGGCCGACCTCGATGACGATGAAGGCGTTGTTGGTCGCCGCCTGGGTGAGGCCGGCGACGGGCTTCGGGACGAGGGACGCGCCGGGCGCGGAGGCCAGCTCGACCCCGCGGGCGGCGTTGGCCCGGGCGTGGGTCTCGTAGAACTTGGCGGCGTCGAACGCGGTGTCGTCGGTGACCGCCGCCGGCTCGTTGGGGAAGATCGCCCAGGAGACACCGACACTGATCAGGGAGGCGACGAGACTGACCGCGGCGAGCAACGCGAACCTGCTCAGATGCAGGCGGCGTGCGGCAGCGGGCGTCCGCCGGGGGGTGGCGCCACGCACCGCGACAGCTTATGGACGCGGCGCCCCGACCGGAAGACGTCTTAACAAAACCTAAGGAACACTGATCAATCCGCGACGTTTGAGTAGCGGCTCGATCAACGGATCGCGACCGCGGAACGCCCGGTACACCTCCATCGAGTCGGCGCTGCCGCCCTTGGCGAGCAGGCCGTCACGGAACGTGTCGCCGAGCTCGCGGCGCAGCCCGCCCTGTTCGGTCAGCCAGTCGACGGTGTCGGCGTCGAGGACCTCGCTCCAGATGTAGGAGTAGTAGCCGGCGCTGTACGCGGCGCCGCTGAAGATGTGCGCGAAGTAGGTGGTCCGGTACCGCGGCGGCACGAACGGCACCGCGACGCCGGCCCGCTCCAGCGCAAGAGCCTCGAAGGCGAGCACGTCGGTGACTGCCGCCGCCTCCTCGACGGTCAGCGTGTGCCAGGCCAGGTCGAGCAGCGTCGCGGCCAGGTACTCGGTGGTCGCGAAGCCCTTGTTGAACTGCTCCGCCGCCCGCAGCCGCTCCACCACGGAGGCCGGCAGCGGCTCGCCGGTGCGGTGGTGCGTGGCGTAGTTGGCCAGGACCTCCGGCCACAGCATCCACACCTCGTTGACCTGCGACGGATACTCGACGAAGTCGCGGGGGACCCGGGTGCCGGCGAACTTCGGGAAGTGCACCTGCGAGAAGAGGGTGTGCAGCGCGTGACCGAACTCGTGGAACAGGGTCCGGACCTCGTCCAGGGTGAGCAGCGTCGGCTCGCCGTCGGGCGCCCGGTTGATGTTGAGGTTGTTCACGACGACCGGTGCCGTGCCGAACAGCCGCGACTGCGGCACGAGGGCGTTGGCCCACGCGCCGCCGCGCTTCGACGGGCGGGTGAAGAAGTCGCCGATGAACAGGCCGAGGGGCCCGCCGTCGCGGTCGAAGACCTCGAAGACGCGGGCGTCGGCGTGGTACGCCGGCAGGTCCGGCCGTTCCTGGAAGCGGATGCCGTAGAGCCGGCCGGCGGCGAAGAACACCCCGTCGTGCAGGACCCGCTCCAGCTCGAAGTACGGCCGCAGCTCGGCCTCGTCGATCGCGTAGCGCTCCCGGCGGACCTGCTCGGTGTAGTACGCCCAGTCCCACGGCTGGAGGGTGAACGCGTCGCCGATCGTCTCCTGCAGGTCCTCGGCCTCGAGCCGGGCGTTGGCGACGGCGGCCGGGGCCAGCTTCGCCAGCATCTCCTGGACGGCGCCGACGCTGCGGGCGGTGTTGTCGGCGATGTTGTACGCCGCGTGGTGCTCGAAGCCGAGCAGCCGGGCCCGCTCCGCCCGCAGCCGCACGATGCGCAGCACGAGGGCGGTCGTGTCGTGCTCGCCGCCGCTGGAACCGCGCCCGACGGAGGCGGCGTGCAGCCGCTCCCGGACCTCCCGGTTGTGCAGCGACGCGAGCGCCGGCTGCGCGGTCGGCAGGATCAGGTTCAGCGCATAGCCCCGCTCGAGGTCCCGGTCGCGGGCGGCGACCTCGGCGGCGGCAACCGCGTCGGCGGACAGCCCGGCGAGCTCCTCGGCGTCCTGCACGACGACCGCGCTGGCCTTCATCTCGTCGCGGACCTTGTTGCCGAACTCGGTGGCCAGGGCGGCCAGCTCGGCGTTGAGCTCCCGCAGCCGGACGTGCTCGTCCTCGGACAGCCGGGCGCCGGCGCGGACGAACTCGGTGTGGTACCGCTCCAGCAGCCACGCCGACTCGCCGTCCAGGGCCAGGGTGTCGCGCTCGGCGTACAGCTGCTCGATGCGGGCGAAGAGCCGGCGGTCGAGCATGATCGCGTCGCCGTGCGCGGACAGCAGCGGCACCACCTGCGACTCGATCTGCTGCAGGTCGGGACTGGTGTCGGAGCTGGTGACGTTGAAGAACGCGGCCGACACGCGCTGCAGGACGCGGCCCGAGCGCTCCAGCGCCACGAGGGTGTTGTCGAACGTCGGCGGCTCGGTCAGGGTGGCGATGGCCTCGACCTCCGCCCGCTGCTCGGCCATGCCCCGCTCGAACGCGGGCAGGTAGTGCCCGGTCTCGATGCGGTCGAAGGGCGGCAGCTGATACGGCAGGTCACTCGCGGCGAAGAACGGGTTGTCCGTGGTCACCTACCGACTGTATCGGGGCGGGGTTTTTCCGGAAGTCTGTGCAACCGATCCGACTGCCGGGCCCGTGAGTAACGCATGACGGATCGGGACACGGCGTTCGCCGAGTATTTCGCCGCGCGTTCGGACGCGATGCGCGGCACGGCGTACCTGCTGTGCGGCGACTGGCACCGGGCCGAGGATCTCACCCAGGTGGCGTTCACCAAGTTGTACCTGGCGTGGGACCGGGTGAGCCGGCACGAGGCCCTCGACGGCTATGTCCGGCAGGTGCTGTTCCGGGCGTTCCTGGACGAGCGGCGGCTCGGCTGGTGGCACCGGGTCCGGGTGACGGACCTGCCGCTGGACGGCGCCACCCACGACCGGTCACCCGACGACAGGATGGCGATGATCGCCGCCCTGGCCGCCGTGCCGGCCCGGCAGCGGGCCGTCCTGATCCTGCGGTACTGGGAGGACCTGTCCGTCGAGGAGACGGCGAGCCTGCTCAGCTGTACGACCGGCACCGTCAAGAGCCAGGCCGCGCGGGGGCTGCAGACCCTACGCACCCATCTGGAAACCAGCAGCCACTCGCATGCCACGAGGAATCGGATATGAACGAGGACGACTTCCGGGTGTCGCTGCGCGACGCCCTCGACAGCGCCACCCCACCGCCGCCGATGTCGCCGGCCGTGGCCGTGAGCACCGGGCGCCGCGCCGTGCGCCGCCGGAACCTGCTCGCCGGCGGGGCCGCGGTCGCGGTGACCGCCGTCGTGGCCGCGGTGGCGGTCGCGGTCGCCGGCGGCGGGCTCGGCACGGCCGCACCGCAGCAGGTCGGCGCGCCAGGCGGCACACCGACACCGGGCGGCACCGCGCCGGCCCCGGTCCCCACCGACAAGCCGGTCTGGCCGACCCAGCCGAACGGGGAGCCGCAGCAGGACCGCACCGCCCGCGCCGGCACCAAGTACGACCTGGGCCAGCAGCTCATGACCGACCTGCTCGCCGTCGTGCCGGCCGGCTACACGGCGCTGGACAACCCCGGCACGGACCAGCTCGTGGCGTCGCGCATGGCGCAGGCCCAGTTCGAGAACAAGGTCGGCGACCGTGACGCGTGGTCGTATCTGGCCAGCACCCAGCTCGGCAAGGACGGCGGGGTCGGCCAGCTGCTGGTCACCGTGTACGAGCCGGGCCTGATCACCGTGACCGGGGACGCCTGCGCGGTGGCGGGCGCGTTCTGGACCGCCCCGGCGAGCTGCCGGCTGGTGACGACCGGCACCGGCGTCACCGTGGGCCTCGCCACCGGCACCAAGGGCGACTTCGACCAGTGGGCCGCCTACCGGCACGCCGACGGCACCGTGGTGTTCGTGGCCCAGCAGAAGGACGACGACCGCCCCGGCGGCGGCGACAAGCCCCTCGCGGCGCTACCCCTGACCGAGGACCGGCTCGCCGCCCTCGTCGCCGACGAACGGTTCCACATCAAAGCGAGCTGAGCCGGCGGCGCGGGGCGGCGGCAGCAGCCACCGCCCCGCGCCGTACGCCAGGCCCGCGCCGAGGGTGTTGACCAGCACGTCGTCGGTGGCGCTGACCCGGCCCAGGTCGAGGGCGTACTGCAGCACCTCCACCGTCGCCGAGCCGAGCGCGGCCAGTGCCAGCACCCGCCACAGGGTCAGCCGCGGCCAGCGCAGCGGCGCGAACGCGCCGAACGCCGCGAAGACGAGCAGGTTGCCGACCAGCTGCACGGCGGCGGTCCCGAAGCCGCCGTGCAGCACCCCCGCCAGGCCCTCGACCGGGTCGAGCTGCACCCGGCGCGGCGCCGGCGACGGGGTGAGGATCATCCAGATCCACGGCAGGGTGCCGCAGACCGTCGCCACCAGGCCGAACGCGGGCCGGCGGTCGGCGGTGCGGCGGCCCGCGGCGAGCCACCACACGACGCCCAGGGCGGCGCCCGCGGCGAGGACCGCGCCCCAGCGCAGCAGCGTCAACGCGCGGGCACCGGCGCGGCGGCGGTGAGCACGCTCGCGGTGAGGCTGTCGGCCAGGACGGTGATCTCGTCGCCGGGGCAGTAGTCGAACCGGATCCGCACCTCGTCGCCGGTGAGCACCTCGACCGGCTCGCGCAGCGGCACCACCAGGTAGTTCATGGTCCAGTCGATGCTGCCGGGCGGCTCATACAGCAGGCAGAGCAGATTCTTCGTCACCACCCTTACCGCGTTGACCAGCGCCGGCCGCTCGGCGACGAAACGCAGGTCGCCGGTGCAGTGGTGCGGCAGCGGGTCGGTGTAGAAGAACTGCTGGAACACCTGCGGCGCGGCGGCCTCCACGGTGCGCGGCTGCAAGCTCTCCGGCAGCTGGAACACCGGCGCCGGCACCGTGTAACCGAAGTAGGTGAAGTCCTGCTCGACCGGCTGGACCGCCTGCACGCACGCCTCGGGCACGAACCGGGGCAGCGGCCCGCCGATGTGGCGCAGATACCGCCGCTTGAAGCTGTTGATGACCTCGATCTGGCGCTCCCGGAGCAGCCCCACGTGCAGCATCTCGCACAGCACCACGTCGACCGGCTCCTCGGGCAGGTAGTCGCGGGCGTCGGCGTGCAGGACGGTGACGGCGTCGCCGGCGCTGGCCCGCAACGCCGCCTCGGCGGTGGCGAAGACCCGCGGCTCCCGCTCGATCGCGGTGACGGTGCCGCCCTGCCGGGCGGCGAAGTAGGACAGCACGCCGGTCCCGCAGCCGAGGTCGAGCACCCTGGCGCCGGGCCGCACCGCGTGCGCGATCGCGGTGGAGAACGCCGCCATCCGGCGCTCGTCGGACAGCAGCAGCGCCTGGTACTGCAGCGGGATCACGTCCGCCGGGAACCCGAGGTGTTCCAGGTCGAGGTGTTCCATGTGCAAAGCGTAGGCCCTACCGCACGACCAGACCGTCCCATCCGGCATAGCCGTGCGGCCGGCGCCGCTCCTGGGCGCGCATGACGAACCAGCAGGTCGTGGTGAGGGTGGCACCGGCGATCGCGTCGACGATGTAGTGGTTGGCGGTCAGCACGACGGCCGCCACCATCAGCACCGGCATCGCCGCGCCGAACGCCCGCAGCAGCGGTCTGGTGGCGGACCTGGGCGCCGCGGCCAGGATCGCCAGGCCGATGAGCAGGTCCCAGCCGACGTGCAGGCTCGGCATCGCCGCGTACTGGTTGGTGAACATCGTCGGCTGCAGCACCCGGTACGCGCCGTCGGACTGGGTCACGGTGTCGACCAGCCCGAGTTCGGCCAGCCGCGGCGGGGCGAGCGGGAAGAGCATGAAGACGACCAGGCCGATCCCGCCGGACAGCAGCATCGCGTTGCGGGTGCGGTAGTAGATCACCGGGTTGGTCCGGGCGAGCCAGACGAGGGTCGCGACGATGACCGGCCAGTGCCCGTAGATGTAGATCCAGTTGAAGAACGTCGCCACCGCGGGTGCACCGGCGAGCGTCGACTGCAGCCACGACTCGTGGAACAGCCCCACCGACTTCTCGAACCGCACGACGGCCGCCGCGTTCGCCAGGGCGGTGTCCGTCGCCGCCTCCGTGGCGCCCCGGACCCCGAAGTACGCGGTCACCGCCGCCGCCACGATGCCGACCTGCCGGCCGAGCCCCACCGGTCGCAGGGCGGGTTTCTCCCAGGTGATGGTCATGGCGTCCAGCCTCGTCACCGGGAGGCCGCACGCCATCCAGGCGATGCACGGACGCGACCCTGATCTATGCCGCGGACCGGTGTCAGGACTTCCCCTACGGGATCGTCACTTCTCCCCGACGTTCTTCAGGGGTGTCGGGTTGGCGATGTTCGGCGGCGCGTTCCACTTCTGCAGCTTGCCGCCGTCGCACACCGCGGTGGTGAGCTTGCTGACCACGGTGCTGCCCTTGAAGACGTCCTCGGGTTTCAGCTTCGGGTTGTCGAGGTCCGTCGGGCTCAGGCACCGGTCGTAGGCGTCGACGATGACGTAGCTCGTCCCGTAGGTGCTCTCCCGGTACGAGACCTTCCACTCCACGGCGTCGCGTTCCTCGTCGCTCGCGGTGGGCGCCGGGCAGGCCTTCATCGTGACGAAGTGCGACGGGTCGCCCTCCTTGAACGTCGTCAGGCAGTAGGTCTTCTTGTTCGTGCTGTCGTACGTGGTGATCCGGCCGGTGACCGTGCCCTTCTCGTCGGGGGCGAGCGGCACCACGAAGCGCTGGTTCCAGCCGACGCCGGTGATGACGGGCGCCTGCTTGCACGGCCACACGATGAGGAACCCGAGGTTCACGTTGAAGTTGGTGACGTCGACGCACCGGCCGAACTGCTGGAAGTTGACCAGCTGGTTGGGTGCGCCGGCGGCGCCGGCGCCGACGGTCGCGTCCGGCGCGAACGTGCGGGTGTTGTCCGAGCCGCCGCACGTGACCAGCTCCATGAAGGCGCCCTTCGTGGCGGCGGCCTTCGCGTGCATGCACAGCGTGCCGAGCGTGGTGCCGGTGTTCGCGGTGTTCTGGAAGCTCGAGCTGTCGTTGAGGCTCCAGCGCTGGTAGTACGGGATGACCGGGCTGACCCCGCAGGTCTGGAACTGCAGCAGGTCACCGACGACCGGGTCGGCCTTCGAGCTGATGCACATGCCCAGCGGGTTCTTCGCGGTGATCGAGGAGACCAGCCGCAGCGTCAGGTCCTTCGTGTACGCGAACGTCTGCCGCGAGCTGCCGGTGTTGCACGGCTGGGTGGTGACGATCGTGCCCGTCGCGGGCGAACCGGAGCCGGCGTCCAGGCAGTACGTGCCGCCCAGCAGGCGCAGCAGGCCACCGTCGACGTTCTCGTTGGTGAACCGGAAGACGTACGTGGCGCTCAGCGTCCGGGTGCGGCTGTCCCTGGGGTCGATCGGGTCGGTGGCCCCGCCCGGCGTGTCGGTGCCCAGGGCGGTGATGACGGCGTACGCGGGTGCCTTCTGGACCGTCAGGATCCCGGCCGCCGTCTGCACGCACGGGACGGTCGTGTTCACCGCGTCCTGGTACTCGACGGACACCTGGTACCGGCCGGGCAACACGTCGGTGACCCCGGCCACCGTGGCGCCGACCGTGCCGCGCAGCGGGGTGGCGGCCGGGACGCAGACCAGGTTGGCGATGCTGCCCAGCGACCCGCGTATCCGGCCCATCACGACGTCGATGCCGGCCTGGGCGGCGTGCAGCGCCTGCGCCCGGTCGACCGTCGCCGCGGTGTCCCGCAGCTGGGTGATCACCACCGGCACCATCAGCGTGGACAGCGACGTCCCGACGAGGGTCAGCATCATGGCGAGGGGCAGCGACCCCCGGTCGTCGCGGGGACGCCACCACCTGGACAGCCTCATTTGCTCGCCTCCGGGCAGACGTCGGTCGGCTTCGTGAGCCTGGTGGAGTTCAGTGCGGTGAACGTGATCGCGGTCTTCGCCTGCGCCTGGCCGCGACCCGGGTTGCTGGCCGTGGTCAGGGTGATCCGCAGCCGCTGGAACCCGGTGTTCGGTCCCGGATCCAGCAGCTTGAACGAGCTGTTGGCGACGTCGATGTCGTTGGCGAGCACGACCCACCTGCCGGGCGGGTTCGTCGCCTGCGGCCACACCTGGCGGCGCAGCACCTTCGTGGCCCGGTGCAGCTCCAGCTGCGCGCACTCCGGCTGGCCGGACGCGACCTCCGTGTTGAGGTACTCCACGACCTGGTTGCCGGCGGCGTTGGTGTGCTCGCGGCTGATCCCCGCCGCGTAGCGCACGTTGCGGTCCAGCCGCAGGAACGCCGTGTTGAGCTGCGACTGGGTCATCGCGACCAGCTCGTTGTTGTTGCCGGCCTGGAACAGCTGCACCACGCCGGTGGTGAAGATGGCCATCACCGCCGACATGATGCCGGTCGTCACGGCCATCTCGGCGAGGGTGACGCCGTCGTCGCGGCGCAGCCGCGCCAGGGCCCCGGGCAGCACGCTCACGCGGTCACCGTCCACACGAACATGAAGACCGACTTGGTGCCGCTGCCGTCGGTCACGGTCAGGGTGACCGGGTAGGTGCCGGCCGTCGTCGGCGTACCGGAGATCTTCGTGCCGCTCAGCGTCACACCGGTCGGCAGGCCGCTCTGGGTCCAGGTCAGCGCGCCGGTCCCGCCGGTCGCGGCGAGGGCCGGGAACGTGACCGCGGTGCCCTTGGGGCCGACCGGGTCCGTCCAGACCTTCGGGTCGAGCGACGGCGAGGTCACCCGCAGCCCCGAGGTCGCCGTGACGTTGACCGGCACCAGCGTCGAGTTGGTCACGCCCTTGCTGTCGGTGACGATCAGTTTGACCACGTAGCGGGTCGTGCCGGACACCTTGCCGGTGACCTTCCCCGTGCTGTCGATGGACAGCCCGGACGGCATGTTGTCCGCGCTCCACGTGTACGGCGCGGTGCCGCCGTACCCGACGACGTTCCCGGTGTACTGCGCGTTCTTGTCCAACGCGATCGGCGTCGTGGAGTTCGGGAACTGCACCGCCACCTTCCAGTTCAGCTGGAACGTCGCCGTGGCGCTCTGCTGGTTCTTGTCGACCGCGGTCACCTTGATCGCCACGTTCGTCGCCGGCGCGGCCGCCGTCTTGGTGCCGGAGATGAGGCCGGTGGCCGGGTTGATCGTCACGCCGGGCGGCAGGTTGGTCGCCGTCCATGTGAACGGCGCGACGCCGCCGGTCAACGGCACCTGGTACGACACGGGCAGGCCCGGGTCCCAGGCCTGGGCGGCCGGCGCGAGCGCCGGCAGCGGGGCCACCGTCCAGGTGAACGACGCGTCGTTGGACGACATGGCGTCGGTGACGACGATGCGCACCACGTAGGAGCCGGCGGTCGTCGGGGTGCCGCTGATGACGCCGGCGGGTGTCCACGTCAGCCCCGGCGGGAGCCCTTCCACCGCCCAGGTCAGCGGCGGGTACGCGGTCGTCGCGGTCAACGTGAGCGGCGCCGCCAGCGGCACCGTCACCTCGTCGGTCCGGTTGTCGGGGTTGTCCGGCAGCGGCGGTGTGACGGTCACGCTCGGGTTGAACACCGGGTCCGTCGCCGCCGCGCTGACCAGGGTCTGCGTCACGTAGTGGCAGACGCCCCGGGTGTTCGCGCACCCACGGTCGTTGTTCCAGGTGACCGCCACGATCACCCGGTAGTACGGCACGAGGATGCCGGGCAGCGACGTCAGGCTGCACACGCCGAGCTGCTCCGGGCGCAGGACCGACAGGTTGCCCAGCGGCATGTTGCAGGAGCCGACGAACCAGTACCGCTTGAACTCGGTGTTGTTGACCGTGTCCACCTCCGGCGCGATCGGCAGCGCCGGCGCCGCCACGCTCTTGCCGAGCAGGCCGAGGTCCGGGTCGAACGCCGGCGTCATCGTGTCCAGCAGGCTGCGCAGCCCCGGCAGCCGCAGGCCGGGGATGGTGCCCGCCTTCAGGTCGTCGAGCTGCTGCGCCGCGTCCAGCCCGCCGCGGCCCGCGACGATCGTCGAGCCCGGCAGCGACTTCACCAGGTCGACGCCGTCGTGGGCGAGCCGGACCGCGCTCTGCAGGCCGCGTTGCGTGTTGAGGGTCGTGGTCGTGCGCACGAAGAACGTGGTCAGCGCCGTCATGACCACGCCGATGATCGCGATCGACGTGAGCGTCTCGACGAGGCTGAACCCGGCGTCGGAAGGGGGGGTCCGTCGCATGGTGCCCGCTACTTCCCGGTGGCGTAGAACGCCTGGATGGTCAGGGTCAGGGAGGTGCGCCCCTCGGTCGTGGCCAGGTTCGCGGCACCGATGAGCAGCGCCCGGGGCTGCACCTTCTGCAGCTGGTCGAGGAACGGGTCGATCTTCGCGGCGGGACCCGCGGCCGTCAGGCTGATCGGCAGCGCGTACACCTTCAACGGCCCGGCGACGTCGACGTCGGTCGCACCGCCGACGCTGACCCCGCTGACGGCGACCCCGGTCAGGTCGCCGGCGTTCTGCACCTCGCGCAGCAGCGCCGCCACCGAGTCCGACTCCGGCAGCGCGTCGAGGTCCTTGTCGAGCTGCGCGGTGTACTGCTGGAGGTTCTGGTTGTCCTTGTCCAGGTCGGCGATCCGGGCGCGCAGCTTCGCCACCTCGATGGTCGTGTCGTTGGCCTGCGTCCGGAGGTCGTCGGCCTCCTGGTACCGCGGCCGGATGACGAAGTAGTAGCCGACGACCAGCAGGATGGCGGCGGTGAACACGCCGCCGAGCATCCACAGCCGCTCGGGTCGCATCACTTGCCTCCTGACGCGCTCGGGGCCGCGCTGGGTGAGGTGAACCGCCCGCCGAGCGCCGCCTTGGTGATGTCGACCCGGATGGTGAAGTGCAGCCCGGAGTCGTCCTGGGTCGCCTCGGAGGGGAACGGGTTGGCCAGGCCGGGGACCGTGGCGAGGGTGTCGACGTAGGCGGCGACCTCGTCCTTGGTCCGGGCCGTGCCCGACAGCGTGAGCATGCCGACCACGTCGCCGGAGGTGCCCGCGGTGGCGCCGGTGCCCTCCAGGTGCAGCGAGCCGGTCACGTTCGCGACCGTGACGTTCTTCGGCGCCGCCTTGCGCAGCGAGCCGAGCAGCGCCGACCACGACATGTCCCGCTCCATCAGGATCCCCAGCTGGGTGGTGATGTCCTTGATCTGCTGGCGGGTCGTCTCCAGCTGGGTGTACGTGGCCTTCTTGCGGTTCAGGTCGCGCCGGAGGTCCTGCACCGCGGTCAGCTCCGACTGCGCCTCGTCCGTCTGGCCGTCGGCGACCACGTACCAGCCGAGCAGCAGCGCGACGCAGACCGCGACCCCGGCGATCACCAGCCGCCGCACCATCCGCAGCCGCCGCAGGTCGGTGATCTCCAGGGGCAGCAGGTCGGCGGCGATCGGCAGGATCCGCATGGTGCGCGCCGTCGCCTCGGGAAACGCCGGGTGGGGCGCACCTTCGCGCTGCCGTTTCGCCGGTACGGGCGGCGCCGGCCCGTCCTGTCCGGTGCCGGGCGCGCCCTGCTGCGCGGCGTGGACCACGGCGGGCACGGCGCGCTGGACCGCGGTCGGGGCGTCCGCGCCGAGGGGTGCCACCGGGTGCGCGGCCTGCGGCACCACGGGCGCGGCAGCCTGCGCGGGCCCGGTGGCGGGGTGGACGGACGGCGGGGCCGGTCGCGGTGGCGGCGGCACGCTGGCCTCCGGGATCCCGGGCGCGACCGGGTGCGGGAGGCCGGGGTGCGGGGCGGTCGCGGCCGGCACACCGTCCGGCGGCACGGTCGTGGGTGGCATGGTCGCGGGTGGCATGGTCGCGGGTGGCATGGTCGCGGGTGGCATGGTCGTGGGTGGCATGGTCGTGGGTGGCATGGTCGTGGGTGGCATGGTCGCGGGTGGCATGGTTCGTTCGGTGGCCGCGGGGGCGGGGGCTGGGCGCGGTTTCGCGGGCGCGGTGAACTGCACGCCGGGCAGCGGCCTGGTGACGTCCGCGGGCGCGTCGGTCCCCTCCGGCGCCGCCTGCGGGGCGGGCACCGGAGCGGGCGTCACGGGTGGCGTCGCCACGGGCGGCACCGGTGGCGCGGCGTGCGGGGGTGGCGCGGCGTGCGGGGGTGGCGCGGTGTACGGGGGTGGCGCGGCGTATCGGCCGGCGTCCGGCGTTGCCGTCGGCGGGGAGGTCGGTGGGGAGGTCGGCTGCGGCGCCCACGTCTCGGCCGGCCGCGTCAGGGGGTCGCCGGGCCGGTCGCCGGTCTCGACGGGCTGGGTGCGTGCGTCGAGGGCGGCGTCGGGCCCGGGCATGACGAACTCGCCGGCGATGTACCGGGGGAACGCCCGCCGTGGCGCGGCCGTCTCCGCCGCCCGCGCGACGAGTGCCGCTTCGGGAGCCTCGGCGGCCGGAGAAGCACCGGCGATCGGTGACAGGTCGACGCGCGCCTGCGGCGAAGGGTGCGCGGTGACGGCTTCAGTGGCTTCGAGCGTTGTCGGCGGCCACATAGGTGGCGGGCCTGACGGCACGACCGGCACGAGACGCTCCGACGGCGCGGCCGCCGGCTCCTGCCGCCAGCCACCGTCGAACGGTCCGGTGAGTGGGCCGTCGAGCGGGCGGTCCAGCGGGCCGGTGAGGGGGCCGGTGAGGGGGTCGGTGAGCGGGTCGGGGTGCCGGTCACCGGTCGGCGGCGCCGGCCGCCAGGCGGCCCGGGGCGGCGCGGACGGGCCTGGGGCGGACGGGCCCGGGGCGGACGGGCCTGGGGCGGACGGGCCTGGGGCGGACGGGCCCGGGGCGGACGGGCCCGGGGCGGACGGGCCTGGGGCGGACGGGCCCGGGGCGCGGTCGTCGTCGTCCGGGTCGTCGTCCCATGAGGGCAGCACGATGCCGGTGAGCTTGCGCTCCGGTTCGTCCTCCCACCAGGTGCCGCTCACGAGGCGCCCGCCAGGGTCATGCCGACCGACACGGCGGCGGAGGCGCGGACCTGCTCGAGGCTGCCGTGCCGGACGCGGCGCAGGCCGCGCACCCGCATGACGGGGTCCACGGCGATCACCTCGACGCGCAGCTGGGCGTGCAGCGCCTCGAGGAGGCCGGGCAGCATCGAACCGCCGCCGGACAGGGCGAGCCGGCTGACGCGGGCCTGCCGGCCACCGGCGGTGAGGTACGCGAACGAGCTGCCGATCTCGTTGATGAGCGGGCGCACCGCGTCCTTGAGCGCCGCGGCGGTCTGCCCGTCGGTGTCGGTGCGCAGGCCGACGCGGCACTTGACCTCCTCGGCCTGCTCGGCCGGGATGTCGAGCCGGTCGGCGACGGTCCTGGTGATCTCGTTGCCGCCGCGGGGGATGGTCCGCACGATGAGCGGCTCGCCGTCGTGGTGCACGATGACGCTGGTCGCGTGGGCGCCGATGTCGACCAGCGCCTCGACCTGTTCGTCGAGGCGGGACGCGGCGCGCAGCAGCGCGAACGAGGACAGGTCGACCCGCACCACGCGCAGCTTCGCCGCCTCGATGGCCCGGATCGCGGCGAGGACCGGTTCCTTCGGCGCGGCGATGAGCAGCCCGCGCACGGTGTCGCCGTCGGGTTCGGCGAGGGGGTAGAAGTCGATGAGCGATTTCTCCGGGGGCAGCGGCAGCGCGTCGCGGACCTGGAAGGGCAGCGCCTTGCGCATCTCCTTCGCCGGCAGGTTCGCCACCGTGGTCTCGCGGACGACGACCTGCTGGTGGGTGACGCCGAGGGCGACCTTGCGGCTGCGGAATCTGCACGTCGACCACAGCTGCTTGAGCGCCACCGTCACGGCGTGCTCGTCCTGCACGGCGCCGTTGAGCACGACGCCGGGGCCCAGGAGGATGTGGCCGAAGTTGCTGATGACCGGCCCGTCCTTGCTGTTGCTGGTCTCCGCCGCGCGGATGGACGTCGTGCCGATGTCCAGTCCGATCAGGTTGACGGCAGGCATCGTGCTCCTTAGATAGGACCGTCAGGCGGGCAGGAGGATGGAGGTGTACCAGTCCGCGATCGGTGCCGCCGCGAACAGCGCGACCAGCGCCCCGGCGAGCATCGACGGGCCGAACGGCAGCGCGGTCTTGCGCCCGGCCCGGCCGCCGGCCATGAGCGCGATCCCGGTGACCCCGCCGAGCAGGAACGCCGCGAGGGTCCCGACCGCGAGGGGCGCCCAGCCGAGCCAGCCGAGGTACAGCCCCAGCACGCCGGCGAGCTTCACGTCGCCGAAGCCCATGCCGCCCGGGTACACCACGGACAGCAGCAGGTAGAAGGTGAACAGCACCGCCATGCCGACCAGCCCGCGCAGGCCCGAGGACCAGTCCCGCTCCAGGATCACGGCGGGCAGGAACAGCGTCGGCACCACGAGGTAGGACGGCAGGACGATCGCGTTCGGCAGCCGCAGCACGTCGAGGTCGATGAGGGCGAGGGCGACCGCGATCGCGGCGAGGTACAGCCACGCGGGCAGCGCCGCCGACCAGCCGAACCGGGCGGCGACGGCGACGAACAGCGTGGCCGTGCCGAGCTCCACCAGGGGGTAGCGGACGCTGATCGGGGCGGCGCAGTCGGCGCACCGACCGCGTAGCAGCAGCCAGCCGAGCAGGGGGACGTTGTGCCACGGCCGGACCGGTGCCGTGCACTGTGGACAGTGCGACGCCGGGCGCAGCAGCGACTCGCCGCGGGGGACGCGGTGGATGACGACGTTGAGGAACGACCCGATCGCCAGGCCGAGCACGCCGACGAGCGCGTACAGCATCACCGTGCTCCTTTCCGCAGCGGCGGTGTCGTGGAATCAGAGCCGGGTGTGGCGGCCCACGTCATCGCGGGCCGCCACAGTGCCGGTCACGGCAGGGTCAGGGGGTGGCCGGCGCGGCGGCCTTGATGCAGGTGTCCAGGTCGGTCTCGGTGGCCTTCTTCACCGATCCGCCGACGGCGCTCTCGTACTTGTACACGACCTTGCCGTCCTCGTTCATCCCGCAGATGCGGTACGTGCCGGTGGTCAGCTGCTTGTAGACGAGGGTGTTACCGGGCGAGAGGGTCGCCACCTGCTGGCCCGTCGTCGCCGCGCCGATCTTGAACACGACGCTGGCGCCGGCGGTGCCCGGCGCGACGATGTCATCCGGGTACTTGTTGCCGTTCTCCGTGTAGAACTGCTCGACGGCGCTGACGGCGGCGCGCACGTCGGACTCGGCGGACTTGTTCGCCGCGCCCTTGCGGTAGTTCAGGTACATCGGCACGGCGATCGCGACGAGCACGCCGATGATCACGACGACGACGAGGAGCTCGACGAGCGTGAAGCCGCTGTCTCCGGCGGCACGCTTCTTCTGCATCCTGCGCAGCGTTTCCTTCATGGGTGAGCCTCCTGCTCCTGCATGGGGTGTGGTGGTGGCGAGGCTCCACTGCCTGGCGCCAGTCATGTGCGTCGGTGTGTTCAGTTGCTCTGGATGTTCTGGTAGATCGAGAACATCGGCAGGTAGAGGCAGATGATCATCCCGCCGACCACGCCACCCATGACGAGCACCATGATCGGTTCGATGGACGCGGTGAGCGCATCGGCCGCGCTGTCCACCTCTCGGTCGTAGAAATCGGCAATCTTTTCGAGCATCTGACTGATTTGGCCGCTTTCTTCGCCGACCTCAACCATTTGCACGACCATCGATGGGAAAACCTTGTGCGCGCCGAGCTGCGAGGACATCGGCCGGCCCTCGCGCACGGCGGTCTGCAGATCGGCCATGGCGTTGCTGATGACAGCGTTTCCGGTGGTGGCGCCCACCACGTCCAGGGCCTGCAGCACGGGCACGCCGACGCCGAGCAGGGTGCCGAGGTTGCGGGAGAAACGGCTCAGCGCGATCTTGGTGAACAGCGGGCCGAACACCGGCAGTCTCAGCTTGATCCTGTCCACCCGCAGCCGCACCGCCGGGTTCGCCGCCATCAGCTTGCGCAGCGTCACCGTCGACACCACCAGCACCGCGATGACGAGCGGCCCGAGCCAGAACAGGGTGTGACTGGCGTTGACGATGATCTGCGTCGGCAGCGGCAGCTCACCGCCGAGCTGCTTGAACATCTTCTCGAAGATCGGCACGATGAAGATGAGCACCGCGCTGATCATCACGGCGGTGAAGATCAGCACGATCACCGGGTACGTGAGCGCGCTCTTGATCTTTCCGCGCAGCTGCGCGTCCTTCTCGAAGTTGGTCGCGATACGGTCCAGCGCGCTGTCGAGGAAACCGCCGGTCTCCCCGGCCCGGATCATCGCCACCATCAACGCCGGGAACACCTTGGGGTGCTTGCCCAGCGCCCCGGACAGCGACATGCCGCCCTCGATGTCGAGCCGGACCTCGCCGATGGCCTTCTTCAGGCTCTCCTTCTGCGCCTGCTCCTCCAGCACCGCCAGGGACCGCAGCAGCGACATGCCGGACTGGGCCATCGTGGCGAACTGCCGGGAGAACACCGACAGGTCCTTCAACGACGTCCGGTCACCGAGGCCGGGGACGCGGATGTCGCGCCGCATCAGCGTGTCCGCGTCGGTGATGGCGAGCGGGGTCAGGCCCTGCTGGCGCAGCAGCTGCGCGGCGGCCAGCTCGTTGGACGCCTCGATCTTGCCCTTGGTGCGTTTGCCGTCGTGGTCGATCGACTGGTAGTCGTACGTTTTGGTAGCTGGCATGACGCTCACATCCGCCCGGCGAGACGGCGGAACTCCTCCGCCGAGTGACACAGCTCCAGCGCCGTCTCGTACGTGACGAGCTGCTGACGGACCCGCTCGGCCAGGTGCTGGTCGAACGAGAGCATCCCGTCGTTGCCGCTGGACTGCATGAACGACGGGATCTGATGGTTCTTGCCCTCACGGATCAGGTTCCGGATCGCTGGGGTCGCGAACATGATCTCCGTGACGATCGTGCGGCCCTGCCCGTCGGCGCGCGGCGCGAGCGCCTGCGTGACCACACCCTGCAGCGCGTTGGACAGCTGCGCCCGGATCTGCTGCTGCTGGTGCGGCGGGAAGATGTCGATGACCCGGTCGACGGTCTGCGCCGCGCTCTGCGTGTGCAGCGTCGCCAGCACCAGGTGACCGGTCTCCGCCGCGGTCAGCGCCGTCGACGTCGTCTCCAGGTCGCGCAGCTCACCGACGAGGATGATGTCGGGGTCCTGGCGCAGCGCGTGCTTCAACGCCATCGAGAACGACGTCGTGTCGGCGCCGACCTCGCGCTGGTTCACCAGGCACCGCTTGTGCTCGTGCAGGAACTCGATCGGGTCCTCGATCGTCACGATGTGCGAGGACCGGGTCCGGTTCGCCAGGTCCAGGATCGCGGCGAGCGTCGTCGTCTTGCCCGACCCGGTCGGGCCCGTCACGAGCACCAGGCCGCGGTGCAGGTGCGCGAAACGGGCCACCTGCTCCGGCACGCCGAGCTGGTCGAGGGGCTTGATGGTGTGCGGGATCGCCCGGAACGCCGCGCCGAACGAGCCGCGCTGCGCGTACAGGTTGACCCGGAACCGTGACACGCCCTCGATCGCGTAGGCGAAGTCCAGCTCCTGCACCTGCTCGAAGTGCTTCCACTGGCTCTCGTTGAGCACCGCGGCGCGGACCAGCATCTCCGTGTCGGCGGGCGTGAGGTCGTCGTAGCCCGGCAGGTACCGCAGCCCGCCGTTGATCCGTACCGTCGGCGGGGCCCCGACGGTCAGGTGCAGGTCGGAGCCGCCGACCCGCACCAGCGACACCAGCATCGCGTCGAGCGAGGCACGCTCGTCGCTGGTCACCATGGTCTCCACACGCGGCCCATCGGCAGGCGCCGCGCCGTGTTGAGGCTTACACGGCGACGCGGACGACCTCGGGGATCGAGGTCTGCCCCTCGGCGGCCTTCGCCAGCCCGTCGAGGCGCAGGTCGATCAGGCCCTCCCGGCGGGCGACGGCCTGGATCTCGTGCGCCGAGGCCCGGTCGATCGCCAGCTTCTCGATCTCCGCGGACACCGGCATGACCTCATGCAGCGCGATCCGCCCCCGGTAGCCGGTGTTGGCGCAGGACCGGCAGCCGACCGGCCGCCACAGCCGCTCCGGCGGGCCGAGCAGGTCGAACGGCCAGCGCGCCCCGACCAGCTCCGCCTCGGTCGGCTCGTACTCGGTGCGGCACCAGTCGCACAGCCGGCGGGCGAGCCGCTGCGCCAGTACACAGTCCACCGACGAACCGACCAGGAACGGTTCGATGCCCATCTCCACGAGCCGGGTGACCGCGCTCGGCGCGTCGTTCGTGTGCAGGGTCGACAGGACCAGGTGGCCGGTGAGCGCCGCCTCGACCGCCAGCTGCGCCGTCGTGCGGTCCCGGATCTCGCCGATGAGCACGACGTCGGGGTCGGAGCGCAGGATCGCCGGCAGCACCGCCGCGAACGTCAGGCCCGCCTTGTGGTCCACCTGTACCTGGTTGATGCCGGGCAGCCGGTACTCGACCGGGTCCTCGACGGTGATGATGTTGACCGTCGGCTTGCTGATCTCGGCCAGGGTCGCGTACAACGTCGTCGACTTGCCCGAGCCGGTCGGGCCGGTCACCAGCAGCATGCCGTGCGGCTTGCTGTACGACGCCGCGAACCGCTCCGCGTTGGCCTTGCTGAAGCCGAGCTTCGCCAGCTTCAGGTCCATCCCGCTGGTGTCCAGGACCCGCAGCACGATCTTCTCGCCCCACACCGTCGGCAGCGTCGCGGTGCGCAGGTCGACCGCCCGCTGGTTGATCTCGACGGTGATCCGGCCGTTCTGCGGCACCCGCCGCTCCGTGATGTCGACATTCGACATGATCTTCAGGCGGGAGATCAGCGCCGACTGCACGTGCCTGGGCACCGTGTCGACCTCGTGCAGGACGCCGTCGATGCGGTACCGCACCCGCATGTTGTGCTCGCCCGGCTCCAGATGCAGGTCCGACGCCCGGTTCACGATCGCCTGTTCGATGAGCGAGTTGACGTACCGCACGATCGGCGCGTCCTCGTTGAGCGTCGTGAGGTTCGACACCGCCGGCGCGGCCTCGGCCCGCAGGCTCTCCGCGACCTCACCGAGGTCGTTCTCCTCCCGCTTCAACCGGTCGATGATCTTGCGCAGCTCGGAGCGGGCCACGACGACCGGCCGCACCGTGAGCCCCGTCGCGGCGCGGACGTCATCCAACGCCAGGACGTCACCCGGGTCGGTGATGCCGACGGTGATCTCGTGATCGTTGAGGGCGATGCCGAGCACCCGGTGCCTCAGCACCAGCGCCATCGGGATCTTGGTGATCGCGGCCGGATCGATGGGGTACCCGACCAGGTCCAGCGTCTGGATCCCGTACGCGTCGGCGGACGCCTCGGTCAGCTGATCCTCGGTGACGATGTGATCGTTGATCAGCACGGCCCGGATCGACCGCCCGGTGCGTTCCGCCTCCGCCGCCGCCCGGTCGACCGCGTCCGGGTCCGCCCCACGTTGCTTCAGCGCGTCCAGCAACGGACTGAACGTCTGGTACATCTCACCCCCGAGTCTTCAGGGGCATCATCGGCACCGATCAGGGTGACTTTCGGGATTCACCCACGCCGGATGGACGACGCTCGTTGACGCGCCCCGCCGCCATCATGAGGATGCATCGCTGTGTCGGTTGCCGTCGTCGAAGATCCGTTGCCCGGCAAGATCAGTGTGTGGCGCGCCAGATGGGTCCTGATGCGCTACGGCCGTCCCCCAGAACCCCCACCGGAGGGAGTCGCCGCCACCGGACACCTGCTCACCCTGGTCACCGAGGTCGCCGCACGGGTCGGCGTGGCCGCACCGGACGCCGTGCTGCTCACCGGCCACGGCGTCATCCGCTCCTGGGCCAGCCGCCGCCGGCGCCTGCTGTTCGTCGGACTGCCGCTGCTGTACTGCCTCACCGTCGACGAGGTCCGCGCCCTCGTCGCACACGAGCTGGCCGTGGTCGACCACCGCCGCGCCCACCTCGTCGCGCGGCTGCGGGACCTGTACGAGGAGGCCGCCGACCCGTCCCGCGTCGAGCTGCCACCCCGCGCCGCGGCCGTGCTGCGCGCCACCCGCGAGTTCGCCAGCGCCCTGGAACGCAAGGCCGACCAGGCCGCCAGCAGCGCCTCCGGGCTGCACACCGCGGCCCGGGCCGTGGTCAAGGCCGACCTGGCCGAGTTCGAGTTCGCCGACCTCGCGTTCGACCTGGAGGAACAGGTGTGGCAGCACGCCGCCGCCGCCATCCAGGACGTCCACGACGGCTGGCGGGCCGCGATCCGCGCCGGCGCCGTGATCGCCACCGTCGACGACGACACCCGCACCGCGCTCATGAGCCGGCACCCCAACCTCGCCGGCGCGATCGCACCACTGACCGCCGCGCACGTCACGCTGCGCGCCACGGACCTGGTGCCCGTCGACCCCCTCCCGGCCGCCGACGAGCGCGCCCTCGCCCGGCACGTGCTGCGCCGCTCACCCGCCGAGTGGACCACCTTCGCCGCCGTGCCGGCCACCGCCTGGCCCGGCTGGGTCGTGCGCCAGGCCCGCGCCGTGCACGACCAGGTGGCGACCCTCCTGGGCCGCCAGGCCACCAGCCCCGCGGAGGTCGTGGAAGTGCTGCTGACCCGCCTCGACGAGCTGATCGCGGCGAACTGGCCGGCCCAGCCGGAGCCACCGATCGAACCCGAGGAGCTCGACGCCACCCCGTCGGTGATCGTGGTGATGGAGGCGGCCCTGACCTCCCGCGGCTGGCGCCGCGTCCACCCGGCCACCCCGGGCGTCCTGGTCTCGGAGTCGGGCATCGAGTGCAACCTGCACGAGCTGGCCGTCTCCCCGGCGGCGCTGCCGGACCTGCTCGCCCTGCTCGCCGCCCCACCGGTCTGACCCTCCCGTCCCGCCGCCGTGCCCACCTTGGCCACGGGCCGGGTCACGCGTGATCGATCCGCGGCCGAGGCCGCCCGCCGGGCTCGGGGCCGGCGGGCGGCCGGCGGCGGTCGAGTGATCTCGATCGGGGGAGGGCGGGTGCAGGGTAAACTACGGAAAGTACCGACGTCGGAGATCAATTTCCTACGGTGGTCTAGGGTTGCTTGTGAAGCGGCCGGGCAGCCCCCAGCCCCGGTGGTGCACGCGTTCGGTTGGCCGACCGGTCCGCACCGAGTTACCGCTGCGGTTCGGTCCCGACCGGCCGCCCCAGGTTCACCGCCGCAGCTCGGCACGCGAGGGCATGCGGTGCAGCGCGCCAGGTGGGTGCAGCCGATGCTCCGTGGTGTGGGGTGTGGGGGTGTGCGGGGTGTGCCCGCGACGGGCACGCGGGGTCTGCCCGCTGCACGGGGTCTGCCCGCTGCGCGGGTGCGCGGGTGTCTGCCCGCTGCGCCGGGGTGCGCCAGGGCGTGCGGCGTGGTGTGCGAGGGCGTGCGGCGTGGTGCGCCAGGGCGTGCGGGGTGGTGCGCCAGGGCGTGCGGCGTGGTGCGCCAGGGCGTGCGGGGTGGTGCGCCAGGGCGTGCGGGGTGGTGTGCGAGGGCGTGCGGGGTGGTGCGCCAGGTGCGTGCGGCCCGTGCCGGTGGTGTCCGAGGTGCGCTCTGGCGGCGCGGGGTGTGCGTTACTGCTCCAGCTCGGCGAGCCAGGGCGGGCGGCTCGGCGCGTGGGTGCGTGCAGCCCTGCGTGGTGTGCGGGGTGTGCCGGCTGCCCGTGGTGTGCGTTACCTCCGCAGCTCGGTGCGCCAGGGCGTGCAGCCCTGTGCGTGGGGCCTATGAGGTATGCCGGGTGGAGGCCCCCGCCGGCGGCAACCCGGGCGGCCGCGCACCGCGCTACCGCTGCAGCTCGGTGCGCCAGGTGTGCTGCGGGGCGTACCCGAGGACTTCGCGGGCCCGGTCGATGCCCAGCAGGGTCTCGAAGCCGTGCAGCTCCCGGGTCAGCGGCACGTCGGGGAAGACCTCGCGCATCAGGTCGGCCGACGGGCGGTCCATGATCGTGTCGGCCGCGGCGATCACGAACGACGTGGCGCCCGTGACCGGGGCGTCCAGGGCGAGCCGGCAGGCGGCGGCGACGTCACGGACGTCCACGTAGCCCCACAGGTTCCACTTGCGCGAGTGGGGGTCGGACCAGTAGCTGGGGACCGCCGCGTAGTCCTCGGGGGCGTGCACGTTGGACAGGCGCAGCCCGACGAACGGGATGCCGCTCCACGCGGAGAGCTCCCGGGCCAGGGTCTCGCCGACGACCTTGGACAGCGCGTAGGTGGTCGTGGGGAACGGGAAGTGCTCCTCGTCGACCGGGGCGTAGCGCGGGGGCGTGTCGAACGGCAGGCCGAGGGTCGTCTCGCTGGAGGACCACACGACCCGGCCGATGCCGACCTGCTGCGCGGCGTGGAACACGTTGAAGTTCATCGCCGTGTTGCGGTTGAACGTGACGGCCGGTGGATACATGCCGGGCGCCGGGATGTTGGCCAGGTGCACCACGGCGTCGGCGTCCTGCAGCACCTCGACGGCCTGGCCGTAGTCGGTCAGGTCGGCGACGATCATCGGCGTGCCGAGCCGGCTGAGGTGGCCGGCCGGTCCCGTGACGTCGGTGGCGACCACGTGGTGGCCGTGGGCGAGCAGGTCGCTGACGACCGCCCGCCCGGTCTTGCCGTGTGCTCCTGTGACGACGATCCGTGCCATACGGATGTTTCTACCCTGACCGCCCGTCGCGCCCCTGACCCGGGGCACCGCTCGCCGCGATCTTGACCAGGCGCCGCCCCAGCCCGCTCGCCCCGGGCCGCTGTCCGCCGCGTCCTCGACCCGCGGTGCCACCCGTCGCGCCCTCGACCCGAGGTCCTCGGCCGCCTTCGGCCAGGGGTGCCGGCCGTGGCGCGGTCCGTCGCGCCCCCTCGGCCCGTCACGTCCACCGCCCGTCGCGCCCTCGGCTCGTCGCGCCCTCGGCCCGTCGCGGCCGCCGTCCGTCGCGCCCTCGGCCCGTCGCGGCCGCCGTCCGTCGCGCCCCTCGGCCCGTCGCGGCCGCCGTCCGTCGCCGGGTCCCGGCGCGTCGCCCCCGGCCCGTGGCGTCGTCCGTCGTGGCGGCCGCAGGGCGAAGCGCCTAGCTGGAGATCAGGTTCGTGTGCTCCTGCATGAAGCTCTGCACCGTGTTGCCCTTGATCGCGGCGAGCAGGTCCAGGGTCGTCGGGTCGAGGGCCTCGGCGCCCGGGTTCTCCGACGACGAGTAGAACGTGCCGTTGTTGGTCTTGATGGTCAGCAGGTTCTCGCCGCTGATGCCCTTCATCGCGAAGATCCAGTCGTCCAGGCCGATGCCGCCGGAGTCGATCGTCATCGACTGGCCGATCACGTCGAGGACCTTCTTGAGCTTGCCGGGGTCGGTCAGCACGTCCTTGCTCAGGATCTGCTTGAACAGTGCCTTGATGAACTGCTGCTGGTGGCGCTGCCGGTCGTAGTCGCTGTTGGGCAGCGTCTCACGCTGGCGCACGTAGTCCAGCGCCTGCCACGGCTCCAGGTGCTGGAAGCCGACGCGGTACGTCTGCGGGGTCACCCCGGCGATCGGGATCAGCTCGGTGCCGCCGCGGCCGTTGTCCCGCTGGATGTAGGGGACCTTGGTGTTGCCCTTGGCGTCGTGGCCGATGTGGACCGACTTGACCTCCTGGTCGACGTACATGTCGACGCCGCCGAGGACGTTGACCACGTTCTGGAAGCCGGTGAAGTCGATGATCGCGGCGGCGTCGAACGTGACGCCCCAGTTCTCCTTGATCGTGTCGGCGAGCAGGGTGACGCCGAACTTGCGCTGCTCCTTGCCCGTGGTGCCGAGCCCGCCGACCGCGAACGCCCCGTTGATCTTGTCGTGGCCGCCGGGGTAGCTCTTCCTGCCGTTGTCGAACTTGGGGATCTTCACCCAGGTGTCGCGGGGGATCGAGACCAGGTACGCCTGGTCGTGGCTGGCGGGGATGTGCAGGATGATGATCGAGTCGGAGCGGATCGCCTCCGACGGGTCCTGGCCGGGGCGCGGGTCGATGCCCATGAGCAGGATGTTCTTCGCGCCGCTGATCGTTACGTGCCGGCCCTGCTGCTCGGCGGCGGGCACGATCAGGTCCTCCTGCTTGACGCTGCCCGTGGCGTACCCCAGGACCAGGTCCTTCGCCACGAACGCGCTGCTTGCCCGGACCGGCAGCGCCCACCTTGCCCGGACCGGCAGCGCCCACCTTGCCCGGACCGGCAGCGCCCACCTTGCCCGGACCGGCAGCGCCCGAAGCGCCAGCCGCGCCCGTGGCTCCGGTGCGGCGGCTCGAGCGGCCGGACCGCTGCTTCGGGGAGCCGGGGCGGGGCGCCGGGCGTCGGCCCCGCGACGACGGCCGGCTCGACGGTGTGTCGGCCGGCCGGTCGTCGAGGTGCAGGTCCTCGGCGAGATGCTCGTGTCGTTGGAACACGTCCCGCAGCTCCTGTTCGAGCGAGGCGTCGGAGGTCATACCCCCAAGACGGTATGAAGGGCGCCAGTGATTGCACTGCGGTGTGCCTCACAGTCACCTGGGAGTTCAACCGCCGACGACGATGACGCCGATGACGCTGATCAGGACGAGCACGGCGAGGAACACCAGCATGCCCTGCTCGCTGTCGAGGTTGGTGATCTTGCGCGTGGTGGTCGAGGTCGGGGTGGTCATCGGGGGCCTCCTGTTGCGGTGTGGTGACTCAAACGGTAGGTACACCGCGCGCAGGTTTGCTCCCGTCATCGTGCCAGCGCCCCGACCCGGCGCCGGAGCGGCGCCTGACCACAGGTCTAACCGATGCGAGGGGCCTCCTGGTGACGGGTGTCCTCGATGAGCTCTGGGAACACCTTGCCCACCTTGCCCACCAGATATGCGCCGTACGTGCCGGTGAACGCCCGCAGGTCCTGTCCGTCCCACCGCTGCCCGGCGTCGTGGGTGGTGGCCGGCAGCGGCGGCACCTCCTGGCTGAAGTCCGGGTCGAAGAAGAACGGGAAGGACAGCCGCTCGTTGCCGCTGGTGTTGCGCACCCGGTGCGGGGTCGAGCGATACCAGCCGCCGGTCATCCGGTCGAGCATGTCGCCGATGTTGCACACGAAGGTGCCGGGCACCGGCGGCGCGTCCAGCCAGCCGTCGGGGGTGCGCACCTGCAGCCCGCCGTTGCCGTCCTGCAGCAGCAGGGTCAGCAGGCCGTAGTCGGTGTGCTCGCCGACGCCCCAGTCGTCGCTGCCGGGCTCCGAGGGCGGGTAGTGGAAGATCCGGAACAGCACGGTCGGCTCGGCGGTGTACGACGTGGCGAAGTAATCCTCGGGCAGCCCCAGGCTGAGCGCCACACCCCGCAGGACGCGCTGCGCGACGCCGGTCATCCGCTCCAGGTACGTCAGCACCGTCGGGCGCAGGTCGGGCACCTGCCGCGGGAAGAGGTTGGCGCCGTGCAGCGGCAGCCCGGCGCGCACCTGCGGGGCGTCGGGGCCGAGCTCGGTGCCGAAGTAGAGGCCCTCCTTGCGGTCGGGGACGCCGGAGGTGAGCTCCGCGCCGACCGGGAAGAAACCGCGCCAGGCCCGCCCGCCGCGGGCCATCGCGATCTCCAGCTTGTCCTGCTCGGGCAGCGCGAAGAAGGCGCGGGCGGCGGCGTCGAGCCGGTCGGTCAGCTCGGCCGGCACGCCGTGGCCGGTCACGTAGAAGAAGCCGCTGCGGCGGCAGGCCGCCTCGATCTGCGGCGCGGCGGTGGCGAGGTCGGAGATGTCGATGACCGGCAGCGCGTCCATGCGACGGAGATTAACTGTCAACCAACGTTGACGCGCTCGGCGTTGTCAACTATGGTTGACGCATGACGGAAGCAGGTGATCTCGCCGACGCCGCGGCCAGCCCTGACCCGCGGATCGGCCTCCGCGCCGCGGTCGCGCTGCGCCGCCTCGCCGACGCGCTGGAGAACCTCCAGGTCGACAACGCGCGCCGGCACGGCTGGTCGTGGCAGGAGATCGCGGACGCCCTCGACGTGACGCGCCAGGCGGTGCACAAGAAGCACGCCGGCCGGACCCCAGTGATTTCGCAGATGGGAGAGCAGTGATGTTCGAGCGGTTCACCACTCGGGCCCGCACCGTGGTCCAGTCGGCGCACGAGGAGGCCGACGCCCTCGGCCACCGCACCGTCGGCACCGAGCACCTGGTGCTGGCCATGTTCACCGCCGGCGGGATCGCCGCCGACGTGCTTCGCGCCTGCGGCGTGGAGGCCGAGCAGCTGCGCGCGACGGTCGCCGGCGCCGACGACGCGGCGGCGCTGCGCTCCGTCGGCATCGACCTGGACGCGGTGCGCGAGAAGGTCGAGGAGACGTTCGGCCCGGGTGCCCTGGAGCGGGCCGAGCCGCCCCGCCGCGGCGGGTTCTTCTTCCGGCGCACCAAGCTGTCCGGCCGGTTCGGCAACGACGCGAAGAAGGCCCTGGAGCTGTCGCTGCGGGTCGCGCTGTCGATGAAGCACAACTACATCGGCACCGAGCACCTGCTGCTGGGCGTCCTGCGCGACGAGCGCGGCGCCGGCGGCCGCCTGCTGCGCGAGCAGGGTATGACCTACGAGCGCACCATGGAGCTGGTCAGGGCGGCGCTGCGCAACGTGGCGTAGGCACTAGCGTGGGGGCCCATGGAGCGGACCCTCACGTGGCGGGACCTCAACCGCGCACTCCTGGCCCGGCAGTGCCTGCTCGCCCGGGTGCCCGCCGACCCGCCGGCCGTCCTGGAGCGGATGGCCGGGCTGCAGGCCCAGTACGCGCCGTCGATGTACATCGGGCTGTGGACCCGGATCGAGGGCTTCGAGCGGGAGTCGCTGACCCGGCTGCTCGAGGACCGCGAGGTGGTGCAGGCGACGCTGCTGCGGGCCACCATCCACCTCGTGTCACGGGCCGACTTCTGGCCGTTCGTGGTCGCCGTCCGCGAGGCGCGGCGCGACTGGTACCACCGCGTCATCCGCAACAACGTCGGACCGGCGCAGCTCGCCGAGGCCGCCGAGGGCCTGCGGAAGCTGCTGCGGCAGCGGCCGGTCCGGCGGGCGGAGATCGACCAGCTGTACGGGGCACAGGTCCGCGGCGGGGTCGGCATGTATCTCGACATGGTCCGGGTGCCGCCGTCCGGCACGTGGTCCCGCCGCCGGGCCGACCTCTTCGGGCTCGCGGAGGACTGGGTCCCGCCGACCGGCGTCACCGTCGCCGAGGCCCGTGAGCTGCTGGTGCGCCGGTACCTCGGCGGCTTCGGCCCGGCGCACCGCTCCGAGATCGCCGACTGGGCCGGCTTGAGCGTCGCCGACGTCGCGAAGGTGCTGGCGCCGATGGAGCTGCGCCGCTTCCGCGACGAGCGCGGCCGCGAGCTGGTCGACCTGCCCGACCAGCCGCTGCCGGACCCCGACACGCCGGCGCCGGTGCGGTTCCTGCCGACCTACGACGCGACCCTGCTCGCGCACGCCCGCCGGACCCTGATCCTGCCGGAGGAGCACCGCACCAAGGTGTTCCACGTCCGGATGCCGCAGTCCATCGGCACGTTCCTCGTCGACGGCCAGGTCGCCGGCACCTGGTCGTGGCGCGACGGCGCGGTCGTCTGGGAGCCGTTCGCGCCGCTGCCCGCCCGGGTCCGCCGTCAGGTCGACGCCGAGGCCGGCGCGCTGACCGCGTTCCACGCCACGTCGTAGTCGTCCATCCAGGCGCTGCCCCGCTGCGCGAACCGCTTGAAGAAGAACGGCATCATCACGTCGCGCAGCCGGGCGGCGACGGGCCCGGCGACCTTCGCGTCGCGGTTGGCGCCGGCCACCTTCAGCATCTGGTCGGTGCGGGGGCGGCGCAGCTGCTCGTACCGCCGCAGGGCCGCGCCGACGGACGGCTCGTCGCGCAGGCACTTCGCGAGGACGACCGCGTCCTCGACGGCGAGGTTCGCGCCCTGCCCGGCCCCCATCGGGTGGGCCGCGTCGCCGAGCACGACCATGCCGTCGCGGTGCCAGCGCGGTACACCACCCGGCATCGCCTGCATCAGCGTGCGCGGATGCCACCGCGTGGTGCCCCTGACGAGGTCCGCGGCCGGCCCGCGGTCCCCGGCGAACAGCGCCGCGAGCGCCTCCTGACCGGGTGCTGCCTCCGGCGGCCGGGCCGCCGGCACCTGGGCGGCCCACAGCGTGCCCTCGGCGGTCGGCGCGTACACCATCGTCGCCCTCGCCCCGAACAGGATGCCGAACGCGCCCGGCTCCACGGGGTGCGCGGAGTGCCCGCCGACGGTCCACAGCCCGGCGTACCGCGCGACCGGCGCATCCGGGTCGATGACCGTGCGCAGCCGCGAGTGGATGCCGTCGGCGCCGACGATCAGGTCCGCGCCCGCGGTGCCGCCGTCGGCGAACGTGGCCGTGCCGCCGCCCGCGTCCACCAGCCGCCGCCCGGTGACGACCGTCGCCCCCGCCTCCCGCGCGAGGTCGCGCAGCGTCTCGACCAGATGCCCCCGCATGAGGGTGACCCGGCCCCGCGCGGCCTCACCGAGTCGGCTGCCTCTGCCGCTGTACAGCCGCAGCAGGGGCAACGCGGTGCCCCGCGCGGCGACGGCGGCCCGGCAGCCGATCGCCTCCAGGGCCCGCAGCCCGTTGTCGCCGAGGCTCACGAACGACCCGACGTCCCCGGCCGGGTCCGTGTACGCCTCGTACACCGTGACGTCCCACCCGACCCGGCGCAGCGCGATGGCCGCGACCGGCCCCGCGACCCCACCACCGATGACCACGGCTTCCATGCCCCACGCCCCTTAGTGAATCTGTATTCGGTGAATTACGATTCAGTTTTACGGGCTGCTACGGTCGGTCGTCAACACGCCGGGCGTGACAAGGTGGGACCTGATGGCGACGCGCAGGGAGAAGGCGGCCCAGACCTCGGCCGCCCTCAAGGACGCCGCCCGCCACCTCTTCGCCACCCGCGGCTACCTCAACACCAAGATCAGCGACATCACCGCCGAGGCGGGCCGCGCGGTGGGCTCGTTCTACGACCACTTCGCGAGCAAGGAGGAGCTGCTGCGGGCCCTCCTGGCCGACATGCGGCGGACCGCCGACGAGGCGCTGCCCGATCACGACCCGGACCACGACCTGTCCGACGAGGTCCAGCTGCGCGCCCACGTCGCGGCCGCCTGGCACACGTTCCGGACCCACCTGCCGGTCATGGTGGCGCTCTTGCAGTCCTCGATGCTGGAGGCGCCGTTCACCGGGCTGGCCCGCACCCGGCTCGCCGAGGACACCGACATGCTCCGCCGGCACCTGGAGCTCATGGAGTCACGCGGCCACCGGCTCCCGGGCCGGCCGGCGGTCGTGGCCGACGCGATGGGGTCGATGCTGGCGATGTTCGCCTACGCCCACCTGACCGCCCCGGAGCCGCGCGTCCCCGACGACGAGGCCATCGACACCCTGACCGCCCTGCTGCTGCGCGGCCTGGGCGGTTCCTAGCTCCGCCGGCTGCCGCCGGGGGCGGCCGGGGGCGGCCGGGGGCGGCCGGGGGTTCCCACCCGGAGCCCCATGCTCGCTGGCGCTCGCACCGCCAGCGCCGCACACCGTGGCCGGCCGCCGTCGCGTTGCTCGGCGGCGAAGACGGCGGCCAGGGCGGCGAGGTGGGGTTACTCGGCGCGGTCCTGCATCTCCCAGAGGTGGTCCAGGACGTGCCAGGCGTACCGGCGGGTGGCGTAGCGCGACGTCCAGCCGTTGTCGACGACGGGGCCGCCGTCGTGGGGGCGGCCCAGGACGCTGAGGATGTCCTCGCGCAGCGCGGCGATCGCGGCGGTGTCGGTGATCGCCGGCTGGGGGTGTTTGATGCCGAGCTTGCGGGCGTACCCGGCCTCGGCGCCGACGACGTGGTCGATCATCTTGTCGCGGTCCCGGCCGCCGCCGCGCGGGCCCTTGCGCAACGTGGCGGGGGCGGTCGCGGCGAACGCGTCGAAGGCGGCCCAAGCGGCCGTCAGCAGCTTCTTCTGCCGGTCGGCGACGGCCTTCGTCACGGCGCGGCCGTCGGCCTCGGGGTGGGCATCGGGGACGCCGAACTGAGTGGCGGAGGTGCCCGGGCAGCGTTCGACGACCTTGAACGTCGGCGCGGCCGGGAAGCTGTAGCCCGCGGCGGTGGCGATCGGCGCGTACCGGGTGCCGTAGTCGGCCAGGGCCTGCAGCGCGTCGTCCTCGGTCTTGGCGAAGCGTCCCCACCCGGGCCAGTCGAGGCTCGCCGCGAACACCTTCTTGTCGCTGATCTCGAGATACACGTCGGCCATGACTGTGACCTTAGGCCGCTTTCCTCGGCGCCGCAGGGGTGCTTGCCTACCATGGGTCATATGCCTGAGCTTGTGAGTTATCTTCGTGAAGCACTCCTCGCCGGCGATGTCGAGACCACCCGGGACTCCAACTACGGCAACGCCGCGGCGTTCGCCGACGGTCACGAGGGTTACCTGTTCGGTCTCGCGCCGCTGAAGACTTGGACCGTCGCTCAGGTGCTGAGTGTGATGGCGGAGCGGGTCGGCATCGACCCCGATCCGGAGCGTTCCACGGGCGTCGACAGGATCGACCCGGACAAGACGGTCGCGGCGCTCGACCGGATGCGGGAGCGGCTGCGGCTGGCGGCCCGCCGCAAGGAGCGTGTCCTGGTGGCGTCCGGGCACCCGGCCGGTGTCGTCGAGGTGCACCTGGCGGTCGTGGCGGCGTTGCGGGCGGCCGGGTGCGAGATCCTGACCCCGGCGGCGGGGGAGCCGTTCGAGCGTCCGGGCCGTTACGACGGGCGTGAGTTCCCGCTGGCGCTGCGGTATGTCGGTGGCGTCGCCATGGCCGCGGAGCGGGGCATCGCCCTGTGGCACACGCACTCGCCGGACGGCATGCGGGCGATGCTGGCCGACCTGGAGCGGCGCGGCGAGCCGCTGCCGGACCTGGTCTTCGCCGACCACGGGTTCGCGGGCGCGGCGGCCGCCGCGGGGCTGGACGTGGTGTCGTTCGCGGACAGCAACGACCCGGCGCTGTTCATCGGTGAGGCCGAGGGCCGGGTGTCGGTGACGGTGCCGATCGACGACAACGTCCAGCCGCACCTGTACGGACCGATCAGCGCATACCTCCTAGAAGGGATAGTCGCTTAGTGATATGACACGGGTGCTATGGGGCAATTTGGACCTCGAATCTTGTGTGCCTCCCCGTCCGATGACAGCATCGGTCGCGGCCGATATTTATCGGCTCCGATATAGGGGAGGCTCACGTGAGACTCACAAGGTCCAGACTCCGTCGCGCCGTGGTCATCGCCGCCGGCACCGCCCTCGTCGCCGGATCGTTCCTCACGCCGTCGCCGGCCCAGGCCGCGCCGATCGGCAGCACCGACGCGCTCGTCGAGCAGCTCGGGCTGGCCACCGCCGGCGCCTACTGGGACGCCCAGCTCGGCAAGATGGTCGTCACCGTCACCGACGCGAACACCGCCAAGAGCGTCGAGTCGACCGGCGCCGTCGCCCGCAAGGTCAAGCACAGCGGCGCCGAGCTGGCCCGCATCACCGCGACGCTCGGCGCGAAGGTCTCCGTCCCGGGCACCGCCTGGGCCGTCGACCCGGTCGCCAACCAGGTGGTCGTCTCCATCGACCCGACGGTCACGGCGGAGCACGTGAAGACCATCGAGGCGACCGTCGCGTCGTTCGGCAGCGCCGCGAAGATCGAGCGGCTCCCCGGTGAGCTGCGCTCGACCATCTCCGGCGGGCAGGCGATCTACAGCGGTGGCTCCCGGTGCTCGCTCGGCTTCAACGTGGTCAGCGGCAGCACGTACTACTTCCTGACCGCCGGGCACTGCACCAACATCGGCTCGACCTGGACGACGAGCGGCGGCTCGGTCCTCGGCACCCGCGCCGGCACCAGCTTCCCCGGCAACGACTACGGCATCGTGCGCTACGCCTCCGGTGTCGCGCACCCCGGCAACGTGTCGCTGTACAACGGCTCGTTCCAGGACATCACCTCCGCCGGCAACGCCACCGTCGGGCAGTCGGTGCGCCGCAGCGGCTCCACCACCGGCGTGCGCAGCGGCTCGGTGACGCAGCTCAACGCGACCGTCACCTACTCGCAGGGCCAGGTCAGCGGCCTGATCCGCACCACGGTCTGCGCCGAGCCCGGCGACAGCGGCGGCTCGCTCTTCGCCGGTTCGGTGGCCCTGGGCCTGACCTCCGGCGGCAGCGGCAACTGCAGCAGCGGCGGCGTCACGTACTTCCAGCCGGTCACCGAGCCGCTGAGCGTGTACGGCGTCAGCGTCTACTAGGCACCACCCCCACCTGTGCCACCCGCCGTCACGGGCGGGTGGCACAGTGGTGCGCATGCGGGTGGGGATCCTCGGGCCGTTGACCGTCGAGGTGGACGGGCGGCCCGTCGACGTCACCGGCGCCCGGCTGCGGACCCTGCTGGCCCGCCTGGCCTGCGAGCCCGGCCGGCTGGTCCCGGTGGAGCGGCTCGCCGCGGCGCTGTGGCCCGACGCCGCGCCGAGCGACCCGGCCAACGCCGTGCAGTCGCTCGTGTCGCGGCTGCGCAAAACCCTCGGCGGGCACCCGGCGCTCGTGTCCGGCGCCGGCGGGTACCGCCTCGACGTCCCCGCCGACGCGGTCGACGCGCACCGCTTCGAGCGGCTCGCCGGCGAGGGCCGCCGGGCGCTGCGCGACGGCGACCCGGCCCGCGCCGCGGCGCTGCTCACCGAGGCCCTGGACCTGTGGCGCGGCGCCCCGGACGTCGACGACGCGCTCGCCGCCCGCTGGCAGGAGCTGCGCCTCACCGCGATCGAGGACCACGTCGAGGCGGCCGGCCCACGCTCACCCGGCCTGGTGGCGCGGCTGCGGGAGCTGACCGCCGCGCACCCGCTGCGGGAGCGGCTCGCCGCCCAGCTGGTCACGGCGCTGCACGCGCAGGGCCGCCGGGCCGAGGCCCTCGCCGCGTTCGAGGAGTGCCGGCAGCGGCTCGCCGAGGAGCTCGGCGTCGACCCGTCGCCGCAGCTGCGCCAGGCGCACCTGCTGGCGCTCACCGACCGTCCCGGCGGTAACCTGCGCACCCCGCTGACCAGCTTCGTGGGCCGCGACGAGGACGTGGACCGGCTCGCCACGCAGATCCTGGACCGCCGGCTGGTCACCCTCGTCGGCCCGGGCGGCGCCGGCAAGACCCGGCTCGCCACCACCGTCGCCGCCCGCGACCCGCACCCGGCGTGGCTGGTGGAGCTGGCCCCGGTCGCCGAGGCCGCCGAGGTGCCGGCCGCGGTCCTGCGGGCGCTGGACAGCGGCGGGCAGCTGGAGGCGCCGCAGTGGACCCGCCGGGTCGACGCCACCGACCGGCTCGCCGAGATCCTCGCCCCGGCCGCCGCGCTGCTCGTGCTCGACAACTGCGAGCACGTCGTGGAGGCCGCCGCCCGGCTCAGCGAGGACCTGCTGGGCCGCTGCCCGAAGCTGCGGATCATGGCGACCAGCCGGGAGCCGCTCGGCATCCTCGGCGAGACCCTGTTCCCCGTCGGGCCCCTCGACCCGCAGGCGGCGGTGCGGCTGCTGCGGGACCGGGCCGAGGCGGTGCGCCCCGGGTTCGTGGTGACCCCGGCCGCGGCGGAGATCTGCCGCCGGCTCGACGGGCTGCCGCTGGCGATCGAGCTGGCCGCGGCGCGGCTGCGCTCGTTCACCACCGAGCAGCTCGCGGCCGGCCTCGACAACCGGTTCCGGCTGCTCACCGGCGGCAGCCGCACCGCCCTGCCGCGGCACCGGACCCTGCACGCGGTCGTCGCCTGGAGCTGGGACCTGCTGGAGGCGCCGGAGCGGGACTTCGCGGCCGCGATCGCGGTGTTCCCCGGCACGTTCGACGCCGACGCCGCCGCCGCGGTGTCCGGAGTGCCCGACGCCGGGCCGCTGCTGGACCTGCTCGTCGACCGGTCACTGCTGCAGGTCGTGGCGGGCGCGACGGTGCGGTACCGGATGCTGGAGACGATCCGTGAGTTCGCCCTGGAGGAGCTGCTGCGCACCGGCCGCGCCGGGCAGGTCAGGTCCGCGCACGCCGCGCACTACCTGGCCCTGGCGGAGCGGGCCGAGCCGCACCTGCGCACCGCCGCCCAGCTGGACTGGCTGGCCCGGCTGCGGCCGGAGCGGGCCAACCTGCACGCCGCGGTCGCGCACGCCTGCGACAACGCCGACGCCGCCACCGCGTTCCGGCTCGGCGCCGCGTGCGGCTGGTTCTGGACGTTCGAGGACAACCACGCCGAGGCCGCCGGGCAGCTCGGCCGGATCCTCAAGGTCCCCGGTGACGTGCCGGCGGACGTGCGCACGGTCGTGCTCGCCGTGTACCTCATCAACAGCGGCTTCGCCGGGGACTTCCAGTTCGACGTCGAGCTGCTGCACGAGGTGCTGCGCCTCGCCGCGCAGGTGCCGCCGGGCACCGGGCACCCGTTCGTCGAGCTGGTCGAGCCGGTGGTGCTGATGTTCGGCGACGACAGCGTCCGGGGCGCCGAGGCGGTCGGGCGCCGCCTCGCCGGGCCGCTGGAGCCGTGGTCGCGCGGGATGCTGCTGTCGATCCTCGGGTACCTGCGGGAGAACGACGGCGACATCACCGGCATGCTGACCGCGCACGAGGCGGCGGCGGCCGCGTTCCGCGAGGTCGGCGAGCGGTGGGGGCTGTCGATGACCCTGGCGTCGATCGCCGACGTGCGGGCCCGGCGCGGCGACTTCGCCACGGCGGCCGCGCTGTTCGCCGAGTCGATCGACCTGCACCGCCAGCTGGGACTGCGGACCGGCCAGGCGTACCAGCGCATCAAGCTCGCCGCGATCCGCCGGCACACCGACGGGGTGGACGCGGCCCGCGCCGAGCTGCGCAGGTTCGCCGAGGACCCGGCGGCGCTGCCGCGCGACGTGTCGCACGCGATGCTGGAGCTCGGCCAGCTGGCCCGCTACGCCGGTGACCTCGACGAGGCGGAGCGCTGCTACCTGCAGGCGTGGCGGTGGCAGGCCGAGTCGCCGCTGGTGGCGCCGCAGTACCGGGCGCTGGTGCAGGTCGCCATGGCGCAGCTGGACCTGCGCCGCGGTGACCTGCCGGCGGCCGGGCAGCACATCGCGCAGGCCCTGGAGCTGGCGGTGCCGGTGCGGGACATGCCAGTCGTGGCGCAGGTCGCGATCGGCGCGGCGGCCGTCGCCGCGGCCCGCGGCGAGCCGGGGACGGCCGCGCGGATCCTCGGCGTGGCCCGCGGGTTCGCCGGGGGAGACGACCTGTCCAACGCCGACCTCGTCGCGCAGTCCGCGGCGCTGCGTGACGTGCTGGGCGCCGACGGGTTCGAGGAGGCGGTGCGCCGCGGCGCGGCCCTGGACCGCGCCGCGGCGTTGGCGTTCGTGCAGGCTCAGGTCCTGCGGCGGTAGGCGCGCACCGCGAGCGGCGCGAACACCGCGAGGATGCCCAGCGACCACAGCACGGTCTTGACCACGGCGTCGAGCACCGGCCCGCCGACCATGAGCCCGCGGGCGGCCTGCATCGCGTCGGCGACCGGGTTGACCTTCACCCACGCCTGCAGCCACCCGGGCAGCGTGTTCGTCGGGACGAGCACGTTGGTGCCGAACGTCAGCGGGAACATGATCACGAAGCCGAGGCCCTGCACCGCGCCGGGCTCGCGCACCAGCATGCCCAGCAGCACGAACATCCAGCTGAAGCTGAACGCCATGAACATCACCAGCAGGCACGCGGCGATCACCGCGAGCGGGTTCGTGCCGAAGCGGAAGCCCAGCAGGTACCCGAAGCCGAGCATCACCACGATCGACACCACGAACCGGATCATGTCGCCGAGCACGCCGCCGATGAGCGGCGCGGACCGGCCGATCGGCAGACTGCGGAACCGGTCGAACACGCCGGTCTTGATGTCGGTGTTGAGGCTGACGCCGGTCGGCGCCGAGGCGAACAGCACGTTCTGCACCAGCAGCGCCGGCAGCAGGAACTGCAGGTAGTCGTGGCGTGAACCGGCGATGGCGCCGCCCAGCAGGTACACGAACAGCACGATGAAGATGATCGGCTGGAGCGTCACGTCCAGCAGCTGCTCGGGGGTGCGCATGGTCTTGATGAGGCTGCGCCGGGCCATCACCAGGCTGTGCCTGACCAGGCCGAACGGCCGGCCCGGGACCGCCGCGGTCAATGTGGTCATACCGGCACCTCCTGGTGCGTGGCGGCGGTGCCGCGGGTCAGGGTGAAGAAGACCTCGTCGAGGCTCGGCAGGTGCAGCGACAGCTCGATGACGTCGATGCCGGCCTCCTCCAGGCGCCGCACGACGGTGCCGAGGACCCGGCCGTCGTCGACCGGCACCGACAGCACGCCGCGCCCGCGGGACTCGACCTGGCCGCCGGAGATCTTCGCCAGGATGGTGGAGACGGTCTCCAGGTGCGCCGGGTCGGCCGGGCGCACGCTGATCGTCTGGCCGCCGACGATGTGCTTGAGCTGCGCCGGCGTGCCGTGCGCGATCACCTTGCCGTGGTCGATCACGGAGATCTCGTCGGCGAGGGCGTCGGCCTCCTCCAGGTACTGCGTGGTCAGCAGGACCGTGGTGCCCTCCCGCACCTGGGCCCGGACCATGTTCCAGACGTCCTCGCGTTTCGCCGGGTCGAGGCCGGTGGTCGGCTCGTCGAGGTACACGATCGCGGGCCGCCCGACGAGGCTCGCCGCCAGGTCGAGGCGGCGCCGCATGCCGCCGGAGTAGGTCTTGACCGGCCGGTCGCCGGCCTCGCTGAGGTCGAAGTCGGCCAGCAGCTGGGCCGCGCGGGCCTTGGCGTCGCGCCGGCGCAGGTCGAGCAGCTGGCCGATGAGGACCAGGTTCTCGGTGCCGGTCAGGTCCTCGTCGACGGAGGCGAACTGCCCGGTCAGCCCGCTGATGCGGCGGACCGCGGCGGGGTGCTTGACGACGTCGTACCCGCCGACGACCGCGGTGCCCGCGTCGGGGCGCAGCAGGGTGGCGAGGATGCGCACGGCGGTGGTCTTGCCCGCGCCGTTGGGGCCGAGGACCCCGAGCACCGTGCCGGGCTCGGCGGCGAGGTCCACGCCCGCCAGGGCGGTGGTCCGGCCGAAGCGCTTGACCAGGCCGGTGGCCTGGAAAGCGAAGCTCATGGTGGTGTTCCCCCTTTGGTGTGTCCTCCGCCAGGGTGCCGTACGCCGCTGTCATTTCACGCACATCCGCCTGTTGCCGTCGCGCGGCGGGGCGGCGTGTGATAGTAATTCCTACTTAGGAGATGAGAATAATGGAGTATTTGCCATGACTGTCGCGACCCGGACGGACCTGCTCTCCGTCGCCCGCTGGCACGCCGAGGACCCGCAGGCGTGGCCGTTGGAGCCCCGCTTCGACCCCCGCCAGCGCTGGTACGGGCGGCTGCACGCCGCCGACGACCACGAGGTGTGGCTGCTCACCTGGCTGCCCGGCCAGGCCACCGACCTGCACGACCACGGCGGCGCCGGCGGCGCGTTCACCGTCGTGTCCGGCGAGATCGTCGAGCAGACCGTGCAGCACGGCTCCCTGCGCAACACCACGATGACCGCCGGCAGCGGCCGCCGCTTCGGCGCCCACCACGTGCACCGCGTCGTCAACGCCGGCACCCGCCCCGCCGTCACCGTGCACGCCTACAGCCCGGCGCTCTCCGTCATGACCCGCTACCGGCTGCACGAGGGCCGCCTCAGCGTCGAATCCATCTCCCGGGCGGGAGCCGACTGGTGACCGGCCGCTCCATCGACGACATCCTCGCCGACGCCCGCGCCCGCCTGCACCGCCTCGCGCCGCACGAGGTGCCCGACGGCGCCGTCCTGGTCGACATCCGCCCCGCCGCGCAGCGCGCCGCCGAGGGCGGGATCCCGGGCGCCATCATCGTCGAGCGCAACGTCCTGGAGTGGCGGTTCGACCCCCGCAGCGACGCCAGGCTGCCCATCGCCGACCGGTTCGACCTGCCCGTCGTCGTCTTCTGCTCGGAGGGCTACACGTCGTCGCTGGCCGCCGCGTCCCTGCAGGACCTCGGCCTGCACCGGGCCACCGACCTGGCCGGCGGCTTCAAGGCGTGGAAACACGCCGGGCTGCCGGTGTCAAACTAGAGCGTGTGAAGCTGAAGCTGGACCTCCACGACATCTTCAACCGCAGCGGCGACATCGACCGCGCGCTGAAGGGGATCATCGACGAGGCGGTGGCCAAACGGGCCACCCTCGTCGAGATCATCCCCGGGAAGGGGTCGGGGGCGTTGAAGAAGCGGGTCCTGCGCTTCCTGGACCAGCGCGAGATCAAGGCGCTGTACCACCGGGTGGAGAAGGACTCGGACAACTTCGGCCGGCTCTTCGTGCACTTCCGCTGGAACGAGTCCACCGGCCGCGGTCGGCGCTGACCGCCGCCGCCGGCGGTCAGAACGCGTCGGCGGCGTCGGCCAGCGAGCACACCGACACCAGGCGCAGCACCGTCCAGTCCGCGTCGCTCCAGTCGACGCTGTCCGGCGTCGGCAGGGGCCGGCCGTGCCGCTGGTGCACGGCGATGACGCTGCGGGCGTAGCCGGCCAGCGAGATCGAGTCGATGGGCTTCCCGGCGGCCGTGATGCTCTGCCGGACGGCGGCCGCGTGCTGGTCGACCTTCGCCAGCAGGAACGGCTGCGCCAGGGCCTCCACCAGGCCGTCGACGCCGACCATGGCCATGACCTGGTCCAGGTACAACCTGGCGTCAAGCTCGGCGGTCGCGAGGTAGCTGGCGTCGAAGGCGGTCGGGACGGCGGGGGTGCGTTCGTTGCTCATGGACGATGACGCTAGGCAGTCACGGGCCCCGTGGGATCCCCAACAACCATCCGGCACCCGATCATGACCCACTGCACTCCGTCCGGGCGACCGGCCTTGCGTTCCCGCGGTGTTTCTGTCGGTGGTGGCGTGCAGAATGTGGGCACCCCCCAGGAGGCCCACCTTGTCCGACCGAAGCTTCGCCGCACCGTCGCGGCGACCCCTGGCGGCCGCCGCCGCCCTCGTGGCGCTGGCGCTGCTCGCCGTGCTGAGCATCGCCGACGTCCAGCCGCCGGCGCCCCGCTCCGCCTCGGCACCCGCCGGTGACTTCTCCGCCGCCCGCGCGTTCACCCACGTCGAGCGGATCGGCCAGGAGGTCCACGTCACCGGCAGCCCCGCCGCCGACCGGGTCCGCGAGCACATCGTGGCCACCCTCACCGGCTACGGGCTGCGCCCCGAGGTCCAGGACACCGTGGGGGTCAACGCGGGCAAGTTCGGCGACGGCGGCATGGCCCGGGTGCGCAACGTCGTCGCGGTCCTGCCCGGCGCCGCCTCCACCGGCCAGGTCGTCCTCATGGCGCACTACGACTCCGTGCAGGTCAGCTACGGCGCCAACGACGACGGCGCCGGCACCAGCACCCTGCTGGAGGTCGCCCGCGCCCTGACCACCGGCGCGCCACCCCGCAACGACGTCGTGTTCCTGTTCACCGACGCCGAGGAGGCCTGCCTCTGCGGCGCCGAGGCGTTCGTCAGCCGGCACCCGCTGGGCCAGAAACCGTCCGTCGTGCTCAACTTCGAGGCCCGCGGCAGCAGCGGCCCCGCCGTCATGTTCCAGACCTCCGTCGGCAACGCCGACCTCATCGACGTCTACGCGCGCACCCCGCACCCCGTCGGCACCAGCCTCGCCGTCGAGGTCTACCGGCTGCTGTCCAACGACACCGACTTCACCCCGTTCCTGGGCCAGTCGCGCTTCACCGGCCTCAACACCGCCTACATCGACGGCTCCAGCGTCTACCACAGCCCGTTCGACCGGCCCTCGACGATGGACAAGGCGAGCCTGCAGCACCACGGCGACAACGCCCTCGCCCTGGCCCGCACGCTCGGCGGCGCCGACCTGCCGCCGCTGCTGCGCCCCGCCGCCGGCGACGCGGTGTATTTCCCGTTCGCCGGGCTGCTGGTGCGCTACCCGGCCGCGCTCACCTGGCCGATCGCCGTCCTGGCCCTGCTCGCCGTCGCCGCCCTGGTGTTCCTGGCCCGCCGCCGCGGCCTCACGTCCGTGCCGCGCAGCCTCGCCGGCCTCGGCCTCGCCCTGGTGCCGCTCGTCGCCGTCGCCGTCGCCGCCCAGGTGCTGTGGGCGCTGCTGGTCGCGCTGCGCCCCGGCTACGGCGAGCTGCTCGACCCGGCCCGCCCCACCTGGTTCCGCTTCGGCGTCGTCGCGCTCACCGCCGCGGTCCTGCTCGCCTGGTATGCGCTGACCCGCCGCCGGCTCGGCCCCGTCCCGCTCGCCACCGGCGCCCTCGGCCTGCTCGCCGTCCTCGGCCTGGTCTTCGCCGCCGCCATCCCCGGCGGTTCCTACCTCGTCGCCCTGCCCGCCCTGGCCGGCGCCCTGGCCGGCATCGCCGCGCTGTACGTGCCGAAGCCGTGGCTCGCCACGGCCGTGCTCACCGCCGGCGCCGCCGTCGCCGTGCTGATCCTCGCCCCGACCGTCGCGCTGTTCTTCCCCGCGCTCGGCCTCGCCACCGGCGCCGCCCCGGCGCTCTTCGCCACCCTGCTCGGGCTCGCCGCGCTGCCCGCGTTCGAGCCCCTCTTCCGCCCCGCCGGCGCCGACCGGCACCGCCCCCTCGGCGCCGCCCCGGCCGCCGCCGCGCTCGTGGTCGCGCTCGCCTGCACCACCACCGGCATGGTCGTCGACCGCTGGGACGCCGGGCACCCCGAGCCGACCCACCTCATGTATGCGCTGGACCGCGACACCGGCACCGCCCAATGGGTCAGCCTGGAGCAGTCGCCGGGCGCCTGGACCTCCCGGTACGTGCGCGACCGGCAGGCACTCGACCAGCGCTTCCCGGTCCTGCCCGCCGGCAAGCTGTCCGTCGGCCCGGCCCAGACGGCGGCGCTGCCCGCCCCGACCGTCACCGTCCTGTCCGACACCACCAGCGGCGACCGGCGCACCGTGCGGTTCCGGCTCGCCCCGCAGCGGCAGGTCCGGTTCGTCTCCTTCTACGGCGAGGTCGGCTCCCGCCGCGTCCAGCAGGCCACGGTCGCCGGCCGCGACGCCGTGCCGTACCTCACCGAGCAGGACCGCTTCGGCGTCGTCTTCCACGGCCCACCCACCGACGGCATCGAGGTCACCCTCGTCCTGGAGGGCCCCGGCCCACTGCGGCTGCGCGTGGTGGACGGCAGCGACGGGCTCGACAACCTGCCCGGCTTCACGCCACGACCGCCGACGGTGGGGGTGTTCGGCAGCCACTCGAGCGAGCTGGCCGCCGTGGCCGAGACCGTCACCGTGTGAGCCGCCCGGGCCGGCCGCTGTGACTGCGGCCCGCCTGCGCCAGGCGTCATTGCTGGCGAGTGGCCGTTGTGGGTGCCGTGCCTGGCGTGATGGTCGCCGGGCGCGGTCCTCACATGTCCCGCCGCAGTCGAGGTCGTCGTGCTGTGGCTCCGCGCCGCGGGCTTGCAGCGATCGTCGTCTGTGGGTGCCGTGCCTGGCTTGATGGTCGCCGGGCGCGGTGCTCACATGTCCCGCCGCCGTTGAGGTCGTCGTGCTGTGGCTCCGCGCCGCGGGCTTGCAGCGATCGTCGTCGGTGGCGTGGTCCCGGTGCCTGCCGTGCCTGGGGTGATGGTCCCCGGGCGCCGTCCTCACATGGTCGGCCGCCGTCGAGGTCGTCGTTCGGTGGTGCCACTCCGCGTGCAGTTTCAAGAACAAAGACCGTCGGTTGTTGAGCTGGTGGGTGGGCCGTTGGTTGCTGTCCGCGTGCGGGACCGCTGCGCCATGTGTGTTTCGCTGGCGAGTGCTGCGGCCTTCGTGGTTCCGCGCGGCCGGGCGGCCGCGCGACAGGGTGGCGTGGTCCCGGTGCCTGCCGTGCCTGGGGTGATGGTCCCCGGGCGCCGTTCTCACGTGTTTGGCCGCCGTCGAGGTCGTCATTCTGTGGTTCCACCCGTGGTGGGTTCAAGAACGAAAGACCATCGATGCTGGGCGTTGAGGGCCACCGCGGACCGCAATGATTGTCCTCAGTGCGGTATGTCCTGGTGCTGGAACGCTCGGCGGTGTGGCACCACCGAATGATGCCCTCGACGGCGGCCGGGCAGGTGAGGACGGGCGCCGGGGAACATCACCGCGACCACGGCACCCACAGCGACCACGCCGCCCATGCGCGCGGCCGGCAGGGCCGCGCGGAACCACGAAGTCCCCTGGCCTGAACAGATACATGGAAACGGTGCAGCGGTCCCGCACGCGGACCGCAAGGGTTATCCACAGGAGGAAATCGCTGCTTCCCACCCGGAAAAGCCCACACCTACCGTCAAACCCATGACTGCGCCGATCACCGTCGACGATGTGTGGCGGGTGCGGGGCGACTGGCGGGCGATGCACGAGGCGGCCCTGCGGCTGCGTGACGACCGCCGGGCGACCGCCGACGCGCTGCGCAGGTCGTCGGCCGCTCTCCGCCACGGACAGGAGCTGCTCTGCGCGATCCTCGACCGCGTCGACGTGCCGATGACCCTGCACGACGACGGCCGCCTGACGTTCTACCCCGCTGACGCCGACGACCTCGCCGCACTGCGCAGGGCCGAGCTCGCCGCCCGTGAGATCCAGGCCGCCCTGTCCACGATCGTGGCGCGGCACCGGGCGGCCGCGAGGTGAGCGAAGGTGGCCGGCCGGGCCGCTCCGGCCAGGGGGAGCGCGGAGCGGCCCGGAGCGCACAAGGCCGCTACTTCGCGCCGGCCTTGTCGAGGGCGGCCACGGCACCGCGGTGGAGGGGGACCGGGTCGGTCTTGCGGACCGTTTCGAGGGTGATGCCCTTGGCGGCGGCGTTGGCCCTGACGAGCTCGTCGCGCTTCTCGATGAGGGTCTTCGTCAGGACGCAGGCGAGGTTGGCGTCCATGTCCTCGCGGACGAGCAGGACGTTCGGCACCACGATGGTCTTCACGTCGGCCGTGGTCTTGTAGGTGGCGGCGGGGATGGTGCCTTCCTGGTAGGCGGGGCCGAGCTTCTGCATCTCCGGCAGCAGGCTGCCGAGGTCGAGCAGCTGGACCTTGTCGGCGCTGGTGGTGAACAGGTCGGTGACGCCGCCGGTGGGCAGGCCGCCGGAGAAGAAGAAGGCGTCGATCGTGCCGGCCTTCATGGCCTCGGTGGTCTTGGGCAGGTCGAGGCGCTGCGGCTGGATGTCGGTGTCGGGGTTGAGGCCGGCGGCGGTGAGGATGCGCTTGGCGATGACCTCGGTGCCGGAGTTGGGGGAGCCGGTGGAGATCCGCTTGCCCTTCATGCCGGCCACGGACGTGATGCCGGAGTCCTTGCGGACGACGACCTGGGTGGCGTTGTCGTAGATGCGGCCGAGTGCCGCGAGCTTCACCGGTTTGCCGTCGAAGGCGGCCTTGCCCTGCACGGCGTCGGTGGCGCTGTCGAAGAGGGAGAACGCCACCTGGTACTGGCCCTTGTCGAGGCCCTGGATGTTGGCGACGGAGGCGCTGGTCTCGGCCGCGGTCGCCTTCACCTTGTCGTTGGTGGCCTTGGTGACCTGGGTGGCGAGGGCGTTGCCGACGACGTAGTACACGCCGGTGGTGTTGCCGGTCGCGATGGAGATGCGGGTGTCGGCGGTGACCTCGCAGGTGATCGCCGCGGCGGTGTCGGTGTCCTTGGTGTTCGCGTCCTGCCGGCCCCCGCAGCCGGCCAACGCGACGACGGTGAGGGTGGCGGTGAGCAGAATCCTGGGTTTCACGCGGGTTCCTCCTCCAGTGACGGGGTCGAACGGGATGCGCGGACGAGCACCAGCACCGCCGCGGCGAGCAGCAGCGCGACACCGGTGAGCACCGTCCACAGGGAGAGCCACAGCAGCGCCAGCGCGGCGAGGCCGGCGAGGACACGGGCCGCGGGGCCGGCCGGGCCGGCGCCGATGAGCCAGCCGCCGGCGGCGACGGACAACGCGAGCACCCCGGCGGCGGACGCGGCGAAGGCGAACCCGACGTCGTCCCAGCCGCCGAAGCCGAGCAGCCCCCGGCCGGCCGGGGTGACCACGAACGCGATGGGCACGAGGTAGGCCGGCAGGGCGTACCGCAGCGTCTGCCACATCGTCGGGAACACCTTGCCGCCGGTGACGGCGGCGGCGGCCACCGACGCGAGCGCGGTCGGCGGGGTCGCCTCGGACAGCACCGCGAAGTAGAAGATGAACATCGCCGTCGCGGGCCGGTCGACGCCGAGCTCGAGCAGCGCCTGGCCGATGATGACCCAGCCGATGATGAATGACGCGGTCACCGGCACCGCGAGCCCCAGCAGGGTCAGCGCGACCGCGGCGAACACCGCCGTCAACGCGATCACCGCCGTGTGCCCGCTCGCCAGCGACTGCGCCCAGTCGACCATCAGCCCCGACAGCTGCGGGCCGAGGCCGGTCTTGGTGGTGCTGGCGGTGATGATGCCGGCCGCGACGCAGACCGCGACGACGGGCAGCACCCCGCGGATCCCGGCGGCGAGCGACGCGACGAGGCGCCGCGGGGTGAGCCGGTGCCGGCGGTCCAGGAACGACAGCAGCGCCGCGAGGAGGGTCGCGTAGATGACGGCGCGGGTCGCCGGCTGCTCCAGCGCCAGCAGCACGATGATGACCAGCAGCGACGCGAAGTGGTACCCGAACCGGCCGAGCAGCGTCCACGGGGAGCGGACCCGCAACGCCACCGGCCGCGCCCCGAACCGCCGCGCGTCGATCTCGACGGCGAGCAGGATGCCCAGGTAGTACAGCAGCGTCGGGACCGTGGCCCAGCCGAGCACTGACAGGTAGGACACGTCGAGGTACTCCGCGATGATGAACGCGGCGGCGCCGAGCGTCGGCGGGGACAGGATCGCGCCGACGCCGGCCGCGGCGAGCATCCCGCCGGCCCGGTCCGCCGGGTAGCCGGCCCGGCGCAGGATCGGCCAGGTGACCGCGCCGATGCTGACCGTGGTCGCGGCGCCGGACCCCGACACGGTGCCGAGCAGGAACCCGGACGCGACCGCGGTGCGCCCGGCCGCCGACCGCGACCGGCGGAACGCGGCCACGGACAGCTCCACGAAGAACGCGCCGGCCCCTGACGCGTCCAGGACCGCCCCGTAGATCGTGAACAGCACGATGTACGACGCGGCCACGTCGAGCGGGGTGCCGTAGAAGCCGCTCTGCGAGTTGTACAGCGCGTCGACGATCTGGTCGAAGTCCAGCCCGAGGTGCGCCAGCGACCAGGTCTGCGGCAGGTAGCCGCCGTAGTAGTCGTACGCGAGGAACACCCCGCACACCACGGGCAGCACCCAGCCCGTGGTGCGCCGGCACGCCTCGAGCACGAGCAGCAGCAGCGCCGTGCCCATGGCGACGTCCAGCGGGTCGAGCTGCCCCTGACGGTTCAGGAACGCGTCGTAGCCGCCGCTGGCGAACGGCAGCAGCGGGTAGGCGCACGCCGCGAGGGCCACCGCGGCGAGGATCCAGTCGCCGGGGGTCGGCCCGCGGCCGGGGTCCGCCGCCGGTGTACGACGAAGCCGCACCCCGGACGGGTACACGACGAACACCAGCGGCAGGACGCAGGCGAGGAAGATCGCGAGGTAGTACTGGCCGCCCTGGGCCAGGGGCCGGAACACCTGCCACAGCACGAGGACCGCCGACGCGGCGGCGGCGACGGTGACCCCGGTGTCGACGGCGCCGGTGAGCCGGCGGCCGGGCTTCTCGTCCTCGAACTGGGCGGCGAGCTCGCGGACGCTGTCGTCCTTGAGGGTCGCGTCGACGTCGGCGACGGCGGTCCGGGGCGCGGCGGTCCCGGGCGCGGCGGTCTGCGGTGCGGCGGTCTGCGGCGCGGCGGGTGCCGAGCCGGGCTCGACCACGTCCGGCCTGGGGCTCTCGGGTTCCGGCACGGGCGGAGAGTACAAGATTTCATAAATATTCGTAACCGTGATAGTTCAGGTTTTGGTCGCGAAACGGCAACGGTGGGTCACCGGGCATGATTTGGGGCGTGTACGAGCTCGACGTGATCGCCGACGACAGCCTCGGCCGCTTCGTCGCCCGCTGGTACGGGCTGCCCGACCGCCCCCGCCGCGACCTCGACCTGCCCGACCACCTGCCGGAGCCGCTCGCCGGCTGGCACCGCGCCGCGGCCCGCTACTCGCTGCCGCTGAGCCGCGACCACGTGATGCTCGACCCCGCCGACCTCGTCGAGTCCGCCGGGCTGGTCCGCTTCTGGGTCGGCGCCGAGGACTGGTACTCCTACGCCCCGGGCCCCGCCGACCCGCTCGTCGTGGAGAACGACACGACCGCCACCGGCGTGCCGCTGTCGCGGTTCCTCGTGTACGCCGCGGTGTACGAGGCGACGTACGCGCCCCTGCACGGCCTCGTCCTCATGTCCCCGTCCCCGGACGCGCTACGCCAGGTCCGGCTGCGCCTGCGCGAGCTGGACGACCCGCTGTGGCGCTGGCCGGACCCGCGGACCCGCTACTACGGCGACGACGACCTGCTCGGCCACCTCGGCCCCGACCGGGTCGTGCTGGCCGCCCGCCACCGCGACGCCCTCGGCCGGTTCGACGGCCTGGGCCTGCCGTGGGACTGGGACACCAGGACCGTGTGACCGGGCCGGCCCGGACATCGTCCCCCCTCGGTCATGATGTCCGGGCCGGCCTGTCCGGCCCCGCGGCGCGGAGGGCCGCAGGGCCGGGGCCCGACCCCGGGACGGGCGGCGACCCGCCCCGGGGTGGCTCTACCGGGACGGCGGGCTCAGCGCCGGCAGCAGCAGGTCGAACACGGCCGCCGCGTGGCGGGCCGCCGCGACGTGGGTCGCGTCGTCCTTCGCCTGGTCGGCGTGGTCGGAGATGCCGCGGACCGTCAGCCAGCCGACCAGGTCCGGGTCGTGCGGGACCGCCTCGTGGAAGGCGTGCGCCACGGCGAACACCTCGGTCTCGACCGCCGCGATCTTGTCGTTGTACGCGACCGCGAACTGGCGGATCGGTGACGCCGCGTCGGCGATCACCGCCTCGCCCGAGGCGATCGGCCCGTGGTGCACCCGGAACTCCCTGCGGTCCACGGTGAGCGGGAACGGCTCGCCGCGGGCGCTGAAGAACGCGTTCACCGCCCAGCGGATCACCAGCGGCGCGGTGTGCGCCTGGCCCCGGTGCAGGGTCTCGCCGGGCTTGTCCTTGCGGGCCTCGTAGTACAGGACGTCGTCGCTGACCACCACGTCGCCGAGGCGCAGGTCCCGGTGGATGCCGCCGGCGATGCCGACCACCACGGTGGTGCGCGGCGCGGCGTGGCGCTGCAGGTGCGCGAAGGCGCCCGCCGCCGGGTGCTGCCCCGGCCCGCCGGCCTGGACGCCGACGACGTGCAGCGACCGGTCGCCGGCGGGGACCCGGCCGTCGAAGAACACCGGACCGCGCGAGGCCCGCAGCTCGGTGACCCGCCGGCGCAGCACCTCGGCGACCGCCTCGGTCTCCTCGCTCAGGATCGTGATCACCCCGACGTCGGCGCGGTCCCGCGTCTGTGCCGGGGGTTCGGCCGGCGGTTCGGCCCGCGGGGCGCCGCGGGTCCACACCGGGTTGTGGCTGCCGGCGTTGCCGCGGCCGCCGAACACGTTGCCGCCGCCCAGGGTGATGTCGCCGGTGCCGGAGTGCGAGACCCCCGAGTTGTGCGTGGTCACGACCGCTCCCCGCGGCCGGGCTGGCCGGGCGTCGCGGGCCCGGCGCCGAAGAGGTTGCCGCCGCCCATGTTGACGTCGCCCTTCCCGGAGTGCCAGACGCCGGTGTTGAGGATGTTCATGGCCCGCATCCGGAACTCCGACAGGTCCACGTCGTGTTCGTCGAGGAAGTCGTACACCGCGGCGACGACCTGCCGTTCGATGATCCGCGTGTACTTCTGCACGTCGTGCCAGTGCAGCGAGTGCTCCAGGAACTCGTCGGACCCGGCCTCGCGGACGCTGACCGCGGCGCCGTAGTCGTAGCGCCGCGAGCGGGCGCCGCCGCCGCCCGTCGACGCGTTGCCGATCTTGTCCAGGGCCAGCCGCGCGAGGTTGAGCGGGGCCCGGCCGACCATCCGCGGCATGTCGGCCAGGCTGTGCACGGCCGCCCGGATGAACGCGAAGGGACCGGTGCCGCGCACGTCGTCGACGATCCGGTAGGCCCACTTGCAGGGCGGCAGCGCCCAGCACGACACCTCGAGGTACAGGGTGTTGCCGTGCAGCGCGCAGTGCACGTAGACGTTGGTGACCAGCTGCCCGTCCCAGGACACGACCCGGAAGGCGAGGAAGAGGCGGGCCGGCCTGGTCGGGTCGGCGACCAGCGCGGCGACCTCGGCGGCCGGCAGCGCGGGCCGGAACTCGGCGGCGGCGATCTCGCTGCCGGCCATGAACACCCGGTGCTCGACGGCGAGGCCGGGCAGCCGGTGCGCCGGGTCGCTCTGGTGCGCCAGCGCCTCGACCCGCCCGCGGACCGCGCGCAGCAGCTCGTCGGTCGTGAACGGCAGGCGGTTGAAGATCCGCTGCCGTTCGGGGGTCGGGTGCAGCGGGTCGCGGTCGGCGCGCAGCAGCCGCAGCGCGGTGCCCCACGTGCCGGTGTCCTCGCCGGAGCCGACGAACGGCCGGGGGCCGGCGAACACGGTGACGTTGCCCTGCTGCTCCTGGTAGATCTCCTCGTACCGCGGCGCCGGCGCGGGCGGCTCCGGGACCATCCCCGGTGCCAGGTGCTCCAGCTGCTGCTGGCGCCAGATGCCGGTGCCGAGCGCGCCGACGAGGACCGCGGCGATGAGCCCGTACACGCTGCCCTGCAGCAGCAGCATGACGGTGGTCACGTCGGCGTCGCCGGCGCCGGCGTTGGTGGCGAACATGGCGCCGAGGACGGCGACCCCCACCAGCGGCAGGACGGTGACCGCCAGGAAGAAGGCGACGGCCGTGACGCCGCTGACCAGGAAGATCCGGAAGCGGATCCGCAGCAGTCCGGCGTAGTCGCCGGCGCGCAGCAGGTGCACGACGGTGACGGTGATCCGCCACAGCATGACGGCCCACTGCAGCAGCAGGAGCCCGCTGCCGACCGCCAGGACCGCCGGGATGCCGATGATCGAGAAGAACGCGATGGCGAACGCGGCGGTCACGACCGCGTCGCGGATCAGGTTGGCGCGGCCGGCCCGCCGGGCGTGGCCGAGGACGGTGCCGAGGTCGAAGCCGTAGGACGGCGCGACGAGGCGCCGGGGCTGGTCGTAGACCTCGCGCAGGGCGAGCCGGCAGAACTCCTCATCGAGGTACGTGCCGGCGCACAGGTGTCGGGTCGCCGCCATCGGCGGTGCCGCCGGGGCGGGGGTCTCGTCGCGTGGCCCGGCCTGGCGTGGCGGGCGCGTGCTGGTCGTCATCGTTGCTCCACAGCGTGTCGGTGGGCCGTCGGATGAGCCGGACCGGCGCAGGGTGGGCGCGTCACGCACCGCAACGCATCGCACACGGTCTTTATGTACAAGTGACGTTAAGCCCGTGACGGAGTTCGCGTCAAGATGACGTATAGCTATCGTGTGACGATGACCAACCATGCCGGGCGGGCCGCAACGACACTCACCGTCGACCTTGTGGTGCTCACTGTCCGCTACGGGACCCTGCACGTCCTGCTGATCGAGCGCGGCAACGAGCCGTTCAGAGGGCAGCTCGCGCTACCCGGTGGGTTCGTCCGGGCCGAGGAGGACCTTGACGACACCGCCGCGCGCGAGTTGACCGAGGAGACCGGCCTGGACGCCGGCCGGCTGTACTTCGAGCAGCTGCGGACCTACGCGACCCCGGGCCGCGACCCTCGGGGGCGCGTCGTCACCGTCGCCTACCTGGCGATCCAGGGGTTCCTGCCGGAGCCGTCCGCCGGCACGGACGCCGCCGACGCGCACTGGCGGCCGGTCGAGCCGTTCCTCACCGGCGGCGGCCTCGCCTTCGACCACGACGCGATCCTGTGCGACGCGGTGGAGCGGGCCCGGGCGAAGCTGGAGTACACGACCGTGGCGACGGCCTTCTGCCCGCCGCAGTTCACGATCGGCGACCTGCGGCAGGTGTACGAGGTGGTGTGGGGCCAGCCCGTCGATCCCCGCAACTTCCACCGCAAGGTGCTCGGCGCCGAGGGGTTCCTGGAGGCGACCGGGCAGCAGCGCCTCCCGGAGACCGGCCGGCCCGCGAACCTGTACCGCCGCGGACCCGCCACCGTCCTCACCCCGCCGATGCTGCGCCCGCAGCCGCAGGCCAGGCCCCGCTGACCGCCGCCCGGGTCAGGGCACGTGCACGAGCATCGCGCAGACGTCCTCGTCGTCGGGGATGTTGAGGCTGGTGACCAGGTGGGTGACCACCGCGTCGAAGTCGCTCAGGTCGATGTGCTCGCCGGCGCGGCGGACCAGGTCCAGGCCGCCGCCGCGGCGCCGGTCGACGCGGGCCTGGCCGCCGGTGTAGAGCAGGACCCGGTCGCCGGGGTCGAGGGTCACCATGGTGTCGGAGTACCGCATCTCGGTCACCTCGCCGAGCGGCAGGCCGAGCGGGCCGGACAGCACGGTGCCCTGCCCGGCCGCCGTGTACCGGACCGGCGCGACCTGCCCCGCGGCGGCCCAGCGCAGCTCGCGGGTCGCGGGGGAGTAGCGGGCCACGACGAGGCAGGCGGTGTGCTCGACCTCCATCGCGCAGAGCATCCCGTTGACGGCGCTGAGGATGTCGCCGGGGGGCATGTCGAGCGCCGCGTACGCGCGCACCGCGTACCGCAGCCGCGCCGCCGTCGTCATGGAGGACAGGCCGCGGTCGTCGACGTCGCCGAGGACGAGGATGGTGCCGCCGTCGGGCAGGGAGGTGGCGTCGAACCAGTCGCCGTCCACGGTGCCGACCCGCTCGGGGGAGCGGCAGTGCCCGCAGATCTCGACGCCCTGCATGTGGCCGAGCTCGGGGTCGGTGGGCAGCAGCGCCTTCTGCAGGGCCTGGGCGGCGCGGCGTTCGTCGGCGAGGCGGTGCCGCTGCGCGGCCAGGGCCTCCTCGGCGCGGCGCAGCCGGGCCTCGATCGCGCGCTCCTCGGTCACGTCCTGGACGGTGCCGCGCACCGCGTACACGTTGCCGGTGTCGTCGAAGAGCGGCTCGGCGGTGAGGCGCAGCCGCCGGCCGTTGACGCGGCCGGCGCCGCGGACCTCGGCCAGCAGGTTCTTGCCCTCCACGACCGTGCGCCGGACCGCGTCCTGCACGGCGAGCAGGTCGTCGGCGTGGACGCTGGCGGTGAGCTCGTCGACGGGGACGCCGGCGGCGTCGCGGCCGCCGTGGAACAGCCGGATCAGCTCCGGTGAGCAGCGCGGCTCGGGGTCGCGCAGCTCCCAGCAGAACGAACCGACCCCGGCGATGCGCTCCGCCTGCAGCAGCTGGTCGTAGAGCAGGTCGGCCTCGGTCGCGATGCGCCACACCGCGAACACCCGGTCCCACAGCCGCACCGCGTGCACGGAGATGGTCTGCGCCGCCGGCACCCCGTCGGTGCGCGGGTCGGCGCGCAGCCCTTCCAGGCGGCGCGGCTGGCCGTCGTGCAGCATGCGGGCGAACTCCGGCAGCAGGGTCGTGCTGCCCAGCGTCGGGTACGCGGCCAGCAGCGTCGCCTCGTCGGGGTCGACCCTGGCGGCGGCGAAAACCTGCCGGGCCATGACGTTGGCGTACTCGACGCGGAAGTCGACGAGCTGGCCGTCGACGGTGACCGGGGACAGCAGGGCCGCGGGATTGTGCAGCACGTCCACGACGGTCGGCAGCCACACCTGCGCCGGGGCGGCCTGCGCGGTCTCCTCGCCCTCGACGTGGAACCAGGCGCTGGCGATCTCGTCGCCGATGAGCGTGTCGATCTGCCGGGCCACGGGCTCCAGCAGCGCCGCCACGTACCGCCGCAGCTCGTCGCCGTCGGGCAGGCCGTCGGCCCAGCTCATGATGATGCCGCCGAGGACCCGCTCACCGGAGATCAACGGCGAGGCGAGCACGGTGTCGCCGCTGAACGGCAGCTGGTCCATCACCGGGAACCGGCGGGTGACCTCCTCGCCGCCGACCAGCCAGATCGCCTCGACCTCCTGCACGGCGACGACCAGCGGCAGCGCCGGGTCCGGAGGGATGCGCGACCAGCGGCTGCGGACCTCACCGGGAATGCCGTACGTGCCGACGCCGCGCTGCGCCCCGTCCGGGTCGAGCAGCGTGATCATGATGGAGCTCGGCCCGGGCCACGCGGTCGGCGCGGTGCCGAGGACCTCGGCGATCTCGTCGTAGCCGCGGGCGGCCGCGATGCGGGCGCTGAGCAGCTGGTGCTGCGACTGCAGCGCCTCGACCTCCGGGGTGCGGCTGGCCCGGCGGCGCGGCTTCTCCACGGCCGGCGCGGGCGCCTCCGAGGTGGCGGCGGCGCGGGTGCGGCTGCGCGCGACGTGCTGGCGCAGCTCGTCGTCGATGAGGTTCACCACATCGGGTGCGTCGGGGTCGGGCGACGTGGTGCCGACGATCGCCGCGGCGACCTCGATCAGCTTGATGTTGGTGCGCTGCGACAGCCGGACCAGCTGGTCGAACCCCTGGTCGGGGCTGACCCCGAGCCGCTCCACGAGCACACCCTTGGCCTGCTCGATCACGGCGCGGTTGCGCATCGCGGTCCGGACGCCGGTGAGCTCGGCGCGCAGCTTGGCCACCAGCGCGGCGAGCGCCTCGGCCGGCTCGGCGCTGCCCCCGTCGGCCGCCGCCGCAGCGGGACCAGCGGGAGCGGCGGGCTGCGTCGGCGCGGCCGACGTGGACGGCCGCGCCTGTCCGGCCGGTCCGGCACCCGACCGACCAGCGCCCGACGGCTTGGCCACCATGTCCTCCAACGTCTTCGCCCCGAGCCGCCGTGAACGGGCGGATCCGGTGTGTCACCGAGCCGGTTGTGACTCGACCGTTGATGTTTACCACCATCGGGCCCGGGTAGGGGCGTTGGCAGGTCAGCGCAGTCGGCCACGTGGAGGTGCGCGCAGTGCAAGAGGCATCTTCGTCGCGGGCGGGTGCGGGTTGAGGATCGCGATCGTGTCCGTGCACGCGAGCCCGTTGGCGCTCGGCGGCTCGGGCACCGGTGGACAGCACACCCACGTCACCGCCCTCGCCGCGGCGCTCGGCCGGCGTGGGCACGACGTGCGGGTCTACACCCGGCGCGCCGCCGCGGACCTCGACGACGTCGTCACGACCGCCGAGGGTGTCACCGTCGAGCACGTGCCCGCCGGGCCCGCCGAGGAACTGCCCGCCGACGCGCTGCTGCCGTTCGTCGGCGACTTCGGCCGCGCGCTCGCCGCCCGCTGGCGCGACGACGCGGCCTGCCCGGACGTGATCCACAGCCACTTCTGGCTCAGCGGCCTCGCCGCCCTGACCGCCACCGCCGAGCACCGCATCCCCGTCGTGCAGACCTACCACGGCCTGGGCACGGTGAAGCGGCGCGTGCTCAAGGACCACGACGGCAGCCCCGAGGCCCGCATCGGCCTGGAGCGCACGCTCGGCACGATGGTCGACCGGGTCGTCGCGCAGTGCGAGGACGAGGTCACCGAGCTCGGCCGGCTGGGCATCCGCCGCGCCGACACCGTGATCGTGCCGTCCGGCGTCGACGGCGAGCTGTTCGCGCCGAGCGGGCCCCGCGCCGACCACCTGCGCCCCGGCATGCGCCGGATCCTCAGCGTCGGGCCGCTCGTGCCGCGCAAGGGCTTCGCCGACCTCGTCGAGGCGCTGCGCCGCGTCCCCGGAGCCGAGCTGGTCGTCGTCGGCGGGCCGGCGCCGGACCGCATCGACCGTGACCCGCAGGCGCGCCGGCTGATGGAGCTCGCCGACCGGTGCGGCGTCGGCGACCGGGTCAGGCTCATCGGCGCCGTCCCGCAGCAGGAGCTGCCCGGCTGGTACCGCTCCGCCGACGTGCTGGCCTGCGCGCCCTGGTACGAGCCGTTCGGTCTCACGCCGCTGGAGGCGATGTCGTGCGGGGTGCCGGTCGTCGCGTACGAGGTCGGCGGCATCGCGGAGAGCGTCATCGACAACGTCACCGGGCTGCTGGTGCCGCCGCGGGACGTGCCGGCGATGGCGGGCGCGCTGCGCGGGCTGCTCGGCGACGAGGTGCGCCGGATGAGCTACGCCAGCGCCGCGATCGACCGGGTCCGCTCCCGGTACACGTGGGAACGCACCGCGACCGACGTCGAGCGGGTGTACGGGGCGGTCACGGGGCAGGGCGCCGGGACCGGCGAGGCGGACAGCGACGCGGACGCCGACGACGAGGCACTGACGGACGTCAGTTCGTAACCTTGTCATCACCCAGCGACAGGCGTACGTTTGTATGACCCGCAGCATCGGTTGAACGGCCGATGAGGCCGCGGTCGTGAAACAGTCGCGACCAGCCGCCGGCGGAGTGCGCCGGACGTTCGAGACCAGGGCGTCAGCTGGCGACAATCCTCACGTGGCCGCAGCCCGCAATCCGTGGCGGACGGCCATGGCAGCAGGCAGGGGGATCCCCCATGACCGCCACCACCCACCCGTTCGCGACCGAGTCCACCGTCACCGTCGCCGCCGCGCGCCCACGGGCCCGGTCCGGCGCCCGCCCGCAGTACCGCGACGTGGAGCTGGAGGCCCGCGCGCTGCTGCTGCGGCTGGCGGACCTGCCCGCCGGCGGCGCCGAACGCGACGGCGTCCGCGCCCGGCTCATCGAGCTGCACCTGCCCCTGGCCGAGTACCTGGCCCGGCGGTTCCGCAACCGCGGCGAGCCCCTCGACGACCTCGTCCAGGTCGCCGGCGTCGGCCTCATCAAGTCCGTCGACGGTTACGACCCGGCCCGCGGCGCCGCGTTCACCAGCTACGCCATCCCGATGATCGTCGGCGAGCTGAAGCGGCACT
>NZ_JNYJ01000042.1 GCF_000716715.1 Dactylosporangium aurantiacum | reverse complement strand
CGCCCCCACAACCCGCGCGAACGCCGCACTGACGTTGCGCGCACTGGTCGACAACGACCCGGGCGACCTCACCCCCGGCGAACACGCGCTGCTCGGCGAGCTGCTGGACCGCCTGGCCCGCTGAAGCACGCGGGGTTCCTCCGAAGCGCCGCACGTCCTCGTCACTCTGGACGCGCGGCCCCTCCCGGACGCGGTGCACGCACGTCCGACCCCGCAGACGACGCGTGATCGAACGCGCTCTCATCGCCCAGATCCGTGTACCTGAGCTTGGTTGACGTGCGCCGACGGCAGGCGTTGCGCGCCCGATACCCTGCGTTCGTGATCCGATCTCGACCCCGTGACACAAGCCGCTCGCATCAGACTCAGGTGCGCCGTGGATGAGATGGAGGAGGTGTGGAGGCGCGCCGGCCTGGATGAACTGGACATCATCTGGAATCGTGCCGCTGACGTCGGCGCGGACGGCGAGGCTCCCGAAGGCACTCCGCGCGGCATCGTGCAGCTCTCGTACCTGCTGCGGGTCTACAACTCAGCGATGGGTGGCGGATTGGGCTTCGCTGTCGAGGTGAACGAGCCCTTCCGTCTGCAGCGAGCAATGGACGCGATGTGGTACTTCGGATTGACGGAACTCGCCGCGTTGGTAGCAGACCTCATCGAGCACGACCTGGACGGTGACCACGCCGAGTCCAGGCAACATGATCTGCATACCCTCCTCGGTCCCCAGGATGAGGCCTTGGAGGCTGCGTTCAGAGCCAAAGCTGCCGAAAGGCCCGCCGACTTCGGCCTGGAATGACGGGTCCCCACCTCCTGCTGGGTGGGCGGACGCATTCCGCCGTACTGCAGGCAGTAGCTTTCCTTGATCTCCACCGCCGGCGCCGGTGTACCGGTGGCGGTCGCCAACGGTACCGGTGTCTGCGGCCAGTGAATACTGGCTCTGGCACGAAGTTCGTGAATGGCTGGCCCGAGGGCTACTCGGCGAGGATGACGCGGCGGCGGAGAAGGTCGAACTTGGCGCGGCCGAACATCTGGCGTTGGACGGCTTTGAGCCGGCAGACGTTTCCCTCCACCTCGCCGCTGCTCCAGTGGAGCGTGCGGCCGTGGCGGACGGCGTCGTCGTCCTTGAGGGCAGCGGTGCAGGATGACGTCCAGGTCGGCTTGGTCCTGTCTGCTGCGATCGTGCAGTTCGGCGGTCAGCCAGGCAGCGTTGGTGCAGCCCCGCCCCCAGCGTCCGACCAGGCAGGCGGTGTGCTCGTCGAGTTTCGCGTTCTGCGGATGGGTTCGGTGAGCAGTTCATCGGCGGTCGCGGCCAGTTTGTAGCGGCGCACGGTCTTGCCGTCGAGGTCGAGTGCGTGGCAGATCGCGGTGGTGCCGATGCCTTCGGCGAGCAACGCATGGATCTCGGCGTGCCGTTGCCGGGTCAACTCGGCTCGGCCGCCGAGATCGGCGGGAGGTTGCGGTATCGGCAGCGCCCGGATCGGCAAGGCTGTACACGCGGACATCGCCGTCACCGCGTCACGGCCCAGACCGTGAGTCCGGCGCTGGCGGGCACTGCGGCGGCCATCGTGAGGAGCGCCAGTGTCGGCAGGTTCGGCAGGTCGCGGGCCTGGTCTCGCCAGACGCCCCAGACGAACGCGGTCAGCGCGTACGCGGCGAGCGCCCACCACCACGGTCCGCCGGCCGCTGCCAGAGCCACGCCGGCGACCGCCTGGCACAGGATCGCGATCACGGCCAGCGTGCCGACCCGTACGCCGTAGAGGGTCGGCGCCGGGGGTGGCGTGGGCGGTGTGACGGCCGGGACCAGCCGCTGCAGCGGCGCGGCGTTGCCGTCCGCGTTGTACAGGCCGCCGGCGCGGAACATGGCTCGGCCGACGAGGTGCGCGTCACTTCCGGGGATTTCCGGTGGTGTCCGGTGGTGTCCGTCGCGGTCCGGGATCGGGGGTGCGGTGAGGGCCGGGGCGGCAAGGTGGCTCTTGCCGCTGATGCCGACGCTGAGGAAGCCGCCATGTCAGAACTGCCAGAGCCGCCGAGTCTCGTGGCCGACCGGATCGACGCCTGCCGGCTCGAGGGCTGGACGGTCACCAGGCGGGACATGTGGACGGTGCTCGACCCGCCCGGCCGGCCGGAGCGGGTGCAGGGCTGGAAGCTGCACGTGTCGGCCACCGTGTGGTCCGCGCCCGAGGTGCTGCGCCGGTGTCTCGACATCATCGTCGCGGCCGGGGCGTCGTTCAAGTTCGCCAGCACGGTCAAGGACGTCGAGCGGCTCACCGACTTCCACTGTCCCAGGGGGCAGTCGGGCAAGTTCATCACCGTGTACCCGCTGGAACGGGCCACGTTCGTCGAGCTGGCGGAGCGGCTGCACGACGCGACGGTGGGGCTGCCGGGGCCGGTGATCCTGTCCGACCGGGCGTACCTGCCGGGCAGCCTCGTGCACTACCGGTACGGCGCGTTCGACGGCTTCCGGGTGCTCGGCAACGACGGCACGTACCGCGACTGCGTCCTGGACCCCGAGACCAACCCGGTCGAGGACAAGCGACCGGCCGTGTTCGACCCGCCGGCGTGGGCGGAGCTGCCCTTCGCCGCGGCGCCGCCGGTCGCCGGCGGGAGTGGCGGGGTGCTGCTCAACGACCGCTACGAGGTGCGCGCCGCGATCCGGCACGCGAACAAGGGCGGCGTGTACCGCGCCCTGGACCGCACGACCGGCGGCACCGTGCTCGTCAAGGAGGGCCGGCCGCACGTCGGCACCGACGCCGAGCACCGCGACGCGCGTGACTACCTGCGGCACGAGGCAGCCGTGCTGCGGCAGCTGGCGGGGCTGGGCGTGGTCCCCGAGTTCGTCGAGGAGTTCGAGCAGGGTGGCCACGCGTTCCTGGTCGAGCAGTACCTCGACGGCCGGACGCTGTCGGAGGTGGGTGCGGCGTCGGTACGCGCCGCGGAGCCGCCGCCGGAGCCCGCCGACACGCTGCACCTCGCGCTGCGGCTGGCCCGCATCCTCAAGGCGGTGCACGGGCGCGGCGTCGTGCTGCGCGACCTGAGCCCCAACAACGTCCTGATGCTGCCGGACGGCACGCTGCGGCTGATCGACCTGGAGCTGGCCGCGCGGCACACCGGGCCAGGGGCCGCGGACCCGGTCCACGGGGAACGCCACGGCACGCCGGGCTTCAGCGCGCCGGAGCAGTTCCGGGCCGCGCCCGTGGCCGCCACCGCCGACCTCTACTCGCTGGGCGCCCTCGTGCTGTTCCACGCGACCCGGCGGTCCCCGAGGCTGGCGCTCGACGAGCCGCCGCGCCGCACGCTCGAGGAACGCGTCGCCGGCCGGGCCGGTGTCCCCTCGGTGCCGGTGCCGCTCTCGGGGCCGGTGCACCGGATCGTGACCGGCCTGCTGCGCGCCGAACCGGCCGAGCGCCTGCCGCTCGACGAGGTGATCGCCGTCGCCCGCGGGGCGCTCGCCGTCGCGGTCGCACCGGCCGGCGCCGACGCCCCGCATGACGGCGGCTGGTGGGAGGATCTGGTCGGCGGCGTGCTCGGGCACCTCGCCGCGACGGTGACCCCCGGCCCGGGTGCCCGGCTGTGGCCGGAGCACGGCTTCGGCGAGCTGGCCGAGCCGTGCGCCGTGCAGCACGGCGGTGCCGGCGTGCTCGCGGTGCTCAGCGACCTGCGCCGGCACGGCGTCGCGGGGGTGATCGGCGGCCTGGTCGACGAGCTCGCCCCGATCGTGCTGCGGCGGCTCACCCGGCACCTCGACACCGCTCCGCACCGGCTTCCCGGGCTGTATTTCGGCTTCTCGGGTACCGCCTGGGCGCTGTACGAGGCAGGCGTCGCATTCGGACGGCCCGACCTCACCGACCGGGCGCTCGCCCTCGCCGGCAGCCTGCCGACGGTGTGGCCGAACCCGGACCAGACCCACGGACTCGCGGGCCTCGGCACGGCCCTGCTGCACCTCGCCGGCCGGTCCGGGGATCCGGGGCCGGCCCGGCGGGCGGTCCGCTGCGCCGAGGCGATCCTGGCCGCGCGGGACCCCGGCGCCACCGGCTGGACGGTGCCGGCCGGGTTCGACTCCGAGCTGGCCGGCCTGCGCTCGCACGGCTACGCGCACGGCACCGCCGGCATCGGCGCGTTCCTGCTCGCCGTGGCCGCGCACACCGGCCGGGACGACTTCGCCGCCGCCGCCCGCGACTGCGCGGACGAACTGGTCGCGGTCGCCGTCCGGCGCGGCGACGCGGCGTACTGGAGCGACAAGCCCGGCTCGGACTCGATGCACACCTGGTGGTGCAACGGCGCCGCCGGTGTCGGCACGTTCCTGGCCCGGGCCTACGCGTCCACGGGCGAGACCCGCTACGGCGAGGCCGCCGTCGCCGCCGGTCGCGCCGTCATCGCGACCCGCTGCGACGTCGGCGTCTCGCACTGCCACGGGCTGGCCGGCAACGGCGAGTTCCTGCTCGACCTGGCCGCCGCCACGGGGCTGGACGAGTTCGCGGACTGGGCGCGGCGCCTCGCGGACCGGCTGTGGGCCGAACGGGTCTACCTCGACGGCCGGCCCGTGCTCATGAACGAGTCCGGCACCGAGTTCTCGGCCTCCTACGGGGTCGGCGCCGCCGGCCCACTGGCGTTGCTCATCCGGCTGCGGTACGGCGGCGACCGCCTGTTCCACCCGCCGGTGCCGCCCACCGCGAAGGCCACGACGCAGGGCGGTGCGAAGGCCGCCGAAAAGGCCGCCGCGTCCGTTGCCGCCCGTACCGGCGAGGAGGTGAGTATCTGATGACTGTCGACGTCATGGCGCTGCAGGCCGTCCCGGCCGACCAGGCGGCGCCCGGCGCACCGCAGGAGTGCTGCGAGTGGACGTGCACCAACACCTGCACCAACACCTGCCGGACGAACTGAGCCCGGCGCGGTGACCACCGCGCCGCACCTGACCGATCGACTGGCGAGAGGAGGTGAAGATCCCAATGAGCATCGATGTGATGGCGCTGCAGGCCGTCCCGGCCGACCAGGACGCCCCGGGCGCGCCGGTGGCGTGCTGCTCGTACACGTGCGGCGGGCTGTCCTGCGGCGCGACGTGCAAGACGAACTGACCGCCGGGCAGCCCACCGGCGCCGCCCTGACCGATCCGACCGGAGAGGAGGTGAAACGCGATGACCATCGACGTGATGGCGCTGCAGGCCGTCCCGGCCGACCAGGACGCGCCCGGTGCTCCGCAGGAGTGCTGCACGTTCACGTGCGGCGGGGTGTCCTGCGGGGGCACCTGCAAGACGAACTGATCCCGGCCTGAGCGCAGGTGGTGGGCCCGTGCACACCGGACGGGCCCACCACCGGCCACCACCGCGTCCACTGTGGAGCGAACCATGCCGACCGTGTACCGACTCATCGCCCGGGACCTGCTGCGCCACCACCCGGGCCGCACCGCGCTCGGCGGGCTCGGGCTCGCCGCGGCGACCGGGTGCGGGATCGGCGCCCCGATGGCCCTCGCCGCCGTGGTCGACAGCATGTCCGGCCGGGGCCCGGCGGCCCGGCCCGTGCTGGTCTTCGCGCTGCTGCTCGCCGGGGCGCTCGCCGGCGCGGCGCTGGCCAGCCGGGCCGCCGCCGACCGGGCCAGCGCGACGACGGCCCGCCACCGCGGCGCGGCGTTCGTCACGGCGATGCGCGTGCCGCCGTACGACACCCGCTACCGCGACGGGGAGCTGCTGGCCCGCTGCTCGTCCGACGCCGAGACCCCGGCCCGGATCGCGGGCGTCGTGCTGAGCTGCGCGGTGACCACCATGGGTGGCCTCGCCGCGTTCGTGCTGCTGTGCACCATCGACTGGCGCTGCGCCGCCGTGGTCGCCGCCGAGCTGATCGCGTCGTGGTTCGTGGTGCGGGCGTTCCTGCGGGGCAGCGCCGCACCGGAGGCCGGTTACCGCGCGGCCCGCGGCGCACTGGCCGACCTGCTCGTCGATGCGCACCGCGGCGCCCGTACCATCGCCGCGCTCGGCACCCAGGACCGCGAGCTGCGCCGCGTCCTCGCCCCGCTCGGCGAACTGCGCGCGGCGGGCCGCCGTTCCTGGCGCGCCCAGCGCGACGTCGGCTGGCGCATGGGCCTGCTCGACCCGCTGCTGAACGCCGCGGTCCTGGCCGTCGCCGGGCTCAGCGCGGTCGCGGGCCGGCTCAGCCCCGGCTCGGTGCTGGCCGTGCTGCTGTACAGCCAGCTGACCCTCATGGTGCTGGAGCAGGTCGACCTGCTCGCCGCCGCGGTGCACGCCCTGCCCGGCGCCGGCAACCTGGCCGAGCTGCTCACCACCGCACCCCCTGACCCGGGTGGTCCGGTCCGACTGCCGCCCGGCCCGGGCCACCTGGCCTTCGAGCGGGTCCGCCTCACCGCCGCGACGGCGGGCGACGGGCCCGGCGGCGCCGAGGTCACCTGCACCATCGCGGCGGGCACCCACGTGGCCGTCGTCGGCCGGTCCGGGTCCGGCAAGTCGCGGCTCGCGGCGCTGGTCGGGCGGCTCGCCGACCCGGCGGGCGGGCGGGTGCTGCTCGACGGGCACGACCTGCGCACGGTGCCGGTCGATGACGTGCGGGCGGCCGTGGCGTACGCCTTCGAGGAGCCCAACCTGTTCGGCGCCACGCTCCGCGCGGCCATCGCCGCCGGCGCCGACCTGCGCCACGAGGACGTGGTGCGGGCGGCCCGCGAGGCCCGCGCGGACGCGTTCGTCCGGCGCCTGCCGGCCGGCTACGACACCCCGCCCGGCGCCGCGCCGCTGTCGGGCGGGGAGCGGCAGCGGCTCGGCCTGGCCCGCGCCTTCGCCCGGCCCGCCCGGGTCCTCGTCCTCGACGACGCCATGAGCAGCCTCGACACCGCCACGGCCGCGGAGGTCGCGCACGCGGTGCGGGACACCTGGCACGGCCGGACCACCCTGGTGGTGACGCACCGCGCCGCGACGGCCGCCGCCGCCGACCTGGTGCTGTGGCTGGACGCCGGCCGCGTGCGCGGCTACGCCCCGCACCGCACGCTGTGGTCCACCCCCGGGTACCGCGCGCTGTTCGGCGCGGTCGACCGCGAGCCGGCAATGCAGGCAGGCCCGGCATGACCCGCGCCGGATGGCGGCTGCTGTGGAGCCTGCTGCGCCGGCGACCCCGGCCGCTGCTCGCGGTCGCCGGGCTGGTGGTCGTGCTGGCGGCGCCGACGACGCTCACCGGGATCGCCGTCGCCCACGCGCTCGAGGACGGGTTCTTCGCCCACCGGGCCGGGACCGGGCTGCTGTGGGTGTGCCTGCTCGTGCAGGTGCGGCTGCTCGGCACGGTCGCCGGGCGGCTGCTGTTCCCGCCGCTGGTCCGGGTCGTCGAGCCGCTGCGCGACGAGCTCGTCACCGCCGTGGTCACCGCGGGCCTGCGACGGGCCGTCCAGCAGGACGCGCGGGTGCCGGGGACGGCCGTGCGGCAGGCGGTGGACGAGGTCGAGCAGGCCCGGATGCTCGTGGCGTCGGTGCTGCGCAACGCCCACGCCACCGGCTCCGTGGCGGTCGGCGCCGTCATCGGGCTGGGCCTGCTCGACCCGGCGATCCTGCTCGTTGAGCTGCCGTGCCTCGCCGCGGCCGCGGTCGGCTACCGGCTGCTGGTGCGTGCCGTGCTGCGCCGGCAGCGCCGGTGCCTGCTCGCCGAGGAGGACCTCGCCGACCACGTGGCGGCCGCGTTCGCCGCCCGGCGCGACGTGGCCGCGTTCGCCGCGCACGACGCGGCGGCCGCCCCCGTGCTGGAGCGCGTCGAGCGGGCCAGGGTGGCGGCGCGGGACCTGCGTCGCGCCGACGCGATCCACGTGGGTGTCGTGGGTGTCGGCGTCGACCTGGGCCTGATCCTGCTGCTCGTTCTCGCCCCGGTCCTCATCGGCCGTGGGCGCCTCGGCACCGGTGACCTCGTCGCCGCCGTCTACTACGTGATGTTCGCCCTCGGTCCGGCGCTGCGCTTCCTGGTGTACGGCGGCGCCGACTGGCTCGCCGAGCTCCTCGGCCTGATGACCAGGCTCAGCGACGCGGTCACCGGCGCGCCCCCGCCGGCGCGCACCGGACCGTCCCCGGCCGGGCGGCGCCCGGCGGTGGTCGCCGAGTCGGTCGGTTACGCCTACGCGAAGGACGCCGCGCCGGTCCTCGACGACGTCGACTTCACCGTGCCGTTCGGGACGCACGTGGCCGTCGTCGGGCCCAGCGGGGCCGGCAAGTCGACCCTCGCCGCGCTGCTGTGCGGCGTGCGCCGGCCCGACCGGGGCACGGTGCGCATCGGTGGCGCGCCGCCGGCGCCGGGATCCGCGACGCTGGTCCTGGCGCCCCAGGAGCCGTACGTCTTCGCCGGCACCGTGCGGGAGAACCTCGCGTACCTCGCCCCGGCGGCCGCCGACGCGACGCTGCGCCGCGCCGCCGACGCGTTCGGGCTCCACCGGCTCGGCCTCGACCAGCGGCTCGGCGCCGGCGGCGCCGGACTGTCGGCGGGGGAGCGGCAGCTGCTGACCCTGGCCCGCACCTACCTGTCGGCGGCCGCGGTGGTGGTCCTCGACGAGGCCACGTCACACCTCGACCCCGACGCCGAACACCGCGCGGAGCTGCTCATGCGCCGCCGCGGCGGCACCCTGATCGTCATCGCGCACCGCATCAGCAGCGCCGCCCGGGCCGACCGGGTGCTGCTGGTCGACGAGGGCGGGGTCGTCGCCGCGCCGCACCACGAGCTGCTCGACCGCAGCCCCCGGTACCGCCAGCTCGTCGGGCTGTGGGAACCGGCCGCAGAAGGAGTCCCCCATGAGCGTCGCTGAAGCCGTCGACCCGTGGACCGGCCGGCCGGTCCGGCGCCGCGGGTGGGGCCCCGTCGCCGCGGCCGTGCTCGCCGCGGCCGCGGTCGTGCTCACCGCCGACGCCGTCGCGTACCGCCGGCTCGGCCCGCAGCCGGAGCCGCGGATCCCAGGCGTCGAGCGGGTCGCGGTCCGCGAGCGCTACCACACCACCGACCCGGTGCGGTACGACCGGAACCCGCCCGCCGGTGGTCCGCACGCACCGGTGTGGCTGAACTGCGGTGTCTATCCGGCGCCGGTACCGGCGGAGCAGGCGGTCCACTCGATGGAGCACGGCGCCGTGTGGGTGACCTACCGCCCCGACCTGCCCGCCGACCAGGTGGCGGCGCTGCGGCTGACCGGACGCCGGCCCTACACGATCCTCAGCCCCTATCCCGGGCTGCCGGCCCCGGTCGTGGCCAGCTCGTGGGGCCGGCAGCTGCGCCTCGACGACCCCGGCGACCAGCGGCTGCGGCGGTTCCTCGACACGTACCGCGAAGGGCCGCTCACCCCGGAACGGGGAGGCCCGTGCCACGGCGGCACGGGCGCTCCCCAGCAGTGATCAGCGGTGGATGGCGTAGGGCCCCATCCGCTCCCGCAGGTCCCAGCCGACCGCCCACAGGTCCCGGCCGGCCGGCTCGCCGCCGATGGCGCTCAGGCCCGACGCGGGCTGCCCCTGACCGCCGGCCGGGTCGGACGGGTCGCGCTCGACCGGCGCGTCGGTGGTGAAGCGGAGACCGTCCCAGTGCTCGATGTGGACGGACTCGGCGTCCAGCGCGCCGGAGACGTACCCGGTCATCCAGACGTCGTCGGCGGCGAACGCGACGACGCCGGTGAGCCGGACCGCGACCGGGTCGCTCGGCACCACCTGCCAGCCGCCCGGGCCCAGGTGCAGGGCGATCGGCGTGCAGGCGTCCTCGCCGGTGCAGCGGGCGCCGACGACCCAGACGTCACCGTGCCCGGCGGCGCTCACGTCGTCGAACGCCACGTCACCGGCGCCCGGCAGCGGCGGCAGCTGCCCCACCTCGGTCCAGGCGGTGCCGTCCCAGTGCAGCAGCAGCCCGCCGGTGCCGCCGTCGTCCTGCAGCCGGCTGCCGGCCGCCCACACGTCGTCGGCCGCCACCGCGTGGACCGCGGTGAGACCGCCGGCGATCCTCGGCAGGTCCACGGGCTTCCAGGAGCCGCCGTCCCAGCGCAGCACGAACGGCTGCCCGGTGCCCTGGGCGGTCCTGCCGACGGCCCAGCCGTCGGACGGCGAGCGCATGTCGAGGGCCTCGACGGTGCCCGCCGGGGCGGCCGCCGGCACGCGCGCCCAGCCGGACGCGCTGCCGTGCAGGAAGACCGGGGCGGAGGCGGCGTCGGTGCCGGCCGCCCACACGTCGTCCGGGCCGGTCGTGTCGACGGTGCTCAGCCCGTACTGACCCGACGGGCCGGCGGGCACCGGCAGGTCCGCGGTCGTCCACCCCGCGCCGTCCCAGTGCGCGGCGATCGGGTGACGCTGCCCGTCCGCCTGCACCCCGACCACCCAGGCGTCCTCGACCGAGCGCACCGCCACGTCGGTGAGCTCGGCCCAGACGACACCGAACCGCAGCGGCACGCTCGGCGCCACGGTCCACTTCGCCCCGGCGCCGGCGTGGGCCGGCTGCGCGCCGATCAGCACCGCCGCGACGGTGAGCCCGGCGGTCATCGACCGGTTGACATGCATCAGCGTTCCTCTCGTTGAGCGGGTACGCAGCCATCGTGGTTCGCCCACCGGGTCCGCGGCGGCGGGCGCGGCACGTAGATTCATGCGGGGCGCCACCCATGTTCTGTACCGGCCCCGTCGGCGCCGGCCTCCGCCCGCGCGGCGAAGCCGGCGAGCCGCCCCCGGTCCGGCAACCCGGTCTTGGCCAGCAGGTTCCCCACGTGCTTCTCGACCGTGCGAGGCGACAGGAACAGCCGCCGGCCGATCTCGGCGTTGCTCAGCTGCTCGCCGACGAGGGCCAGCACCTCGAACTCGCGGACGGTGATCCCCAGCTCGCGGGCCGGCGGCGGCAGGACCGCGCTGCCCTGCCGGTGCTGGGGGACCGGCGCGCCGGCCCGGCGCAGCAGGTCCCGGCAGGCGCGGGCGACGTGCGGTGCGGTGTCGTGGAAGTACGCCTCGGCGGTGCGCAGCCAGCCCGTCGGCTCGCCCCAGCCCCGCTCGACCGCGTCCTCGGCGACCAGGCGCAGCCCGAGGAACCGTGCCATCGGAAACCGCTCCGACGACGCCAGGAACGTCGCCATGCTCGCCTCCGCCTCGGTCGGCGCGCCCGCCCGGGCCGCTGCCACCGCCTCGGCGAGCAGCAGGAACTGCCGGTTCCAGCCGGCCTCGGCCTGCGGTGAGGCGGCGAACGCCGCGCACTCGGCGCGGCCGGCCGCGCCGTCACGCACCGACAGCAGCAGGTGCGGCGCGTTGATGAACGACACGTAGGAGACCGGCCGGCTCGACTCCTGCGCGACCGACCGGGCCAGCTCGTCGCGGGCGAGATCGTGCTCCTCGTACAGCAGGTGCCCGAACGCGAGCCCGACGCCGTGCACCGCGGCGGCGAAGTCGTCGTCCTCCCCGCCCAGGTCACGGTAGCGGGCCATCAGCGTGTCGACCTCGCGGCGCTGTGCGCGGTGCGCCGCCGCCATGATCCGCACCCCGAGCGCGATCAGCCGCGAGTGCGTGAGCCGCAGCCGCGCCGCGGTCTCCTCGCAGCGGCGCGCGACCAACTGCACCTCCGCGTACTCGCCGCGGCAGACCCGTGCCATGCACAGCTCGATCTCGATGTCCAGGGCGGTGACGACCGCGCCGGCGTCCCGAGCGACGGCGAGCGCCTCCACGAGCCGGTCGACGTCGCCGTCCCGGATGCCGTCGTGGGCGCCGAGGTTGTACAGCAGCCCGATCCGGCGCGCGGCCAGGCCGTGCTCGTCGGCGAGGGCGAGCCCACGCCGGTACAGTGCGTCCGCCTCCGCCATGTCGTGCAGCCGTGCGCACCGGCCCAGCGTCTCCAGTGCCCCCACCGCCACGTCCGGCTGGCCGGTGGCGTCGGCCGCCGCCAGCGCCCGCCGGGCCAGCTCCCGCGCGGCGGCCCGCCGGTCCGTGGTCGGGTTGCCGAACACCAGCCGTGCCGCGACCTCGTCGACGCGGGCCGCGACGGCCGGGTCCGGGTCGGCGCCCAGCAGGCCGCGGACCACGGCCACCTGGTCCAGGCCGGGCAGCCAGTCACCGGCGGCGGCGGCGACCCGGGCCAGGCGCAGGTGGATCTCGGCGTGGCCGCTGAACCGGGCCGCCACGGCCTGGGCGTCCTCGATGCGCCCGGCGTCGGCGTACCCGTCGACCAGCGCCACCACGATCTGCGAGCGCAGCCCGTCGTCGCCGGCCGTGTCGCCGGTCATGCCCAGCGCCCGCTCCAGCAGGGCGACACCGGTGGTCAGCGCGCCCTCGGCGGTGGCCTGGCGGCCGGCCTCGGCGAACCGCAGCGCCGCCTTGAGCGGCTCGCCGGCCGCCGCCCACAGCTCGGCGGCGAGCAGCGGCCACCCGTCGGGGGCGGCGGTCTCGACGGCGGCGGCCGCGCGCCCCGACAGCAGCGCCCGCTCGACCGGCAGCAACTGGGCGCGCAGCACCTCGGCGGTCAGCACATGGCGGAAGCGGTACAGCGCCGGGTCGTCCTCGTCCGGGACCAGCAGCTGCGCCCCCACCGCCTCGCGCAGGCAGGCCACCAGGGCGAGCCCCGCGACGTCCGCGATCGCGCCGGCGTTCTCGGCGCTGAACTGCCGCCCCAGCAGCGTCGCGGCGTGCAGCATCGCGCGGGTCGGCTCGCTGAGCCGCTCGACGCGCCCGGCCAGCGTGCTGGCGAGCGTGGCGGGCAGGGTCGCGTCGACCGGGCCGGACAGCGTCCAGCGGCCGTCGTCGCGGACCAGCACACCGTCGCCGACCATACCCGCCAGCAGCTCCTCGACGTGCAACGGCACGCCGTCGGCGATCGCCGCGAGCCGGGCGAGCACCGCCGGCGGCACCTCCTCGTCCGGGGCGTCCAGGCAGGCGCCCGCCAACCGGCGGACCGCCTCCTCGTCGAGGGGGCCGAGCGTGACCAGCTGCCCCGTGCGCCGCTGGCGGGCCGCCCGGAACAGCTCGGCCGCGCCGCCCGGCGCGGGCCGGGCCGTCGCCACGACCAGCACGTGCTCCGCCGCGACGTTGTCGACCAGGTACTCCACGACCGCCAACGTCTCCGGGTCGGCCTCGTGCAGGTCCTCCAGCAGCAGCAGGCAGCCCCGCGGCCGGCCGATCGCCACGGCCAGCCGCAGCACCGCCTCGGCCAGGACGACGAGCGAGCCGTCGGCGCCGTCGGGCCGGGCGGCGCGCCACTCCGGCACGAGCCGGGACAGGGCGGCGTGATACGGCACCAGCATCGGATCGTCGGGTGGGCCGTCGTGGCGCAGCACCGGCAGCACGGCCTCCCGCAGCGGCCGGAACTGCATGGCCGGCGACACGGCCCGGCCCTTGAGCACCCGCAGCCCGGCGACCTCCGCGCACCGCGCCGCCTCGGTGGCCAGCCGCGTCTTGCCGATGCCGGCGTCGCCGACCAGGAACATCGCGCCGCCGCTGCCGCGCACCGTGGCGTCCACGGCCACCTGGACCCGCGCCAGCTCCGCCGAGCGCCCGACGAGCGCGGGCCCGCCGAGTCGCACCACGCCCTTCCCGCCGCCGCGCGGCCGCTCCTCGACCCGGTCCCGGGCGGTGGCGAGCAGCCGCTGCTCGGCCGGGCCGGCGCCGAGCGCCTGGATCAGCGCGTCGAACCGGTTCGTCGGCGGCAGGGTCTCGCCGGTGAGGTACGCCCCGATCACCGAGCTCGACCAGCCGGTGGCGGCGGCCAGCTCCCGGTACGTCAGCTCGCGCTCACCCTGCCGCCGCGCCTCCCGGCGGCGCAGCTGGCGCAGCAGCCGCGCCAGCCCGGCGAGGGTGTCAACGGCAGCGACCTGGGCGGGATCGAGCGCTCCGGCCGGCTCCCTCGTCGTTTCCGCCACGCCTCCCCTTCCATTTACGTGCTCCAATGCAAACATTGGTGGTGCGCCATGTTCTGGACCAGTCGGAAGTGGGACAGGTTGCCGCATCGCTCGGACACATATCCGACTGTTCGTCGATGTACGTGGATGAGACGGGCGCCCGGCGACCGGCTCACCCGCGCAGGATGAGGCCGAATGACCCGGGTGAGCGGGGCCCGAACGCCTTCGTCCCGGAGCGCCGCCGGACGAGACTTGAAGCATGGGTCGTCGCGGTGGGCCGGATCGGCCGCGACACGAGGTGCTGGACGCATGAACACGATCCAGGCGCGGGTGGCGTGTCGCATCGAAATCCACGGGACGGTGCAGGGCGTCGGATTCCGTCCGTTCGTGTACCGCCTCGGCCGCGGTCTGGGCGTCGACGGGTCGGTCCGCAACGATGACGGTCTCGTGGTGGTCGAGGCCGCCGGGCCGCCCGAGACGATCGCCACGCTCGCCGCACGGCTGCGCACCGACGCGCCGGCCCGGGCCCGGGTGTCCGAGCTGCGGATCAGGGAACTGGACGGCGGCGCGCCGGCCCCCGGCGCCGGGTTCACGGTCGAGCCGTCGGTCCGGCGAGGCCCGGCGGGACACGGGCCGGAGCTGCGCCGTACACCGCCGGACCTCGCCACGTGCGAGGCGTGTCTGGCCGAACTGTTCGACCCGGGCGACCGCCGGTACCGGTACGCGTTCGTCAACTGCACCGACTGCGGCCCACGTGCGACGATCATCGATGCTCTGCCGTACGACCGGGCGCGCACGACGATGGACGCGTTCGCCATGTGCGCCGACTGCGCGGCGGAGTACGCCGACCCGGCCGACCGCCGCTTCCACGCCGAGCCGATCGCGTGCCCGGTGTGCGGCCCGCGACTGGCGTGGCACATCCCGGGCCAGGATGCCGCCCGCGGCGAGGAGGACGCCTGCGGCGAGGACGCGCTGCGCGCCGCGGAGACGTGCATCCGCGGCGGGGGCATCGTCGCGCTCAAAGGGCTCGGCGGCTATCAGCTCGTCTGCGACGCGACCGACGAGGCCGCCGTCGGCCGGCTGCGCGCCCGCAAGCACCGCCCGGCGAAGCCCCTGGCCGTCATGGTGGGGAGTCTGGCCGCGGCGCGTCACCTGGCACGCGTCGATGACGCCGAGGCGGCGCCGCTGACCTCGGTCGCCCGGCCGGTGGTCCTCGTCGAGGCGCGTCCCGGCCGCGGGCTGGCGTCCGCGGTGGCGCCCGGTGCGCCGCGGCTCGGGCTCTTCCTGCCGTACTCACCGCTGCACCATCTGCTGCTCGCGGACCTCGACCGTCCGCTGGTGGTCACCAGCGGCAACCTGTCGGCGGAGCCGATCGCGATCGACGACGCCGACGCGCGGCGACGCCTCGCCGGGCTCGCGGACGGGTTCCTCACCCACGACCGGCCGATCCGGTCCCGCTACGACGACTCGGTCACCCACGTCGTCGCCGGGCGGGCGTCGGTCGTGCGGCGGGCCCGCGGCTACGCGCCGGAGCCGATCGACCTCCCGGTGCCCGCGCCGGAGCCGTTGCTGGCCGTCGGCGGCCAGCTCAAGCACACGTTCACAGTGGCCCGTGGCGGCACCGCGGTCACCGGGCCGCACACCGGCGACCTGGAGCAGCAGGCCACGATGGAGGCGTTCACGGCGAACCTGGCGCACCTGTGCCGGGTGGTGGGCGCCGAGCCGCACGTCGTCGCCCACGACCTGCACCCCGGCTACCTGTCCACGCAGTACGCGGCCACCCTGCCGGTGCACCGCCGGATCGGGGTGCAGCACCACCACGCGCACGTCGCGTCCTGCGCCGCCGAGCACGGCGTGACCGGGCCGTTCATCGGGGTCGCGTACGACGGGCTGGGCCTGGGCGACGACGGCACGCTGTGGGGCGGCGAGGTGTTCGTCGCCGACCTCGCCACCTACCGGCGGGTGGCGCGGTTCGGCCGGGCCCCGCTGCCGGGCGGGGCCGCCGCGGTGCGCCGGCCGGTCCGCATGGCACTGGGGTACCTGTTCGGCGGCGAGGGCCTGGACGAGCGCACCCGCGCGACCGCCCTGCGCCTGGCCCGGCCGCTCCTGCGGCGGCTGCCACCGCGCGAGGTGTCCACCGTGCGGCGCATGGTCGAGCGCGGCGTCAACTGTCCCGTCGCGTCGAGCGCCGGTCGCCTGTTCGACGCCGCCGCCGCGCTGCTCGACCTGCGCGACGACGCGACGTACGAGGGCGAGGCCGCGGTCGCGCTGGAGGCCGCGGCCGGTCCGGGCGGGGCAGCGCCCGAGCTGCCGTGGCGGCTGGTCGCCCGCGACGGGATGCTCGTGTACGACGCCACGCGCACCTTGCTGGCGCTGCTCGAAGGGCGCCGCGACGGTGTCGACGTCGCGGTCCTCGCCGCCCGCTTCCACGCCACCGTGGCCGCGGTGACCATCGCCGTGTGCTCACGGGTCGCGGCGCGGCACGGCCTGCGCACCGTCTGCCTGTCCGGCGGCGTCATGCAGAACCGGCTGCTCGCCGAAGCGCTGCTCGGCGGCCTGTCCGCCGCCGGGCTGGAGCCGCTGATCAACGAGCGGGTGCCGGTCAACGACGGGGGAATCAGCTACGGCCAGGCGGCGGTCGCCGCCGCGCGGCTGCGGAGGGGGTGAGCGGCATGTGCCTCGGTGTGCCGGGCCGGATCCTGCGGACCGCCGATGCCGGCGGCATCACGATGGGGACGGTCGACTTCGGCGGCGTGCTGCGTGAGGTGTGCCTCGCCTACACCCCGCAGGCCCAGGTGGGCGACTACGTGATCGTCCACGTCGGGTTCGCGATCAGCCGCGTCGACGAGGCGGAGGCGCGGCGCACGCTGGAGATCCTGCGCGCCATGGGCGACGCGCTGGAGCGGGAGCTGTCCCCCGGGGCGGCGGAGCGGACGGCGCCGTGAAGTACCTCGACGAGTACCGCGACCCCGCCCTCGCCCGCCGCCTGTTCGCCGAGATCGAGGCGGTGACCTCGCGGCCGTGGACGCTGATGGAGGTGTGCGGCGGCCAGACCAACACCATCGTGCGGCAGGGCATCGACGAGCTGCTGCCGGCCGGCATCCGGATGATCCACGGACCGGGCTGCCCGGTCTGCGTGACGCCGCTGGAGCTGATCGACAAGGCGCTCGCCATCGCCCGGCGCGCCGAGGTCGTCTTCACCTCCTACGGCGACATGCTGCGCGTACCGGGGACGTCGGCCGACCTGCTGGCGCTGCGGGCACGAGGCGCGGACGTCCGGGTGGTCTACTCCCCGCTCGACGCGGTGCGCATCGCCGCCGAGCGGCCCGACCGCGAGGTGGTGTTCTTCGCGGTCGGCTTCGAGACCACCGCGCCGGCGAACGCCATGGCGGTGCTGCACGCCCACCGGCTCGGGCTGACCAACTTCAGCGTGCTGGTCAGCCACGTGCTGGTCCCGCCGGCGATGACGGCGATCCTCGACGCGCCGGACTGCGAGGTGCAGGGGTTCCTCGCCGCCGGGCACGTCTGCGCGGTGATGGGCTGGACCCAGTACGAGCCGATCAGCGACCGCTACCACGTGCCGATCGTCGTGACGGGGTTCGAGCCGCTCGACCTTCTCGAGGGCATCCTGATGGCCGTCCGGCAGCTCGAGCAGGGCCGGGCGGCGGTGGAGAACCAGTACGCCCGAGCGGTACGGCGGTCCGGCAACACCGAGGCACAGGACGCGATCCGGCGCGTGTTCCGCATCGGCGACCGGGCCTGGCGGGGCATCGGCACCATTCCCGGCAGCGGCCTGACGCTCACCGAGGAGTTCGCCTGCCATGACGCGGAGCGGCGCTTCGCGGTGGCGGACATGACCGCGCGGGAACACCCGGCCTGCATCGCCGGTGACATCCTGCGGGGCACGCGCGTGCCGACGGACTGCACCGCGTACGGGACGCTGTGCACGCCGCGCACGCCGCTCGGCGCGCCGATGGTCTCCACCGAGGGCACCTGCGCGGCGTTCTACAGCGCGGGCCGGCGCCGGGCGCCGGTGGTCGTGCCGGGGCCGCCGCGATGACCACGGTCGACCCCGCCCTCGGTGGCTGCCCGGCGCCCGCCGCGGAGCGCGAGAAGATCCTGCTCGGGCACGGCAGCGGCGGCCAGCTGTCCGCGGAGCTCCTGCGTGACGTGGTGCTGCCGGGTCTGGGCGGCGCGGGCGAGGGCGTGCCGGAGGACGGGGCGGTCGTGCCGGTCGGCGGGGTCGACCTGGTGGTCAGCACCGACGCGTTCGTGGTCAGCCCGCTGTTCTTCCCGGGCGGCGACATCGGCGCGCTCGCCGTCCACGGCACCGTCAACGACCTCGCCATGATGGGCGCCGCCCCGGTGGCGCTGGCGGTGGCGTACATCATCGAGGAGGGCTTCGCGGTCGCGGACCTGCGGCGGGTCACCGCCTCGGTCGGCACCGCCGCGGCCGCCGCCGGGGTGCCGGTCGTCACCGGCGACACGAAGGTGGTGGGGCGGGGCGCCGCGGACGGCCTGTTCGTGACCACGACCGGGATCGGCCGGCGGCTGCCGGGGGCCCGGGTGTCCGCCGCGTACGCCCGCCCCGGCGACGTCGTGCTGCTGTCCGGCCCGATCGGCGCGCACGGCACGACCATCCTCAGCGCGCGCGAGTCACTGGGGTTCGAGGCCGAGATCGCCTCCGACACCCGCCCGCTGCACCGGCTCGTCGCGACGATGGTGGCCGGCGCGGAGCGGGACATCCACGTCATGCGCGACCCCACCCGCGGCGGGGTCGCGTCGGCGCTGAACGAGATCGCCGCGGCCTCGCGGGTCGGGATCGAGATCGACGAGGCCGCGCTCCCGGTGCCGGCACCCGTCGCCGCCGCCTGCGAGCTGCTGGGCCTGGACCCGCTGCACGTCGCGAACGAGGGCTGCCTGCTGGCCGTCGTCGCCGCCGATCGCGCCGTGGCGGTGCTGGCGGCGATGCGGTCGGCGCCCGACGGGCGGCACGCGGTCCGACTCGGTGAGGTGGTGGACGCGCATCCGGGGCGGGTGGTCATGAACACCCTCATGGGCGGCCGGCGGGTCGTCGACATGCTGGTCGGCGAGCAGCTGCCCCGGATCTGCTGATGCGGCGGGCGCCGGTCCCGTGCTGTGCTGGAGGAAACGCCCCCGGCGGGAGACATCCAGGAGAAATACCATGACCAGGGAACACCCGGCACCGGTGGACGGACCGGTCCTGCTGTCCGGGCTCGACGACCTCCTGGCCGCGCTGCGGTCGGACGGACGGACTGTCATCGGTCCGACGGTGCGGGGGCACGCGATCGTGCTGGCCGAGATCGACAGCGCCGCACAGCTGCCGTACGGGTGGCGGACGGAGGTCGAGGCGGGGACCTACCGGCTGCGCCGCGGCGACGAGCGGCGCGCGTTCACCCACACGTCGGGTCCGCAGTCGTGGAAGCAGGTGCTGCATCCGCCCCGCCAGGCGCTGTGGTCGGCCGACAGGACCGAGGACGGCTTCCGGGTCACCGACGAGGCACCGCAGCCGCGCCGGCTGGCGCTGTTCGGCGTGCGGCCGTGTGACCTGCGCGCGATCGGCGTCCTCGACCACGTGCTGGGCGACGGTGGTCGCTATGCGGCCCGGCGGGCCGACATCATGATCGTGGCGGTCAACTGCACCGAGCCCGGCGGCGCCTGCTTCTGCGTGTCGGCCGGCGGCGGTCCACGGGCCGGGGCCGGCCACGACATCGTGCTGACCGAACGCCCGGACGGCACGTACCTGGCCGCCGGCGCGACGGCCGGCGGCGAGGCGGTCCTCGCGCGGGTGCCGTCGACGCCGGCGGCCGACGCGGACGTGGCGTCCGAGGCGGCGGCGGTGGCGTCCGCGGCGGCGCGGATGGGGCGGACGCTGCCCGAGGCGGACCTGCGCACGCTGCTCGCCGGCCATCGCGAGGACCCGCAGTGGGACGACGTGGCACAGCGCTGCCTGGCCTGCGGCAACTGCACGATGGTGTGCCCGACGTGCTTCTGCACGTCGGTCACCGACACCACCGACCTGACCGGCGAGCACGCCGAGCGTTGGCAGTCCTGGGAGTCCTGCTTCGACCTGGACTTCAGCTACCTGCACGGCGGGCCGGTGCGCGACTCGCGCCGCGGCCGCTACCGGCAATGGCTCACCCACAAGTTCGGCACCTGGCACGACCAGTTCGGCGAGTCCGGGTGCGTCGGCTGCGGCCGGTGCATCGCCTGGTGCCCGGTCGGCATCGACGTCACCGCGGAGCTGCACGCCCTCGACGCCCACCCAGCCACGACCGGGGACTCCCCATGACCGCGATGTACGACCTCCTCGCCGCGCACGCGTTCCTGGCCGGCCTGCCGCCGCCCGACCTCGAACGCCTGTCCCGCTGGGCGTGCCGCGTGCCGTTCGGTGCCGGTGCGCGCGTCTTCGAGGAGAACGGCCCGGCCGACCGGTTCTGGCTCATCCAGGAGGGCTCGGTCAACCTCGACATCCGGGTGCCCGGGCGCGGCGACCTCATCGTCGAGACGCTCGGCCCGGGTGCCGTCCTCGGCTGGTCCTGGCGCTTCCCGCCGTACCGCTGGCGGTTCGGCGCGGTGGCCGTCGAGCCGGTGCTCAGCATCGCGGTCGACGGCCCGGCGACCCGCGCGTTGTGCGACGCCGACCCGGCGTTCGGCTACGAGCTGACCAAGCGCCTCATGGCCGTCGTGGTCGACCGGATGCAGGCCACCAGGATGCGCCTGCTCGACCTGTACTCGGTGCCGACATGACGACGATGACGCCGGCCCGCTACCGGGTCGTCGACCGGTCGTGGGACACCGCCGACACGGTCACCGTCGCGCTGGAGCCGGTCGACGAGCCGCTGCCGGTGTTCCGGCCCGGCCAGTTCGCCATGCTGTACGCGTTCGGCGTCGGGGAGGTGCCGATCTCCGTGTCCGGGCGGTACGGCGCGGGTGGTCTCCTGCACACCATCAGGGCGGTCGGCGCCACGACCCGGGCCCTGTGCCACGCCGAGCCGGGACACGTGCTCGGCGTCCGCGGACCGTTCGGCCACGGCTGGGACCTGCCGGCGCCCGCCGGCGCCGACCTGGTCGTCGTCGCCGGCGGCCTCGGTCTGGCACCGCTGCGGCCCGTCGTGCGGCACGCCGTCGCCTGCCGCGACCGCTACCGCGGCGTGGCGGTGCTCATCGGCGGGCGGACACCGCAGGACCTGCTGTATCCCGGCGAGTACGAGTCCTGGCGGAGCGCCGGGGTCGACGTGTTCGTCACCGTCGACCGCGCCGCCGCCGGCTGGACCGGGCACGTGGGCGTGGTGACCGCGTTGTTCGACCACCTCCGCGGCCGCCCCGCCGAGACGAGCGCCTACGTGTGCGGCCCCGAGATCATGATGCGGTTCGCCGCGCGTGGCCTCACCGACCGGGGCGTGCCGGCCGACCGCGTGTGGCTGTCCCTGGAGCGCAACATGCACTGCGGTCTCGGCCACTGCGGGCACTGCCAGCTCGGCCCGCTGCTGCTGTGCCGCGACGGCCCCGTCGCCCGTTTCGACGCCGCCGGGCCGCTGCTGATGACGAAGGAGTTGTGATGGGCAAGCCGAGGCTCGCGGTCTGGAAGTTCGCGTCGTGCGACGGCTGCCAGCTCACCCTGCTGGACTGCGAGGACGAGCTGCTGCCGCTCGCCGAGCACGTCGAGATCGCCCACTTCCTGGAGGCGTCCAGCGCCGTGCGGGAGGGCCCCTACGACGTCTCGCTCGTCGAGGGATCGGTCACCACCGAGACCGACATCGAGCGCATCCACCGCATCCGGGAGCAGTCCGGCATGCTGGTGACCATCGGCGCGTGCGCCAACGCCGGCGGCGTCCAGGCGCTGCGCAACTTCGCCGACGTCGAGGAGTTCCGGTCGGTGGTCTACGCCAGACCGGAGTACGTGGCGACCCTGGCACAGTCCACGCCCATCTCCGCGCACGTCCGCGTCGACCTGGAGCTGCCCGGCTGCCCGATCGACCGGCGCCAGCTCATCGGCGTGCTGAGCGCCGTGCTCGCCGGCCGGCGTCCCGGCCTGCCCGTGCACAGCGTCTGCCAGGAGTGCAAGCTGCGCGGCACGACCTGCGTGACCGTGGCGCAGGGGATCCCGTGTCTCGGCCCGGTCACCCGCGCCGGCTGCGGCGCGCTGTGCCCCGCGTACGGCCGCGGCTGCTACGGCTGCTTCGGACCGATGGCCGGGCCGAACACCGCCGCGATGACCGCGTCGCTGCGCGCCCTCGGCATGTCCCCGGCGGACGCGGCACGGGTGTTCCGCACCTTCCACGCCGCCAAGCCGGAGTTCCAGGCCGCCGCCGAGGAGGGGGAGCGCCGATGACCCACCGCAACGACCGGTCGTTGCGCGTCGGTGCGCTCGCCCGGGTCGAGGGCGAAGGCGCCATGTACGTCCGGGTCGACGGCACCACGGTGACGGACGTGCGGCTGCAGATCTACGAACCGCCCAGGTTCTTCGAGGCGTTCCTGCGCGGTCGCGGCCACACCGAGCCACCCGACATCACCGCCCGCATCTGCGGGATCTGCCCGGTGGCGTACCAGATGAGCGCCTGCCTGGCCATCGAGGACGCCTGCGGCGTGCGGGTCAGCGAACCGATCGCCGAGCTGCGCCGGCTGCTCTACTGCGGCGAATGGGTGGCCAGCCACGCCCTGCACGTGTACCTGCTGCACGCACCGGACTTCCTCGGCTACCCCGGCGTGGTGGAGATGGCCCGCGACCACCGCGACGCCGTCGAACGCGGGCTCGCTCTGAAGAAGGCCGGCAACGCCATCCTCGACCTGGTCGGCGGGCGGGCGATCCACCCGATCAACGTGCGCGTCGGCGGCTTCCACCACGCGCCGTCGGTCGAGGAGCTGCGCGCGCTGGCCCGCGACACGCTGCGGCCGGCGCTCGAGCACGCGCTGGCCACGGTCGAGTGGGTCGCCGGCTTCCCGTTCCCGGATTTCACCGTCGACCATGAGCTGCTCGCCCTGGTCGACCCGCGGCGGTACCCCATCGACCGCGGCCGGCCGGGGACCTCGACCGGGCGGTCGTTCCCGGTGCGCGCGTTCGAGCAGCACGTCGTCGAAGCGCAGGTGCCGCACTCGACCGCGCTGCACGCCCGGCTGGCCGGCGCGGGCAAGTACCTCACCGGCCCGCTCGCCCGGTACGCGCTCAACCACGCGGTGCTGTCGCCGCTCGCCCGCGAGGCGGCCGCCGCCGCGGGACTCGGACCGCGCTGTGACAATCCGTTCCGCAGCATCGTCGTGCGGGCGGTGGAGATCGTGTACGCGCTCGACGAGGCGTTGCGGCTCGTGGCGGCGTACCAGCCGCCGGCACCGGCCTCGGTGGCCGTCCCGGCGCGGCCGGCCACCGGGTACGGCGCGACGGAGGCGCCACGCGGCGTGCTGTTCCACCGCTACGACATCGACGGCGACGGGACCATCCGCAGCGCGCGGATCGTGCCACCGACCGCGCAGAACCAGCCGAGCATCGAGGACGACCTGCGCCGCTTCGTGCAGGACCGGTTGGAGCTCGACGACGAGCAGCTCACCGCCCAGTGCGAGCGGGCGATCCGCAACTACGACCCGTGCATCTCGTGCGCCACGCACTTCCTGGACCTCACCGTGGAGCGCACGTGATCCCACCGGTGGTGGTGATCGGCGTCGGCAACCCGTACCGGCGTGACGACGGCGTCGGCCCGGCCGTGGTCCAGCGGCTGCGGCGTGCCGGCCTTCCAGGCACGACCGTGGCCGAGAGCGACGGCGAGTCCTGCGCGCTGATCATGCTGTGGGAGCGGCGGCGCCTCGCCATCCTCGTCGAGGCCGTGCGGGTGCGACCGGCGCATCCGGGCCGGCTGCACCGGCTGGTCGTGCCGTGCCTGGTCCCCGAACGGGCCAGGACCGCCAGCTCACACACCACGGACATGGGCGAGGCGATGGCGTTGGCCCGCGAGCTGGACCGTCTGCCGGACCGGATGATCGTGTTCGGGGTCGAGGCGGCGGACACCGGCCTCGGCACCGGTCTGACACCGGCGGTGGCGGCGACCGTCGACCGCGTGGTCGCCGAGATCGCCGCCGAAGTGCGTGCCCACCTGGCACCGGACCGGCGGCGAGGCGCACCGGCGGACGATGCCGACCCGGAGCGGCGGTGATCGGCCGGGACGGGCACGGTGCCGGGGGAAGCGTGAACGCCACGGGCACCGGTGACACCTAGATCAGGAGGAAGGCGGCCGCGCCGGCGAGGCTGGTGGCGACGGCGACGCCGGCGAGTCGCAGTGGTGCCGGCACGGCGGGGGCGGTGACGAGGAGGTGGAGCGCCACGGCCGTGGCGGGCAGCGCGGCGCCGGCACAGAGCAGGGCCCAGCGCTTCGTGCCCGGCGGCGTGATGGGTGCGAGCTTGGCCAGGCCGGCGCCCGCGGTGAGGCAGGCAAGGCTGGTGCGGCCGTGGGCGAGCGCGGTGCGTTCGGCGTGGAGGCCGGGGTCGGTGGTGGTCATCCGGCCGTGCGGCTGACGAGCAGGACCGCCGTGATGACGGTCGCCGCGGCGACCATGGTGCCGAGGGCGGCGCCGGCGAGCGGGCGGCGGCTGCGCAGGGCGGCTTCGTTGCGGATCCAGCGGAGGTAGGCGGCCACCGGCAGGGCGGCGCCGAGGCCGATCAACGCGGCCGACGTGGGGCGGGAAACGGCCGCGGGAATGCCGCCGCCCAGGGTGTGGACGGCGACGCCGGCGACGATGAACGCCAGCGCGGTGCGCAGCCAGGCGAGCAGGGTGCGTTCGTTGGCGAGGGTGAACCGCACGTCCGGCTCGGTGCCTTGCCGGTACAGGCGGCGTGGCCAGCGCCGGTCGGGTGGGGTCACGGGTCTCAGCGTCGCACTGGTTACTAATTCCCGTCAACGGAGCCTCGAAAGAAAATCGGACACGAAAACTCTTCCCTTCGTGGCGTCCGCCTTGCTACGTTGCTCGCCACGCCGGCCAGATCGGCGGTCAGCGAAGGGAAGTACCAGGTCAATGAGTCCTTTACAGGGTCTTGTCTCGCGCCGCCTCGTGCTGGGCGGCGGCGTCGGAGCGGCGGCGTTGGTGGCCGCCGGTTGCGAGTCGGCGGTGGACCGCTCACCCGTGTCGGCGACCGGTGTCCCGAAGCGGGGCGGCACGCTGCAGCTCGCCGCCAGCGCCGACGCCCAGCCGGGCGCGGTGATGGCCAACCGGGCCGGGAACTGGATGTGGCGGCGGCTGGTCTTCGAACCCCTCGCGGAGTTCGACGCGCAGCGTCAGCCGCAGCCGGTGCTGGCGAAGTCCTGGACCTTCAACGCCGAACGCACCGGCGTCGTGCTGGAGCTCCGCGACGACGTGAAGTTCCACAGCGGCCGGCCGATGACCGCCGAGGACGTGGTGTTCTCGCTGGAGCAGGTCAAAGACGCGAAGAACGCCTCACAGCTGCGGGCGGTGGCGCTGAAGCTGACGAAGGTGGAGGCGACCGGCCCGCACCAGGTGACGATCACCCTGGCCCGGCCGACGGACAGCCTCTTCGACCTGTTCCACCTCACGATGGTCGTCGACAAGGAGACGTTCGCCAAGATCGGCGACGGCAGCCAGGTGGTCGGGACCGGCCCGTTCGTGTGGAAGCAGTGGAAGCCCGGCGCGTCGATCACCCTGGAACGCAACCCGGCCTATCGTGACGCCGACCGGCCCTACCTGGACAAGGTCGAGATCGCGGTGATCACGGACCCGACCGCGTTGCAGACCGCGCTGCGCGGTGGCCGCAGCCACCTGGTCAACGGCCTGTCCACGGCCGACATCAAGGCGCTGCGGGAGGACAGGAACTTCGCGCTGGAGAACGCCGGTGGCGTGTTCTACCCGCTCGGACTGAACGTGACCGCGGCGCCGTTCGACAAGAAGGAGGTCCGCCAGGCGGTCGGCTGGGCCCTGGACCGGGAACGGATCAAGGCGCAGGTGTTCGGCGGTGACGCCACCGTCACCGACCTGTGGTGGACGCCGGAGGAGACCGGGTACCCGAAGGACCTCGCGACCAGGTACAGCCTCGACGTCGCCAAGGCCAAGGCGCTCGTGGAGCAGGCCGGGGCGAAGGGCGCGAGGGTCCCGATCGCGTTCGCGAACCTGCCGACGATGAAGAACCTCTTCGAGATCGTGCGGTTCAACCTGGAGCAGATCGGACTGGCGCCGGAGGCGGTCGCGCTCGACACTGCCGAGTTCGACGCCCGGCAGGTCAAGGGCACGCTCGGGCCGGCGTTCCTGCTGCTGCACGGCATGGTCGGCTTCTCCGCGGCGACGATCGTGGACGCGATGCCGTCGCTGCGGGCCGGGAACCCGTCACAGTTCACCGCCGCGCAGTACGACCAGCTGCGTGCCACCCTGCAGGAGGCCGGCGACGGGGCGAAAGGCACCGCGCTGGCCGGGCTGTCGACGTACCTGCTCGACGAGTCGTTCAGCCACGTGACCATGGTCGCGCCGCAGTACCACGTGCGCAGCGCCACGCTGCAGGGCGTGCGGACCGTGGCGCTGGGCAGTGTCGTGGCCACCGACGCCTTCCTGGCGGCCTGAGACCATGCTGGTGTTCCTGGCGCGCCGGGCCCCGGCGGTCCTCGGTGTGCTGCTGGTCAGCTCGGTGCTGGCGTTCGCGCTGCCCCGGCTGGCGCCCGGCGACCCGGCCGTCGCGGTCGCCGGCGCGGACGCCTCACCGGAGCAGGTCGCCGAGGTCCGGGCGCTGCTCGGGCTGGACCGGCCGGCGGTGGAGCAGTACTTCCACTGGCTCGGCGGCGTGCTCACCGGCGATCTGGGCACCTCGTACCTGACCGGCCGTCCGGTCGCCGAGATGATCGGCGACCGGATCGGCAGCACCGTCGAGCTGGCGATCGTCGCCGGGATCATCATGGCGGTGCTCGGCATCGTCCTGGGTACCCTCGGCGGCGGCCCGCGCTCGCCGTGGGCGCGGGGGACCCTCGACGCGGTCAACAGCGTGCTGCTGGCCGCACCACCGTTCCTCACCGGCCTGCTGCTCGCGCTGCTGCTGGGCGTCACATTCAGGGTCCTGCCGGTCAGCGGCGAGGTGGCCCTGCTCGACGACCCGGACATCGCGCTGCAGTACCTCGCACTGCCGGCACTCGCGCTCGCGCTGCCGCAGGCGGCGGCGATCGCCCGGTTGCTGGAGACGGCGATGCGGCAGGCGCGCAGCGACGACTACGTCGACCTCGCGGTGGCCAAGGGCGCCCGCCCGGTCCGGGTCACGCTGCGGCACGTGCTGCGCAACAGCATCGGCACCGCCGTGGTCGCGATCGGCATCCGGCTCGGGGAGCTCCTCGCCGGTGCGATCGTCGTCGAGGCGATCTTCGCCCGCAACGGCCTGGGCACCCTCGTGGTGTCCAGCGTCCGCGACCGTGACTACCTCGTTGTGCAGGTGCTGGTGCTCGCCGCCGTCGGCGTCGCCGCGGTCATCCAGTTGCTGACCGAGGTCCTGCTCGCCACCCTCGACCCGCGTATCCGGTTGGGAGTGTCATGAGCCGCTACCTTCGGGCGTTGCGCCGCCCGCGGGGCATCACCGGCGGTGTCGTGCTCGCCGGGCTGGCCCTGCTGGCGCTGCTCGTGCCGGTGATGGCACCCGGCGGGTACGACGCCCAGGGCGCCGACGCGTTCGCCGCGCCCGAGCTGAGCAGGCCGTTCGGCACCGATGAGCTGGGCCGGGACATCTTCGTCCGCACCCTGTACGGGCTGCGGGTCGACCTGTCGCTGGTCTTCGTGGCCGTCCCGCTCAGCGCGGTGCTCGGCACGCTGCTGGGGCTGTCCGGCGCGGTCGCGCCCTGGTTGGGCGCACTCACGCAGCGCGCGCTCGATGTGATCCTGGGCTTCCCGAGCCTGGTCCTCGGCATCTGCGTCGCCCTGGTCCTGCGGCCCGGCTGGTGGGCGCTCGTCGTCGCGATCGTCGTCTACGGCCTGCCGGCGTTCGGCCGGCTCGCCCGGGCCTCGCTGCTGGCGCAGCAGCAGCGCGAGTACGTCCTGGCGGCCCGGGTGATGCGGGTGCCGGGCCGGACGATCATGCTGCGGCACATCCTGCCCAACGCCGTCGACCCGGTCATCGTGCAGACCGCGATCGGGATGGTCGCCGCGGTGTTTCTGGAGTCCTCACTGAGCATCGTCGGGTTGGGCATCCAACCGCCGGAGCCGTCGCTGGGCGCGCTGCTCAACGTCGGCATGCGGCACATGAGTGAGCAGCCGGTGTACGTGCTCGGCCCGGCGCTCGTCCTGCTCCTTCTCGCGCTCGGGCTGAGCCTGCTCGCCGACGCGCTCAACGCGGCGGTGAACCGGACATGACCGAAGCAGCTCTGCTCGATGTGCGCGGCCTGCACACCCGGTTCGACACCCCGGCCGGGGTCGTCGAGGCGGTGCGGGACGTGACCTTCACCGTGCCCGCCGGTGGCATCGTCGGCCTGGTCGGCGAGTCCGGCTCCGGCAAGTCGGTCACCGCCCGGTCGATCCTGCGGCTGCTGCGCCCACCCGGCCGGGTCACCGCCGGCGAGGTCCGCTTCGCCGGCCGGGACCTGCTCACGCTGTCCGAGCGGGCGATGCGGGCGGTGCGCGGCCGGGACATCGCGATGGTGTTCCAGGACCCGCAGTCGGCGCTGAACCCGGTGCAGCGGGTCGGCGAGCAGGTCGCCGAGGCGCTGCGGGTGCACGGCACCGGCCGGCGCGCCGCCATGGCCCGCGCGGCCGAGCTGTTCGACCTCGTCGGCATCCCGGACGCCCGCCGGCGGCTGCGCGACTACCCGCACGAGTTCTCCGGTGGCATGCGGCAACGGGTCGTGATCGCCACCGCCCTGGCCAACAACCCGCGGCTGCTCATCGCCGACGAGCCGACCACCGCGCTCGACGTGACGATCCAGGCGCAGATCCTGCGGCTGCTGGGCCGGTTGCGCGACGAGCTCGGCATCGCCGTCCTCATGATCACCCACGATCTGGGGGTCGTCGCGGAGCTGTGCACCGAGGCGGTCGTCATGTACGCGGGCCGGGTCGTCGAGCGCGGCAGCGTGGCGGACCTGTTCACCGACGCGGCGCACCCGTACACGGCCGCGCTGCTGCGGGCCGTGCCACGCCTCGACGGCGAGCGCGGCGGGCGCCTGCCGGCCATCGGCGGGACACCCCCGGACCCGGCCGACCTGCCGAGCGGCTGCTCGTTCCGGACCCGCTGCCCCGTGGCCGTGCCGCGGTGCGCCGACGAACGGCCTCCGCTGCTGGACGACGGGCACGGGCACGTCAGCGCGTGCTGGCGGACCGGCGAGTCCGGCCTGGCACCCGCTGGGCCGGCGCCGGTCGCCGGTGATCCGGCCGCCGGCCGCGCCGGTGCCGGCGCGCCGCTGCTGCAACTGCACGACCTGCGCGTCGATGTCACCGGCGGGCGGCGCCCGGCGCCGTGGCGGCCGCCGCGGCCGGTGTACGCGGTCGACGGCATCTCGCTGCGGGTGGCGGCGGGGGAGACGCTCGGGCTGGTCGGCGAGTCCGGCTGCGGCAAGTCGACCCTGTCCCGTGCGGTGGTCGGGCTGCACCGCCCGGCCGGCGGCCGGATCGTCGCCGACGGGCCGGTGCAGTACGTGTTCCAGGACCCGTACGCGTCACTGAACCCGCGGCGCACCATCCGGCAGTCCCTCGGCGAGGCGTTGCAGGCCGGTGGACTCGCCGGCACCGCCGCCGACACCCGGGCGGTCGAGCTGATCGAGACCGTCGGGCTCAGCGCGGCCCACCTGGACCGCTATCCGCACGCGTTCTCCGGCGGGCAACGCCAGCGCATCGGCATCGCCCGCGCCCTGGCCACCAACCCCCGGGTGCTCATCCTCGACGAACCCGTCTCCGCCCTCGACGTGTCGATCCAGGCGCAGATCGTCAACCTCCTGGCGGACCTGCGCGACCAGCTCGGCCTGGGGTACCTGTTCATCGCCCACGACCTGGCCGTGGTCCGGCACCTCAGCGACCGGGTCGCGGTCATGTACCTGGGCCGGATCGTCGAGACCGGGCCGGCCGACGCCGTCTACGGCACGCCGCGGCACCCGTACACCGCCGCGCTGCTGGCCTCGTCCCCGGAACCGGTGCTCGGCGCCGCCCGACGGCACCGCATCGTCGTCGGCGGCGACCTGCCCGGCCCGGCGAACCCGCCGTCCGGCTGCCGGTTCCGCACCCGCTGCCCGATCGGGCCCCTGCACCGGCCGGAACGTACGATCTGCAGCGAACGTGACCCCACGCTCGACGGCACCGACGGACACCAGGTGGCATGTCATTTCCCGGGCGAGCTGACGGTGGGCCGGGCATGAGAGCCATGTACGTGTTCGACCGCCGGCTGCGGCCCGGTCCGGCGCGTGCCGCACTGCTGCACCGTGCGGCCGGGGCCGGCATCGACACGCTGATCACGAAGGCGGCGGCCGTCGACGACGACCTGGCCGGCGACTGCGCCGCGGCGGGCCTGACCGTGCTCGGCAGCGTGGCCTGCTTCTCCGACCACGCCGAGCCGCCCGGCCACCGCCGCGACGACCTGCGGCCCGTCGACGCCGGCGGGCGCGTGTGGCAGCCGATGGAGTGGTACACCGGCCTCGTGCCGACCGACACCAACTACACCGCGGCGCTGATCGACCGCTGCGCCGCGCTCGCCGGACGGCCCGTCGACGGTCTGATCCTGGACTTCATCCGGTGGCCGCTGCACTGGGAACTCGAGCTGCGCACCGGTGCGGTGCCGCGCGCCGCGTCGTTCGACCCGGCCACGCTGGCCCGGTTCACCGCATGGTCCGGCATCGCGCTGCCCGGTGCGCCGCACGCCGCGGCCGCCCTGCTCCGCGGGCGGCTGCGGGAGCAGTGGACGGCGTTTCGCTGCGCGGTCGTCACCGACGTCATCCGCCGGGTCGCGCAGCGCGTCCGCCCGCACCGGTGGCTGGGCGCGTTCGTGGTGCCGGCCGCCGGTGACGCCGCCCGCCGTGACCTGCTCGGCCAAGCCGTCGCCGACTGGCGGCCGTGGCTGGACGCCGTGCTGCCGATGACCTACCACGCCATCCTCGGCCAGCCGCCGAGCATGGTGGCCGACCGCGGCGCGGACATCGCGGCGGCGTTCCGCGGACCGGCCATCCCGATGGTCCAGGTCACCTCCGACCCGCACGTGGCCCGCGGCTACGACTGGGGTCCGCCGGTCGCACCGGGGGACCTCACGGCAGCGCTGGACCACGCGGACACCGTCGGTGACGGCTGGTGCCTGTTTCCCGGCGACGGCATGGACGAGCCGCGGTGGCGGCTCGTCGAGCACCACCTCGCACACCACCACACTGGGGAGGCTTCACCATGAGCGGCGACGTGTTGGTCCGGCTGCGGACCATGATGTCGAACCTGCCACGCGCCGAGCAGGCGATCGCCCGCCGCGTGCTCGACGACCCGGGCGCGACCGCCGAGATGACCATCTCCGAGCTGGCGCAGCTCTGCGGCACCTCGGAGACGACCGTCACCCGGTTCTGCCGCTCGATCGGCCTGCGCGGCTACGCGCAGCTGCGGCTGCACCTGGCCGCCGAGGCCGAACGGCTGCGCGCCGACGACCGCGCCGACACCGCGCTCGGCGGCGACATCGGCCGCGACGACTCCCTCACCGAGCTGATCAAGAAGGTGGGGTTCGCCGACGCCCGCGCGGTGGAGGACACCGTGGCGCACCTGGACGTCTCGGTGCTCGACGCGCTCGTCACCGCGATCCTGAGCGCCACCCGGATCGACGTCTACGGTGTCGGGTCGACCGCCACGGTCGCCCAGGACGCCGCCTACAAGCTGCACCGCGCCGGCCGGCCGGCGGCCGCCTGGTCCGACGTGCATGCCGCGCTGATGAGCGCCTCCACCCTCACCACCGGCGACGTCGCCCTGGCGATCAGCCACTCCGGCCGTACCAGGGAGATCCTCGACGCCCTGGCCGAGGCGAAACGACGCGGCGCGACCACCGCGGTCATCACCAGCAACCCGCAGTCCCCGGCGGCCGAACTGGCCGGCCTCGTGCTCACCACCGCGGCGCGGGAGACCACGTTCCGCAGCGGCGGCACCGCCTCGCGCACCGCGCAGCTGACCGTCGTCGACTGCATCTACGTCGCACTGTCGCACCGCCGCTACGACGAGTCCCTCGAGGCGATGGAGCGCGCCCACGACGCCGTCCGCGGCCACGTCCTGCCCTTCGACCGGCAGGGCCGGTGAGCACCGTCGTGCGGGTCGGCTCACCCACCGAGGCCGCCAATCCCGCCACCACCGACATCGACCTGCTCGACACCCTCGGCATCCTGCGCCGGATCAACGCCGAGGACGCCAAGGTCCCGGCCGCCGTCGAGGCCGCCCTGCCCGAGCTGGCCCGCGCCGTCGATCTCGCCGTCGACCGGCTCCGCGCCGGCGGTCGCGTGCACTATGCCGGTGCCGGCTCCTCCGGCCGCTTCGGCGTGCTCGACGCCGCCGAGGTGCCACCCACCTACGGCTTCCCGACCGGCCGGTTCGTCGCGCACCTCGCCGGCGGCGCCGTCGCCATGACCGACGCCGTCGAGGAGGTCGAGGACGACGTGACCACGGGACGGGTCGACCTCGCCGACGTCACCGGCGCCGACCTCGTCGTCGGGCTCACCGCGAGCGGCCGCACCCCGTACGTGGCGGGCGCCTTCACCGCCGCCCGGCTGGCCGGCGCCGCCACCGTCCTGGTGACCGCGAACCCGGCCGCGGCGCTCGCCGTGCACAGCGACGTCTGCGTCTGCCTCGACACCGGCCCGGAAGTCGTCACCGGCTCGACCCGGATGAAGGCCGGCACCGCCCAGAAGGTCGTCCTGCACACCTTCTCCACCGCAGTCATGATCCGGCTCGGGCGCACCTACTCCAACCTCATGGTCGACGTCGTGGCGACCAACGCCAAGCTCCGCGGCCGCGTCCTGAACACCCTCGCGCAGGCCACCGGCGCCGCCGACGGGCACTGCCGCGCCGCCCTCACCGCCGCGGACGGCGACCTCAAGGTCGCCCTCACCGCGCTGCTGGCCGGCGTCGACACCGCCACCGCCCGGGCCGCGCTCACGACGGCGGACGGCGTCGTCCGGCACGCCCTGGCTCACCTCACCGGGCCGTGAACACCCCGACCGGCCCGGTGGTGCTCGGCGTGGACGTCGGCGGCTCCGGGCTCCGTGCCCGGATCAGCCGCCTCACCGGCGGATCACCCCGCGTCCTGGCCGCGGCGGCCCGACGGCAACCCATGACCGTCGACGGTGAGCACCTCGCGCGGGTGCTCACCGACGTCATCGGTGACGTGACCACCGGCGCGGGCGGGCCGGTGCCGCACGCCGCGGCGGTCGGCTGCACCGGTGCGGCGCTGCTCGGCCAGGACCTGCGCACGGCCGTGACGCGCGCCGTCGCCCGCGCCAGCGGCGCGGCCCAGGTCGTGCTCTGCTCCGACCTGCTCACCGGCTACCTCGGCGCGGTCGGGTTCACGCCCGGGGCGGTCCTGGCGGCCGGGACCGGCGCGGTCGCGCTCGGCACCGACCTGCACGGCCGGTGGCGACGCGTCGACGGCTGGGGGCACCTGCTCGGCGACGCCGGCGGCGGCTCCTGGATCGGCCGGGAAGGCATGCAGGCCGCCTACCGGGCCGTCGACGGCCGCCCCGGCGGCTCCGCGCCGCTGCTCGCCGCCCTGCGCGCCGCGCACGGCGAGCCCAGCGCGCTGGTCGCCGACCTCACCACCCGCGCCGACCGTGCCGGGGTGTTCGCCGCGTTCGCCCCCACCGTCATCGACGCCGCGGCCGACGACCCCGTCGCCGCCGACATCGTGCACCGCGCCGCCGGACACCTCGCCGGCACCCTCCTCGCCGCCCTGCCGCCCGGCACCACCCCCACCGGGGCGGTCACCGGCAACCTGCTACGCCCCGACAGCCCTCTCACCACCGCGTTCACCGACACCATCCGCACCCGCTGCCCGGCCATGACGCTCCACGAACCCGCCGGCACCCCCCTCGACGGCGCGATCACCCTGGCCGCCGCCGTCCTCAACGGGCCGCTGCCCGCCGGCCTGGCCGACGCCGCGGCCCTCACCACCCTGCGCCGACCCCATCCCAGTCAGGAGCGTGACCCATGCAAGCGCCACCCTCCATCCACCGCCGACGCCACGGACTGACGGCGGCATTCGCCGCCGCGGCGACGATCGCGGCCCTGCTGACCACCGCCGGCCCGGCCCACGCCGCCAACCCCGAACCCGCCGTCGTGCCCAGCCTGCGGCAGTGGACCGGCGGCACCGGCAACCTCACCCTCACCGCCGCCAGCCGCATCGTCGTCGCCACCGCCAGCGCCGCACAGTCAACCAGCGGCGTCACCTCGGAACTGCTGTCCACCCGCACGGTGACCCAGGTCGCCGGCCGGATCGGCACCGACCTCGCCGCCGTCACCGGACTCAACCCGGCCGTGGTCACCGCCGCCGCGCCCGCCGCCGGCGACATCTTCCTGCGCCTGGCCGCCGACCCCGGACTGGGCACCGAAGGCTACGCCCTGACCGTCGGCACCACCGTCGAGATCAGCGCGCCCACCTCCACCGGCCTGCTCAACGGCGGCCGGACCCTCGCCCAGCTCCTACGCCTGGACGCCGCCCACCGCAGCGTCCCGACCGGCACCGCCCGGGACTGGCCCACCCTCGCCTACCGCGCCGAGCACTTCGACGTCAGCCGCCGGTTCATGTCCGTCGCCGCGATCCAGGACGAGATCCGCCGCGCCGCCTGGAACAAGCTCAACGTCATCCAGCTGATGTTCAACCAGGCCAACGCGTTCCGGCTGTACAGCCCCACCTACGCCGCGATGGCCCCGACCGACCCGGCCCAGCGCTACAGCCAGACCGACATCGCTGCGATCGAAGCCGTCGCCGCCGAACACCACGTCACGATCGTGCCGGAGATCCAGAACCCGACGAAGGTCCAGCCGATCGCCACGTTCGGCGGCGTCGACCGCTCCCTGAGCGCCCAGTGCGGCGACAGCTCCACCCTCGACTTCACCGACCCGGCCGTCACCGCCTGGATGCAACAGCTCGTCGGGCACTTCCAGACCTGGTTCGCCAGCCCGTACGTCCACCTCGGCAACGACGAGGTCCCCACCGGCCTGGCCACCTGCCCGTACATCCAGAGCAAGTACACCACCGCCGCACCGACCATGGCCGACCTGCAGGAGCAGTACATCGCCGCGCTGGAGCAGACCGTCGAAGGCGCCGGCAAGAAGGCCATGATCTGGGTCAACAACACCGACATCCAACCCAGCACCGACGTGCTCATCATGAACTTCGGCGCCACCTCCGTCTCCGCCACCATGCGCTCGCTCGGCTACCAGGTCGTCGACTCCGCCTACAAGACCGGCGCCTACGACCGGTTCTACATCGCACCCGGCGACTACGAGACGAAGGTCGTCCCCCGCGGCGACATGTACGCCTGGACCCCGGTCACGCACGCCAACAACAAGGGCCAGGTGCTCGCGTACTGGGGCGACGACCACTTCTTCAGCGACACCGACTTCGTGCTGGACCTCTTCGACGGCCGCCGCGCGGAGCTCGCCGAACGGACCTGGGACACCGACCCCACCACGGCGACCTTCGCGCAGTTCACCGCCGCCCTCGCCGCGGTCGGCGACGCGCCCGGCGCGGCACCACGCCCGGCACCCGCCGCGTCCACCGACGGCCAGCCGGTCCACCGCTGGACGTTCGACAGCACCTACACCCCGACCGCCGCCACCCACTACCCGGGCGGCTGGAAGATGAGCACCGCCGACAGCGCCGGCACCCTGCACGCCAACGGCTGGCTCTACCCGCCCACGTTCCCCGTGGCCGGCCGCACCGGCAACGCGGTGAAGTTCACCGCCGGCACCAGCCAGACGTTCAACCTCGGCGGCCGCGCCGTCCAGGCGCCCTGGACGTTCTCCGTGTGGATCAACCGCACCGCCAACGCCACCAACACCGTGCTGCTGCGCGACATGGAGTACGCCATCAAGGTCGAGGAGTACGGCAGCACCAACCAGATCGGCATCACCAGGTACGGCACCGGCAACTACCCGTTCACCTACGCCCTGCCGCTCAACCAGTGGACGATGCTGACCCTGGTCGGTACCACCACCGGCACCAGCCTCTACGCCAACGGCGTCTTCCAGCAGACCCTGCCCCAGGTGATCCCGCTGCCGCTCGGCGGATTCGGCGGCAAACGACCCTTCACCGGGCTGCTCGACGACGCCGTCGCCTACCGGCAGGCCCTGTCCGCCGGCGACATCGCCACGCTGTACGCCACCGCGACCGGCGGCACCGACCTCGCCCTCGGCCGGCCGGTCGCCGCCTCCAGCACGTACCGCGCCGGCGTCGAACCCGGCAACGCCGTCGATGGCAACCCCACCACCCGCTGGTCCAGCGCTCGTAGCGACCCGCAGTGGATCCAGGTCGACCTGGGCAGCACCCGCACCGTCAACCGGGTCCGGATCAACTGGGAAGCCGCCTACGGCGCCGCGTACCAGATCCAGGTCTCCGACGACGCCGCCACCTGGACCACCATCCACAGCACCACCACCGGCGACGGTGGCGTCGACGACCTCACCGGGCTCGCCGGCTCCGGCCGTTACGTGCGCGTCTACGGCACCCAACGCGGCACCACGTACGGGTACTCCATCTGGGACCTCAACATCTACGGGACCTGACCACCATGACGACGGTGCCGCGCCGGCCGCCGACCACAGCGGCCGGCGCGGCACCGCCGTCAGCCACCGACTCCCGCCCGGCCCTCGCGACAGCGCACGCGGGCCCGCCACAGCTCGTCGGCGCCCCATACCAGCACCGGGAACGGCAGGAGCAGCGCCAACTGGCCGACCGGCGGCGGTGCGGTGCCGAAGATGCCCTGCAGCGGCGGCAACCAGACGACCGCGGCGGCGAACGCCAGCTCGAACGCGACGCCCCACAGCAGCAGACGGTTGCTCGACACGCCGACCTGGCGCAGCGACGCGGTCTGGGTGCGGGCGGCGAACGCCGTGCCGATCTGACACGCGACGATGCCGAGGAACGTCATGGTCGTGGCCTGCCGCCAGACGTGGTGCAGGGCGGTGCCGGGGCCGGTCGGGTCGCCGGGGTGCCAGCCGCCGGCGTGCAGGGTCAGCAGGAAGCCGGTCATGACGAGCACCGCGGAGACGCCGCCCAGCAGGCCCCAGGCGCGCACCAGCAGGCGGGCCTGGATGACGTTCTCCTCGCGCGGCCGGGGCGGCCGTCGCATCAGGCCCGGCTCGGCGGGCTCTCGCCCGAGGGCCAGGGCGGGCAGGGTCTCGGTGCCGAGGTCGACGGCGAGGATCTGCAGGACGGTGAGCGGCAGTGGCACGGCGCCGCCGGACAGCGCGAAGACCAGGAAGGGGACGACTTCGGGGGTGGCGTGGGCGAAGATGTACAGGATGAACTTGCGGACGTTGTCGTAGACGCGCCGGCCCGCCTGCACCGCGGCGACGATCGTGGCGAAGTTGTCGTCGGTCAGCACCATCGTCGCGGCCTCGCGGGCGACGTCGGTGCCGGAGCGCCCCATGGCGACGCCGATGTCGGCGCGGCGCAGGGCCGGGGCGTCGTTGACCCCGTCGCCGGTCATGGCGACGATGTGCCCGTCGGCGCGCAGCGCATCGGCGATGCGCAGCTTCGCCTCCGGGGAGGTGCGCGCGAAGACCAGCTCCCGGTGCCCGGCGAGCAGCCGGTCGAGCTCGGCCTCGCTCATGGCGTCCAGCTCGGCGCCGGTGACGACGGTGGCGCCGTGCGTGGCGATGCCGACCCGCCGGGCGATCTCGGCGGCGGTGAGGCCATGGTCGCCGGTGACCACGATCAACCGGATGCCGGCCGTGTGGCACCTGGCGACGGCGTCGGCGACCTCGGGCCGGGGCGGGTCGAACATCGCGGCGACGCCGAGCAGGGTCAGCCGCTGTTCGGCGTCCTCGCGCCGCTCCGGCAGCGGCCCGGCCGGTAGCCGGCGCTCGGCCACCGCCAGCAGCCGCAGGCCGTGGCCGGCGAGCTGGGTGACCGCCGCGGTGATCCGCTCGCGGTCGGCCGCGCGGATCGGGTGGTCACCGCCCGCGTCGGCGATCGCCGTGCACAGCGGCAGGATCGCCTCCGGGGCGCCCTTGGCGTGCAGCCACAGCGCTCCGCCGTCGTCGTCGACCGTCGACATGCGGCGCAACGCCGGGTCGAAGTGGAACTGGCGGCGCTGGCGGCGTTGCCGTTCCGCGCTGTCGGCGGGTACCCCGAGGATCGTGGCGGCCCGCACGAGAGCGACCTCGGTGGGGTCCCCGGACGCCTCGTCGGGCCGCCCGGACCGGATCGTGGCGTTGTTGCAGGCGGCCGCGGCGCGGGCGAGGCGCAGCTCGACCGGCCACGCCTGCGGTGGTGGCCGCCGTTCCAGGTCCAGCAGCCGCGACGGGGTCCAGATCCGGGTCACCCGCATCTGGTTCATGGTCAGGGTGCCGGTCTTGTCAGTACAGATGACTGTCGTCGAGCCGAGGGTCTCCACCGCACTGAGGCGTTTCACCACGGCGCCGCAGCGGGCCAGCTCCCGCACGCCCATGCCGAGGGCCAGGGTGATGGTGGGCAGGAGTCCTTCGGGGACGTTGGCGACCAGCAGGCCGATGGCGAAGGTGAAGGCCGCGGCGAGGCCGAGCCCGGCCGCGAAGGTGCCGAGCGGGAGAAACGCCAGGCCCGCCGCCACGGCGACCAGGGCGATCAGCCACGCCACCCGCTTCACCTGCGCCTCGAGCGGACTCACGTCCCGGCCGACGCGCTGGGACAGTGCGGCGATGCGCCCGAGCTCGGTGCGCATCCCGGTGGCGAAGACGAGCGCGCGGGCCTCACCGGCGGTGCAGGTGGTGCCGCTGAACACGAGGTCCCGTGCCTCGAGGACCGAGCCCCGGGTGTCGGTCTGATCGGCGCTGCGGTACGCCGGCATCGACTCACCGGTCAGCGTGGACAGGTCGACCTCGACGCCGCCGGACACCAGGCGGGCGTCCGCGCAGACCCGCTCGCCCTCCCGCACGACGAGCAGGTCGCCTGGCACGAGGTCGCGGGCGGCGACGCTGGTCAGGGCGCCGTCGCGGACGACGTCGGCGCGCTGGGGGAGGTAGGCGGCGAGCGCTTCGACGGCCCGTTCGGCCTGCTGCTCCTGGATGAACGCGAACACCGCGTTGACCAGCACCACGACCACGATGGCGACGGCGAGCGCGACCGTGCCGGCGACGACGGCCAGCCCGGCGGCGAGCCACAGGAGCAGCGCGAGCGGGTGGACGAGCTGGCGGACCAGCTCCTTCCACCACTGCCGGCCGCGGCGGCGGGTGAGCTCGTTGGTCCCGTAGGCGACGAGCCGGCGGCCCGCCTCCCGCGCGGCCAGGCCGTCCGGGCCGCAGCGCAGGTCGCGCATCAGGCGGTCGAGGGGTTCGCGTGGATCCCTGGCGACCGGCACGGCCGCGGGCTCGCCGGTCGTCGTCATCGTCGGCGCTCCACCGTCTCCCGTCGGTGCGGTCACGGTCGGCGGGCCCGGCGTTACTGCCGGACCTCGTGGGCGGTCGGTTGCCCGCCGAGGACCTGCCGGCGGCGCACGTACTCGTCCTCGTCGATCTCGCCGCGGGCGAACCGTTCGTCGAGGATCTGCTGCGGCAGCGGGCGGCCGTCGCCCGGGCCGGGACGTGCCGCGTCGCCCGGCGGGGTGCGCCGGTCGAAGTGGCGCACCAGCATCACGACACCGGCGATCACCAGCGCCCAGAACAGCAGGTTCACCACGGTCATGAACGCCATGGGCCACATGCCCATGCCGTTGCCCCAGTACATCATCACTGCCTCCGTTCCAGGTCACGAAGCGCTCCCGGGACACTGCAATCGTCCCGCGGCGCGCCGCCGGCCGGCACGGCACAACGTCACCCGGGCCAGGGCCGGAAGACTCCCGTACGGCACCGGGGCGTCAGGCCGGGCTCACGGGCTGCCGTACCCGCCGCCGCCGGGGGTCTCGACGACCAGCACGTCGTCCGGGTGGACGGCGACCGAGCCGCAGCCGGCGAGGTGGACCACGGTGCCGTCGGCGCGTTCCAACCGGTTGGCGCCGAGCGCGCCGGGCGAGCCGCCGGCGAGGCCGTACGGCGGCACCCGCCGGTGCCCGGACAGGGTCGAGACGGTCATCGGCTCGCGGAACCGGATGCGGCGGACGGTGCCGTCGCCGCCGTGCCAGCGGCCGCTGCCGCCGCTGCCGGGCCGGATGGCGAACCCTTCCAGGAGCACCGGGAAGCGCCATTCGAGGACCTCGGGGTCGGTCAGCCGGGAGTTGGTCATGTGGGTCTGCACCGCCGGCGCCCCGTCGAAGCCGTCACCTGCGCCGGAGCCGGAGGCGACGGTCTCGTAGTACTGATGCCGGTCGTTGCCGAAGCTGACGTTGTTCATCGTGCCGGACCCTTCGGCCTGGACGCCGAGCGCGGCGTAGAGCGCGCCGACGAGCGCCTGTGACGTCTCCACGTTGCCGGCGACCACGGCCGCGGGGTAGGTGGGGGCGAGCATCGAACCGGGCGGCACCACGATGCGCAGCGGGCGCAGGCAGCCGTCGTTGAGCGGGATGTCGTCGGTGACCAGCGTCCGGAAGACGTACAGCACCGCCGCGGTGACGACCGCCGACGGCGCGTTGAAGTTCGTCGCCAGCTGCGGTGACGTGCCGCTGAAGTCGACCGTCGCGCGGCGGCCGGCGCGGTCGACCGTGACCCGCACCGCGATCGTGGCCCCGGAGTCCATCTCGTAGCGGTACCCGCCGTCGTGCAGGGCGTCGATGACCCGCCGTACCGCCTCCTCGGCGTTGTCCTGGACGTGGCGCATGTACGCCTGCACCACGTCGAGGCCGAACTGGTCGATCATCCGGCGCACCTCGTCGACACCCCTGGCGTTCGCGGCGATCTGGGCGCGCAGGTCCGCGAGGTTGGTCGCCGGGTTGCGCGACGGGTACGGCGCCGCGGTCAGCAGGCCCAGCGTCTCCCGCTCGCGGAACCGGCCGTCGCGCACCAGCGGCCAGTTGTCGAACAGCACACCCTCCTCGTGGACGTCGCGGCTGCCGGCCGGCATCGAGCCGGGCGTGAGCCCGCCGATCTCCGCGTGGTGGCCCCGGGACGCCACGTAGAACAGCACCTCGTCCCGGCCGGTGGCGAAGACCGGGGTGACGACGGTGACGTCGGGCAGGTGGGTGCCGCCGTGGTACGGGTCGTTGATCGCGTACACGTCGCCGGGGCGCAGGTGGCAGCGGCGGACGACCTCCTTGACGCTGGCGCTCATCGAGCCGAGGTGGACGGGGATGTGCGGCGCGTTGGCGATGAGGTTGCCGTCCGGGTCGAACAGCGCGCACGAGAAGTCCAGCCGCTCCCGGATGTTCACCGACTGCGCGGTCGACTCCAGCCGGGCGCCCATCTGCTCGGCGATCGACATGAACAGGTTGTTGAAGATCTCCAGCAGCACCGGGTCGACGCGGGTGCCCGCCCCGGCCGCCGGCGTGACCGGCCGCTGCCGCTCCAGGACCAGGTGGCCCAGCGGTGTCACCGACGCCCGCCAGCCGTCGTCGACCACGGTGGTCGCGTCCGCCTCGGCCACGATGGCCGGGCCGGCGACGGCGTCACCGGGGCGGAGGCGTTGCCGTTCGAGCAGCGGCACCTCCCGCCACGCGCCGCCGGTGTACAGGCGTGCCGTGGTCGCCGGCCGGCCCGCGGCGTCGGGTACCCCGAGGCGGGAGAGGTCCGGTGGCTCGGTCAGCCCGACGGCCTCGACCGAGACCGCCTCGGCGATCAGCGGGCGGTCCATGAGGAACGCGTACATGCGCCGGTACGCCGTCCGGAACGACGCGACCATGGTGTCCAGGTCGGCGAGCTCGACCGGCAGCGCGGTGTCGGTGCCGTCGAAGCGCAGGTGCACCCGCCGGTGCACCCGGATCCGGTCGGCCGGCACGTCCTGGTGGAGCAGCTGCGTGCGGGTCGCGTCCTCCAGCGCGGCCGCGACGTCGTCGAGCCGGTGCGTCGTCGCGGGCTCCAGCCGCTCCTCCACCGACTGCTCCCGCATGGCGGTGGTGTCGGCGAGCCCGATGCCGAGCGCGGACAGCACCCCGGCCATCGGCGGGACGAGGACGGTGCGGATTCCCAGCGACTCGGCCACCGCGCACGCGTGCTGCCCGCCGGCGCCGCCGAAGGTGGTGAGCACGTAGCCGGTGACGTCGCGGCCCTGCTGCACGGAGATCCGCTTCACCGCGTTGGCCATGTTCGCGACCGCGATCTGCCGGTACCCCTCCGCGACCTGCTCCGGTGTGCGCCGGTCGCCGGTCTGCCCGGCGATGGTCGCGGTCAGCTCGGCGAACCGGCGCCGCACCACGCCGGCGTCCAGCGGCTGGTCCCCGTCCGGGCCGAAGAGCCGGGGGAACGTCGCCGGCTGGACCCTGCCGAGCATCACGTTGGCGTCGGTGACGGTGAGTGGCCCGCCGTTGCGGTAGCAGGCCGGTCCGGGGTCGGCGCCGGCGGAGTCCGGTCCGACGCGGTAGCGGGCGCCGTCGAAGTGCAGCACCGACCCGCCGCCCGCCGCGACGGTCTGAATGTCGATCATGGGAGCGCGCAGCCGGACGCCGGCGATCTGGGTGTGGAAGACCCGCTCGTACTCCCCGGCGTAGTGCGACACGTCGGTGGAGGTGCCGCCCATGTCGAAGCCGATCACCTTGTCGAAGCCGGCCAGCTGGGACATACGTGCCATGCCGACGATGCCGCCGGCCGGGCCGGACAGGATCGCGTCCTTGCCGCGGAAGTGACCGGCCTCCGCCAGCCCGCCGTTGGACTGCATGAACATCAGCCGGACGTCGCGCAGCTGCGCCGTCACCGCCTCGATGTAGCGGCGCAGGACCGGCGAGAGGTAGGCGTCGACGACGGTGGTGTCGCCCCGGGGCACCAGTTTCATCAACGGGCTCACCTCACTGGAGCACGAGACCTGGCCGAAGCCGAGCCGCTCCGCCAGCCGCCCGATCTGCCGCTCGTGCGCCGGGTACAGGTGGCTGTGCAGGCACAGCACCGCGACCGCGCGGATCCCGCTGTCGTGGGCGCGCCGCAGGTCGGTGGCGAGCCGGTCGAGATCCGGCGGTCGCAGGACCGTGCCGTCGGCCGCCATCCGCTCGTCCACCTCGATCACCCGCTCGTACAGCACCTGCGGCGGCACGATGTGCCGGTCGAAGATGCGCGGTCGGTTCTGGTAGCCGATCCGCAGCGCGTCGCCGAAGCCCTCGGTGACGACCAGCGCGGTGCGCTCGCCGCGCCGCTCCAGCAGCGCGTTCGTGGCGACGGTGGTGCCCATCCGCACCGCCTCGACCCGGTCGGCCGGGATCGGCGCGCCGTCGGCGGCACCGAGCAGCGCCCGGATGCCGGCGACCGCCGCGTCCGCGTAGCGCGCCGGATCGTCCGACAGCAGCTTGCGGGTCACCAGCCGGCCGTCGTCCGGCCGCCTGGCGACGATGTCGGTGAACGTGCCACCGCGGTCGACCCAGAACTGCCACCGTCCACCCGCCACCGCGGATCCACCTCCCTCGGCGCCGGTACCGCGACCGTGCCCGAAATCAGCGGTGCGGATCAGGTGATCGCGGATGGTGCCGGACTCCAGCCCGCTGCTGGACGGGTCGTCGCGGCGCGTCGCGCCTGGGCACGTCCTGGGCCGTCGCCGGTGCTGCACTACCCCCGGCGCCGGACGCGAACCACTCGAACGGGGCTGCCCCGGGCGGACGGCCGGACCTCGTCACAGTACGTGTCGATTCATGGACAATGCGGCATCCCGGCCGGCTGGACCGGCATTAACCTGCGGTAACAGTCCGGATGCCGGCCCGGCCCTCGGCCCTGCGGCGTCCGGCACGGCCACAGGAGGCGCCATGAGACTCCATCACCCACCCGCGGACGCGGGCTCCTGCACCGAACCGTCCAGCGCCGGCATGCTCCGCCGGCTGCGTCCGCCGGCGGCCACGGCAGCGGCGGTCATGATCGTCACGCTGGCCGCACCGGGCACCCCGGCCGCCGCGGCAGCACCGCCGCTGCGGTGTGGCGCGGTGCTGACCGCGGCCACCGCGCTGCGCGCCGACCTCACCTGCCCCGGCGACGCGCTCACCGTCGGTGCCGACGGCGTCACCCTCGACCTGCGGGGTCACACCATCCGCGGATCGGGCGCCGGGACCGGCATCTCGGTCATCGGGCACCGCTCCGTGCGGATCCGCAACGGCACCGTGACCGCGTTCACGACCGACGTGCTCGTGGACACCGCCCAGGACGTCACCCTGAGCGGACTGACGCTGACCCAGGGGGCCAGTGACGGCCTCAAGCTGCGCGACATCGCGAGGGTACGGTTCGAGACCGGGACGCTACGCTCGGCACGGCTCGTCACCGACGGCGGCACCGACATCGCCGTCGTCGACGCCCGCGTCGACGACAGTCCGTTGATCTTCATCGACAGTTTCAACCCCGCCGTCACGCACAGCGTCCTGACCGACTCGTACGTCAACTTCAGCGAGACCAGCGACGGCGCCGTGGCGGCCAGCGCCCTGACGCGCTCACCGGTGGTCATCGTGCTCTGCGCCCGCACCGCGGTACGGCACAACACGGTCGCGGCGGCCGACCCCGGCGTGCTCCTCGGCGCGACCGCGACCGGGACGCAGGTGACCGGCAACACCTTCACCGGCGGCACGATCGGTGTGCTGCTGGAGTCGCCGCTGGTGGACCTGCTCGATGGCACGACGCTGTCGTACAACGTGTTCCGCGACAACGCGGCGGCCGGCGTGCTGTTCGACACGCCGGGCGTCCAGGCCGGCGGTGGTGTCGTGATCGCGCACAACCAGTTCGTGCACAACGGCTTCGCCGCAGCCGGGCGGACCGACCATCTCGGCAACCCCGTGGCCGACGGGCTGCACGTCGCGGTGCCGGACGGAGGCGAGATCCGGCTCGCGCACAATGTCGCCCGGCGCAATGCCCGCTACGGCATCTTCGCCGTTCCCGGCACCGTGATCGACGGCGGCGGCAACGTCTCCGTCGCCGACCCGCTCGGCTGCCTCGGCGTCGCCTGCCGTTGAGCGGCATCCGGGAACATGCCTGCGGCGACACATGACGCCCGGCGCGCCGCGCGCGACGCGCCGGGCGGCACGCCCGACGCGCCACGCACCGGCTCGACGAGGCCCGGGACGCGTCGTGGAGACCCGGACCGCGTCGGCACCGGCCGCCGCGCTGACGTTGACGCGCCACCGCCAGCAGGGACGGTCAGCTCTCCCGGCGGCTGCGATGCGTGGCCTGCGAGCCGGCCTTCCGTGGCCGCTCCTCTGCCGTGTGCACCTCGATCTTGCGCGTCGCGGACTCCTCCAGCTTGGCGAGCGTGATCGTCAGCACCCCGTTGGTGTAGACGGCCTCGACCCGGTCGGCGTCGACGTTGCCGGGCAGGTCGACCTGGTACTCGAACTCGCCGGTCTCACGGAGCTGGCGGCGCATGACACCGCTGCGTGGCCGCTGCTGGAACGCACCGGTGATGCGCAGTTCCTCGCCGCGCATCTGGATGTCGACGTCCTGCGGGTTCACGTTCGGCAGGTCGAGGTCGACGATGTAGGCCTCGTCGGTCTCCTCGATGTCGACCGGCGCCAGCGCCGACCAGATACCCGCGCCGGGCCCGAGAGGCGATTCCCCCATCACGGTGCCCACCAGCTGGTTGAACCTGGCGGAGAGGTCGTCGATCTCCCGGCGCGGGTCCCAGCGGTGCATCGGCGCAGGCCGCCCACCGGCATAGCGTTGCCGGGACGAGAAGGGTGCGAGTGACATGGCGATCGATTCCTTTCTGCCGCACCTGCGGTGCGGGCCCGATCATCTCGACGAGCAACCCGGATCATCATGTGCGGGAGGTGAGCGAATCCGTCTCCCCTGGAGGAGATGACAACTGCCGGGTGCCGGTTTCAGTGGCGCGCGGGAGGCGCCGAGGCCCAGGCGATGGCGGCGTCCAGCTCGTCGTAGCCGAAGTGCCGTATCTCGGCCTGCACGAAGTGGTTGGCGAGATGCGGTGCGACGTCGGTCAGGACGCTGTCGGCGGCCACCGCCACCCGGCCGATCCTCCGGTGGTGGTCGCGGACGAACCGCATGTGCTGCAGCAGGCCGCCGAGGTTCTCCCAACCCGGGAAGGTATGAGCGTGCATGACCACGCCGTTGAGCCGGTCGTGGCTGGCCAGCCAACTGTCAGCGGTGGTGGCGAGAGCGCTGAAGTCCTGCGCCCGTAACGGCTCGGCGACCTCCACCACGATGACGCCGGCGTCGGGGATGAGATGGTGCGCGACGCCGGGACCCTCGGGGAGCGACCGCAGCCAGTCCAGGGCGGCCGGCCGCTCCCGGGTGCCGAAGACCCGCACCGGGCAGGGCGTCAGCCACGACAGCAGCCGTGTCGATTCCCGGACCCAACCCGCATCGGTCACGATCGCGCACCCCTCGAACGAGCGCAACGACCTGATCCCCACCTTCAGGTCCTCCCACCCGGCCGCGGGCGTGAAGCCCCGGAACTCGGGGCCGAGCTCGAACAGCAGGCGGATGCGCCGGCCGTCGCGCCGCGCGTCGTCGATCAGCGCCACCACGACGCGCTCGTACTCGTCCTTGCCGACCATCCCGGTCGCGGTGACGGCGTCGATCCCGGCCGGCACGTCCTGGACCCTCTCCAGCACCGTTCGATCCTTCCTGCCGCCCGTACACGGCCATGATGCGGTCCGAGGACCTCGAGCGCCCGGTCGTCACGTACCAGGGTGTGCGATGGGCTGCTCGTCCGGTTCCCCCGAGCGTGGTGACCACGCCGCCGCCGGTCGGGCCTCATGGCCGGGCGCGTTCCGGCACCACCTACCGCACCATGCGCAGCCCGGCGGCCTCGGCGCCGCGCAGGTTCACGTAGCCGGTGATGCGCCGGAAGATGCCGGCGTAGTCGGCGCCGGGTGTGGCGTTCCTCGTCGCCGCCGCGACGTCGACCAGGCGGGGCTGCGGGTAGTACCGCATGAAGAACGCGTGCACGGCGACGTCGGTGACCCGCCAGGTGCCGGGCGCGACCTCGGTGAAGGTGAACCGGGGGACGACCGAGTCCTGGGTGTTCTCCCGTGACCCGTCCGCGAACCGGACGAGCAGGTTGCCCAGGCCGTAGGCCACCCACTTGTCGCCGATCTTCTCGAACGGCTGCACGACGTGCACGTGCATGCCGATGATCAGGTCGATGTCGGGGTCGGCGAGCAGCTCCGCGGCGAGGCCGGTCTGGCCGCGGTCGGGCTCGTTCTGGTACTCCGTGCCCCAGTGCATCGACAGGATGACGATCTCCGCGCCGGCCTGCCTGGCCGCGTGCGCCTCGGCGCGGATCTTCTGGACGTCGATGAGGTTGGCGATCCACGGCTTGCCCGCCGGCCGGGGGATGCCGTTGAAGCTGAAGGTGTACGCCAGCTGAGCGATCTTCACGCCGCGCACCTTGAAGACGTTGGGCGTGGCGGCGTCCTGCGCCGAACGTGCCGAGCCGGTGTGCCGCAGCCCGACCCGGTCGAGGTTGTCCAGCGTGCGGCGCACGCCCTCCTCGCCGTAGTCCAGCGTGTGGTTGGAGGCGGTGGAGCAGGTGTCGAAGCCGCTGTCGGCCGCGGCGTCGGCGAGCTGCGGCGGCGCGCTGAAGATCGGCCACCCGGTGAACGGCCCCTCCGGCCGGGCGAGGGGCTGCTCGATGTGACAGACCGCCAGGTCCGCCTGCCGCGTGAGCGGGGTGAGCGGCGCGAGGATCTGCGTGAAGTCGTGACCGTCCTTGCCGGCGGCGCGTGCGTCGGCGGCGGCCTGCGCGGTCAGGGCCGGCTGCACGAACAGGTCCCCGGCGGCGACGACGCTGAGCGTGGTGGGGCGGGCGGGAGCGGCGACGAACGCGACGCTCGGCGGCACTGCGGGAGCCGCCCGGCCCGGGTCGGGCACCTGCCGGACAGGGGCGACGGCCACCCCGGCCGTCGCGGTGAGCAGGGCGAGGCAGAGCAGGACAGCAAGCGTTTTCCGCATGGCGCGACTGTGACCGAAACCGCCCGTTCGCCGACCCGTCTCGGCCCGGATCCACTCGGCCAACCACCCGCACGCGCCGCGGCGGTGGGCCGGCCGCCGGCGGGACCGCTATCCGGCCGGACGCTGGACGGGTGCCCGCAGGAACGTGACGATGCGGGCGGCGACCCGCGGCCAGTCCGGGGCGCACCACACGAAATGCCCGGCGGCGCCACTCTCGACGAGCGCGGCGTGCGGGAGGCCGGCGGTGAGCGCTCGGGCGTGCGCGAACGGGACACCGCCGTCGTCGCGCGAGGCGATCACCAGCGCCGGCTGGCGCACCGAGGCGGTCACGTCCGGTGCGGGCCGCAGGTCGTGGACGAAACCACGCCCGGACCGCATCGCGCCGAACAGCTCCAGCAGCATGGCCTCGTCGGCGGCGCGCACACCGGCCAGCGCCGCCGTCCCGCGCGCGGTCGACACCTGGCGCAGCAGCCGCCGCACCGTCCGCCGGCCGCCCAGGCGGAGCAACCACCGGACGGCCGCCCAGGTGACCGCCTCGACGCCGGGCCGGAACACCAGCCGCGCGCCCAGCCGGGTGCGCCGGTCGGGCCACGGCAACGGGCCGACGGCACTGATGAGCACGAGGCGTTCGACCAGGTCGGGGTGGCGGGCCGCCATGGTGACGGCGGTCGGCCCGCCCCCGGAGATCCCTACCACGGCGGCGACCCGGGCGATGCCGAGCTGCCCGCAGAGGGCCTTGACGGTGTCGGTGTACGCGGCGGGCGTGGGTCCGCTGCGCAGCGGGGTACGGCCGTACCCGGGCCGGGACGGGGCCAGGATGCTGTAACCGGCCCCGGCGAACGCGTCCTCACCCAACGCGAGCCCGGCCCGCATGTGCCCGCCGTGCAGGACGAGCAGCACGTCGGGGCCGCGGCGCTCGAACCGGAACTCGACCGGTGCGCCCGCCACCGTCGTCAGCTGGACCGGCCGCCGCAGCGTCGCCATCGCGGTGCTCCTGTCATGGGTCGTGCCGGTGCGCGGCTCAGTCGGGCGGCCAGCCCAGCAGGCGGGCGCCGAGCACGGCGGTGTGCAGGGTGAACCGCTGGGTGGGCTGGCTGGGGTGGTAGCCGGTCAGGTCGCGGATGCGGTCGAGGCGGTAGGCGACGGCGCGTACGGACAGGTGCAGGGCCCGGGCGGTGGCGGTGTGGTTGCCCTGCTGGTCGAACAGGACGGTCAGGGTCTCCAGATACGGCCGGGCGCCGCCGCGGGCGGTGGTGAGCGGGCCGAGGACCGTGTGCACCAGGTCGGTGATGGCGTCCCGGTCCCGCAGCAGCACGGGGAAGACCAGCAGGTCAGCGGCGTGCAGGACGGGAGCGGTGAAGCCGAGCTTCGTGGCGTGGTCGAGGCTGCCGCGGGCCTCGTCGAGGGACGCGGCCAGGCCCGCCACGCCCGGGTGCGGCCGGCCGACCGCGATCTGCCACGTGCCCGGACCCAGCTCGGTGAGCAGCACGTGGGCCAGTTCGGCGGCGACGCCGCGCAGCCCGCCGGCGCTGATGCAGACGAGATCGTCGCCGCGCAGGGTGGTGAGCGTGTTGCCGTCGCCGAACCGGGTGGCCAGGGCCGCGTCGGCGCGGCGCGCCACCGCCGCGGTGAGTGGGGTGCCGCGGGCGACGTGGACGACATGGGTGGCGGCGAGCCGGATGCCGTACCGGTGCGCCCGCTCGGCCAGCACGCCCGGGTCGACGCGGCCGGCGAGCAGGTCACCGACGAACGCCGTGCGCTCCTCGTCGTGCCGGGCCAGCACGGTCCGGGCCGCATGGGTGTAGCCGTCCAGTGCCGCCACGACCAGCGCCCGGGCCTCGGTGAGCAGGGCGGCCGCACGGGCGTGCACCGCCGGCGCGCCGGAGTCGGTGGCCGCCCAGGCCTCCGCCGCGCCCCGCAGCAGGCCGTCGACCACGTCGCGCACCAGCAGGCCGGCCTCGGCGGCGCGCGCACCGAGGACCGCCGCGGCCCGCGTCCGGGCGGGGCCCGCCGGCCCGGCGAGCAGGGCAGCGCAGTCCTCGGCGAGCCACCGGTCGTCGGTCATCGCCCCGGGCTCAGACGCCGACGTCGCGACGGTCGAACAGCACGACCCCGGCGACGGCGGTGACCGCGCCCACGGCGGCGAGGACACCGAGCTCGAGCGGATGCCAGCCGGTGTGCAGCGGGTCGGTGCCGATGAAGTAGTGGAACGGCGACAGCCAGCGAAGCCAGTGCCAGCCGTCGAGCATGCCGCCGAGGGCGTTGGCCATGTACGTCGCCACCGCCGCGACGCCCGTGACGACCAGGACCGTGCCTCGGCGGCCGGTCGCCGCGCCGGTCAGGAACGCCGTCCCGGCGAAGCACCAGGCGAGGGCGACCAGCCCGGCCGACGCGGCAGCGACGTTCGACAGGGGGATGTCCATGCCGATTCCCGGCACGATGAGCATCAGCAGCAACCACGGCACGCCCGCCACCGCGGTCACCGCGACGCCGGTCGCCGCGAGCCGCTGCACGGCGAACCGTGCCCGCGACACCGGGACGGTCAGCAGCAGCTCCATGCCACCGTCCTCCTCCGGCCGGGCGATCGTGCGGGCCATGAGCGTGACCGCGCACATGAGCACCAGCAGCGGCCCGATCAGGCTGAACACGGTCGCCTGCAGGTAGCCGGCGGGGGAGAGCATGTCGGCGATGCCGAGGAAGTCCAGCATGCCCTTCGGCAGCGCGTCCTGCTTCAGCTCGGCCGCACCCTGGAAGTCGCGGTAGAAGGACGTATACCCGGCGGTGAAGGCGGCGATGCCGGCGACCCAGCCGATCAGGGCCCGGCGGTCGTCCCGCCAGGTCTTACGCATCAGCGCGGGCAGCATCTGCGGTCCCTTCCGAGTGATAGTAGAACGACAGGAACGTCTCCTCCAGGTCCGGCTCGGCGGACAGCAGGTCGATCACCTCATGCCGGGCCGCCGCCTTCACCAGCGGATCCAGCCGCCCCTCGACGGTGCATCGCAGGACCGGCCCCGACACGTCCACGTCGCGGACGCCGGGCAGCACGGCGAACTCCGCCGCGTCGACCGGGTCGGCGAAGTGCACCTCGACGGTCCGCACCGCACGCCGGCCGAGCGACTCCACCCGTTGCACCGCGGCGAGCCGCCCGTCCCGGACGATCGCGACCCGGTCGGCGACCTCCTGCACCTCGGCCAGGACGTGCGAGGACATGAACACCGTCTGGCCCGCGTCGCGCGCTTCCCGGACCATGGCGAGGAACTCCTGCTGCATCAGCGGATCCAGGCCGCTCGTCGGCTCGTCGAGCACCAGCAGGTCCGGGCGGTGCATGAACGCCTGCACCAGGCCGACCTTCTGCTTGTTGCCCTTGCTCATGGCCCGCACCGGGCGGGCCAGGTCCAGCTCCAGCCGGCCGGCCAGGTCGGTCACGTGCGACCAGTCGACGCCGCCGCGGGCCGCGGCGAAGAACCGCAGCAGCTCGTCGGCCCGGCCCGTCCCCGGAAACGCCAGCTCGCCGGGCAGGTAGCCGATGCGGCGGTGCAGCCGCGCCTTGTCCCGGCGCGGGTCGAGCCCGAGCACGACGGCCGTGCCCCGGGTCGGGCGCAGGAAGTCGAGCAGCAGCCGGATCGTGGTGGTCTTCCCGGCGCCGTTCGGGCCGAGGAACCCCATCACCTCCCCGGCGGCCACCTCGAGCCCGAGGTCCTCGATACCGCGTCGGGCGCCGTAGAACTTCGTCAGCGCCTCGGTCCGCACGGCGATCTCGCCTGTCATGCCCACATCCTGCGGCTTGGCGGGCGTGCCGGGCCAGCCCCGGATCCGGACACGATCCCGGCCGCCCGGTTGCCGACATCCGGCAGCGCCGGCGAGCGAATCCGGTCACTCCGTGACCGGTTCGCTGTGGAAGGGTGGTCCGCGTGCGAGCCGACCGGTTGATGGCCCTTCTCCTGCTGCTGCAACAGCGCGGGCAGGTGACCGCGCCGGAGGTCGCCCGGGAGCTGGAGGTCTCCGAGCGCACCGCCCGCCGCGACCTCGACGCCCTGGCCATGGCCGGCGTTCCGGTGTACTCCACGCAGGGCCGGGGCGGCGGCTGGCGCCTCGTCGGCGGCGCCCGCACCGACCTGACCGGGTTGACCGCGGGTGAGGCCCGCGCACTGTTCCTGGTCGCCGGCCCGGCCTCGGCGGCGACACCGGCCGTGAAGGCGGCGCTGCGCAAGCTCGTCCAGGCCCTGCCGGAGCCCTTCCGGGTGCAGGCCGAGGCGGCCGCGTCGGCGCTCGTCACGGACCCGCGACGGTGGGGGGCGAGCCGGGTGGAGCCCCGGACCCCCCGCTTCCTCGACGACCTGCAGGACGCGGTGATCCACGGCGTCCAGGTGCGGCTCGGCTACGTCGACCGCGACGGCGCCGGGACCGAGCGGAGCGTCCACCCGCTGGGCGTCGTCGCCAAAGGACCGTCGTGGTACCTCGTCGCCGACACCGACGCCGGCCGGCGGACGTTCCGGATCGACCGGGTGTCCTGCGTCGACCCGACCGGGGAACCCGTGCACCGGCCCGAGGACTTCGATCTCGCCGCCTGCTGGCGGGAGATCGCCGACGAGGTCGACCGCAGGCGGACGCCCCTCGAAGCCCGGGCGGTCTGCGCGCCGCACGGGATCGGCGTGCTCCGGATGGCGTTCGGCGACCGGCTCGAGGTGGGCGGCGCCACGACCGGCGGCCGCGTCGAGGTCGTGATCCGCGGCGCCGACGAGCAGCTGCTCGCCGGTGAGCTCGCCGGGCTGGTCGACTGGCTCGAGGTGACCGGCCCGCCGGGGGTGCGCGACCAGCTGGCCGCGATCGGCGCCACGCTCGTCGGGCGGTACGGCCGCTGACCGGCGTGCCGTGCCGGCTCACCCAGGGCTGATCAGGAGATGCGGGCGCCGGCGTGGATGGCCACGGCGTCGTGGGCGGCGATGTCCGCGCGGAACCAGCCGCCGCTGTCGACGGTGACGACGGGGCCGGTGCAGCCGCTGCCGCTCTTCTCGCCGTGGATCACGTCGCAGTAGCGGCCGGCCGGCATGTTCGTGCGGTAGGAGCGCCCGGTGACCGCGAAGTCCTCGTCGTTGATGGAGATGTAGCCGGCGCTGCCCCGGCCGAACGCGATGTGTTGCCAGCCGTTGTCGTACCAGTTGACGACGCCGGTGCCGGCGACCGCGTTGCGGAACCCGACCATGTTGGCGATGACCGGCCAGCGGTGCTCGCACCGCCAGCCGCCGCTGTAGCAGGTGCTGTTGTTGGTGCGCCCGGCCGAGTCCGACGGCGGGCCCTGGTTGCGGTCGGTGAACTCGTAGCTCGACATGACGGTGGGCGACCCGTACGGCCACGCCAGCATGAACGCGTTGGCCAGGGCGTAGATGCCGTTGTCCCGGTAGGTCAGCGTGCCGGGCACGTCGCGCTGCGTGTCGTGGTTGTCGACGAACACGTTGGCGACGTTGCTCGGGATGTAGCCCCAGCCCTCGCCGAAGTTGTTGAGGTACGCGAGCCGCTCGTCGCGGAAGACCCGGGCGAGATCCTTGCCGTACCGGAACTCGTGCACGTCGCCGTTGCCGGTGTACTCCAGGGGCCCGATCGGCTCGCCGGCACCGTAGATGACCTCCTGCACGATGTACACCGGCCGGGACAGCCGGGACCGCAGGGCGGCGATGTCGGCGGCGGGCATGTGCTTGCTGGCGTCCATGCGGAAGCCGTCGACACCCAGCGACAGCAGGTCGTTGAGGTAGCCGGCGAGGCGGTCCCGCACGTAGGCCGCGCCGGTGTCGAGGTCGGCCAGGTTCGCCAGCTCGCAGTTCTGCACCTCGTAGCGGTCGTTGTAGTTGACGATGTCGTCGTTGCCGTTGCGTCCGCAGTGGTGGAAGTCCTGCACCTGGTACGTGCCGGGGTAGTCGTAGTGCGTCCAGGCCGAACCGGCCCAGCCGGGCCCGCTCTTGTCGGTGTTGGCCATATGGTTCACGACCGCGTCGACGATCACCTTGACGCCCGCCGCGTGGCAGGCGATGACCATCGACTGGAACTGCGCCCGGGTGCCCTTGCGCGACTCGATACGGTAGCTGACCGGCTGGTACGCGACCCACCACTCCTGGCCGCGCACGTGCTCCTGCGGCGGGGAGACCTGCACGTAGCCGTACCCGCGCGGCCCGAGCGAGGCACCGCACTCCGCCCCGACCGACGGCCAGTTCCACTCGAACAGGTTGGCGATGACGGTCTTCGGCCCGGCGGTGCCCGCCGCGACCGGCGCGGTGGTCACGGCGGTGGTCACGGCGGCGGTCAGCGTCGCGAGCACGACGGTGGTCAGGACGGCAGCCAGCGGCCGGTTGCGCGGCATGAGTCCTCCAAAGGCAAGGGCGGCAGGACTCAAGTATCGACACACGTCCCTGTGACGCACAACACCTGCCGGCGCCCCGGCAGGTGGCGGCGCCCGTGGAAGTTCCACGCCCGCGGAGCGTCGGCGGAAAAGATGGTCGCACTTCGATATTTACATAAGACGTCATACGAAATACCTTTGTCCCCGACCATCGGCATCCTTCGCCGGGCGACAACTGGACGGCTCGACCGCCACGAGCGCGACCACCACCGCCCGCGTCCGGCGCAAGCACACCTGATCATGATGGGAGTCACGCGCGTGCAGTCTCTCCAACGCCGGGCTGGATCCGGCGCACCCCGACGGCCGGTGCCCCGCTGGCTGGGGGCGACCCTCGCCGTGGTGGCGCTGGTCGCCACCGGCGTCGGTGTCATCGCCGGGACACAGCCGGCCTCCGCCGCGGCGACCGCCGGTTGCGGCAAGAGCCCCACGTTGACCAGCGGGACCCGCACGATCCAGAGCGGCGGCCAGAGCCGCAGCTTCATCCTGAGGGTCCCCGACGGCTACGACCGCAACGTCCCGCACCGGCTGGCCTTCGGGCTGCACTGGCTGGGCGGCACCGCCGAGCAGGTCGCCGGGGGCGGCAGCGACGGCTACGCCTGGGCGTACTACGGCATGCTGTCGCAGGACACCGGCAACACCACGATCTTCGTCGCGCCGCAGGGCATCAGCAACGGCTGGGCCAACACGAACGGCCGGGACGTCACCTTCATCGACGACATCGTGAGGCTCGTCGAGGACGACCTGTGCGTCGACACCACCCAGCTGTTCTCGGTCGGCTTCAGCTACGGCGGCGCCATGAGCTACGCGCTGGCCTGCGCCCGGCCGGCCGTCTTCCGAGCCGTCACGGCCATCGCCGCCCCCGGTGCGATCAGCGGGTGCAGCGGCGGGACACAGCCCGTCGCGTACATGGGCATCCACGGCGTCAACGACGGCATCCAGAACGGGCGCGCGCTGCGGGACACGTTCGTGCGCAACAACGGCTGCACCCCGCAGAACGCTCCCGAGCCGGCACCCGGCAGCCGCACCCACATCCTCACCACGTACGCCGGCTGCCGCGCCGGGTACCCGGTGGTCTGGGCCGCGTTCGACGGCGGCCACCAGCAGGGCCCCGTCGACAACTGCGCCGGCTGCGAGAGCGGCGCGCGGAGCTGGGTCAAGCCCGAGGTGTGGAGGTTCTTCACCCAGTTCGGCGGCGCCCAGCCGTCCAGCCCGGCGCCGTCGAACCCGTCCCCGTCGAGCAGCGGCCCGCCGCCCGGCCGGTCCAACGTGATGATCGCCGGTGCGGCCTCGGGGCGCTGCGTCGACGTGCCCGGCTCCACCACCGCGAACGGCACGCAGGTGCAGCTGTGGGACTGCCACGGCGGCACGAACCAGCGGTTCACCTACACGTCCGCCAGGCAGTTGCAGGTGTACGGCACCAAGTGCCTGGACGCCACCGGCCAGGGCACCAGCAACGGCACGACCGTGGTGATCTGGGACTGCAACGGCCAGGCCAACCAGCAGTGGAACGTCAACGCCAACGGCACCGTCACCGGCGTGCAGTCCGGGCTGTGCCTCGACGCGAGCGGCTCCGGCACCGCCAACGGCACCAAGATCCACCTGTGGTCCTGCCACGGCGGCGCCAACCAGCAGTGGAGCCTGCGCAGTTGAGCATCCTGCCGCCCAGGCGTTTCCCGGCCGGCCCGCCACCGGCGCAGTACCCGCCGAAAGGACCGCACGTGACAGGTTTCCCCCTCCGCAGGCGCATGGTCGCCGTCCTGGCCGGCGCGGTCGCCGCGCTCGCCGCGATCCCCGCGGTGCTGATCGCCAACGCCCCGCCGGCGTCCGCGGCGACCGGCCAGTTCCAGGGTCTCAACTGGGCGCGCCCCGGTGACAACTACACGGGGTCGCCGCTGGTCCTGGCCGGGCTCAGCGGCACCGACAGCTACAGCACCGTGCGGGCCAAGGCCGACGCGATCTACGCCGGCTTCCAGGGCAACCTCGGCGCCAACACGGTCCGCCTGCCGATCAACACCTACACCGTCGGCACCGCGTGGTGGGACTCGTACACCGGCGCCATCGACGCGGCGACCGCCCGCAACATGAAGGTGATCCTGTCGTACTGGGACGACGGCAGGGCGTCCAGCGGCGGCCGACTCACCGACACGGGCGCCTTCAACACCATGTGGAACACCGTCGTGGCCAAGTACGCCGCCAACCCGCTCGTGCACTTCGAACCGATGAACGAGCCGCACGGGTACAGCGCCGCCGACTGGAAGAACGTGGCCGCCGCGTGGATGAGCGCCCGGCCGTCGGTCCCGCGCAACCGGATCTTCATCAGCGGCTCCGGGCTGAACCAGGACATCAAGACCATGTGCGCCGACAGCCGCTTCGACGGCACCTACCTGTCCCTGCACCACTACACGTTCTTCTCCGGCGCCAAGACCTACGACGGGTGGGTGAGCTTCCTCAGGGACGCGATCGGCACCTGCGCGAGCCGGACCGTGATCGACGAGTTCGGTGCGCCGATGGACACCGGCCTCAACTACAACGACGCCAACAGCACCGACAACTTCGTGCGCTACTTCCGTGCCACCACCCAGGTGCTGCGGGAGCTGCAGGTCGGCTCGGTGTACTGGCCGGGTCTCGGCGGCAAGATCACCGCCGGTCAGAGCGACGACTGGTACGCCATGCAGAAGCTGCACGGCACCGGGACCAGCCTGACGCTGAGCACGCCCAACGCGAGCGGCGCCGAGCGGCTGCGCTACGCCTGGGGGCTCGTCGGCACCACCCCGACCGACGGCGGCAGCAGCTCACCCGCCACGGGCAACCGGCTGCGCAACACCGGCTCCGGCCGCTGCCTCGACGTCCCCGGCGGCAGGACCACCAACGGCACCCAGGTCACCATCTACGACTGCAACAACGGCACGAACCAGCAGTGGGTCGGCACCGCCGCCCGCGAGCTGCGGGTGTACGGCAACAAGTGCCTCGACGCCACCGGCCGGGGCACCGCCAACGGCACCGCGGTCGTCATCTACGACTGCAACGGCGGCACCAACCAGCAGTGGACCCTGAACAGCAACGGCACCATCACCGGCGTGGCGTCCGGCCGCTGCCTCGACGTGGCGCAGAACGGCACCGCCAACGGCTCCCGCATCCAGCTGTGGGACTGCACCGGCGGAGCGAACCAGGCGTGGGTGCGCGCCTGACGCTCCCCGCACCACCACGGTGGCCGGGCCCTCGGGCCCGGCCACCCGCGCTTCAGAGGTCGGCGATACTGCCGTCGACGGCGAACGCCTCGACCGCGTTGAGCAGCTTGTCGAGGAAGTCGTCGAGACTCTCGGCGACCGGGGTGATGCCGACGTGCGACGTGTCGTAGGAGGTACCCACCGCGTCGAAGGAGTACGTGCCCGCCTCGTACCGGCATTCGCGCAGTCGATGGACGGTGCCGGCCTGGTCCAGCGTGACGGCGTACAACGCTCCGCCGCCGTCGCTGCCGAAGACGACGACGTCCTCGTCGAACGGTGCACCGATGCGATCCGGGAGGCCGTCATCGCGATGCCGGACGCCGAGCATGTATTCCGGATCGAACATGAGGTAGCCGTTGGCGATGTCCGGCAACGAGACCGCGCCCACCAACCCGCACACCGCGAGGAGGTCGCCGGGTATCCACGGCATGCGCGCCCGGAGCTGGGCGAGCTGCGCCGCCGAGGCCGGCGGGCCCACTTCCTGCGCCCCGGGCTCGAACGGGAAGGTCGACACGACGTCGCGCAACGCCCGCGCGGTGGCCGCTTCGATCGACGCTCTCCAGGCGACCACCCGCTGCTCGTCCACGATGCTGTCCTTCGGTGGTCGGCGTCGCCGCTTCGACGTGTGCGGTGACTGCCGGACCTCGGCGATTGTGCCAGACGATCATCGAGCGACAGCGCCGCGGCACGCAGTGTTCGGCAGAATGTCGGCCGGGGAACGTCCCGCGGGCGAGGGCGGCGGCCCGAACGGGACCACACGGTGCGGGTCGACGTGCGTTGCCTCGCTCCCGCCACCACCTACTGGTTCCGCTTCACCGCCGGCGGTGCCTGGTCACCGACCGGCCGGACGCTGACCGCCCCGGCCGCCGACGACGCCGTCGCCCTGCTGCGCTTCGGGGTGGTGTCGTGCTCGAGCTGGGAGGCGGGCTACTTCGCCCCGTACCGCCTGCTCGCCGAGCGCGGCGACCTGCAGGCCGTCGTGCACCTCGGCGACTATCTCTACGAGTACGCCAGCGGCGGCTTCAACGCCGGCGGTGTCATCGTCCGGCAGGCGGCGCCGACGCACGAGACGCTGCCGCTGGCCGACTACCGCATCCGGCACGCGCAGTACAAGACGGACCCCGACGCGCGGGCGCTGCACGCCGCCGTGCCCTGGATCATCACCTGGGACGACCACGAGGTGGCCAACGACATGTGGGCCGGCGGCGCGGAGAACCACGACCCCGCCACCGAGGGCCCGTTCGCGGCCCGGGTCGCCGCCGCCCGCCAGGCGTACGCCGAGTGGATGCCGGTCCGCCTGGCCGCCGACGGTGCGATCTACCGGCGGCTACGGTTCGGCCGGCTCGCCGACCTGTCCATGCTGGACCTGCGCTCGTACCGCTCGCGCCAGGTGTCCGGCAGCGCGGTCGACGACCCGTCGCGCACGATCACCGGCGACGACCAGATGACCTGGCTCAAGACCGGCCTCGCGGCGTCGTCGGCGGCCTGGAGGCTCGTCGGCAACCCGGACATGATCGCCAGGGTCGACGTCGGTACCCTGCCCGCCTGGCTCCTCGGCCCGCTCGGCAAGCTGCTCGAGGTGCGGCCCGAGTCGTGCCGGATGGACTGGTTCCACGTCCGGGACCGGACCAGCCGCGGCACGACGGCGCGCCGGGTCGCCGGCTACGCGGTGACTTCGGGCGTCGCCCGCCTGCACGCCGTGTGACACCGGCGACGGCTGCGGGGCGGCTGCCAGCGGGGCCGCCCCGCTCCCTGACCGCCGGCGGGCGCGGCCGGCGCTGCGCGGACCGCGCGTGGTCGGCGCCGTCGGGGGCGCTCAGCCCTCAGCGGTCGTGCCTGCTCAGTCCTCAGCGGTCGCCGGGGCGATGCCGTCGAAGACGACGGGCAGGTTGCGGGGGCCGCGTAGGACGGGATTCGGGCGGTACGGCGGCGGGTCGGTCCGCAGGCGCGGGTTGCGCAGCCGCCGGGCCAGCTCGGTGAGGGCGATCTGGGTTTCGAGCCGGGCCAGGGGTGCGCCGAAGCAGTGGTGGACGCCGCCGCCGAAGCCGAGGTGCTCGCTCTGCCGGGCGTTGAAGTCCGGGCGTCGCGGGTCGTGCCGGTCCGGGTCGAAGCGGTCGGGGTCGGGGACGTGGTCCGGGTCGCGGCTGCCGGCGGCGAGCACGAGCCGGATGGTGGCGCCGGCCGGGATGGTGGTGCCGTCGAGGTCGACGTCGTCCAGGGCGCGGCGGACGAGGATGTGCACGGGTGGTTCGAAGCGCAGCAGCTCCTCGACGGTGAGGATGACGAAGTCCGGGTCGTGGCGGACCCGTTCCAGCGCGGCCGGGTGCCGCAGCAGGGTGAGCATGCCGTTGGTGATGAGGTTGACGGTGGTCTCGTGCCCGGCGATGAGCAGCAGGGAGGCGTTGGCCAGCAGCTCGTCGGGGGACATCGCGTCGCGGACGTCCGGGTCGGTGATGATCGCGGAGAGCAGGTCGTCGCCGGGCGTGTGCCGGTGGGTGTCGAGCAGGCCGGTGAAGTACCGGGCCAGGTCGGCGAAGGCGATGTCGGCGCGGCGGCGGGCGTCGTCGGTGGCCTGCGGGCCGATGCCCTCCACGATCGCGTCGGCCCAGGTGTGGAAGCGGGGCTCGTCGTCGAGGGGGACGCCGAGCAGCCGGCAGATCGCGGTCACCGGCAGCGGGTAGGCGAAGTCGTCGACGAGGTCCACCCCGGTGCGCCCGGTGAACCCGTCGATCAGGCCGGTGACGACGGCGAGCAGGTCCGGGGCCATCCGGGCGATGCGGGCCGGGGTGGCGGGCGGTCCGTAGTGCCGGTTCATGAGGGCGCGGAGCCGGTCGTGCTCGGGAGGGTCGGTGGAGATGAACCCGCGCAGGGTCAGCGCGTCGCGGGAGCTGACCCGCGGGTCGTGCAGCAGCGCCACGATGTCGCGGTAGTGGCTGACGACGTAGCTGCCGTCGGGCTCGCGGGTGACGGGGGTGGTGCGCAGCTGCCGGTACAGCGGGTACGGGTCGGCCCGGTTGGCGGGGTCGAGGACCTGCTCGAAGACGCTAGGCATCGGTGTGCTCCTCGGCACGGTGGTCGGGCACGAGCACGGCGCGCCGCTCGCTGGGCTGGTGGCCGGTGAGCACGACCGTGGCGGTCGCGGACGGCTCCGACCGCACCTCGGCCGCCACGGGGCGGGTCGGCGTGGGCGGGTCGACGGTGCGCATCCGCGGCGGGAACGGCGCGGCCCGCTCGATGAGCCGGCCGTAGAACTCCAGCCACATGCCCTGGTCGAAGGTGACCGCGGCGGTGATCCGGCCGTGGCGGCCGTACACGGCGACGAACCGGCGCTGCTCGACCGAGCCCTGCGCGATGACGACCTCGTCGGCGAAGGTGGGCACGCCGATCGACTTGATCTCGACGCCGAACTGGGTGGACCAGAACACCGGCAGGCTGACGTGCGGCCACTGGTCCGGCCCGGCGCTGATCATGTTGTGGGCGGCGATCTCGGCCTGGTCGACGGCGTTGCCCCAGTGCTCCAGCGCCATGAACTGGTAGTCGTACACCGGGTGCGGGAACCGGGCCACGTCACCGGCGACGAAGATGTCGTCGGTGACCAGGCCGTTGGTGTCGAAGGCGCGGCAGCCGGCGTCGCACGCCACGCCCCAGTGCCCGGCCGCGAGACCGGAGCCCGCCAGCCACTCCACGTTGCGCCGTGCCCCGAGCGCGGCGACGGCCACGTCCACGTCCACGGTGGTGCCGTCGGTCAGCCGGGCCCGCCGGAGCCGGCCCTCGCCGTCGCCTTCGAGGGCCTCGACGCTCACCCCGCAGCGCAGGTCGACGCCGGCGTCGCGGTGCAGGTCGGCGGCGACCCGGCCGATCGCCGCGCCCAACGCCCCGGCCAGCGGCGCCGGGCCACGGTCCACGACGGTGACCGGCAGGCCCAGCTCGCGGCAGTCGGAGGCGACCTCGCTGCCGATGAACCCGGCCCCGATGACCAGCACCCGACCGGGACGGTCGGCGAGCCGCCGGCGCAGCCGGACGCCGTCGTCGCGGCTGCGCACCGTGTACAGGCCGTCGAGGGTGGCCTCCTCGGCGACCGGCCACGGGGCCGCCCGTACCCCGGTGGCGATGAGCAGCCGGTCGAAGCCCACGCGCTCACCGTCGGCCAGCACCACCTGCTTGCCGTGCCGGTCGAGCCCGACGGCCGGCTGCCCCAGCCGCCACTGCGCATCGAGTGCCGTGCTGCGCGGCAGGGCGGTGTGCTGCGCCGGCACCCAGCCGGTCAGCACCTGCTTCGACAGGGCGATCCGGTCGTAGGGCTCGTGGGGCTCGTCACCGATCAGGATCAGCGACCCGGCGTACCCGGTGCGGCGCAGTGCGTCGGCCGCCCGCAGCCCGGCCAGCGACGCGCCGACGATGACGATCCGCTCGACGCCGGCGACCCCGGCCGCCGGCGGTGCGGCCGGCGGCGCGCCGGTGTCGAGCACGATCGCCCGCACCGGGCAGGCCGCGGCCGCCTTGAGCACCTCGCGCCGGCGTTCCTCACTCGGATTCGGCTCGTACAGCAGCGCCTCGTCACCGGGCATCCGGAACACGTCGGGCGCGGCGAACACGCACTGCCCGTAGCCCTGGCACCGGGTCAGATCCACCACCAGCCTCATGGGGGCCAACGTAGGGCGGCGCCGCGCCGGGCCGCCCCACCTGCGGCGGAGGAGGCCCGGGTCGGATCTCTCATCGAACGCACATCCGGTCGTGTCATGGTGAGGGTGTGCAGGGGGCCGCTCGGGTGCTGGTGGTCGACGACCAGCCGAACATCGTCGACATGCTGGCCACGGTGCTGCGCTTTCACGGCTTCCTGGTCGCCACCGCGGGCAGCGCCGCCGAGGCGGTGCGGCGCGCGTCGGCGGACCGGCCGGACGTCGTGGTGCTCGATGTCATGTTGCCGGACGGCGACGGGTTCGACGTCTGCCGGGCGCTGCGCGCCGACGGGCACGAGGTCGGCATCGTGTTCCTCACGGCACGGGACGCGCCCGGCGACAAGATCACCGGTCTGACGTACGGCGGTGACGACTACATCACCAAGCCGTTCTCCGTGGACGAGCTCGTCGCCCGGGTCCGGGCGGTGCTGCGCCGCATCCGCCCGGCCGCCGGCGCGCCACCGGCGGGGGTGCTGCGCCACGCGGACGTCGAGTTGGACGAGGAGACGCTGCAGGTACGGCGGGCCGGCCGCCTCGTCGAGCTGTCCCCGACGGAGTTCAAGCTGCTGCGGTACCTCATGCAGCACCCGAACCGGGTGCTGTCGCGGGCGCAGATCCTCGACGCGGTCTGGAGCTACGACTTCGGCGGGACCTCCAACGTGGTGGACACCTACGTCGGCTACCTGCGGCGCAAGCTCGACCGGCACGGCCCGCCACTGATCACCACCCGGCGCGGGTTCGGCTACGCGCTCACGGAGCCCGGGACGTGAACCGCTGGTCGCTGCGCGGCTCGCTGCTGGTGGGCATGCTGGCCGTCACCGCGGCGGTCCTGCTGGTCGCCGGGGCCAGCGCCGTGCTCGCACTGCGCGGGTACCTGCTGGCCCGCACCGACGACCAGCTCGACGTCGCCGCCCGGTTCGCGCAGCAGCGCATCGGCCAGCTCGACGCCCCATCGGCGCGCGGCGGCCTGCAGGCGGTGATCGCCCCGTCGGACTACCTGGTGGAGGTGCGCCGCGCCGACGGTTCGCTGACCCGGCTCGGCGGCCTGCAGTCCGTCCCCGCCCGCCCGCTGCTGGACGAGGCCCCCGCCGCGCCGGCGGACGGGCGGCTGACCGCGGCCACGAACGTCGGCGCCGGCCGGTACCGCGCCGTCGTCGGCCGGACCGTGGACGGCGCCACAGTGCTGGTGGCGCTGCCGATGGACCCGGTGCGCCAGACCGTCCGCCAGCTCGTCCTGACGGAGCTCGGCGTGGCCGCGGCCATGCTGCTGCTGCTCGCGGCCGGTGGCCGGCTGCTCGTCGCCCGCAGCCTCCGCCCGCTCGACCGGATCACGGCGACCGCCACCGCGATCGCCGGCGGCGAGCTCGACCGGCGGGTGCCGCCGGGGCCGCCGGCGCGCACCGAGGTGGGGCGGCTGACCCACGCGGTCAACGGGATGCTGGCCCGGATCGAGGCCGCGCTGGCGGTGCGGGCCGCGTCCGAGGACCGGATGCGCCGCTTCGTCGCCGACGCCTCGCACGAGCTGCGCACCCCGCTCACGTCGATCCGCGGCTACCTGCAGCTGCTGCGGCAGGGCATCATCGGCGACGCCGAACGCCCGGCGGTGCTGCGCCGCGTCGACGACGAGGCCCGCCGGATGGGCACGCTCGTCGACGACCTGCTGTACCTGGCGCGTCTGGACGCCGAACCGGCGCTGCGGCACGGCCCGTTCGACCTGACGCCGGTGCTGCGTGACTCGGTGTCGGACCTGCTCGTGGTGCAGCCCGGCCGGCCCGTCCGCCTCGACGTGCCGCCGGCGTGCCGGGTGCTCGGCGACGAGGACGCGGTCCGGCAGCTGATGGCGAACCTGCTGGCCAACGCGCGCCGCCACACCCCGGCCGACGTCCCGGTCACGGTCCGGCTGCGGACGGTGGACGGCCGCGCGGAGGTCGAGGTCCGCGACCGCGGCCCGGGCATGCCGCCCGGCCTGGCCGACCGGGCGTTCGACCGGTTCAGCCGGGGCGACGACGCCCGCGGCGCCGGCGGCAGCGGCCTCGGCCTGGCGATCGTCGCGGAGATCGTGGCGGCGCACGGCGGCACCGTCGGCCTCACCTCCGCGCCCGGCGACGGCACGGCGGTGCGGTTCACGATCCCCTTGGCCGACGCATGACGGACTCTCATCGTCGTCGCATCGTCGCCAGCGGTACGGCTGATGCAGTGGACGGGTGCCCAAACCACCACTGCGCCTGCCCGCCGCCCGCCACCTGATACCCCGCCGTCGCCGGACGCGCGTCGTGATCGTCGCCGCGCTGCTGTGCGTCGCGGCGCTGGCCGTCACCGACCGGGTGGCCGCCGCCGTCGCCGCGGACCGGATCGCCGACCGCCTGCAGTGCCTGCCCGGCGTCGGCCGCCGCCCCCAGGTCACCGTCCGGGACCTGCCGTTCCTGCCGCAGGTGCTCACCGGGCGGTACCGCCGCATCGACGTGACCGTCAGCGATCTGCGCCGGGGCCAGTTCCACCTGGCGACCGTGCGGGCATCGCTGCGCGACACCGGACTGTCCGGCGACGGCGTGTCGGTCGGCGCCGCGACCATGCAGGCCGTCGCCGGCTTCGACGCGTTGCCCACCCGGCTCGGTGAGCGTGACGTCACCTACGGCGCGGCCGGCGGCCTGCTGGCGATCGGCACGACCGCGACCGTCGGCGGGCAGCGGCTGCCGGTGACCCTGCTGGCCCGCCCGACGATCAGCGACGGCACGCTGCTGATCGAGCCGCAGGAGGTCGAGATCTTCGGCATCCGCCGCCCCGCCAAGGGCCTGCTCGACCGGCTCGGCGCCGGCGACGCCAGCCGGAAGCTGCCCGACCTGCCGGCGGGCCTGCGGTACCGCGACGTGCGCGTGGAACCCGACGGGCTCACCATCACCGTGACCGGCACCGACCTGTCGATCCACCGCCCCGCGGCGGCGCCGCGCGCCGTGCCGACCGGCGCCCCGTGTGGAGACCGGTCATGACCGCGATCGAGCACGGCGTCCTGTACCGGCTCCTCGGCCGCCTCGGCCGGGCCTGCGCCACCAGACCCCGGTCGGTCCTCGCCGCCTGGCTGGTGCTGATCGCCGGCCTGGCCGCCGCGGTGGCGCTCAACGGCCGCCCGACCGACAACGACGTCACCCTGCCCGGCAGCGACGCCCAGGTCGCCCGCGACCTGCTGGAGCGCGCCGACCCCGGCACCCGCGACGCCAACGCCCAGCTGGTCCTGCACGCCGGCAGCGGCCGCCTCGACGACCCCGCCCGCGCCGACGTCCTCGCCGGCGTCGCCGCCCGGATCGGCGGGATCGCCCACGTCGTGCAGGTCCTGCCGCCCTCGGCGGAGCGGGGCTCGCTGAGCGCCGACGGACGCACCGGGTACCTGACGTTGACCTTCGACGTGCCGCCGCGGAGCCTGGACCGGCCGGTCGCCGACGCCGTGCTCGCCGCGGCCGCGCCGGCTCGTGACGCCGGCATCGACACGGTGCCCGGCGGCGCCCTCGCCGCCGCGGCGGACCGCACCGGCTCCCGCACCAGCGAGCTGCTCGGTCTCGCGGCGGCGGTCATCGTGCTGCTGTTCGCGTTCGGCGGTCTCGTCGCGGCGGCGCTGCCGATCGTCACCGCCCTGCTCACCCTCGCCGGGGCGCTGAGCGTGATCGGCCTCGCCGGCCACCTCACCGGCATACCGGCGGTGGCGGCGACCCTGGCCACCATGGTCGGCCTCGGCGTCGGCATCGACTACGCGCTGTTCCTGATCACCCGCCACCGCCAGCAGCTGGCCGACGGCGTGCCGGTCGCCGACGCCGTCGCGCACAGCGTCGCCTCGTCAGGCAGCGCGGTGCTGTTCGCCGGCGGCACGGTCGTCATCGCCCTCGGCGGCCTGGCCGTCGCCGAGGTGCCGCTGCTGGCCACGCTGGCCTGGACCACCGGCATCGCGGTGGGGTTCGCCGTCGCCGGTGCGGTGACCCTGCTCCCGGCCATGCTGGCCGTGCTGGGCGGCCGGATCGACGCCCTGCGGGTGGCGCGCCGGCGCGGCGGCGCGGGCCGCAGCGGCTGGGGGCGGCTCGCCGGCGCGGTCAGCCGCCGGCCGTGGCGCTGCGCGCTGCTCACCACCGCGCTGCTGGGCGCGCTGGCGTACCCCGCGCTCGACCTGAGCCTCGGGCAGATCGACGCCGGCAGCAACCCGCCCGGCAGTGCCGCGCGGCAGAGCTTCGACCTGCTCGCCGGCGGATTCGGCCCCGGCGTGAACGGTCCGCTGACCGTCGTGCTGCCGCTGGACCCGCCGGCCACCGGCGCGGCCGATCCGCGGCTGGCGGCACTGACCGACGCGGTGCGGGCCGTCCCGGGCGTGGCCGCCGCGGGCCCGGCGGCGCTGAGCGGCGGGGCGACCGCGACGGTCCGGGTCACGCCACGGACCGCCCCCGGCGACCCGCGCACCGCGCAGCTCGTCACCGCGCTGCGCGCGGTCCGGGTGGACGGCACGGCCCCGCACGTCGGCGGCGCCACCGCGACCCGTGCCGACCTCGCCGACCGGCTCAGCGCGCGGATGCCCGCCGTCATAGCGGTGGTGGTCGCACTGTCGGCGCTGCTGCTCCTGCTGGCCTTCCGGGCCCCGGTGGTGGCGCTGAAGGCGGCGGTGATGAACCTGGTGTCGATCGGCGCCGCCTACGGCGCGCTCACCGCGGTGTTCTCCTGGGGCTGGGGTGTCACCCTGCTCGGCCTCGACGGCCCGGTGCCCGTCGAGAGCTACGTCCCGACGATGCTCTTCGCGCTGCTGTTCGGCCTCTCGATGGACTACGAGGTGTTCCTGCTCACCGCCGTGCAGGAGGTGTGGCAGCGTACGACCGACAACACCGCCTCGGTGCGTGAGGGACTCGCCGCGACCGGCCGGGTCATCACCTCGGCCGCATGCATCATGGTCGTCGTCTTCGCCAGCTTCACCCTGCACACCGACCCGGTCATCAAGATGTTCGGCCTCGGCATGGCCGTCGCGATCACCGTCGACGCCACCGTCGTGCGCGGGTTGCTGGTCCCGGCGACGATGGCCCTGCTCGGGCCGGCCAACTGGTGGCGGCCCACCCGCCGGCGCACGGTCGTCACCGGTTCGTAAGATGCGGACCGGCCCGGCGCTCCTAGAGTGAGGCATGCCCATGAACCGTGCCGCCGCCGCGCTGGTCTGTGCCCTGCTGGTGCTCAGTGGGTGCGGTGCCCCGGCCGGGTCGACCGGGCCGGCCGGGACCGCCCCCACAGGGATGCCGGCCGCCTCGTCAGCCGCGCCCGTGCCGGCCCGGTCCGGTGTACCGCAGACGCTGAACTTCACCGCCACCACGCTGGACGGCGCGGCGTTCGACGGTGCGACGCTGGCGGGCCGGCCGGTGGTGTTGTGGTTCTGGGCACCGTGGTGCCCGACCTGCGCACGGCAGGCCCGCGGCGTCAAGGCCGCCACGCAACAGCTCGCCGGCCGGGTCGCCGTGGTCGGCGTCGGTGGGCTGGACGAGCCCGCCGCGATGCGGCGGTTCGTGGGGGAGTGGAAGCTCGAGACGGTGCCGCAGCTGGCCGACGAGCCCGGGGTGCTGTGGAAGCGGTTCGGGGTGACCGCGCAGAGCACGTTCGTGTTCCTCGACGCCTCCGGTGCGGTCGTGTTCAAGGGGGTCCTGGACGGCGACGACGTCGCCGGGCGCGCGGGCGGGCTCGGCTGACGTGTCGGACCTGGGTCTGGCGCTCGCGGCCGGGCTGCTGGCGGCGGTCAACCCGTGCGGGTTCGCGCTGCTGCCGGTGTACCTCACCGTGCTGGTCCTCGGCGACGACGCGCCGTCCAGGCCGGTGGCGGTGCGCCGCGCGGTGGCCGCCACGGCCGCGATGACCGCGGGTTTCGTCGCGGTGTTCGGGGTGTTCGGGCTGCTGCTCACGCCGGCGTTGAGCGCCGCGCACGCGGTGCTGCCGTGGTTCACCGCCGGGTTCGGGCTGCTGGTCGCGGTCGCCGGCGGCTGGTTGCTGGCGGGCCGGTCCCTGCCGGGGCTGACCGCGCTGCGGGTGCGTGGACCGGTGGTGCGGCGCACTCCGCTGTCCATGCTGCTGTTCGGGATGGCGTACGCGGCGTCGTCGCTGTCCTGCACCATCGCCCCCTTCCTGGCCATCGTGGCGTCGTCGCTGCGCGCCGGCACGCCCGGCGCAGGGGTGGCGCTGTTCGTCGCGTACGCCGCCGGGATGGGGCTGCTCGTCGGCGCCGCCGCGCTCGCGGTCGCGGTGAGCCGGCCACGGATGGTGACCGGGATGCGCCGGTTCGGCCCGGCGCTGTCCCGGCTCGTCGGCGTGGTGGTGCTGCTCGCCGGTGCCTACGTCGCCTACTACGGCATCGCCGAGCTCCGCGGCGACGTCGAGGACCCGGTGCTCGACGCCGCGCAGACCGTCCAGCGGTCGCTGGCCGGGGCGGTGGACCGGCTCGGCGCCGCCGGGTTCGTCGTGGTGTCCGGCGCGCTGCTCGCCGGTGCGCTGCTCACGATGCCCGCACGCAACGCCCTGCGCCGGCGCCGCCGGCCGCGGCGGCACCCGGTCAGCGGATCTTCGGGCAGTACCGCTGCGCGGCCGCGACGGCCGTCTCCAGGCGGCTGACGGCGTCGCCGGAGGAAGGCTTGGTGTACCACGCGTCGACCGCGTCCAGGTACTGCTCCAGGGCCGCCCGCTGGCCGGCGTCCGGCGACTTCGCGACCTCGGCGCGGGCCGCCTTGCTCAGCCGCGGGACCATCTCCTCGAGCTTGGCCTTCAGCTAGGCGGCCTTGGCCGTGTCGCCCTGGTTGGTGGCGGTGACGTACTGACCCCAGGTGCTCGTCAGGATCAGCCGCTCCGGCGCGTAGACGTCGTCGACCGCCTGGCACACCGACGCGACGGTGACGGTGGGCGCGGTGCTCGCGGCGGGTGCGCTGCTCGCGGTGCTCGCGCCGGGCGCCGCGCTCGCGGTGCCGGCGCGGCTCGCCCCGGGCGCGGTGGCGCTGGGCGTGCCCTCGCAGCCGGCGGCGAGCGTCACGGCGGCGGCCAGGGCGATGGTCAGGGCGATGGTCAGGGCGGTCAGTCTTCGGCGCGTGGTCAATTCGGGCTCCCCGTGGTTGTGGATCTCGACACGGGGAGGATGCCACACCCGCCGCGAGCAGACCCTCCGTGCCGCCGCGGCCGGGCCCGCCTGCGAGTGGTGACGGGCCGGCGGGCACGATGGTCGCCGTGACCGCGAACGCCGCCCCGAACCGTCCGCCGGGTGCCGTGCTGGAGGCCGTGCTGGAGCGGCTGACCTACGTCAACGAGGACACCGGCTACACCGTGGCCCGGGTCGCGACCAGCCGCAGCGGCGACGAGCTGCTCACCGTGGTCGGCGCGTTGCTCGGCGCGCAGCCCGGGGAGAGCCTGCGGCTGGTCGGCCGCTGGTCCAGCCATCCGAAGTACGGCCGGCAGTTCGAGGTCGAGTCCTACACCACCGTGCTGCCGGCCACCGTCCAGGGCATCCGGCGGTACCTGGGCTCCGGCCTGGTCAAAGGCATCGGCCCGGTGTTCGCCGAACGGATCGTCGAGCACTTCGGCCTGGACACCCTGCGCGTGATCGAGGAGGAACCCGGCCGGCTGGTCGAGGTCCCCGGCCTCGGCCCCAAGCGCACCGCGAAGATCACCGCGGCGTGGGAGGAGCAGAAGGCCATCAAGGAGGTGATGGTGTTCCTGCAGGGGGTGGGGGTGTCCACGTCCCTCGCGGTGCGGATCTACAAGCAGTACGCGGAGGAGTCCATCGCGGTCGTCCGGAACGAACCGTACCGGCTCGCCGCGGACGTGTGGGGCATCGGGTTCAAGACCGCCGACACCATCGCCCGGGCCGTCGGCATCCCGCACGACAGCCCGGAACGGGTCAAGGCCGGCCTGCAGTACACCCTGTCCGAGGCCACCGACGACGGGCACTGCTTCCTGCCGCAGCCGCAGCTCGTCGCCGACGCGGTGAAGATCCTCGACGTGCCCGGTGACCTGGTCGGCACCTGCCTGGAGACGCTCGCCGCCGAGGAGGGCGTGGTCCGCGAGACGCTGCCCGGCCGGGACGGGCCGGTGACCGCGGTGTACCTGGTGCCGTTCCACCGGGCCGAGACCGCCCTCGCCGCCGCCCTGACCCGGCTGCTGCACCATCGCGCCGACCGGATGCCGCACTTCGCCGGCGTCGACTGGAGCAAGGCCCTCGCCTGGCTGCACGCCCGGACCGGCACGACCCTGGCCGCCGAGCAGGAACAGGCGGTGCGCCTGGCCCTGACGTCGAAGGTCGCGGTGCTCACCGGCGGACCCGGCTGCGGCAAGAGCTTCACCGTGCGCTCCATCGTCGCGCTCGCCGCGGCGAAGCAGGCGAAGGTCACCCTGGTGGCGCCGACCGGACGGGCCGCGAAGCGCCTCGCCGAGCTGACCGGGCACCCCGCCGCCACCGTGCACCGGCTGCTGCAGCTGCGCCCCGGCGGCGAGCCGACCTTCGACCGGGACAACCCCCTGGACGTCGACCTCCTCGTCGTCGACGAGGCCTCCATGCTGGACCTGATCCTGGCCAACAAGCTCGTCAAGGCCGTCCCGCCGGGCGCGCACGTGCTCCTGGTCGGCGACGTCGACCAGCTCCCGTCGGTCGGTGCCGGTGAGGTCCTGCGCGATCTGCTCGCCGCCGACGCGGTCCCGCGGGTGCGGCTGACCCAGGTGTTCCGCCAGGCCGCCCAGTCCGGCGTCGTGGTCAACGCCCACCGCATCAACGCCGGGAAACCACCGGTCACCACCGGCCTCGCCGACTTCTTCCTGTTCCCGTGCGAGGACACCGACGCGACCGCCGCGCTCACCGTCGACGTCGCCTGCACCCGGATGCCGGCCAGGTTCGGCCTCGACCCGCACCGCGACATCCAGGTCCTGGCCCCGATGCACCGCGGCCCGGCCGGCGCCGGCGCCCTCAACGGCCTGCTGCAGCAGCGGCTCACCCCCGGCCGGGACGGCCTGCCGGAACGCCGCGCCGGCGGGCGGGTGTTCCGCATCGGCGACAAGGTCACCCAGATCCGCAACAACTACGACAAGGGGCAGGCGGGCGTGTTCAACGGCACCCTCGGTGTCATCACCGCGCTGTCCACCGACGAGCAGACCCTCACCGTGCGCACCGACGAGGACGAGAGCATCGACTACGACTTCGACGAGCTGGACGAGCTGGCGCACGCGTACGCGATGACGATCCACCGGTCCCAGGGCTCGGAGTACCCGGCGGTGGTGCTCCCGCTGACCACCAGCGCGTGGATGATGCTGCAACGCAACCTGCTCTACACGGCCGTCACCCGCGCCAAGAAGATCGTGGTCCTGGTCGGCTCCCGCCGTGCCCTCGCCGCCGCCGTGCGCACCGTCGGCGCCGGCCGCCGCCACACCGCCCTCACCCACCGCCTCGCGTAGCGCGGTGCCGCCGGGCCGGCCCAGGCCGGCCCGGTCGGTGCCCGGTCAGCCGACCGTGCAGCTGACAGTGACGTCGTCGACGCGCATGCCGACCACCCCGAACTCCTGCCCGACGAGCACGAAGCGGATGAAGACGTCGCGCGGTCCCGGGGTCCAGTAGCCGGTCGAGTAGCGCCGCCACGTGCCCACCTGGTTCAGGTCGGTCAGCTGGAACGTCCTGGAGATCTGGTACGTCCAGTCGCTGACCCGGATCACCTCGAGCTGCATCGTCACCGGGGTCTTGCGGGCGTAGTCGACGTTGATCCAGGCGCCCAGGTCGCACTGGGCGGAGCCGGCCGGGATGCGCACCTGGCGGCCGTAGGACAGCCAGTTGGCGCCGTACCCGGAGTTGTTGAGGATCGAGGCGTACCTGGTGCCGCGGTACGCCTCGGCCGCGTCGTCGATGACGTCCACGGGGTTGCAGGTGCGGTAGCGCGGGCAGTCCTCCGGGCCACCGCCGTCCTGGTTCCACAGCGACTCCGTGGTCTCGAAGCCGTCGTTGAGGTTCCAGTAGGTGGCCGCCTCCGCGCGGGCGCCCGTGCCGAGGACGACGGCACAGACGGCCACGGCCGCCACCAGCGCCTGCTGCAAACGGCGTGCCATGGAGGCGGACCGTAGGGATCCGGTGACGCACCGGGCAACCAGCGCCGGACACGCGGACGGCGCGACCAGCGCCCCGCGCGTGAAACCTCCACACCAGACGCCGGCATCCTGCCGGTGGCGTGCTGGCCTCGCCGCGACCTGCGCAGGTCGGCGGTGGTCGTCTTCAGCTCGGCGGGCGGCCCGCATCACTCAATGGCGGTCCTCACGGCGCCAGTGGTGACCGCACGACGAACGAGCTGTCGGCCACGAACGCCGCGGTGTCGTCGGACAGCGCCACCCACAGCTCCTCGCCGCGATGGCGGATGAAATGCCGGGGATAGTTGGACGATTCCAGGGACACGGACGCCGCCGTCGAGCCCTGGCGTGGGCAGAAGGTCACGTCGCCGCGGAACAGCGCAGAGCCGTCGTCGGCGAACAGCCGCAGCCGCCACGACGAGTGCCGCAGGTACTGGCCGTCGCCGGCCCGGAAGGAGAAGCACGCCGGGTCGGCCAGGCCCGGCACCACCTGGAACGTCGCCCGCTGCCGGGCCGCCACGTCGGTCGTCGCGGGGGAGCCGGCGAGCATGCCGACGGTGTCGACGAAGGTGACGAACTGGCCGGCCTGGTTCGCCGCCTCCAGTGACACCCGGCCCGGCCGGAGGGCGCCGGCGGCGCTCGCCGGCGGGGTCGTGCCGGCGGTGCCGGACCGGGTGGCCGCGGTGGACGCCGGGGTGGGCGCCGGAGGGCGGGCCGTGCGCGGCGTGGCGGGCGGCGCCGGCGCGGCCGCCGCCGGGGGCGGCTGCCGCGGCTGCGGCCGGGCAGCGACGGTGACCGTCCCGCCGGCGATGAGGGCTCCCGCGGCGAGCGCCGCCGCGACCGGGTGGGCGGCGACGGAGCCGGCGAGCCGGCCGAGCAGGCCGGCCTGGACACCCGCACCGACGCCGCCGGAGGTGGCCGCCCCGACCGCGGCGGTGATCCCGGTGCCGGACGCCAGCTTGCCCAGGATCGTCGCGGTCAGGCTCATCGGTACCGCCAACAGGGCGAACCCCGCCAGGAGCCGCTCGGTCGGCAGGAAGTCGGCGCCGGCCGCGGCGCACGCCGGGCACGACCGCACGTGCCGGCCCAGTCGTTTGCGCCACAGCGGGCTTGGCCGGCCGTCCCATGCCGCGACGATGCGGTCGAGGGCCGGGCAGCGCTCCGGGCGCTCCAGCGCGGCGACGATGGAGCGCGCCGCTTCGAGCCGGGTCCGCATCCGCTGGATGCGCACCCGGGTGTGCGCGCCGCGGGTGCCGGTGCCGGCCCCGACCTCCGCCCGGGTCAGCTCGCCGGCGACCTCGAGCCACCACAGCGCCAGCAGCGCCTGGTCGTCCGGGTCGAGCCAGCTGCCGGCGCGGGTCACCTGCCGGCGCTGCTGTGACAACGCGACCCGCAGGTCGGTGAGCCGCTCGAACTCGGCCGCCGCGTCCGGCAGCCCGGCCGCCGCGTCCAGCTCCGCCGTCCTCGTGGCCAGCCGGCGGCCCCGGCGCTGGTACGTGCCGACCTGGCGCACCGCGATGGCCGTCAGCCAGGACCGGTAGCTGTCCGGTTCGCGCAGCGCCGGCAGCTGGCGCATGGCACGCAGCATGGTGTCCTGCACGGCGTCGTCGACGTCCGGGTGGCCGCCCAGGGCCCGCCCGATGATGCTGTACACCAACGGGAGCGACGATGCGAGCAGCTCGTCCAGTGCCCGCCGGTCCCCGGTCTGGGCCTGGATGACCAGCGTCGTCTCGGCCGGTCGGGTCGCTTGCATGTTCATGTCTCTGCCCGTGCTGCTGTCGGCCGTGGCCGCGGGGCGCCGGCGGGTACGTCATTCGCAGTCGTTGACTGTGGCCGACCGGAACGGTTTCCGTCAAGACCGAATGATGCATTCGGGTGAGCGCTCACACGGTCGCGTCCATTTGTCGGTGTACGGCCGCGCGGCCCGTGCCGCCCTGCTGGTGGAGCGTGTGGCGGAAAACGTGTTACGGCGGGAAAGCCACGGAAGTCTTTGTCGCGGAGCCCAGAAAATACGTCTCGGAAATCTTGCGCGGCAATCGAAGATTTGTGATCCTCGGTGCTCGGGGAGCGCCGCCACCGCTTCCCGTGAGCATCCCGACCGCGCCGCCGGTCGCGACCTTTCCCGCGCGACCTCGGCGGACTCCCGTGCGTGCCCGGGCACGGCACGGCCTTCCTCATCGCCTCGTGCCGCCGTTGCTTCGGGCGGGCCGACCAGGTGGCCGGGAGCGCTCTAGTCCGTACAGGACATCTGATGTCTACTGAGATCTTGTGGCGCTCGCCGGTCAAATATCCGGCTTCGCCCAGTTGACTGGATCAATTTCCCGGGCTTAACGTCAGATGTCTGGCACCCGCCATGCCATGTCTACCTCCCACCTCCGTCCCTCTGAAGGGATCTCCATGTCTCGATCCCCGATCACCCGGCGGTCGTTCCTGACCGTCCTCGGTGCGTCCGGCGCGGCGATCGCCGCCGGCGGTGCCGAGCTGCTGCCCGCCCTGCCCGCCGCGGCGGCGATTCCCGGACCGACGAGCTACTCCGCCACGTGGGCGTCGGTCGACCAGCATCCGCCGGCCGCGGAATGGTTCCAGGACGCCAAGTTCGGCATCTACTACCACTGGGGCGTGTTCAGCGTGCCCGCGTACGCCAACGAGTGGTACCCGCGCAACATGTACAACAACGGCTCGAACGAGAACAACCACCACAAGAGCGTGTTCGGTGATCCGTCGGTGTGGCCGTACCACAACTTCATCAACGGAGCGCGGGACAAGGCCGGCAACTTCGTGCAGTTCGCGCCGAAGCTGCGTTCGGCGGGCGGCAACTTCGACCCGAACGAGTGGGCGCAGCTGTTCGTCGACGCCGGTGCCAGGTTCGCCGGGCCGGTGGCCGAGCACCACGACGGCTTCTCGATGTGGAACAGCAGCGTCAACGAGTGGAACTCTGTCGCCAGGGGCCCGCGGCTGGACCTGCTGCGCCTGCACGCCGACGCCATCCGCGCCAAGGGCCTCAAGCTGCTGGTGGCGATGCACCACGCGTACAACTTCACCGGCTTCTACCAGTGGGCGCCGGCGCAGTCCGACGCCAGCCTGAAGAAGCTGTACGGGCAGCTGGGCTCCGCGGCCGAGCAGCAGCTGTGGTACGACAAGCTCCGCGAGATCATCGACGGCTACCAGCCGGACATCATCTGGCAGGACTTCAACCTGTCGCAGCTGCCGGAGTCGCAGCGGCTCAACTTCCTGTCCTACTACTACAACCGCGCCGTCGCCTGGGACAAGGAGGTGGTCGCGACGTACAAGGACGGCTTCAACACCCGGGGCGAGGTCTTCGACTACGAGCGCGGCGGCCCGGCCGGCATCCAGACGCCGTACTGGCTGACCGACGACAGCATCTCCAGCTCCAGCTGGTGCTACACCGTGGGCATCGGCTACTACTCGACCAACGCGCTGCTGCACGCGCTGATCGACCGGGTCAGCAAGAACGGCAACATGGTGCTCAACATCGCGCCGATGGCCGACGGCACCATCCCGTCCGGGCAGCGCACCGTCCTGCTCGGCATCGGCGACTACCTGAAGCGCTTCGGCGAGTCCATCTACGCCACCCGCGCCTGGTCCTCGTTCGGTGAGGGGCCGACCCAGATGGGCGGCGGCACGTTCCAGACCCCGCGCACCGGCACGGCGCAGGACATCAGGTTCACCCGCAGCAAGGACAACCGGGTCCTGTACGCGACGATCCTCGGCTGGCCGGGAAGCACGGTCAACATCACCACGCTGGCCGCGGGCCGGATCAACCTCAGCACGCTGAGCGCCGTGCAGCTGCTCGGCTCCACCGCCGGCAGCTACATCAACCTGCCCACCCGCACCCAGGACGGCGCCGGCCTGCGGATCACCATGCCGTCCAGCAGCGCGCCCTACTCCGCCCCCGCGTATGTGGTGAAGCTGACCTTCTCCGGCGCGATCCCCGCGCTCGGCGGCGGCAGCGGGGTGCCGACCGGTTGGGCGAGGATCACCAACGTCAGCACCGGCCTGGTCCTCGACAGCGGCGGCAACGTCGCGTCCGGCTCACCGCTCAAGCAGTGGAACTATGACGGCAGCACCAACCTGCAGTGGCAGCTGGTGTCCCTCGGCAGCGGCTGGTACCGCCTGGTCAACCGCACCAACGGCATGGTCGCGGACAGCTGGGGCGACACCACCAACGGCGCCACCGCCATGCAGGCGGCCTGGAACGGCGGCAACAACCAGCAATGGCGCCTCAACGACATGGGCAACGGCCGCTACCAGATCATCAACCGCGGCACCGGCACCGCCCTGGACAGCGGCGGCGACGCGACCGTCGGCGCCCGCGTCAAGCTCTGGGCCCCCGACTCCAGCACCAACCTGCAGTGGACCATCACCGCCGTGTGAGCGTGCGCGGATCCGTGCCGTGACGCAGCGGCGCACAGGGCCAGGAATGCCGTCGCCGGCGTTCCTGGCCCTGTGGGTGTGGGGGACCGCTCAGTACTTGCGGTTCGGCAGCGCGGCCTTCGCCTGCTCCGGGGTGAAGGTGGTCTCCTCGGTCAGGACGCGCTGCGGGATCGTCTCACCGGCAACGA
>NZ_JNYJ01000041.1 GCF_000716715.1 Dactylosporangium aurantiacum | reverse complement strand
ATCCGCCGCGCCGCCCGCATCGCCGCCCGTACCAAAGCCGCCGACCTCCTCGCCGTCCACGTCATCCGCGGCGACGGCCTCGCCGGCGCCGACCCCGCGCGCCTGGCCCGCCAGCAGGTCCTCGTCGAACGCCTCGGCGGCACCTACCACCAGGTCGTCGGCAACGACATCCCGGCCGCCCTGCTCGACTTCGCCCGCGGTGTCAACGCCACCCAGCTCGTCCTCGGCGCCAGCCGCCGGCACCGTTTCGCCCAGCTGTTCGCGCCCGGGGTCGGCGTGACCACCGCCGCCGAGTCCGGCGCGATCGACGTGCACCTCGTCACCCACGAGGAGGCCCGGCGCGGCCGGCTGCGCGGGAGACGGTCCGGCGGCCTCACCCGGCGCCGGCGGCTCGCCGGTGTCGCGCTCGCGCTGCTCGGCCTGCCGCTGCTCACCGCCGGGCTTGACGCGGTGCGCGCCGACCTGTCGCTGTCCAGCGACATCCTCGCGTACCTGATGCTGACCGTCGCCGTGGCCCTGGTCGGCGGGCTGTGGCCGGCGCTGCTCGCCGCCGTCGGCAGCTTCCTGCTGCTCAACTACACGTTCACCCCGCCGCTGCACCGGTTCACCATCGCCGAGCGGGAGAACCTGTTCGCGCTGCTCTCGTTCGTCGTCGTGGCGGCCGCCGTGTCGGCCGTGGTCGACCTCGCCGCGCGCCGCACCCGCGAGGCCGCCGCCGCCCGGGCCGAGGCGCAGACCCTGTCGACCCTCGCCGGCGCCGTCCTGCACGGCGACCGGCCGCTGCCGGCGCTGCTGGAGCGGGTGCGGGAGACGTTCGCCCTCACCGCCGTCACCCTCCTGGAACGCCGCCCCTCGGGCACGCCGCCCGCCGCGGAAACCAGGTCGGGCGCCGGTGACGCGGGTGCCGGGGTGCGGGCCGGGTGGAGGGTCGCGGCGAGCGTCGGTGACCGGCCCGCGGCGCCGCCCGGTGACGGCGAGACCGAGGCGCGGCCCGGTGGCGGCGCGAGGGAGGTGCGCGCCGGCGCCAAGGCCGCCGTCGGCGGCCTGCGCAGCCACGACGTGGAGTTCTCCGCCGAGGACCGCGAGGAGCTCCTCGCCACCGCCGAGGAATCCCTCGACCGACTCAACCGCCTCGTGGAGAACCTGCTCGACATGAGCCGCCTGCAGGCCGGCGCCCTCGGCCTGCACGCCCGCCCGGTCAGCGTGGCCGACGCCGTCGCCGAGGCGGTCGAGGAGCTCGGCGGGGTCGCCGACGCCCTGGGCACTCCCGACGCGGTCGGCGTGCCCGACACCGACACCGGCCCGGGCGGCGACCGCGGCCCGGAAGCGGAGCCCGCGGCGGGCGACGCCGGCGGGCAGGCCGTCGCCGTGCGGGTCAGCGTGCCCCGGGACCTGCCCCAGGTCGTCGCCGATCCCGCGCTGCTGGCCCGGATCCTGGTCAACGTCCTGGCCAACGCGCTGCGGCACAGCCCGCCCGGGCGCCCGCCGCGGGTCAGCGTCAGCGAGCACGCCGGCCTCGTCGAGGTCCGCGTCGTCGACCACGGGCCGGGGATCGCGGCCGAGGACCGGGACAGGGTGTTCCAGCCGTTCCAGCGGCTCGGGGACCGCGACACGACCACCGGTGTCGGGCTCGGCCTGGCACTGTCGCGGGGGCTGGCCGAGGCGATGGGCGGCACGCTCGTCCCCGAGCACACCCCCGGCGGCGGGCTCACCATGGTCCTGACCCTGCCGGCCCTGGCCCGCGACGGCGCTCAGAGGTCCAGGCGGTAGCCGAGGCCGGGCCGGGTCACGATGTGCCGCGGCCGGGCGGGGTCGCGTTCGAGCTTGCGGCGCAGGTTGGCGAAGTGTACCCGCAGGTAGTTCGTCTCCGTCTCGTACCGGGGGCCCCACACCTCGCGCAGCAGCTGCCGGTGCTCCACGACGGTGCCGGGCTGGCGGGCCAGCACCTCCAGCAGGTGCCACTCCGTCGGGGTGAGCCGGACCTCACCGGCGGGGCCGACGGCCCGCTTCGTGGCCAGGTCCAGCGTGAACGACTCGGTCGTGATCACCGGCGCGCCCGGCGTCGGCGCCCCGCGGCGCAACGCGGCACGGATCCTGGCGAGCAGCTCGTCGACGCCGAAGGGCTTGGTGACGTAGTCGTCGGCGCCGGCGTCCAGGGCGGCGACCTTCGCCGGCTCCGAGTGCCGCGCCGACAGCACGATGACCGGCACGGCGCTCCAGCCGCGCAGGCCCTTCACGACCTCGATGCCGTCGAGGTCGGGCAGGCCCAGGTCGACGATCGCCAGGTCCGGGTGGTGGTTGCCCGCCGAGATGAGGCCGGCCGTCGCGGTGGTCGCGGTGTCGACCTGGTAGCCGCGGGCGGTCAGGTTGACCCGCAGCGCACGCAGCAGCGGCTCGTCGTCGTCGACGATGAGGATCCGGCTCACGGTCCGTATTGTCCTCCAGCGGGGTCCGGGACCCGACAGCGGCGGCGGGCCGGCGCGCGGCGGGCGTGCTGTATCCATGGAGAGGTGGAGCAGCAGGTGATGGACGAGGTGGAGAAGCTCGGCACGATCGTGTCGATCTGGGCGCACCCCGACGACGAGACCTACCTGGCGGGTGGGCTCATGGCGGCCGCCGTCGCCAACGGGCAGCGGGTCGTGTGCGTGTCGGCGACCGTGGGGGAGCACGGCACCGACGACCCGGTCGGGTGGCCGCCGGAGCGGCTCGGCCGGACCCGGCGCTGGGAGGCGGCCGCGGCGATGGCGGTGCTCGGCGTCACCGACCACCGGTTCCTCGGCTACCCCGACGGCGGGATGGCCGCGCTCGACCCGGCCGGCCCCGTCGAGCGGATCGCCGCACTGCTCGCCGACGTCGCGCCGGACACGGTGCTGACGTTCGGGCCGGACGGCGGGACGTTCCACCCCGACCACCAGACGATCTCCGCCTGGGTCGGCGCGGCGTGGGACCGGGCGGGCCGGCCCGGGCGGCTGCTGCACGCCACGATGACGGCGGAGCATCTGGCGACCTGGGGCGAGCGGTACGAGCAGTGGCAGGTCTTCATGACCGACGAGCGCCCGGTCGGCGTCGCCCCGGAGGAGCTGGCGGTGGACCTGCGCCTCACCGGCGTCGCGCTGGACTGCAAGATCGCCGCGCTGCTCGCCATGCACACGCAGGTCGCCCCGGCGGTCGCGCTGCTCGGCATGGACGACTTCCGGGCCCTCAACGCGGGCGAGGCGTTCATCGAGGCGCCGCCGGCACCGTGACCAGGTCCAGCGCCGCCTCGACCAGGACCGTCTCGACGTCCCGGGCGCACCGTTCGACGGCCTCCGGGGCGAACCGGTGGGTGTCGCCCCACAGCGAGTAGTTCGCGTCGTCCTCGACGTGCAGGTACAGGGCGCCGTCGTAGGTGTCCTCGCGCACCCCCCAGCGCACCGTCGTGGCGTCCCGCGCCGCCCGGACGTCGTCCTCGGTGGGGACTGGCCCGGCGCCCTCGTCGCGGTCCTCCGCGCGGCGGTCGTTGAGGTAGCAGGACAGGTCGCGGCCGGCGGTCAGCTCCCGGTGCGCGACCGGGTCGTAGTAGCCGTGCTTGTACGCGCCGATCGCCGCGCTCCACGCCCGGGCGACGACGGCGTCAAACGGGCCGGTCACGTCGATCACGCACAGGCCGAACTGGCGCAGGCTGCCGACCGCCTCGGCGAACCCGGGCCGGAACCGGTTGCTGACGATCACCTGCACCACGGCGGTCGTGGATCCGGTGAGGTGGGCGGTGGCGACGGCGTAGGCGGCGAGCAGCACCGGACCCGACGCGACGCGGGTGCGGGCCGACACCCGCCGCACGGCGAGCGCCGTCGCCGGCGACCCGCAGACGACCTCCCAGAAGCGCGGCTGCCCGGGCACGCCGCCGGGCGCGCCACCGCCGGACGGCAGGCCGCCGGCCCGCGGGTCGGCGGACGGCGGGTCGGCGGGCGGGATCCGCAGCAGCTGGCGGTGCCAGTACCGCAGCGACTGCGCGCTGGCCCGCAGCGCCGCCGGGGTCCGCTGCTGCCGGGCCAGCTCCAGGGGTCCGGTGCCCTGGACCGGCACGGTGGCCACACCGGCCGCCGGGTCCAGGTTGGCGAGGTCCCGCACGATCGCGTTGATGCCGAAGCCGTCGACGACGACGTGGTAGTACATGACCACGATGTGGGTGGGTGTCCCGCCGGCGCGGACCACGGCCATGCGCACCGGCCACTGCGTGCACGGGTCGAAGGCGGTCGTCTGGTAGCGCACCCGGACCTGCTCGGCGGCCTCGGCGGGATCCCCTGCGGCGTCGAGCACCTCCAGGGCGATCTCGCCCCCGGTCGACACGACCTGCCGCGGCGGCTCACCGTCCACAAGGGACAATCGGGTGCGCAGTGCCTGGTGCCGGCTCATCAGCAGGCGCAGCACGGCCGCGACCCGCTCGACCGTCTCGCCCTCGGCGGCCGGGACGGTGCCGCCGATGTTCATCGTCCGCCCGGTGCGGCGCATGAGGTCCCAGACGTCGCGCTGGCCCCACGTCAGCTCCTCGGTGCCGCCGCCGTCGCCGTGGAACGCGACGATGACGTGGCTCGTCCTGTTGTCCACCAACGACTCCCGTCCGCCCTCGCCCAGCCGCGAGCGTGGTGCCGGCGCGCCGGCGGTGTCAATCGGCGGTGCCGGGCCGGGCGGTCGCCGCCCCTGCCGCGGTGGAACTTTCATCCGGCGGGCCCCACTGATCGCGGCGGACGAGCCGGACAGCTCGGCGAAGGCCCACCAGCCGCCGGCCGGTCCATCGCCGGCCCGTGTCCGTCCGGCGGCGGGATCATGCGGCCGAGGTCACGCGCCGGGACCGTGCGGCGAGGTCACGCGCCGGGACCGTGCGGCGCGGTCACGCGGGCGGCGGTGCGGTGCTGGCGCGCACGACGAGCTGCGTGGCCAGCTCCACCCGGGCCGGCTCGACGGTCTCGCCGACCGCGAGCTGCAGCACCATCCGGGCCGCGGTGGCGCCCATCTCGGCGAAGGGCTGCCGCACCGTGGTCATCGGCGGGCCGCACCAGCGGGTCACCTCGATGTCGTCGAAGCCGACGACGCTGACGTCGTCGGGGATGCGCCGGCCGAGCAGGCGGGCCGCCTCGTACACGCCGAGGGCCTGCAGGTCGTCGCCGCACAGGATCGCGGTCGGCGGGTCGGGCATGGTGAGCAGCTGCCGGCCGAGCAGCGCGCCGTCGTCGAAGTGGAACCGGCCGTGCCGCACCAGCGCCGGGTCGAGCGGCACACCGGCGGCGTCGAGGGCGCCGCGGCACGCCTCGAGCCGGGCCCGGGCGCACAGGTACTCCATCGGGCCGGTGATGACGCCGACCCGCCGGTGGCCGAGGTCGAGCAGGTGGCGGGTGGCGGCGATGCCGCCGCTCCAGTTCGTGGCGCCGACCGACGGGATCGAGTGCATCGGCTCGCCGGTCGGGTCGAGCACCACCATGGGCACGCCGCTGGCGATCAGCTGCTCGTACTGCCGGGCGCGGAACGCCGAGTTGACCGCGATGACGCCGGTCGGGCGGCGGGCGAGGAGCCGGTCGGCGGTGCGCCGCCCACCCGGTGACGGGCCCTGTAGGTCGGTGAAGCCGACGGCCAGGCCGCGGTCGCGGACCACCTGCTCGACGCCGCGCAGGATCTCCATCGCGAGGTGGCTCTCCAGGCCGTAGAACGCGACCTCGACGCTCGGGGAGGCGACCGCGGACTCGCCGCGCCGGTAGCCGTGCTCACGCAGCAGCGCCTCGACCCGGTCCCTCGTCTCGACGGCGATGCCGGAGCGTCCGTTCAGAACTTTCGAAACTGTCGGCGGGGAGACTCCGGCGAGCTGGGCGATGGCCGCGACCGTGACTTCGCCGCGTCGCCGCCTGCCGCCCGGGACTTGAGCTTTCGCGGGATCCACCGCGCCAGTGTATGGGAGCCGCACCGGTCCGCGTCGAGCCGGTTTCACCCGCCGGTGGCGGTCGGAGCGTTCGGAAACATTTCCAACGGCGCGGTGCTGGCCCGCACCACCAGCGGCGTGGCCAGCTCCAGACGGGTCGAGTCGAGCGGCTCGCCGGCGATGAGCGACAGCAGCATCCGGGTGGCCAGCCCGGCCATCTCGGTCAGCGGCTGGCGCACCGTGGTCAGCGGCGGGATGGACCAGCGGGCCTGCTCGAGGTCGTCGAAGCCGACGACGCTGATGTCGGCCGGCACCCGCAGCCCGCGCTCGTGCAGGGCCTCGTAGGCGCCGCGGGCCATCTCGTCGGCGCAGGCGAAGATGGCCGTCGGCGGCGCCGGCAGGTCCAGCAGGGCGAGGGTCTCCCGGTAGCCGGTGGGGCTGGTGAAGTCGCCGGTGCGCTCGTAGCCGGCGGGGATCTCCAGGCCGGCGGCGTGCATCGCGGCGCGGAAGCCGTCGAGGCGGGCCCGGGAGCACAGCACGTCGCCGGGGCCGCCGATGACCGCGATGCGCCGGTGGCCCAGGCCGATGAGGTGCTCGGTGGCGGTGAGCGCGCCGGTCCAGTTGGTGGCGCCCACCGACGGCACACTCGGGTCCGGCTGCCCGGCGGGGTCGACCACCACGACGGGGATGCCGTGCTCGGCCAGCAGCGCCCGCTGGTCGGCGGACAGCTCCGACAGCACCAGCAGGACCCCGTCGGAGCGGCGCGCCGCCAGGTTCTCCAGCCAGCGCCGGTCCGGCGTGTTGCGGGACCGGCCGTGCACCGCGGAGACCACGACGCCGGTGCCGGCGCGGTGGGCGACCTCCTCGACGCCGGTCAGGATCTGCATCGCCCACGGGCTGCCGAGGTCGACGAAGACGACGTCGATGAGCCCGACGGCGCGCGCCGGCGCCGCCCGGCGGGGCAGGTAGCTGCGGCGGCGCAGCAGCTCCTCGACCCGTTCCCGGGTCGCCGGGGCGACGTCGCGCCGCCCGTTGAGCACCTTGGACACGGTGGGCACGGAGACTCCCGCCTCGGCGGCGATCTCCGCCATGGTCGCCCTGCTGTGCCGCGTCATGCCGCCCCCGTCCCGGTCAAGGTCAGCGCGAGTCTACGTCGAAAGTTTCGGCGGCGGGCAGCCGGGCGCCGAGCCAGTCCAGCTGGCGCCGCACGTGGACCGCGTCGCCGCCCTCGTGCCCGTTGAACGGGTACGTGTGCATCGTGCGGTCCGCGGTGCCGTACGCATGGTACGCCGCGAACGCGGTGCTCGGCGGGCACACCGTGTCGCGCAGGCCGACGCCGAAGTGGCCGGGCGCGCGCGCCCGCCGGGCGAAGCTGACACCGTCCACATAGGACAGCGTGTGCCGGGCCGGCGCCTCCGCGTCACGGTGCACGGCGAGGTACTGGGCGATCTCACCGTACGGCGAGGCGTCGGTGAGCATGACGGCCCGCCCGATGTGGCACAGGAACGGTGCCGTGGCGAGCATCGCGGCCAGGTCCGGCACCAGGCCCGCGACGGCGAGGGCGAGCCCGCCGCCCTGGCTGTTGCCGGCGACCGCGACCCGCGCCGGATCCACCCCGGGCAGGGCGCGCACCGCGTCGACGGCCCGCACCGCGTCGGTGATGAGCCGCCGGTAGTAGTAGTCGTGCGGGGACAGGATGCCCTGGGTCACCGGCCGGTGCCCGCCGGGCGCCCCGGCGTGCGGGTCGGGGGTGTCGCCGCCGTTGCCGTACAGGTCACCCTGGCCGCGGTTGTCCATGAGCAGGTGCGCGTAGCCGGCGCAGACCCAGGTGAGGCGCTCGTGCGGCAGGCCGCGGCCGCGGCCGTACCCGGCGTACTCGACCACGGCCGGCAGTGCGCCGGTCACCCCGGCGGGCCGGCTGAACCAGGCCCTGACCGGGTCGCCGCCGAAGCCGGCGAACGTGACGTCCCAGGTGTCGACGAGCCGAAGCCCGGTCGGCACGGGCCGGGCGGCCCGCACCGGCGGCGCGGCGCGGGCCTCGCCGAGCGTCTCCTGCCAGAACGCGTCGAAGTCCGCGGGCGCGGGCACCGCCGGTGCGTAGTGCTCCAGCTCCTCGAGCGGCAGATCGAACTGTGCCATGGCTCCTCACGGTGGTCGAACGAACGTTCCTGAACCTTGCAAGGCGCCGGTCCGGCACTGTCAGTGCAGGTCATGCCGCATTGAAGTGGTCCTTGACAGCGCGTCGGGGAGAAATCTACATTACCCGATGCGTGACCGATTGTTTCCGAAACTTTCGGTGTTTGGAAGGGATCGGGGATGAGAACTCAGCGGCGGCGCACCTGGCGGACCGCGGTGCGCCGCGACTGGCAGCTGTACTCCCTGGCCGTGCTGCCGCTGCTGTTCTTCCTGATCTTCCGGTACCTGCCGATGGCCGGCAACGTCATCGCGTTCCGCCGCTACCGGCCGGGCGGCGACCTCTTCGGCGACACGTGGGTCGGCCTGCGCTACTTCAAGATGTTCTGGCACGACCCGACGTTCTGGCACGTCTTCACCAACACCCTCGTGCTGGGCGGGCTCACCCTGCTGCTGGTCTTCCCACTGCCGATCGTGCTCGCCCTGCTGCTCAACGAGGTGCGCACCCGCTGGCTGAAACGGTTCGTGCAGACGGTCTCCTACCTGCCGCACTTCCTGTCGATCGTGGTCGTCGCCGGCATCGTCATGCAGCTGCTCGCCCTCGACGGCGCGGTGAACGCGGGCCTGCGCGCCGTCGGCGCCGACGCGGTGCCGTTCCTGCAGCAGCCCGGCTGGTTCCGCACCATCTACATCTCCTCGGAGATGTGGCAGACCGTCGGCTGGGGCACGATCCTGTACCTCGCCGCGCTCACCACCGTCGACCACGAGCTCTACGAGGCGGCCCGCATCGACGGCGCCGGCCGCTGGCGGCAGACCTGGCACGTGACGCTGCCCGGCATCCGCCCCACCATGGTGACGCTGCTGATCCTCAACATCGGCACCTTCCTGTCCGTCGGGTTCGAGAAGGTGCTGCTGCTGTACAACCCCCTGACCTACCCGACCGCCGACGTCATCGCCACCTACCTGTACCGGGTCGGCGTCGTGTCCGGCAGCTTCAGCTACGCCGCCGCCATCGGGCTGTTCGAGTCGCTGATCGGCCTGACCCTGGTGCTGACCGCGAACTGGATCTCCCGCCGCACGGTCGGGGCGAGCCTGTGGTGACCACCGACATGACCAAGGGGCGGCGCGTCTTCCAGGCCGTCAACGCGCTGATCCTCACCGGCCTCGTGGTGCTGACGCTGTACCCGTTCGTGAACGTCGTCGCCCGCTCGTTCAGCCAGGAGCGCTACATCCAGGCCGGACAGGTGAACCTGCTGCCGCGCGGCCTGAACGCCACCACCTACGAGGTGGTGATGTCCGACCCGGTGTTCTGGACCAACTACCGCAACACCGTCGTCTACACGGTGGTGGCCACCGCGATCTCCATCGTGCTGACCACCTGCTACGCGTACGTGCTGTCGAAGCGCCACCTCAAGGGCCGCGGGCTGCTGGTCGCCGTCGCCGTGTTCACCATGTTCTTCAACGGCGGCCTGATCCCCAACTACGTGCTGGTCAGCGGCCTCGGCCTGCGCAACACGATCTGGGCGGTGGTGCTGCCCAACGCGATCAGCGTGTTCAACCTGCTGGTGATGAAGGCGTTCTTCGAGGGTCTGCCGGTCGAGCTGGAGGAGGCGGCCGCCGTCGACGGGCTCGGCACGTACGGCATCCTGTGGCGCATCGTGCTGCCGCTGTCGAAGGCGGTCATCGCCACGATGGTGCTGTTCTACGCGGTCGCCTTCTGGAACTCCTGGTTCCCGGCGTTCCTCTACATGGACGACGCGGACCTGTTCCCGGTCACCATCTACCTGCGCAACCTCATCGCCGGCTCCACCGGCGGCTCCGACATCTCCACGCCGTCGGACACGGCGCTGCAGATCGCCGCGAACATCCAGGCCGTGACGATCGTGCTCACCGCGCTGCCGATCATGCTCGTCTACCCGTTCATCCAGCGCTACTTCGTCTCCGGGGTCACCCTCGGCGCCGTCAAGGGATGACCGCGCCGCCCGGAGCCAGACTAAGGAGTCCCCCATGCACCAGGTTTCCAGGCGTGCCCTGTTCGGCGCGTGCGGCGCCGCCGCGGTGGTCGCCCTCGCCGGCTGCGGCGACGACGACGACCCGTCGAAGGGGCAGGACTACACCGGGCACCGTGACGGCGCCATGGACGCCTACGGCCTCGGCCAGCAGTTCACCGCCACCCAGCCGCTGAACTTCTCCATCATGGTGCTGAGCAACTCGGCGTACCCGTACAAGGCCGACTGGCTGTTCTTCAAGGAGCTCACCAAGCGCACCAACGTGACGCTGCAGGCGACCGTCGTGCCGGGCAGCGACTACAACCAGAAGCGCAGCGTCATGGTCGCCGCCGGCGACGCCCCGATGATCATCCCGAAGACGTACCACCCCGACGAGGAGGCGTACATCGCCAGCGGGGCGATCCTGCCCGTCAGCGACCACCTCGACCTGATGCCGAACTTCCGCGACCAGGTCGCCAAGTGGAACCTGCAGCCCGACCTCGACGCGTACCGGCAGGAGGACGGCAAGTTCTACCTGCTGCCCGGCCTGCACGAGGACGTCTGGTCCGAGTACTCCCTGGCGATGCGCACCGACGTGCTGCAGCAGCTCAACCTGCAGGTGCCGAAGACCTGGGAGGACCTGCGCACCGTGCTGCGGGCGATGAAGGCCGCGCACCCGGACGTGTACCCGCTGTCGGACCGGTGGAGCACCCCGCCCAACCCCGGCGCCAACAGCCTGCTGTCGATCGTCGGCACCGCGTACGGCGTCCAGGCCGGCTGGACCTACCAGCACGCCAAATGGGACGACGCGGCGAAGGCGTTCGTCTACACCGGCGCCTCCCCGCAGTACAAGCAGATGGTCGAATACCTCAACTCGCTCGTCACCGAGAAGCTCGTCGACCCGGAGAGCTTCACCCAGTCCGACGACCTCGCCAGGCAGAAGTTCGCCAACGGCAAGTCGTTCGTGATCAGCTGCAACGCGCAGACCCTGGTGAACGAGCTGCGGCCGAGCATCGCGAAGATCGCCGGCGCGACCGTCGCGAAGATCCCCGCGCCGACCGGCCCGATGGGCGACACGAAGGCCGGCCTCCGCCTGGAGAGCGGCGTCATGATTTCGTCGAAGGCGCGCGACAGCAAGAACTTCGTCGCCCTGATGCAGTTCATGGACTGGCTGTACTACTCGCCCCAGGGCAAGCTGTTCGCCAAGTGGGGCGTGGAGGGCACCACGTACACCGGCAGCGTCGACGACGGCACGTTCAAGCTCGCCCCGGACGTCAACTGGGGTGGGCTGAACCCGTCCGGCACGAAGAACCTCCAGGTCGAGTACGGCTTCCTCAACGGCGTGTTCAGCTACGGCGGCCCCACCAAGCTGCGCAACTCCCAGTTCCCCAAGGAGGAGCAGGCGATCCAGGACGTGATGAGCGCCCGCAAGAACCAGCCGCTGCCCCCGCCGCGCCCGCTCAACGCCGAGGAGCGGGAGCAGGTGACGCTGTGGGAGACGGCGCTGAAGGACCACGTGAACCAGCAGACGCTGAAGTTCATCCTCGGCCAGCGGCCCCTCAGCGAGTGGGACGCGTACGTCGGCGAGCTCAAGGGCAAGAACATGACCCGGTACGTCGAGGTCGTGAACGCCGCCTACAACCGGTACAAGAAGAACCACGGATGACCGGGAGGCTCGGCGACGCCTGGCGGTACTGCATCGGTGCCGGCCGCTTCGACCTCGCGCTGCGCCGCGACTACCAGGACTCCCTGGCGCTGCTGCAACGCGAGATCGGGTTCCGGTACGTGCGCCAGCACGGGCTGTTCAGCGACGGCATGGGTGTGCACCGGCCCTACGACCACGGCGGCGCGCGGCACGTGCTGCACGCGTTCACCTACGTCGACCAGGTCATCGACGCCTACCTGGAGCTGGGCATCCGGCCGTTCGTCGAGCTCGGGTTCACCCCGCCGGGGCTGGCCTCCGGCGACCAGACCGTGTTCTGGTGGCGGGGCAACGTCACGCCGCCCAGCTCCCGCACCGAGTGGGCGGCGCTGGTCCGCGCCACCGTTACGCACCTCGTCGACCGGTACGGCATCGACGAGGTGCGCCGGTGGCCGATCGAGGTCTGGAACGAGCCGGACCTCGACGTCTTCTGGCAGCACGCGGACCAGGACGCCTACCACGAGCTGTACGAGGCCACCGCCCTCGCGGTGAAGGACGTCGACGCCGGGCTGCAGGTCGGCGGCCCGGCCCTGTCGCCGGGCGCGGACGACGGGTGGCTGCCGCGGTTCGCCGAGTTCGTCACCGCCCGCGACGTGCCGGTCGACTTCGTCAGCCGGCACGGCTACACCTCCGGCACCGCCCAGCACGTACCCTTCGGCGTGCACCAGACCCTCGCGCCGGCCGCGACGCTGCTGACCCAGTTCGGCGCGCCGCGCCGGCAGCTGGCCGGCACCCCGCTGGCCGGCCTGCCGGTGCACATCACCGAGTTCAACTCCTCCTACCGGCCCGACAACCCGGTGCACGACACCGCGTTCCACGCCGCCTACCTGGCACCGGTCGTGGCCGCCGGGGGCGACCTCGTCGACTCGTTCTCCTACTGGACGTTCAGCGACGTGTTCGAGGAGAACGGCATCCCGGTGTCGCTGTTCCACGGCGGGTTCGGGCTGCTCACCCACCGCCAGATCCGCAAGCCGACGTTCCACCTGTACGCGTTCCTGGCCCGGATGGGCGACGAGGTGCTCGCCCGCGGCGAGGACCACCTGGTGACCCGCGACGGCGACGGCCGGGTCACCGTCCTGGCCTGGGCGCCGGTCGACCACACCGGGCTGGCCGCGCCCGTCACCGGGCACCGGGTCCGGCTGTCCGTGCCGGTCGGGCCGCCCGGCACCGGCACGGCCTATGTGGCCCGCTCCTCGGTGTCGGAGGAGGCGGGCAACGTGTGGGCCGCGTGGCGGGACATGGGCAGCCCCCGCTCGCCCCGGCCCCGGCAGCTCGACGCGCTGCGCGAGGCGGCGGAGCCGGCCCGGCGGCACCACACCGTGCCCGTCGCCGCCGGCCTGGCCTGCCTCGACCTCACCCTCGCCGCGCACGAGGTGACCCTGGTGGAGGTCACCGCCGTGCACGACGAGACCCCGCCGTGGTGGGACGAGGACCGGCTGCTCGGCGCGGGCGGCCCGTGATGCGCCGCTTCGGCACCGGGCCGCTGTCCCGGCTCGCGGCGCGCACCTACACGCTGCTCGTGGTGGAGGCGGCGCTCGTCGCCACCACCGCGCCCGGCCTGGCGCTGCTCGTGCTGCTCGACCGGGACGCCAGCAACGTCCCGCTGTTCCTGCTGTGCGCGCTGCCGGCCGGCCCGGCCCTGTCCGCCGCCGTCTACGCGCTGCACCGGCAGCCCGCCGACCTCACCGACCTGCGCCCCGCCGCCGCGTTCGGGCGCGGCTACCGGCGCAACGTCGGCGCCGCACTGCGGATCTGGGTGCCGCTGCTGGCGGTCCTGGCCGTGGTCGCGGTCAGCCTCACGCACCGGGAGGCCGCCGGGGTGCCGGTGTGGTGGTCGGCGCTGCTCGTGGTCGTCGCCGCGGCGGTCACCCTGCTCGGCCTCGCCGCCCTGGTCATCGTGTCGCTGTTCGAGTTCCGGCCGGTCGACGTGCTGCGCCTCGCCGTGCACTTCGTCGCCGGCCGGCCCGCCGTCGCCCTCGGCACCGCGGGGCTGCTGCTCGCCGCCGCCGCGGTCACCGCGCTGACCTCCGAGGCGGTCCTGCTGCTGCTCGGCTCGGCGTTCACTGCCGCGCTGCTGTCCGTCACCCGCCCCATGATCAACGGCATCACGGAACGGTTCGTGGCGTGACCACCCGTTGCCACTCCCGCATGGACGGTCCGCCCGCCGGCCCGGAGGCGTCCGTGCCCCTGACCCTGGAGGCGGCGTGGTCATGACGGGACCGGAGCGCGACACACCCGGCGGCGTCCCGGGCGTGTCCGGCGGCGTGCATCCGGCCTGGCTGCCGCCGTCGGCGATGCGGGCCGTCGGCCGCCGCCGCGTCCAGGTGCACGGCGACGGGCCGCTCGTGGCGACGGTGCGCGCCGAGGTGGCGCGGGCCCGCGCGGACCACGGCGGCGACGGTGACGGCCCGCCCGACCTCGTCCTGGCGCTCGCCCCGGCGCAGCCCCCGGACGGTTTCACCGTGTCCCGGGCGGCGGGTGTCACCACCGTCGCCGCCGGCGACGGCGCCGGGCTGCTCTACGGGCTGTTCCACGTCGCCCGGTTGGGCGAGGCCGCCTTCGGCGCGCCGTTCCCGCCGCGGGTGCACCGGCCGGCGTACGAGCGGCGGATGGTGCAGCACTGGGACAACGTCGACGTGCACCCCGTCATGGGGCAGGTCGAGCGCGGCTACGCCGGCGGGTCGCTCTTCTGGCACGACGGCGCGCTGCGCGCCGACCTGTCCCGCGCCGCCGCCTACGCTCGGCTGCTCGCCTCGGTCGGGGTCAACGCCGTGTCCGTGAACAACGTCAACGTGCACGCGACCGAGGCGCTGCTGCTGACCGACCGGCTCGGCGACGTGGTCACCCTGGCCGACGTGCTGCGCCCGTACGGCATCCGCGTCCACCTGTCGGTGAGCTTCGCCGCGCCGGCCCGCGACCTCGGCACCGCCGACCCCCTCGACCCGCGGGTGACGGCCTGGTGGGCGCTGGCCACGGACCGGGTCTACGAGGCGATCCCCGATTTCGGCGGGTACGTCGTGAAGGCCGACTCGGAAGGGCAGCCCGGACCGTTCGCGTACGGCCGCAGCCACGCCGACGGGGCGAACGCGCTCGCCGCCGCGCTCGCCCCGCACGGCGGTGTCGTGCACTGGCGGGCGTTCGTCTACAACCACCGGCAGGACTGGCGCGACCGCGGCACCGACCGGGCCCGCGCCGCCTACGACCACTTCGCCCCGCTCGACGGGCAGTTCCTGGACAACGTCGTGCTGCAGGTGAAGCACGGCCCGGTCGACTTCCAGGTCCGCGAGCCGGTGTCGCCGGTCATCGCCGCGATGCCCGGCACCCGGGTCGCCGTGGAGCTGCAGGCGACCCAGGAGTACACCGGCCAGCAGCGGCACGTGTGCCACCTCGGTCCGATGTGGCGGGAGGTGCTCGGCTTCGCGCCGTGGGGCGCGGACGGGCCGGCGGTCGCCGGGGTCGCCGACGGGCTCGTCGCGGTCTCCAACGCCGGCGACGACCCGTTCTGGACCGGGCACCCGCTCGCCCAGGCGAACCTGTACGCGTTCGGCCGGCTCACCTGGGACCCGCACCTCGACCCGGTCGCCGTGCTCGACGAGTGGATCGACCTGACGTTCGCGCCGGACACGACCGCCGACCCGGCGCTGCTGCGCGGCACCCTGCACGCGGTCATGGACGACTCGTGGCGCACGTACGAGCGGTACACCGCGCCGCTCGGCGTCGGGTTCATGGTCCGGCCCGGGGACCACTACGGTCCCGACGTCGACGGCTACGAGTACACGCCGTGGGGCACCTACCACTTCGCCGACCGCGACGGCGTCGGCGTGGACCGCAGCACCGCCACCGGCACCGGCTTCGCCGGCCAGTACCCACCGGCGTGGTCACGCGTCTACGGCTCGCCCGCCGAGTGCCCTGACGAGCTGCTGCTGTTCTTCCACCACGTGCCCTACGGCCACGTCCTGCACGACGGCACCACCGTCATCCAGCACATCTACGACACGCACTTCGCCGGCGCGCAGGAGGCGGAGCGGATGCGGCAACGATGGGCGCAGCTGCCGGCCGGGCTGGTCGACCCGGCGGTGGCCGGACGGGTCGCGGAGCGCCTCGACGAGCAGGTGCGCAGCGCGCGCGAGTGGCGCGACCAGATCAACACGTACTTCCACCGCAAGTCCGGCGTCCCGGACGCGCACGGCCGCCGCATCCACTGACCGCCCGAGCCCCGGGCGTGCCGGGCTCGCCGTGACCGGCCGCACCGCCGCCCGACCCGGCCGCCGGCGGGTGCTCAGGCCTCCTGCAGCGCCCGCCGGATCGTGGCCGCCACGTACTCGGGGTCGCGCCGGTCGTGCAGCACGATCACGGCGGTGCTCCCGCCGTTGGGCGTGCCCGGGGCCGGCTCGGGGGCGGTGAACAGCGCCACCACCTGGGCCATGGCGGCGTCGAGCTCGGCGGCCGGCTCGGTGGTGTCGCGCCGCAGCCACCGCCGCAGCACGTGGTTGTGGGCGGAGACGACGGCGGCGGCCATCAGCTCGGCCCGCAGCGCCGCGCCGGGGTCGGGCCCCATCCACTCGGCGATGAACTCCCGGAACAGCCGCTGGTACCGCGCGACGCTGGCGATCTCCCGGTCGCGCAGCGTCGAGATGCGGCTGGTGAGCGCGTAGCGCCGGCGGGCCCGGTCGTCCTCCTCGACGTACCGCAGCAGCACCAGCCGCACGGCCTCGGTCACGGCCACGATCGCGGTGTCGGCGCTCGACGTGGCGAGGCGGTCCTTGACGGCCGCGAGGAGCCGGTCGTGATCCGGGAAGATCACGTCCTCCTTCGACCGGTAGTGGCGGAAGAGGGTGGTCCGCCCGACGCCCGCCCGGTCGGCGATGTCGTCGGCCGTCGTCTGCTCGTAGCCGCGCTCGTCGAACAGCTCGAGGGCGGCATCGACAAGACGGTCTCGTACGGGAATCCCGGTCACGGTCCCATCCTCGCGCATCGGTCTGAGCTGTTGCTTTCCGGTTCCGGTATCGGGTACCGTCGCAATGGTACTCAGTACCACCTGGCTCGGGGAGGGCTCATGGTCCTGACGTTTCCACCCAGCACCGCGCCCGCCGGGCTCGCCGCCGACCCGGTGCTGCGCTCCACGGACCTGTTCCGCAGCATCGACCCGGGCGCGGCCGCGGCGCTCGCCGCCGAGTTCGAGCCGGTGCGCGCCGAGCGCGGCACGGTGCTGTTCACCGAGGGTGACCCCGGCGACCGGCTCTACATCGTGCTGAGCGGCAAGGTGAAGCTCAGCCGCCGCTCCCGCGACGGCCGCGAGGGGCTCATGGCGCTGCTCGGCCCCACCGACCACTTCGGCGACTTCGAGCTGCTCGACGGCGGCCCGCGGGTCGCCGCCGCCACCGTCGTGTCCGACGCCCGGCTCGCCGTGCTGCCCAAGCCGGTCCTGGACCGGTGGGTCGCCCTGCACCCGCACGTGGCGGAGCAGCTGCTGCGGGTGATCGCGCGCGGCATCCGCGGCCACCGCGCCGCCGTCGACGACCGGCTCTTCAGCGACGTGCCCGGCCGGGTCGCCAGCCGGCTCATCCAGCTCGCGCAGCGCTTCGGCGTCGCCGAGGGCGGCGCCACCCGGGTCGTGCACGACCTCACCCAGTCGGAGCTGGCGCAGTTCGTCGGCGCCTCCCGCGAGTCGGTGAACAAGGTCCTCGCCGACTACGCCGGCCGGGGCTGGCTGCGCCTGGAGCACAAGTGCGTGGTCATCCTCGACAACGCGCCCCTCGCGCGGCGCGCGCAGCACGGCCGGCGCCGCTGAGCCCTACTGTGGTCCGGTGGACCTGGAGTTCAGCGGCGAGGTGTGGTTCTGGCGCGGCCCGTCACCCTTCCACTTCGTGACCGTGCCCGCCGACGAGTGCGCGGCGCTGCGGGCCGCCGCGGCGCTGGTCACCTACGGCTGGGGCATGATCCCGGTCGCGGCGCGCATCGGCGGCACCCGGTGGACGACGTCGCTGTTCCCCAAGGACGGCGGCTACGTCGTGCCGCTCAAGGACCGGGTGCGCCGGGCCGAGGAGATCGACCTCGGCGACACCGTCACGATCCGGCTGACCGTCGCGGTCTGAGCGTTCACAGCGGCCAGGTGCGCAGCGCCTGGCCGAGCCAGGGCACCACGAGCAGCACCGTGGGCAGCACGAGGATCGCGGCGGCGAGGGCGTAGACGGCCGCGCTGAGCCGCCCGTCGGTGCCCGGCGCGTCCGGCGCCAGCCGGTCCAGCCGCCACCGGCGCTCCCGCTCGGTGTCCCGGCCGTCGCCGTCGAGCTCCAGGTCGCCGGCCGGGGCGCCGACGGGGCCGCCGAGCGCCCGCAGCGCCTCCCGCAGCGGCTCGGTGCCGTGCCGCCGGCGGGCCGCGTCGTCGGCCAGGGCCTCCAGCAGCAGGTGCACGGCGTCGAGCGGGGCGCGGCTGCGCAGCGGGGCCGGCACCGCCCGGTAGAAGGCGGTGAAGGACTCCATCACCACGTCGTGGCGGGCCCGCAGGTGCGCCCGCTCGTGCGCGAGCACCGCGGTCACCTGCGGCGGGTCCAGCACCCGCAGCGTGCCCTGGCTCAGCACGATGCGCGGCGAGCGGCCCGGCACGCAGTACGCGAACGGCAGCCCGCCGTCGAGGACTCGCAGCGCGCCGGCGGGCACCTCGGCGTCGAAGGACGCGTGCTCCTCGGCCCGGTCGAGCAGGTCGGCGATGAGGCGGTGCCGGGCCCGGCGGACCCTGGACCGGTACGCCACCAGGCCGACCGACACCAGCAGCCGCACGACGATGACGCCGGCCACCGCCAGGGCCGCGACGAGCGCCGCCACGGCCAGGGTCTGGTCGGCGCCGCGCGCCCGCACCAGCTCCTCGGGGCCGGCGAGCACGACGCCGAGGGCGCACAGCACCGCGGCCAGGGTGACCGACTGCCACAGCGCGACGGTGGCCCCCGGCGCCCGGGCCGTCCAGCGCGCCCGTGCGAGGGGGCCGGGCACGACCAGCGACAGGGTGAGGCCGAGCGCCCCTAGCAGGAGCGCGGTCACCGGCCCTCGGCGGCCTTCAGCGCGGCGGCGAGCGCGGCGGCGCCGGCCGGGCCGACCCGGCCGACGAAGTGGGCCAGGGCGGCGTCGCGGGCCGCGCCGTCCGGGGCGGCGCTGAGCGCGTCGAGCATGAGCGCCGCGGTCATCTCCTCGCGGGTCTGGGCCGCCGCGTACCGGTAGGCGCGGTCCGCCTTCTGCTGGGTGACCACGCCCTTCTTGGCGAGGCGGTCCAGCACGGTCATCACGGTGGTGTAGGCCAGGCCCCGGTCCGGGTCGAGCCGCTCGTGCACCTGCCGGACCGTCAGCGGCTCGCCGGCGTCCCACAGGCGCGCCATCACCTCGCGCTCAAGATCTCCCAGTCCGGCCATGCCCCAAGTGTAATCCGGATTACGGCGCACGTCGTACTACAGGTCGTAGTATCTACTACGAAGTGTCGTAGAGGGGGAGTCGCATGGGACTCGACGTGCTCGACCTGACCCGGCTGCAGTTCGCCGTCGTCACGATCTACCACTACCTGTTCGTGCCGCTGTCGATCAGCCTGTCCGCGGCCACCGCCGGGCTGCAGATCGCCTGGCTGCGCACCGGCCAGGACCGGTACCGGCAGCTGACGCTGCTCGTGGGCAAGCTGCTCATCGTCACCTTCGCCGTCGGCGTGGTCACCGGCCTGGTCCAGGAGTTCCAGTTCGGCCTGGCCTGGAGCGGCTTCGCCCGCTTCTACGGCGACGTGTTCGGCCCCACCCTCGCCATCGAGGGCATGCTCGCGTTCTTCCTCGAGGCGACGTTCCTGGCGCTGTGGTACTTCGGCTGGGACCGGCTGTCCCGCCGGGTCCACCTCACAACCATCGTCGTGGTCGCGGTCGGCACGCTGCTGTCGGCGTTCATCATCCTGGCCGCGAACTCGTTCATGCAGCACCCGGTCGCCTACGAGCTGGACCCGGTCACCGGCCGCGCCCACCTCACCAGCTTCCGCGAGCTGCTGCTCAACGAGGTCAACCTCGCCGCGTTTCCGCACACCATGGCCGGCGCCGTGATGGTCGGCGGCGCGCTGCTGCTCGCCGTCGGCGTGTGGCGCGCCTGGCCGCGCCGGGGCCCCGCGGACGGTGACGCCGCCGCCTTCGGCACCCTCGCCAGGGTCGGCGCCTGGATGACCGTGGCCGGCGGCGCCCTCACCGCCGTCACCGGCGACCACCTCGGCAAGGTCATCACCCAGGTGCAGCCGATGAAGATGGCCGCCGCCGAGGCCCTGTACTCCACCACGACCGGCGCGCCGTTCTCCGTCTTCGCGGTCGGCGGCCCCGACGGCGGCGAGCCGTTCCTCAGCATCGAGATCCCGCACCTGCTGTCGATCCTCGCCTACGGCGACCCGAACGCGACCGTCGCCGGCATCGACGACCTGCAGGCGCAGTACAGCGCCGCGTACGGTGCCGGCAGCTACATCCCGATGGTCCCGGTGGCGTTCTGGACGTTCCGCGCGATGATCGGCGCCGGCATGCTCGCCATGCTGTTCGCCGCCGTCTACCTGTGGCGCACCCGCCGCGGCCGGCGCCCCGACGGGTGGATCGTGCGGGCCGCGCCGCTGCTGCCGCTGCTGCCGGCCGCCGCGAACAGCCTCGGCTGGATCTTCACCGAGACCGCCCGGCAGCCGTGGATCGCGTTCGGCCTGTCGAAGGTCGCCGACGGCATCTCCCCGGGCCTCACCAGCGGCGAGGTCCTGGCGTCCCTGCTCGGCTTCGCGGCCGTCTACGGCATCCTCGCCGTCGTCTGGCTGCGCCTGGTGCGCCACCTCGCGCGCCGCCCGCTCGACCGCCCCCGCCAGGCCGATGAAGCCGCCGCCGAACCGGCCCTGAGCTACTGAGGAGCCCGACATGGATCTCGTCGTCATCTGGTACGCCCTCGTCGTGCTCTGCTGGGTGCTGTTCTTCGTCCTGGAGGGCTTCGACTTCGGCGTCGGCCTGCTCAGCCCAATGCTCGGCCGGGACGAGCACGAACGCGCCGCCGCGGTGCGCACCATCGGCCCGTTCTGGGACGGCAACGAGGTGTGGCTCGTCGCCGCGATCGGCGTCACCTTCGCCGCCTTCCCCGGCTGGTACGCGGCCCTGCTGTCCGGTCTGTACCTGCCGATGGTGGCGATCCTGCTGCTGCTCGCCGGGCGCGGCGTGGCCCTGGAGTTCCGCGGCAAGCACGACGACCCGCGCTGGCGCCGCCGCTGCGACGCGGCCCTCGCCGCCTGCTCCGCCGGGGTCGTGCTGCTGTGGGGCGCCGTGCTGACCGTCTTCGTGCGCGGCCTCGCCCTCGGCGCGGGCGGCGAGGTCACCGGCGGTGGGCTCGGCCGCACCCTCGCGCCGGTGCTCACCCCGGCCGCCGCCCTGGGCGCGCTGCTCGCCCTGACCGCCGCGGTGCTGCTCGGCGCGACGTTCCTGGCGCTGCGCACCACCGGCCCGGTGCGCCGCCGGGCCGCGCTGCTGGCCCGCCGGGTCTCCCTGGCCGCCGCGGCCGCCGCGCTCCTCGCCGCCGGCGGCGCGGCCCTCGCCGGGGCGACCGGCACCGCCGCCGTCGCCTCCGTCGCCGCGCTGTTCCTCGCCGGGCTGGCCGTGCTGACCCGCCGGCCGGGCACGCGGTGGGAGGCGGCGGCGTTCGCGCTGACCGCCGCCGCCGTCGCCGGGGCCGTCGTGGCCGCCCTCACCGCCAACGGCGACGTCGTGCTGCCCAGCACCGTGTCGGGCGCGTTCTCGCTCACCATGCGCGACGCCGCCGCGACCGGCTCCGCGCTGCGGCTGCTCAGCCTCGCCGGCGTCGTGGTGCTGCCCGGGGTGCTGGTGTACCAGGCGTGGTCGTACCGCGTGTTCCGCAACCGGGTCGCCAGCGAACGGGTCGCCTCGTGAGCGGGCCGGAGCGCAGCGGAGGAGCCGCGAGCCATGGGCTCAGTGTTGGCTCGCGGCGGCGCCGGAGCGTAGCGGAGGTGGCGTCGTGAGCGGGCCGGAGCGTAGCGGAGGTGGCGTCGTGAGCGCGCGGGGACCGGTGGACCCGCGGTTGTTGCGGCACGCGCGGACCAGCCGCGCCGGGATCGCCGTGCTCGCCGCGATCGGCGCCGCCCAGGCCGCCGCGACGGTGGTGCTCGCGGTGATCCTCACCGGGATCGTCGGCACCCTGGCCGGCCCGGGCCCCCGCACCGTCGGTGCCTGGCCGCTGGCCGCGCTCGCCGCGGTGTACGCCGCCCGGGCCGCGCTCACCTGGGCCGAGCAGGTGGCCGGGCAGCGCACCGCCGCCAGGGTCACCGACGAGCTGCGCCGCTCGGTGCTGCACGCCGCGCTGCGCCGCGGACCCGCCTGGGTCGCCGGGTACGGCACCGGCCGGCTCGTCGCCGTCCTCGGCGGCGGCCTCGACGCGCTGCGGCCGTGGTTCAGCGGATACCTGCCGTCGCTCGTCCTCGGGGTGGCGCTGCCGCCGCTCGTGGTGGCCACCATGCTCGTCGTCGACCCGGCCTCGGCCGTCATCGTGCTGGTCACGCTGCCGCTCGTGCCGCTGCTCGGCGCCCTCATCGGCTGGGCCACCCAGCGGCGCGCCCAGGACCGCTGGCAGGCCGGCGCGCGCCTGGCCGGACATTTCCTCGACGCCGTGCGCGGCATCGCGACGCTGCGCCTGTACGGCCGCGCCGAGCGCCAGATCGCCGCGGTGCGCCGGATGACCGACGGGCACCGGGCCGCGACCGTGCGGGTGCTGCGGGTCGCGTTCCTCTCCTCGACCGCGCTCGACCTGGTCGGCACGCTGTCCGTCGGCCTCGTCGCCGTCGAGGCGGGGCTGCGGGTCGCCGCCGGCCGGCTCGACCTCGCCCCGGCGCTGCTGGTCATCCTGCTGGCCCCGGAGGCGTACCGCCCGCTGCGCGAGGTCGCGGCCCGCTTCCACGCCAGCGCCGACGCGGGCGCCGTCATCGCCGACGTCGACGAGATCCTCGCCCCGGCCGGCGCCGGCGCTCCGGCGCCGGGTGCGGCCGTGGGCGTCGTGGCGGCCGGGCTGCGGGTGCGGCACCCCGGCGCCGCCGTCGACGCGCTGTCCCTGCCGTCGCTCAGCGTCCACGGTGGAGAGCTCGTCGCGCTGCGCGGGCCGTCCGGGGCGGGCAAGACCACCACGCTGCGGGTCCTGGCCGGGCTGCAGCCGGTGCTCGCCGGCACGTTCGAGGCCGGCGGCCGCCCCCTGTACCTGCCGCAGGAGCCGACGCTGCCGCACGCGCGGACCGTGGCCGGGGCGCTCACCCTCGACGGTGAGGACCGCCCGGGCGACGGCGAGCTGCTCGCCGCGCTGCGGACCGTCGGGCTCGACGCGGAGGTCCTCGCCATGCCGGACGGGCTGCGGAGCCCGCTCGGCGAACGCGGCCAGGGCCTCTCGTCCGGGCAGCGGCAGCGGCTCGCCCTGGCCCGGCTGCTGCGGCAGGCCGCCGCCGGCCCGGCGGTCGTGCTGCTGGACGAGCCGACCGCGCACCTGGACGCGGCCGCCGAACGCCTCGTCATCGCCGAGCTGCGGGCCCGCACCGTCCTGCTCACCCCGCCGCCGGTCGCCGACCGCACCGTCCTGCTCACCCCGCCGCCGGTCGCCGACCGCACCGTCCTGCTCACCCCGCCGGTCGCCGACCGCACCGCCTTCGTCACCCCGCAGCCCGCCGCCACCGCCGGCCCGCCGGCGCCGGCCCCCATGTCCGCGTCCGAGCCCGACCCCACGCCGGCGGGCGGCGGGCCGGGCTGGGCGCGGGCCGCCGGGCGGCGGCCGGTCACGGCGGTCGTGCTCGGCGCGGCGTCGTGGCTGGCCGGCATCACCCTCACCGGCGCCGCGACGTGGCTGATCGTCCGCGCCGCCGCGCTGCCGCCGGTGCTGACCCTGTCCGCGGCCGTCGTGCTCGTGCGCGGCAGCGCCGTCGCCCGGCCGTTGCTGCGGTACCTCGAACGGCTCGTCTCGCACGAGGTCGCGTTCGCCCGGCTCGCGGCGTGGCGGGCCGAGGTGTACGCCCACCTGGTGCCGCGGGTGCCCGGCCCGGCCCTGCACCGCCGTGGCGACCTGCTCACCAGGGTCGTCGACGACGTGGACGGCCGGGTCGACGGGGTGCTGCGGGGGAGGCTGCCCGCGTACGCCGCGTGGGGCGCCACCGCCGTCGCCGTCGCCGTCGCCGCGGCCTGTGCCGTCTCGCCGCCGGTCGCCGCCGCCCTCGCCGCGGGCGCCGCCGTCGCCGGCGGGGTCGCGCCGTGGCTGGCCGCCCGCCACGCGGACCGGACCGACGCCGCCACCGGCCGGGCCCGCGCCCAGCTGCGCGACGCCGTCGTCGAGACCGTCGACGGCGTCGAGGACCTCGCGGTGCGCGACACCACGGCCGCGCTCGCCGTGCCGGACCGGCGCAGCCGCGCCCTGTCCCGCCTGGAGTCCGGCGCCGCGACCACGGCGGGCGCCGCGGCGGCCCTGGCCCAGCTCGGCTGCGGCGTGGCCGTCGCCGGCACCGCACTCGCCGTCGCCGGCGGCCGGCACCCGGCCGAGACCGCCGGGATCCTGCTGCTCGGCGCGGTCGCTCTCGCCGAGCCCCTGCTGGCCCTGCCCGCCGCCGCCGTCGCCCGGCGCGCCGCGGCCGGGGCCCGCCGCCGCCTCGCCGCGATCGCCGCGCAGCCGTGCCCGGCCGCGCCGTCGAGGGCGGCGGCGGTGGGCGGTACGGCAGCCGCATCCACAGTGGACGGAGCGGTCACGGTGTCGGTCGAAGGGCTGCGCGCGGGCTGGGACCCGCGGCGGCCGGCGGCCCTCGACGGCCTCGAGCTGGAGCTGCCACCGGGGCGGCGGGTCGCGGTGCTCGGCGCGTCCGGCAGCGGCAAGTCGACCCTCGCGGCCGTGCTGGTGCGGATGCTGGACCCGCGCGACGGCCGGGTCATGCTCGGCGGCACCGACCTGCGGGACCTGCCCGACCCTGTGCTGCGCCGCACGGTCGGCCTCGTCGGTGACGCCGCGGACCACGTGTTCGCGACCACCGTCCGGCAGAACCTGGCCCTGGCCCGGCCCGAGGCCACCGACGCCGACCTGCGCGCCGCGCTCGCCCGCGCCCACCTCGGTCCGTGGCTGGCCGCCCTGCCCGACGGCCTGGACACCTGGCTCGGCGAGGGCGGCACCACCATCTCCGGCGGGCAGCGCCGCCGCCTCGCGATGGCCCGCGCGCTGCTCGCCGACCCGGCGCTGCTGATCCTCGACGAGCCGACCGAGGGCCTCGACGAGCAGGAGGCGGCCGCGCTCATGACCGACCTGCTCACCGCCGCGAGCGGCCGCGCGGTGCTGCTGCTCACCCACCGCCGCGACGGCCTCGGGCACGTCGACGCCGTCTACGACCTCGCCGGCGGCCGCCTCGCACCCGCCGCCGTCCCGGCCTGACAACCGCCCGGAACCGTGCCGCCGCCGGGGCGGCGGCTTTTCGGTCGACTACAGCTGACGAGCGGGCTGCGGGGCGGGCTGTGGAGCCGGTCGGCGCACGCCGCGGACCAGCAGGTGGCCGATCATCCACAGCTCGCCGGCGGTGGCCGGCACCACCAGCACGTCCGCGGCGGCGGCCAGCCCTGGCGCGAGGTACCCGACGAACGTGTCGAGCACGTACCCGACGCCGCCGCCCACCAGGATCCAGCCGAGCGCGCGCGGCATCCACCCCGAGCGCAGCACGCACCAGCCCATCGGGATCAGCCACAGGCCGAAGAAGATCCCGCCGGCGCTCCAGAGGCCGCCGCTCACCACGTACAGCAGCTGCACGAGCGACGCCGCGTCGCCGAACGGGTCGCGGGCCAGCTGTGCCGCCGCCCCGAGCAGCGCCGCGCTGCCCAGGATCAGCGCCGCGTTGACGAGGCCGAACGCGGCGATGCCGGCCGCGGCCGCCTCGTGCGCGGTGCGGAACAGCCGGTGGAACCAGACCGCGGCAGGGCCTGGGTGAGCACGACGAGCAGCTCCAGGGCCACGCCGGCGCGGGCGAGGGGCTGGTGCGCCACCAGGTTGGCCAGGGTCGCGGCCGGGTCGCCGTCGACGAACAGCCGCGAGCGCACGAGCAGGAACCCGAGCCCGCCGGTGCCGGCGAGGCCGAGATAGAGCAGGCCGGTGACGCGGGCGGTGCGGATCAGCGGATCCATGACGGCATCCTTCGCTGGTAGCGGCAACCTTACCGCGTAAGGTAACCATACGTTGTAAGGTGGTGACAAGGGTCGAGAGGAGCACCGGGTGGCACGCAGGGCGGACCGGCCGCCGCTCAGTCGCGAGCGGGTCCTCGCGGCGGCCGTCGCGCTGGCCGACGGGCACGGCATCCAGGCGCTGACGATGCGCCGGCTCGCCGTCGACCTCGGCGTCGAGGCGATGTCGCTGTACTACCACCTGCCCGACAAGGAGACCCTGCTCGACGGCGTCGCCGAGACCGTCGTCGGGGAGATCGCCGCCGCGGTCGCCCCGGTGACCGGCGGGACCTGGCGGGAGGTGCTGCGCCGGCAGTTCCTCACCGCGCGCGAGGTCATGCTGCGCCACCCGTGGGCGCCGGGCCTGCTCGGCACCCGCCGCACCGTCCCGGCCGGCGTGTTCGCGTACTACGACGGGATCCTCGGCACCCTCGTCGGCGGCGGGTTCACCTACCACCTCGCCCACCGGGCGCTGCACGCGTTCGGCAGCATGCCGCTGGGCTTCGCGCAGGAGGTGTTCAGCCCCGCCACGGCCGGCGGCAGCATGGACGTCGAGGCGACGGCGGCGGAGCTCGCCGCGATGGCGCGGACCATGCCGCACCTGACCGCGATGGTGGCCGCCGAGGTCCACGCCGCCGGCGACCCGGCCCTGGGCTGGTGCGACAGCCAGGTCGAGTTCGAGTTCACCCTCGACCTGCTCCTGGACGGGCTGGACCGGCTGCGCTCCTGAGCCGCCGCGGCTGGGTATGGTGGCGGGGTGGAGTATCGCGCGCTCGGCCGGTCCGGTCTCATGGTCTCCGTGCTCACGATGGGCACGATGACGTTCGGCGGGAAGGGCGGCTTCGCCGCCGTGGGCGCCACCGACGTGGCCGAGGCCCGCCGCCAGGTCGACCAGTGCCTCGACGCCGGGGTCAACCTCATCGACACCGCCGACGTCTACTCGACCGGCGAGTCGGAGCGCATCGTCGGCGAGGTGCTCAAGGGCCGCCGCGACGACGTGCTCGTCGCCACGAAGGTCCGCATGCCGATGGGGCCCGGCCCCAACGACGCCGGGCTGTCCCGCCAGCACGTCATCGCCGGCTGCGAGGCGAGCCTGCGCCGGCTCGGCACCGACCACATCGACCTCTACCAGCTGCACGAGTGGGATGGCGTCACCCCGCTGCAGGAGACGTTCGAGGCGCTCGACCTGCTGGTGCGCGCCGGCAAGGTCCGCTACGTCGGGCTGTCCAACTACGCCGGGTGGCAGCTGATGAAGGCGGTCGGCACCGCCGTGCTGCACGGCCTGCCGCGCCCCGTCAGCCAGCAGATCTACTACTCCCTGCAGGCCCGCGACGCGGAGTACGAGCTGATCCCCGCCGCCGTCGACCAGCACCTCGGCGTGCTGGTGTGGAGCCCGCTCGCCGGCGGGCTGCTGTCGGGCAAGTACCGGCGCGGCCAGCAGGCCCCGGCGGGGTCCCGGCACCTCTCCGACTGGGACGAGCCGCCGGTGTACGACCAGGACAAGCTCTACGACACCGTCGAGCTGCTCGTCGAGATCGGCGCCGGCCACGGCGTGTCGGCCGCGCAGGTCGCCCTGGCCTACATCCTGGGCCGGCCCGCGGTGACGTCACTGGTCATCGGCGCCCGCACCGGCGACCAACTCGCCGACAACCTCGCCGCCGCCGACCTCGTCCTCAGCGACGAGGAGCGCCGCCGCCTCGACGAGGTCAGCGCCGTCAACCTGCTGTACCCGTACTGGCACCAGGCGAAGACCGCGCGGGACCGGCTCTCCCCGGCGGACCTGACCCTGCTCGGCCCGCACCTGTGACCTCGGCGTTGCCGCGTTCCTCCGCACCCGGGCCGCCGGGCTTGCCGTGGCGTGCGGTCCTGGACACGCTGTCGGGCTCGCCGGGCCGGGCCGGGCCCGTCCCGCTCGCGGCGAGGACGGCCGGGCCGCCGTCCACGACCTGGTCGGCGAGACCGCCGTCGCGCACCTGACCCCTGAGCGGCGCGGGCGCCTGCACGGGCCCTGGAGCTCGCGGAGGCGTCCCGGGGCTGGCCGGCATCACCGGGAGCCGGGCGACGCCGCGACTGCTGCCTGCTGCCTGCTGCCTGCTGATGCGAACGCGCCGCGTCTGCGCCACCGACGAGGGTCGCGCTGCCCGGCGCCCGGCTCGCATCGCGTCCCGCGCGGAGTGGTCCGCGGCGCGCTGTTGCAACCGCGGGCTGACGCGGGCGCGGTGTGCACGGCGCGCATGCCGCCGCCGGGGCGACCTGCGCGTGGCGGTCGCCGCCTACCCGCCGGGCCCGCGGACGCGGCCGAGGCGCCACACGTGGCCCGGCACGCCCGGGCAGGGCGGCGGGACCAGCGGTGGCGCACCGGGCCCGCAGGCGGCGCCGTAGGCGTAGGGGCGGCTCGCCGGCGCCGAGGGCGCGCTCCGGGACTTCGCGGCGGCCGGGACGGATCTGACGCTGTTCGCACCGTGGCGGCGGCCGCTCGCGGGGCGATGCTCGCCGTGGTCAAGGGCCGCCGCACCGGTGCGGCGGCGGCGACCAGCCCGGCGCTCGGGACGGCGAGGCGCGGCTCGTCGCGGTGGAGTTGGCCGCCGTCCCCTCGACGAAGTCCTGCCCCGCCTCGCCGGCGAAGCGCTCGCCGCGGCCCGCACCGGCGGGCATGCGGTCGTCGTCGGCCGGCCTCGCCGAACTGACGGCGCGCTGACCACCCGCGGTGCCGGCGGGCCGGCTACCCGCGGCGCCGGGTTCGCCGATCGCCCGCGGTGCTGGGTTCGCCGATCGCCCGCGGTGCTGGGTTCGCCGATTCCCGCGGTGCTGGGTTCGCCGATCGCCCGCGGTGCTGGGTTCGCCGATCGCCCGCGGCGCCGGGTTCGCCGATCGCCCGCGGCGCCGGGTTCGCCGATCGCCCGCGGTGCTGGGTTCGCTGATTCCCGCGGTGCTGGGTCCGCTTACCGCCCGCGGCGCGGAATCCGGGGACCGCCCGACGTGCCGGTGCGCCGGCCATCCCTGGCGCCGGGCCGTTGACCAGCCGTCCGGCCCGGGCCTGTTGACCGTCGCGCCGGAGGGCTGACCGCTCGCCGTGGGGGTCAGGCGACCGCGACCGCGTCGATCTCCAGGAGCCAGGCTTCCTCGTAGATGCCGGTGATGGTGATCGTCAGGGCGGGCCGGCGCGCCCGGGACCTCCTGCCGGATGGTGCTGTTGAGCGCGCGGTGCTCCCGGGACGACAGGTACGTGGTCACCTTGACCAGGTGCTCGACGCCCATGCCGGCCTCGGCCAGCACGGCCGGGACGTGCCGCCGGACCAGCCGGCACGCTCGGTGCCTTCAGGCCGCGCTCCACTTCGGAGATCATGCTGCGGCTGACGCCGCTGGCGGCGGCCAGGTCCTCGACGCTCAGCCCGCGCCCGGTCCGCAGCTGGCGCAGCTGCGCGGCGAGGCTCGCCAGGACGGTCCCCACGCCAGCCGCAACAGCGGAAACCCTCCGCCATCGCGGCTGGCGTGATGCCGGGGCGTCAGCAGATGTAGTAGCCGTCGCGCGCGGCGGCCTGCTCGTTGAAGGCCGCGAACTGCTCGACCCACGCGGTCACCTGGTCGACGCCGGGGTGCTCGTCGTAGAACGACAGCAGCTCGGCGGCGACCTTCGCCTCGGCGGCGGCGCGCAGCCGCCCGGCGACGAACGCCGCCTCGGCCGCGGTGACGTGGCCTTCGTTGTACTGGAAGCGCCGGGCCCGCAGCGTCTGCTCCCCGGGCTCCAGCCCGGGCGTGCGCAGCGCCTGCTCGAAGCCGTCCCCGGCGATCGCCCCGGCCTCGATCATGATCAGCCGGACGTAGTTCATCTGCTCGCCGTTGAAGGCGCACGGGGTGCTGGCATAGCCCTCGTCGGTCGGCGGGTCGAAACTGAACGCGTATCCCATGCCGGGGCACGATAGCCCGGCCGCGCCACCGCCGGTCCCTCAGACGTCGACCTCGATGTGCACGGTGCCGGTGTCCACGTCACACACCGTGACGCCACCCCCGGCCATGGTGAAGTCGACGTTGTACGGGTGCGCGGCGCCCGCGCCGTCGGTCAGCGTCACGTTGACGAAGCCGGTGCCGCCGGGCGTGTGCTGCGCCGTGACGGGCTTGACCCGCCACGGGCGCGGGTAGGCGGCGAAGCCCGCCTTCAGCTCGTCGGCGGTCGGCGGCGACGCGGGCGGCTCGGCGGCGCACCAGTGCGACGCGGCCGCGGCGTAGTCGGCGCGCTCCAGCTCCCCGAAGAGCTGCTCGACGGCGGCCTTGATGCGCTTGCCGTCGCCGTAGCCGAACGGGTCGGTGCCGGGGAAGCCGCAGCCGGTGAGGGTCAGGGCGAGGCAGGCGGCCAGGGCGAGCTTGCGCGTCATGCGGTCACCGTAGGTGCCGGCGGCCCGGGTGTGGGTCGGGCCGCCGACACCCGCCGTGCGTCGAGGATCACGCCGTCGCGGCACCGACACCGCGCCGACGGTGCGCCGCCGGTGCGCCGCCGGGAGGCGGGCAGCGCACCAGCGGCGCACCGGCCGCGGTCAGCGGACCGGCACGTCCACATAGGACCCACCGGCGACGGTGACCGTGCCGCCCGGCGCGTTGGCGTCGTAGTACAGCGGGTCGACCGTGTCCACCACCAGGGTCAGCGAGTGCCCGGCGGGCACGTCGTACGCGGTCGCCGACAGTGCGACGTCGACGCTGCGGCTGCCGCCGGCGGTGCCGAGCCACGTCACCGGGGCGTGCGTGACGAGCTTGGCGTTGCCGAGGCTGTCCAGGTCGTACAGGTACGCGACCACGGTGCCCTGCGCGGCGGTGCCGGTCAGGTTCAGGTGCACCTTCGGCACGCCCCGGATGCGCAGCGGCGTCGAGGGCCGCTCGGCGGCCCACACCCCGGCGCGCAGCCGGTCCACGGTCGGCAGCCAGATCTGCGGCAGGACGCCGGTGAGCGCGGCGGCGCCGTTGGTGAGCAGCACGACCCCGCCGTCGGCGGTGGTGTTCAGCTCCGTCGGCAGGGTCTTGCTCCAGCCCCCGCCCGGGGCGCCGCCGAGCAGGCCGGTCCCGTCCCACCAGCGGATCTCGCCCAGGCCGTACCGGCGGACACTCGAACTGAGCGAGGACCACGCGGGATACGTCTCGGTGGCGGCGTTGTGCGGCTGCACGAGCACCCCGGGCTCGCCGGCGATGCCGGTGTCGATCCCGGCCAGGTACTGGTCGAACCAGCGGTACGCGCTGCTCCACACCGCGTTGGGCAGGCCGATGACGCCGGTCAGCTCGGCGATGGCGTGGTCGCCGGGGCGCAGCTCGAGGCGCTTCGGGCCGGCCAGGCGGCCGTAGAAGTCGACGAGCTGGTTGGGCGGGAAGATCGAGTCGCCCCACGAGTTGGCGATGAGGACCGCCGGGCGGTTGGCGTTGATCGCGTCGAGGTAGGTCGCCGCGGAGCGGGCACCGGCCCACGCCATGACCTGCGCGATGTCGCGGTTGGCGGTGAAGTCGGCGAGCTTGCCGGACAGGTCCGGGCCGGCGTTGCCCAGCAGCGCGGCGGCGAGCTGCAGCAGCCCGGCCGACTGCTGGTGGCGGGTCTGGTCGCCGTACAGCGAGTACACCAGGTCGGTCCACCCGCTCATCATGACCACGGCCCGGATGCGCGGGTCGAAGGCCGAGCCGAGCAGGCTGATGCCGGCGCCGTACGAGATGCCGGCCGCGCCGATGCGCGACGGGTCGGCGGCGGTGTTGGCGATCGTCCAGTCGATGACCTTCGACAGGTCCGCCATGTCCTTCGGCCCGGCGGTGTCGATCTCGCCGCCGGAGGACCACCAGCCGCGCGGGGTGTAGGAGACCACCACGTAGCCGCGCCCGGCGAGGGTCTTCGCCTGCGCGATGTACTCGAGGTCGTTGAGTCCCCAGCTGGAGGGGAAGACGATCGCCGGGTACCGGCCGGCGGCCGACGGGGCGATCACGTTGGCCTTGAGGACCACGCCGCCGGAGCCGGTGACGTCGACGAACCGGAACCCCGTCGTCGGCACCGCGGCGGTCGCGGCCTGCGCGGTGACCGGGACGGCGGCGGCCGGGGCGGCGGCGGCCGCGGACGGGTCCGCCGCGGTGAGCGCGGCGGCGGCGAGCACGGACAGCAGGCAGACGGGCAGGGGTGTTCGGCGCTTCGCCATGCGCGCTCCTTTGACGGCCGGGAGTGGGCCGAGGCGGGTCGGTCAGGGCGGATGCCTCGGTGGCGGGAGCGTAGAAGCGGGTACCGAGAATTTGAAGTTCATGACATTATCGTTACTTGCCGGTAACATATGTCGCTGCGATGCCGCTTTGGAGGGGTGTGGCCGGTGCTGTACGGAGCCCAGACGCCGCGTCGCCGGGACGCGCAGCGCAACCGCGCGGCGATCGTCGAGGCCGCCTCCGAGATGATGCTCAGCCGCCGCACCACCGTCCTGGTCCCGGAGATCGCCCGCCGGGCGGGCGTCGGCCAGGCCACCCTCTACCGCCACTTCCCGGACCGGCAGGCGCTGACCGCCGCCGTCATCGCGCACGAGCTGGCCCGGCTGGAGGCGTACGTGGCCGCCAACGCCGACCGCCCGGCCGCCTTCCGTGACCTGCTCGCCGAGCTGCTGCGCACGCAGATCGCGATGCGCCCGCTGGTGCTGCACGTGCGCCGGCTGGACCGGGCCACCCGCGACCGGTACCAGCAACGGATGATCGCCACCCTCGCCGGCCCGCTGCGCCGCGCCCAGCAGGACGGCTACGTCCGCGCCGACCTCGGCCCGGCCGACCTGGCCCTGCTGTGCACGATGGTCGAGGGCGTCGTGGAGACCGCCGACGCCGACGCCGCGACCCGCTCCATCGACCTGATGCTCGACGGCGTCTGCGTCACCGGCGCGGCGGCCGGCCCGGCGGCCGGCCCGGCGGCCGGCCCGGCGCGGCGGGCCTGAGGGTCAGTCGCGCTTCCTGCGCCGGTCGGTGATCCACGACCAGATGCCCAGGAACGCCATGACGGCGCCGACGACGACGTACTCGCTGTCCGAGTCGTCACCGAATCCGGCGATCATGGCGATCGCGACCACGACGACGCACACCACGACCACCACGGTCTGCAGTCGCTTCCTGGCTGGCGCGTCCATGTCGGCCTCCGTCACGTCGAAATGGAAGCGTCAGGATGGCAGCGTGCCGGGCGTGGTGTCCCGCGACTGTTGGAGATCGGACGGTCAGACGGCGCTCAGCGCCAGGTCGCCGGCGCGGCCGGAGCCCTCGGCCAGCACCGGTGCGGCCTGCCAGCCGGCGAGCAGGTCCGGGTCGGCCGGAGACTGTCCACAGAGGACGTACCGCTGCGGGGCCATCGCGGCGTGCCGTCCGCGTAGCGCGGCCAGGCACCGCTGGTGCGCCTCCTGCGCCGTGTCCGGGCCGCCGGCGATGTAGGCGGTGAGCGGCACGCCGCCGACGCCGGCGAAGACCCGGCAGACCGCGGGGGCGAGGGCGTCGTCGAGGAGCCGCTGGACCTCGGCGACGTCGACCCAGCAGTGGTCGACGTGCAGCCAGCCGGCGGGCCGCTCGATGGGCGGCAGGCCGAGCGCGCCGACGATGCCGGCGTGGTCGAGGTCGCCGCCGGCCGCCGCGATGATGAGCCGCTCCAGGGCGAGCAGCAGCGACTCCGCCTCCGCCGGGCTCACCCGGCTGGTGTCGCCGGTCCAGCACCGGGCGATCAGGGCGCCGTCGACGCTGCCGAGGTCGAAGCGCAGCAGGATGTCGGTGGCGGGCAGGTCGACCCAGCTGGTCTCGGTGGCCGGGGCGCGGGCGATGTCGCGCAGCGGGCCCGGCGCCGGGGCGCGGGTGTCCATCACGATGCTGTTGAACATCGGCTCGAACGTGGGCGCGATCCCGCGCTCGGCGGCGATGCGGGCCGACTGCTCGTGCTGCTGCTGCACGTCGTACGTGCCGTGCAGGCCGGCCTGCAGCACCGCGCCGAAGCAGCGGCGCACCAGCGCGTCGAAGCCCGACTCGCCGACCTCGACGGTCAGGAACGTGGCCTGGGCCAGGGTGCCGACGTAGCGCAGCAGGTCCGACTCGAACCGGTTCGCGGAAAGGGTCACGAACGTGCAGGTGGCGTCGCCGGTACGGCGGGACAGCAGCGCACAGAACGAGGCCAGCACGATCGCCGGACGGCTCGCGCCGGTGCGGGCCGCGACGTGCTCCAGCGCCATCGCGGCGGCGGGCGAGGACATCCCGTACGCGCCCGATCCGGTGCCGGACGCGGCCGGCGGTCCGGTGCGTGGCTTGGCGTACGGGTGCGCGGGCGCGGCCCGCAGCGCCCGCGCCCAGTGCCGCACCGCCTGGTCCATGCGCCGCCGGCGGGCCGGCCTGAGCTCCAGCTCGGCCCGGTCCAGCGGCTGCGGGCGCGGCTCGCCGGGCACCCGGGCGGCCGGGTCACCGACCATCCCGGCGAACTCGGCGTCCAGCACCGCGATGGCCTGGAAGTCCACGGCGATGTGCGAGCAGACCATCACCGCGGCGGTGACCTGACCGCCGGCGACGGCGACCGCGAAGCGCACCGGCGGCCCGGCGGCGAGGTCGAACGGCTCGGCCCGGCACAGCGCGACGAGCCGCCGGGCGTCGCCGGCACCGTCAGCGGCGTCGCGGACCAGCAGCGGCACCGACCCGGCCGCCAGGACCCGCTGCTCGCCGGGGTCGTCGAGCCGGTACGTGCTGCGCAGCCCCTCGTGCCGGCACAGCAGCACCCGCAGGCACGCCGCCACGTCCTCGACGGTCGTGCCCGCCGGGACGGCGAAGGCGTGCTCCAGCACGGCGGCCGGCGAAAGCGGCGCGTTGCGCAGCCACTTGGCGATGTTGCGCTGGCCGGCGGTGAGCGGACCGGCCGCGTCGCGGTGACCTTCGAACCGTAACGGCACCATTTCCTGGTCCTTTCGTTTCGACCGCGTGCGGCGCACCGACATCGAATCAAGAAACAGCCGCGCAGATCAATGAAAGTTTCAGTTTTGGTTTTTCGAAACTGGGTGCATCCGGCGGTCTTCAGCAGGGCAACCCCGGTAGTTGCAGGAAAGCCGGGCTTCGGTGCAGGAGCACGTCGGTCAATTCCGTGATGCTGATCGGGTCCCCGCCGAACATGTTTCGAAACGAAGGGCTTGGCAATGGACAACACACGGAAACGGGCGCTCGGCGCCGCCGGGGCCGGTGCCCTGGCGGTCGTGGTCGCCCTCGGCATCGCGTCGAGCGCCGGCGCCGCGGCGTCGACGTTGCACGCCGCCGCGGCGGAGCAGGGCCGCTACTTCGGCACCGCGGTCGCGGCGTACAAGCTGAGCGACTCCGTCTACACCGGCATCCTGGACCGCGAGTTCGGGATGGTGACGCCGGAGAACGAGATGAAATGGGACGCGACCGAGCCGTCACAGGGCTCGTTCTCCTACGGCTCGGCCGACCAGATCGTGAACCGGGCGCTGTCGCACAACCAGCGGATGCGCGGGCACGCCCTGGCCTGGCACCAGCAGCAGCCCGGCTGGGCGCAGAGCCTGTCCGGCACCGCGCTGCGCAACGCGATGGTCAACCACATCACGAACGTCGCCACCCACTACAAGGGCAAGATCTACGCCTGGGACGTGGTGAACGAGGCGTTCGACGACGGCGGCTCCGGGGCCCGGCGCGACTCGAACCTGCAGCGCACCGGCAACGACTGGATTGAGGTCGCGTTCCGCACCGCGCGGGCCGCGGACCCCGACGCGAAGCTCTGCTACAACGACTACAACACCGACGGGCAGAACGCGAAGTCCAACGGCGTCTACGCGATGGTGCAGGACTTCAAGGCCCGTGGCGTGCCGATCGACTGCGTGGGCTTCCAGTCGCACTTCAACTCCGCCAGCCCCGTGCCCTCGGACTACCAGGCCAACCTGCAGCGCTTCGCCAACCTCGGCGTCGACGTGCAGATCACCGAGCTGGACATCGAGGGCTCCGGCACCACGCAGGCCGACAACTACCGCCGCGTCGTGCAGGCCTGCCTGGCCGTGACCCGCTGCACCGGCATCACCGTGTGGGGCATCCGCGACAGCGACTCGTGGCGCGCGTCCGGCACCCCGCTGCTCTTCGACGGCAACGGCAACAAGAAGCCCGCCTACACCAGCACCCTGACCGCGCTCGGCGGCGGCAACCCGACCTCGACGCCGCCCAGCTCCCCGCCGGTGAGCAGCAGCAGCTCCAGCCAGCCGCCGATCCCGTCGGACGGCTGCACCGCCACCGTCGCCCGGGTCGACCAGTGGCAGGGCGGGTTCGTCGTCACGGTCCGCGTCACCGCCGGCGCGAACGGCACCAACGGCTGGGCCGTCACCCTGCCGCTGCCGTCCGGTGCCACCGTCACCAACGCCTGGAACACCAACCGGTCCGGCAGCGTGTTCAGCAACGTGTCGTACAACGGCCGGATCGCCGCGGGCCAGTTCACGGAGTTCGGCTTCCAGGGCACGGGCACCGCGGGCACCCTCACCCCGTCCTGCTCGGCGAGCTGAGAGGAGCGGCAGATGCGCGTCCTACGCAGGCTCCTCGGCGCCGCGGTCGCGGTCGCGGCCGTCGCGGTCGCCGGCGTCACCCTGGTCGCCTCGCCGGCGGCCGCTGCCACCCTGACCGAGGTGACCGGCTTCGGCACCAACCCGACCAACCTGCGCATGCACCTGTACGTGCCGAACACGGTCGCGGCCCGGCCGGCGGTCCTCGTGGCCGTGCACTACTGCACCGGCTCCGGGCCCGCGTTCTACTCCGGCACCGAGTTCGCGTCGCTGGCCGACCGGTACGGGTTCATCGTGATCTACCCGTCCGCGACCCGCAGCGGCAACTGCTTCGACGTGTCCTCGCCGCAGGCGCTGCGGCGCGGCGGCGGCAGCGACCCGGTCGGCATCATGTCGATGGTCACGTACGTCCAGCAGCGGTACGCCGTCGACCCGGACCGGATCTTCGTGACCGGCGCCTCGTCCGGCGGCATGATGACCAACGTCCTGCTCGGCGACTACCCGGACGTGTTCAAGGCCGGTGCCGCGTTCATGGGCGTGCCGTTCGGCTGCTTCGCCACCACCGACGGCTCGTCCTGGAACAGCCAGTGCTCCAGCGGGCAGCTGAACAAGACCCCGCAGCAGTGGGGTGACCTGGTCCGGGCCGCCTATCCCGGGTACAGCGGGCCCCGCCCGCGGATGCAGGTCTTCCACGGCACCACCGACACGACCCTCGCCTACCCGAACTTCGGCGAGGAGATCGAGCAGTGGACGAACGTCCTCGGCGTCAGCCAGACGCCGGCGTTCACCGACCAGCCGCAGCAGAACTGGACCCGCACCCGCTACGGCGGCACGGGCACCATGGCACCGGTCGAGGGCATCAGCATCGCCGGGGTCGGGCACTCGCTGCCGATGGCCGGGCAGGCCGCCATGGCCATCGCGTTCTTCGGGCTGTCCGGGGGCACCAGCCCGTCGCCGTCCTCGGCGTCGGCCTCGCCCTCCCGGTCGCCGTCGAGCTCGCCGTCGTCCTCCCCGTCGTCCTCGCCCTCGGGGTCGGTGCCGGCGCCGGTCGGTGGCTGCCGGGTGTCGTACACCGTGAATGCCTGGAACACCGGGCTGACCACGGCCGTCACGATCACCAACGCCGGGACCACCGCCGTCAACGGCTGGACCCTCGGGTTCACGCTGCCGGCCGGGCAGAGTGTCACGTCGGCGTGGAACGCGACCGTCAGCCCCACCTCGGGCGCGGTCACGGCCCGCAACGTCAGCTACAACGCGACGATCCCGCCGGGCGGCTCGACGTCGTTCGGGTTCCAGGCGAACCACACCGGCAACACGGGCACGCCGCCCGCGTTCACCCTGAACGGCAGCGCCTGCGCGCTCGCCTGACCGCATGACGAAGGGCGGGACCCCGACCGCTGCGCCGCCGGGGTCCCGCCCTTTCGTCGCCGCTCAGCCGGTGATCGTGACCAGTGGGTGCAGCTGCCGGTCGGTCCCGACGGCCCGGCGCGGCCCGACGACCGGGATCCGCACCGCGGCGTGCACGTCGGCGCTGGAGCGCGCCACCCGCAGCTCCACGTCGCCCGGCTCGACCAGCCGGCGCCCGTCGCGGCCCGTGTAGGACAGCAGGTCGGCGTGCAGCCCGAAGGTGACCGTGCGGCACTGCCCCGGGTCCAGGTCCACCCGGGCCGCGGCGATCAGCTGCCGCTCGGGGCGGGCCACCTCGGCGACCGGGTCGTGCAGGTACACCTGCACGACGGTGCTGGTCGCGCGGTCGCCGTCGTTGCTCACCGGCACCGCCACCTCGACGGTGCCGTCGGTGGCCCAGCCGCCGGCCGGTCCGAGGCTGACCTCGCCCCAGGTCGTCGGCGTGTACGACAGGCCGTGGCCGAACGGGAACAGCGCCGTCGGGTCGACGGTGCTGACGCCGCTGCTGGCCGCCAGGGGTGCGGCGAGGTACGTCGACGGCTGGCTGGCCCCGGCACCCGGGAAGCTCACCGGCAGCCGGCCGGCCGGGTCGACGCGCCCGCTGAGGACGCCCTCGATCGCGGCGGCGCCCTCCTCGCCGGGGAAGAACCCGCACACCACGGCGGCGAGCCGGTCGATCTGCCGGGACAGCTCGTACGGGCGGCCCACCAGCAGGACCAGCACCACCGGGGTACCGGTGGCCAGCAGCGCCTCGAGCAGCTCCTCCTGGCGGCCGGGCAGCCGCAGGTCGGCGGCGTCGCAGCCCTCTCCGGACGTGCCGCCGCCGAAGAGGCCCGACAGGTCGCCGAGGACCGCGACGCAGACGTCGGCGCCGGCGGCGGCCTCGGCCGCGGCGGCGATCTGCTCGTCGTCGCCGCCGAGCACGGGGCAGCCCTGCGCGTAGGTCACGTCGTGGCCGGCCTTCAGCGCGTCCAGCACCGAGGGGATGGACACGCCGGCGGGCACGTCGGGGTGGTGCACGAGGACGTGGCGGGGGAAGGAGTAGCAGCCGAGCATCGCCCCGGACTCCGCCGCGCCGGGCCCGACGACCGCGAGCCGTGCCCCGGGCGCGAGGGGGAGCACGGGCGTGCCGTCCACGGGAGCGTTGCGCAGCAGCACCACGGAGCGCTCCGCGAGCCGCCGGGCCAGGTCCCGCGCGTCGGGCTCGTCGATGTCGACGGCCGAGCCCTCCTCGTCCAGCGCCGGCGGCTCGGGCCGCCAGTCGGCGTCGAGCAGGCCCAGCTCGCACTTCTGCAGCAGGATCCGGGTCACCGCCCGGTCGATGAGGGCCTCGTCGATGTCACCGGCCTCGACGGCGTCCAGCAGCGGGGCGCCGTAGCAGTTGGCGCCGGGCAGCTCCACGTCGATGCCGGCGCGCAGCGCCAGCGCCGCCGCGTCTGCGCGGGAGGCGGCCACCCCGTGCAGCGTCTGCAGGAACGCGATCGCGAAGTAGTCCGACACGACGGTGCCCTCGAAGCGCAGCCGGTCGCGCAGCAGCTCGGTGAGCATCGCCGGGTCGGCGGCGACCGGGACGCCGTCGAGGTCGGTGTAGTTGTTCATGACCGAGCGGGCGCCGGCGCGCAGCGCCATCTCGAACGGCGGCAGCAGCACGTCGGCGAGCTCGCGCGGCCCGATCGACACCGGCGCGAGGTTGCGCCCGGCCCGGGAGGCGGAGTAGCCGGCGAAGTGCTTCAGCGTCGCCACGACGCCCGCGGACTCCAGGCCGCGCACGTAGGCGGCGCCGATGGTGCCCACCAGGTGCGGGTCCTCGCCGATGGTCTCCTCGACCCGACCCCAGCGCAGGTCCCGGACCACGTCCAGGACGGGGGCCAGGCCCTGCTGGATGCCGAGGCGGTGCATGGTGCGCCCGATCTGCGCGCCCATCCGCTCGACCAGGTCCGGGTCGAAGCTGGCACCCCACGACAGCGGCGCCGGGTAGATGGTCGCCTGCCAGGCGGCCAGGCCGGTGAGGCACTCCTCGTGCATGATCGCCGGGATGCCGAACCGGCCGGCCGCGATGATCTCGCGCTGCAGGTTGGCGACCCGCCGGGCACCGTCGGCCGGTGCGACCGGCGTCGTGCCGTAGGCCCGGGTCACCTGGCCGAGACCGTGGGGGAGCAGGGCGGCCCAGTCGATCGGGTCGGGCGTCTGATCGTGCTGGTGCGGCGCGACCTCACCGGCGCTGTCGTCGACGTCGAGCCAGGCGCCGTACATCTGCGCCACCTTCTCGCGCAGGGTCATCCGGGTCATCAGGTCGGCCACGCGTGCGGACGCGGGCGCCGTGGTGTCCCGCCAGGTGTCGGCGGAGACGCCGCTGTCGAGTGTCACGCTCGGGGCTCCAATGTTCGTTGCAGGGTGGCACTGAGCGCCGCGTGCGGCGTTGCGCACGGCGTCTCGGGACGCTGGGGACGTGCCTGGACGTGCCGGGGATGGGTGGCTGGACGTTTGGAAGGTTTCAGGCGGCACGGGTCGACTGGCGCACGACGAGACGGGTCGTGAGCCGCACGTGGGTGGTGTCGACCGGTTCGTTGTGGATCAGCTTGATGAGCAGCTCGATCGCGCGCTGGCCCATGGCGTGGATCGGCTGCTCGACGGTGGTGAGCGCCGGACTGGCCAGGGCCGCCTCGGGCACGTTGTCGAAGCCGACGACCGACAGGTCGTCGGGGACCCGCAGGCCCATCGAGGCCGCGACCTCGACCGCGACGATCGCCGAGACGTCGTTGGCGCCGAAGATGGCGGTGGGCCGGTCCGGACCCTCGAGCAGGAGCCGGGCCGCGGCGGCGGAGGAGTCCGGGTCGTAGTCGCCGACCTGGATCAGGTCCGGGTCGACGGGCACGCCGGCGTCCTGCATCGCCTCCCGGAAGCCCCGCTCACGCAGCCTGGAGGACTCCAGGTCGGGCCGTCCGGTGATCATCGCGATGCGGCGGTGACCGAGGTCGAGCAGGTGCTGGGTGCCGAGCCTGGCGCCGTTGAGGTTGTCCGAGTCGACGGTCGGCAGGCCGGACGGGCCGGCGTGCGGGTCGACGGCCACCACCGCGGTGCCGTAGTCGACGTCCACCACGGTCGGCGTGACCAGCACCGCGCCGTCGATGAGGGTGCCGGACAGCCGCGACAGGTAGCGCTGCTCCCAGCCGGCCTGGTCGCTGGTGCGCCCGCCGGCGGAGTAGACGACCAGCTCGTAGCCGGTGCCCTTGATCGCCTTCGCGGCACCCTTGAGCAGCTCGGTGCTGAACGGCTCCAGGTCGGCGACCAGGATGCCGATCACGTTGGTCTTGTGGTTGCGCAGGCTCTGCGCCACGAGGCTCGCCTCGTAACCCAGCTCGCGGATGACGGACTGGACGTGTGCACTGGTTGCGGCGGACACCCCGTAACGGGCGTTGAGCACCTTGGACACCGTCGCCACCGAGACGCCCGCGGTCGCGGCGACGTCCCGGATCGTGATTCGAGAACTGGGCTTCACGAGTGGCAGAGTAACTTCCGATAACGATATCAACAACGATTGACAAGCGGAGTTCCCGAGGCGGAGACTCTGCGGTCATCGAGGGCCGAGCCCTTCGGCTCGGCTCGCCCCCGTCAGGAGATGATCACTTTGAACGTCCGCCTGAGCACCCCACGGAGGCTGGCCACGATTGCCATCGCACTTGCGGTGGCGGTCCCCTCCCTGACCGCATGCGGTGACGACGAACCTGGAACGAGCGGCGACCCGAATGCCGCCACGACCTTGACCTGGTGGCACAACGGCGCCCAGGACCCCGCCAAGGGCGTCTGGCAGTCGATCGCCGACCAGTACCACGCCGACCACCCGAATGTGTCGTTCAAGGTCGAACCGGCACAGAACGAGGCACTGAAGACCAAGATCTCGGTGGCGCTGCAGTCGCCCACCCCGCCGAGCATCTTCCAGCAATGGGGCGGCGGCGCCCTGGCCACGCAGGTGGAGTCCGGCAAGCTGCTGGACATCACCGACGCGACCTCGAGCTGGATCTCCGAGCTCGGCGCCGGCGCCAAGGGCTGGCAGGTCGAGGGCAAGCAGTACGGCGTGCCATTCGGCCTGCACGTCGTCGGCTTCTGGTACCGCAAGGACCTGTTCGAGCAGGCCGGCATCACCGCCCCGCCGACCACGATGGAGGAGCTCAACACCGCCGTCACCAAGCTGAAGGCCAAGAACATCGCCCCGATCGCCCTCGGTGGCAAGGACAAGTGGCCCGACGCCTTCTGGTGGTCCTACTTCGCGATCCGCGAGTGCTCCCTGGACACGGTGAAGAACACCACCAAGAGCCTCAAGATGGACGACCCGTGCTGGGTCAAGGCCGGTGAGGACCTCAAGGCGTTCCTCGACACCAAGCCGTTCCAGGAGGCCTTCCTCGGCACCCCCGCCCAGCAGGGCGCCGGCAGCTCCGCCGGTCTGGTCGCCAACGGCAAGGCCGCGATGGAGCTGCAGGGTGACTGGGAGCTGCCCACGATGATCCCGCTCACCGAGGACAAGGAATACGCCAAGAAGCTCAGCTGGTTCCCGTTCCCCACCATCGCCGGTGGCAAGGGCACCCCGGGCACCGCGCTCGGCGGCGGCGACGGCTACTCCTGCGCGGTGAAGGCCGGTCCGGCCTGCGCCGACTTCCTCAAGTACATCGCCAGCGCCCCGGTCCAGCAGAAGCTGGTGCAGAGCAACACGATCAGCCTCCCGGCGAACCCGGCGGCGATCTCCGCGATCCAGGACCCCACGCTCAAGACCGTGCAGGACTACCTGAACAAGGCACCGTTCATCCAGGTGTACTTCGACCAGGCCCTGCCGACGAGCGTCGGGCAGGCACTCAACGACGCCATCGCCGACTTCTTCGCCGGCAAGGGCACGCCGCAGGGCATCGTCGACGCCTTCAACAAGGCGGTCGCGAACAAGTGATGGGTCACTGATGGGAACCGTTGCCGCCGCAACGGCGCCCGCGAAGCAGGCCGGCCGCGAGTCATCGCGGCCGGCCCGCCGGCCGGGGCGCCGCACCACCCGGCTGGAGCTCGCGCTGCTGCTGAGCCCGGCGCTGGTGCTGTTCATCGGGTTCGTGCTGCTGCCGATCGCGGTCGCCGTCTACTACAGCTTCTACAAATGGACCGGCTTCAGCCCCCGCACCCCGTACGGACTGGCCAACTACCAGCGGGTCCTGGAGGACGAGGTCTTCCGGTCCGCGCTGCTGCACAACCTGATCATCGCGGTGCTGTCCGTGGTCGTCCAGCTGCCGCTGTCCATCGCCCTGGCGCTGCTGCTCAACCGGAAGATCCGCGGGCGGGCGGTGCTGCGCCTGGTGGTCTTCGCGCCGTACGTGCTGTCGGAGGCGATCACCGCGGTCGTGTGGCTGCTGATGCTGCAGCCCGGCGGCCTGGTCGACCAGCTGTTCAAGGCGGTCGGCGCCGGTGGCCTGATCCAGACCTGGCTCGCCGACGGTGACCTGGTGCTCTACACGCTGTTCGTGGTCATCACCTGGAAGTACATCGGCTTCGGCGTGATCCTGCTCCTCGCCGGCCTGCAGAGCATCCCGGCCGAGCTGCGGGAGGCCGCCTCCACCGACGGCGCGTCCCCGTGGGCCACGACCCGCCACATCGTGCTGCCACTGCTCGGCCCCACCATCCGGATCTGGATCTTCCTGTCCGTCATCGGGTCGCTGCAACTGTTCGACCTGGTGTGGATCATGACGCTCGGCGGTCCGGCGAGCGCCTCGGCCACCATGGCGACCTACCTGCTCGACCACGGCTTCAGCCGGTATGAGTTCGGGTTCGGCAGCGCCGTCGCCGTCGTGCTCTTCGTCGTGTGCTTCATCTTCGCCCTGCTGTACCAGCGTTTCGCGCTGCGCCGCGACCTGCAGGGCGCACTGACTGGGACCAGAAGGTGACCGGCATGAACAAGCGCATGTCCCTGGGGACGCCGTTCACGTACCTCATCGTGCTGCTCGTCGTCGGCGTGACCGTCGTGCCGCTGCTGTTCACCATCCTGGGCGGGTTCCGCACCAACGCCCAGATCAACAACGAGCCGGTCGGCTGGCCGAGCCCGTGGAACCTGGAGAACTACGCCGACGTGCTCACGTCCGACGTGTTCTGGCAGGCGATGGGCAACAGCACGCTCATCTCCGTCATCACCACCGCCCTCGCCGTCAGCGTGGGCGCGATGGCGGCGTTCGCGCTGTCCCGCTACACGTTCAGCGGGCGGGAGTCGCTCTACACGCTGTTCACGCTGGGTCTGCTGTTCCCGCTCACGGCGGCGGCCCTGCCGCTGTACCTGCTGCTGCGCGAGCTGGACCTGCTGGAGAACCCGTTCGGGGTGGCGCTGCCGCAGGCCGCGTTCGCCCTGCCGATCACGATCGTCATCCTGCGCCCGTTCATGGCCGCGATCCCCGGCGAGCTGGAGGACGCGGCGGCGATGGACGGCGCCGGGCGGCTCGGCTTCTTCTGGCGGATCCTGATCCCGCTGAGCCGGCCCGCGCTCACCACGGTCGCCATCCTCGCGTTCGTCACCAGCTGGAACGCCTACCTGCTGCCGCTGCTGGTGCTCAGCGACCCGTCGAACTTCACCCTGCCGCTCGGCGTGGCCGCGTTCCAGTCCCAGTTCTCCCAGGACACGGCCCGCATCCTCGCCTACACCGCGGCGTCGATGATCCCCGCGATCGGTTTCTTCGTGTTCGCCGAACGGCACATCGTCGGTGGTCTCACCGGATCGGTCAAGGGCTGAGCCGCCGCGCCTTCGCCGGGGACCGATCGGCGCGTCTCCCCGGCGAGGGTGCGGCCTCGACCGCCGCCAGTGCCGGTTCGACGGCGGCGCGCACGGCACCCGGGTCGGCACCGACGGCCCGTAGCAGCCGCACCGCCGTGCCGTCCGTGTCGCCGGCGTCGTGCAGGGCCGCGAGCACCAGGTGCGACGATCCCGTCGCGGGGTGCCCGGCGGCGCGGGCCAGCTCGACCGCCAGGTCGACGACCCCGACCGCCTCCGCGGTCCACGCCGGCCAGACCGTGCGGATGACCCGCTGGGCGCGGCCCTTCGGCACGACGACCGGCCGCGCCGGGCGCACCGCCGGCAGCGCCTGGATCACGCGGGCCTCGGTGACGCCGTGCGCGTCGAGGACGTCCGTCGCGCTCTCGTACGGCCGCAGCCCCGCGCGCATGGTCCGGCCGGCGGTGCGCAGCTGCGCGCCCGTGCCCACGACACCGAGCAGCAGGTGCGCGGCGGTGACCGGGCCGTCGTCGAGGCGGACCACCTGGCGCATCGCCTCCCACATGACGCTCGGCGCGACCGCGCTGCCGTAGCGGCTGCCGCCGACCTCGCCGTGGCGGATCCGGCGGTCGAACCAGCCGGCCACGCCGGCGCGGTCGTGCAGCTCCCGCGCCATGCCGAGCTGCGCCACCGCCGGCAGGTGCGGCTCGCCGGGCTCCCGCCAGGCCGGCTCGGCGCGCAGCGCCGCGACCAACTCGCCGGCGTCGGCCCGCACCCCCTCCAGGGCCCCGGCCGGGTCCCGGAGCAGGCCGGCGACCAGGTGGATGTGCCCGGCGACCCCGACCCCGGGCTGCCGCGCCTCGTCCAGCGCCGCCCACAGCGCCGCGACCGCCGAGGTGTGCCACCGCACCCGTTCGCGGCCCGCCGGCCATCCGGTGGCCCGGGTCATCAGCTCCGCCTCGCGCAGGGCCTGGGACACCGGGTCGGGGCCGGCGACGACCACCAGCCCGTCCGTCCAGGGCGTGGCCGGCGGCCGCCATGACCGGTGGCCGGGTTCGGCCGCCACCCGGCGGGCCACCCGCCGCATGGCTTCCAGGTGGGCGGACTCGCCGCCGACGCTCAGCATCAGCAGCGTCGACGCGTCCACGACCGGCGCCGGCTCCGCCGGCCGAACCGGCGACAGCACCGCCCCCCGCAACACCCCGGCGACCCTGCCGCCGAACTCCGGCTCGGTAGACATGCGCACCCCCGGCGCCGATTGTGGCGTACGGGCGCACGCTGCGGCGTCCCGCGCCGGTGGTGGTCAGCGGGACGTCCAGCCCTCCCGGCGCAGCCGTTCGAAGCCGTCGAGCAGCAGGTCGAGGGAGAACTCGAACTCGAACTGGTCGTCGCAGCCGCTGCCGACCACCGACGCGTCGTCGTGCGCGACCCGCGTGGTGATCTCCGTGATGTACGGCAACCGCGCGGCCAGCTGCCGGGCCGTCTCCGGGTCGACGTCCTGCGCGGCGTCCTGGCCGCCGGCCGCCGGGGCGCCGAACAGCTCCTGGGAGAAGCCCATGATGCGGCTGCCCATCGCGTGCATCACGTGGTGGGTCAGGTCGACGGAGAAGCCGCCGGCCCGGAACATGCCCATCATCGAGTCGAGGTAGGCCAGCACGACCGGCGTCGGCGCGGTCCGCGACTCCAGCACCCGCGACGCCCACGGGTGGCGCAGCAGGGCCCGCCGCGCGGACAGGATCCGCTGCCGGACGGCGCGCTGCCAGTCCTCGCCCGCGGCGGGCGGGTCGATCTCGCCGACCACCACGTCGAGCATCCCGTCGAGCAGCTCCTCCTTGTTGGTGACGTGCTTGTACAGCGCCATCGGCACGACGCCGAGCGCCTGGGCGAGCTTGCGCATGCTGAGCGCGTCGATCCCGGTGCCGTCGGCCAGCTCCACAGCGGCGCGCAGGACGAGGTCCCTGGTCAGCGGCGCCCGACGGGCCGTGTCCACCTGTTGCGCCACCTCGACCACCGTCCCTTTCCGCAGCCGCTGACACTATCGCCTCTTGACGGGTGTACACCGTACACCCTACCGTTGACGCAGCAGGTGTACGCCGTACACCTGCCACCGCCGCCGTCACCAGGAGGACTTCATGAAGGCGATCGTCCAGGACCGCTACGGCCCGTCCGACGTGCTGCGGCTCGGCGAGGTCGAGCCACTCGAGGCCGGCCCGGGGGAGGTGCTCGTGCGGGTGCACGCCGCCTCGGTCAACGCCCGCGACTGGCACGTCATGCGCGGCGACCCGTACCTCGCCCGGCTGGACTTCGGGCTCGCCGCGCCCAAGGTGCGGATCCGGGGCACCGACTTCGCCGGCCGGGTCGAGGCCGTCGGCGCCGGGGTCACCCGCCTGCGCCCCGGCGACGAGGTGTTCGGCGAGACCGACGCCGCGTTCGCCGAGTACGTGCGGGTGCCCGAGACCGGCGCGCTGGAGACCAAGCCGGCCAACCTGACGTTCGAGCAGGCCGCCGCGCTGCCGCTGGCGGGCAACACCGCCCTCATGGGCCTGCGCGACGCGGCCGGCCTGCGCGCCGGGCAGCACGTGCTCGTCAACGGCGCGTCCGGCGGCGTCGGCACGTTCGCCGTGCAGCTGGCCAAGGCGCTCGGCGCCCGGGTCACCGGCGTCTGCAGCACCAGGAACCTCGACCTGGTCCGGTCCCTGGGCGCCGACCACGTCGTCGACTACACCCGGGAGGACTTCACCCGCGCCGGCGACGTCCGGTACGACGTCGTGTTCGACCTCGTCGGCAATCGCTCCCTCGCGGACTGCCGCCGGGTGCTGACCCCGACCGGCACCCTCGTGCTCTCCGGCGGCGGCGTCTTCGAGGGCGGCAGCCTCCTCGGCCCGATCGGTCTGATCGCCCGGGGACGGCTGGTGTCGCGGTTCGTGCGCCACCGGGTGCGCGTGCTCACCGCGGTGCCCAGCCAGGAGAACCTCGCCACGCTGCGCGAGCTCGCGGAGTCCGGGGCGCTCACCCCGGTCATCGACCGCACCTTCCCGTTCGGCGAGGCCGCGCAGGCGGTGCGCTACCTCGAGGTCGAGCACGCCCGCGCGAAGGTCGTCCTCACCGTCTGAGCCGTCGCCGCTACGCCGCGTCAACGGCAGCGATCCCGGGCGGTGGCACGGTGGTGGATAGGGTGGGTGCATGGCGAAGCGACCCCTGACGCTGATGGCGGTGCACGCGCACCCTGACGACGAGGCGACCGGCACGGGCGGCGTGCTGGCGAGGTACGCCGACGAGGGCGTCACCACCGTGCTGGTGACGTGCACCGACGGACGGTGCGGCGACGGGCCCGGCGGGGTCAAGCCGGGGGAGCCGGGGCACGACCCCGACGCGGTGGCCGCGATGCGGCTGCGGGAGCTGGAGGCCAGCTGCGCCGCGCTGAAGGTCACGCACCTGGAGGTGCTCGGCTACCCCGACTCCGGGATGATGGGCTGGCCGACGAACGACGCGGCCGGCTCGTTCTGGACCACGCCCGTGACCGACGCCGCGCAGCGGCTCGCCGAGCTGATCGGCAAGTACGAGCCCGACGTCATCGTCACCTACGACGAGAACGGCTTCTACGGCCACCCCGACCACATCCAGGCGCACCGCATCACGATGGCGGCGGTCGAGCTCGCCGGCAGCCCGGCCAAGGTGTACTGGACGACGGTGCCGCGCTCCGGGATGGAGGCGTTCGGCAGGACGCTGCGCGAGCTCGGCGTCGAGTTCCCCGAGCCGGACCCGGACGCGCCGCCGGCCGGGCCGCCGATGGGCCTGCCCGACGAGGAGATCTCGACGTGGGTCGACACCAAGGCGTACGGGTCGCAGAAGTTCGACGCGCTCGCCGCCCACGCCAGCCAGGGCGAGAACATCTTCTTCCTGCGCATGGGCAAGGAGACGTTCACCGAGCTGATGGGCGTGGAGACGTTCGTGCGGGTGCGGGACACGACCGGCGCCCCGCTGCCGGAGGACGACCTGTTCGCCGGCCTGCGCTGAGCCACGGCACGGCGACACCGCACAACGACGACGGCACCGCGCCGGGCGCGGAGTGAGGTTGAGGACAGTCTTAAGCGTTGCTTTGGTGGGGCCGGCGGCGGCCGGCCCCCGGCTACGATGCCGGACGTGCTCGACAACCCCGAACCCCCGCCCTGGTGGCTGCGCCGGCGCACGTGGGTCGTCGCGGCCGCCGGCGCCGTCGTCGCGGGCACCGCGACCGTCGCGCTCGTCGCGCAGGCGTCCGGCGCCGCCTGCGCCGCGCCCGCCGTGTCGTCCGGGCAGGCCACCTACTACGCCGCCGACGGCGGCGGCAACTGCTCGTTCGACCAGGTGGCCAACCCGATGGTGGTGGCCCTCGGCAACGCCGAGTACGCCGCCGGCGCCGCGTGCGGCGGCTACCTGGACGTGAAGGGCCCCAAGGGCACGGTCCGGGTGAAGGTCACCGACCGCTGCCCGGAGTGCGCACCCGGCCACCTGGACCTCAGCCGGCAGGCGTTCGCGAAGATCGGCGACCCGGTCGCCGGCATCATCAAGGTGACCTACAGCAGGGTCGTCAACCCGCCCGTGCCCGGCCCGGTGACGGTGCGGGTGAAGGAGGGCTCGTCGCGCTACTGGCTGGCGCTGCGCCTGGACAACACCGGCAACCCGCTGTCCACTGTGGAGATCCAGGCCGGCGGCGGCTGGAAGGCGCTCAGCCACACCGATTACAACTACTGGATCGCCCAGAACGGCGCCGGCACCGGACCGTTCACGATCCGCGCGACCGACACCGCCGGCCGCCGCACGACGCTGACCGGGGTGACCCTGACCGTCGGCACCGTGCAGCGCCCCGGCGCCACGGCGACCTCGGTGGCGCCGAAGACCCCGGCGGCGAGCAGGTCCGTCACCGCCACGGCGTCGGCCACGGCGACGGCGTCGGGCCCGGCGGTCTCGGACAGCTCGGACGCCGCGGCCGGTGCGGACGGGCCGGCCACCACGGCCGCTGCCCAGCCGCCGAAGCGCTGCGGCTGAGCCGGTCGCGTGGTCAGCGGCGGGCGGTGAGGTAGCCGCCCATCGTGGTGAAGTAGTCGGCCGCGGCCAGCTCGGTGCCGTCCTCGGTGCGGATCCGCTCCACCGCCAGGCCGTGGCCGCGCCCGCGGCGAGCCTCGGCACCGGCCACGATCACCACGGCGTCGCCCTCGCGGATGAAGATCCGGCCGGGGGTGCCGCCGTACCGGCCCTTGGAGACCGAGGCGCCGACGATGCGGATGCGGCGGCCACGGTGGTACGTGAACGCGTTCGGATACGGGTCCGACTGCGCCCGCACCAGCCGGTCGAGGTCCTCCGCCGGCCACGTCCAGTCGATGCGGCTGTCCTCCTCGGCCCGCTTGTGGAAGAAGCTGGCCCTGGAGCGGTCCTGCGGGGTCCAGTCGGTGCGCCCGGACGCGATCAGGTCCAGACCCCCCACGGTGATCGGGCCGAACAGGGCCAGGGTCCTGTGGAACAGGTCCGTCGTGGTGTCCCGGTCGCCGACGGGCACCGCCCGCTGCAGCACGATGTCGCCGGCGTCCAGCTCGGCGTCCATCATGTGCGCGGTGACCCCGACCTCCCGCTCGCCGTTGATGAGGGCCCAGATCAGCGGCGAGAAGCCGCCGTACGCGGGCAGCAGCGAGTCGTGCACGTTGAGGGTGCCGTACCGGGGCAGCTGGAAGATCTCCGGCGGGATCCAGGTGCGCCAGTTCGTCGCGACGATCACGTCAGGGTCGGCCAGCTTGAGCCGGTCGAGCAGCTCCGGGTCGCCGGGCCGGTCCCGGACGAGGACCTCGATCCCGTGCGCGGCGGCGAGGTCGGCCACGGAGTCGTTCCAGATCCGCTCGTACGGGTGGTCGCTCGCCGGGTGCGTGACGACCAGCGTGACCTCGTGTTCGGAGGCCAACAGCGCCTGGAGCGTGCGATGGCCCCAGGTCTGATATCCGAACATCACGACGCGCATGGGGCCTCCTGGATGAGTGGCGGGTTTCGATGCCATAGCCTTCGATCGGAGGTTAGGTTAGTCTAACCTTCATTCCCGGTACAGCGACGCTCGGATCGTGACAAGGCGCATGACTTAGGTTAGGCTGCCCTAACTTTGACTCGCTGGACGTGCGGCGGTGGAACGGTCGAGCCGGTCTCGACGTGGACGATGGGACTGCGATGCCACAGTTGCGCCAGGACGACACCGTGCCGGTCTTCGACCTGGTCGGGGTGGGCTTCGGCCCGTCGAACCTGGCGCTGGCGATCGCCGTGCACGAACGCGCCGACGCCGCCGCACCGCCGGTGCGCGCGCTGTTCCTGGAGCGGCAGGCCGCGTTCGGCTGGCACCGCGGCATGCTCATCGAGGACGCGACGATGCAGGTGTCGTTCCTGAAGGACCTGGTCACCATGCGCGACCCGACGAGCTCCTTCAGCTTCCTGTGCTACCTGCACGAGCGCGGCCGGCTCATCGACTTCGTCAACCACAAGAGCCTGTTCCCGCTGCGCGTGGAGTTCCACGACTACCTGGAATGGGCGGCCCTCCGCGTGCGGCACATGGTCCGCTACGGCCAGGACGTCACCGCGGTCCGGCCGGTCGTCACCGACGGCGTCGTGGACGCCTACGACGTCGAGGTCCGCGACGCCGCCGGCGCCCGCGGCGTCGTGCGCACCCGCAACGTCGTGCTCGCCAGCGGCCTGCGCCCCGCGCTGCCGCCCGGCATCGCCGCGTCCCAGCGGATCTGGCACAGCCGCGACCTGCTGACCAATGTGGACACGCTGGCCGGCACCGACCCGTCCCGGTTCGTGGTCGTCGGCGCCGGGCAGAGCGCGGCCGAGGTGACCGCCTTCCTGCACGAGCGCTTCCCGTCGGCCGAGGTGTGCGGGGTGCTGTCCCGCTACGGCTACAGCCCCGCCGACGACAGCCCGTTCGCCAACCGCATCTTCGACCCGCTCGCCGTCGACGACTACTTCGAGGCGTCCACGCAGGTGAAGTCGATGCTGCTGGGGTACCACGCCAACACCAACTACTCCGTCGTGGACACCGACCTCATCGAGGCGCTCTACAAGCGGGTCTACCGGGAGAAGGTGCTCGGCGCGCCGCGGCTGCGGCTGCTCAACGTGTCCCGGCTGACCGCCGCCGAGGAGCTCGCCGGCCGGGTCGCCGTGACGGTGGAGTCGATGCTCACCGGCGCGCGGACCGTCCTGGACGCCGACGTGCTCGTCTGCGCCACCGGGTACGCGCCCGCCGACCCGTTCCCGCTGCTCGGCGAGCTGGCCGGCCGCTGCCACCACGACGAGCGGGGCCGCGCCGTGGTCGAGCGCGACTACCGGGTGCGCACCGACGCCGGCGTGCGGGCCGGGATCTACCTGCAGGGCGGCACCGAGCACACGCACGGCATCAGCTCGTCGCTGCTGTCCAACACCGCGACCCGCGCCGCGGAGATCCTCGAGTCGGTCTGCGGCCGGCGCCACGCGGCGCCCGCACTGTCCGGCTCGGGCCGAGCCGCCTCCTACGCGTGACCCGCCCGGCCCCGGCGGAGCCACCGGCCGCGACGCTCACCACGGCACGTCCCGAGGCACCCGGGCGTGCCGTGGTGCCGGCCACGAAGACGGTCGGCGTGGCCGCCACGAACGCCCGCCGCGCGGCGTGGCTCGCCGGGTCCGTCGCGGTGCTCGCGGTGTGCTGCCTGCTCAGCGTCGTCGTCGGTACCAAACACCTGTCGCCGGCCGTCATCTGGGACGCGTTCGCGCACTACACCGGCACCAGTGACCAGTCGATCGTGCGGGACCTGCGGGTGCCGCGGACCGTCCTGGCCGTCCTCGCCGGCGCCTCCCTCGGCATCTGCGGCGCCGTCATCCAGGCCGTCACCCGCAACCCCCTCGCCGACCCGCAGGTCCTCGGCGTCAACGCCGGTGCCGGACTGTTCGTCGCCGTCGCGATCGGCCTGCTCGGCCTGTCCAGCGTCACCGCCTACGTCTGGTTCGCGTTCGCCGGCGTGGTCGTGGCGATGCTGCTCGTGTACGCCCTCGCCGCCGTCGGCCGCGGCCCCGCCACCCCGGTGCGGCTGCTGCTGGCCGGCGTCGCGCTCGGCGCCGTGCTGGACGGCGCCGCCGCCGGGGTCCGGCTGGTGCGCCCGAGAGCCTTCTACTACCTGCGGTTCTGGGACGTCGGCGCGCTCACCGGCCGCGGCTGGGACGTCATCGGCGCCGTCGCGCCGTTCATGGCCGCCGGGCTCGTCCTGGCGCTGCTGGTGGCCCGGTCGCTGAACACCGTCGCGCTCGGCGACGACCTGGCCCGGTCCCTCGGCGCGAACCTCGGCCGCACCCGGGCCGGCGCGGTGCTGTCGGTGACCCTGCTCGCCGGCGCGGCGACCGCGGCGGTCGGGCCGATCGGCTTCGTCGGGCTGATGGTGCCGCACGTGGCCCGCTGGATCACCGGGCCCGACCAGCGGTGGATCTTCGCGTTCACCCTCGTCGGCGGGCCCACGCTGCTGCTCGCCGCCGACATCGTCGGGCGGGTCGTGCTGCGCCCCGGCGAGCTGCAGGCGGGGATCGTCACCGCGTTCGTCGGCGCGCCCGTGCTCATCTGGCTGGTCCGCCGCCGCTCGGCGAGCGCGCTGTGAAGCCCGGCACGGGCACCGGCAGCCACGGCGGACCGGGCACGAGCCGCGGCGCGGCGGGGCGGTGGGGCGTCGACTTCGGGCGGTCGGTGCTGGTGCTGCGGCTCGGCCCCGCCGTCTCGGTCCGCGCCGGGGTCCGCACCGCCGCCACCACCGCCGTGCTGCTGCTCGCCGCGGCCGCCGTCGGCGTCGTCGCGCTCGGCAGCGGCGAGTTCACCGCCACCCCGGCCGAGGTGCTGCGGGCGCTCACCGGCGAGGGCCCCCGCGCGGTGCGCCTCGTCGTCGTAGAGTGGCGCCTGCCCAGGGTGCTGCTCGCCCTGCTGGCCGGCGCCGCGATGGGCCTGTCCGGCGCCATCTTCCAGGCGCTGACCCGCAACCCGCTCGGCAGCCCCGACGTGCTGGGGTTCAGCACCGGCGCGTACACCGGCGTGCTCGTCTGCGTCGTGTTCGTCGGCCGCGGCTACCCGCAGACCGCCGCCGCCGCCCTGATCGGCGGCCTCGCCACCGCCGCCCTGGTCTACCTGCTGTCGCTGCGCCGCGGGGTGCAGGGCTTCCGGCTCATCATCGTCGGCATTGCCGTCAGCGCCCTGCTCAGCTCGGTCAACCAGTGGTTCATCATCAAGGTCGACCTGCAGACCGCCGTCTCGGCCACGATCTGGGGCAAGGGCACCCTCAACGGCCTCGGCTGGCCCCAGGTCACGCCCGCCGCCGTGGCGATCGGCGCGCTCTGCGTGGCGGTGCTCGCGCTCGGCCGCAAGCTGCAGGTGCTGGAGCTCGGCGACGACGCCGCGGCCGCGGTCGGCGTCGCCGTCGACCGCACCCGCCTGGCGTACCTGGCCCTCGGCGTGGCGCTCATCGCCGCCGCGACCGCCGTCGCCGGGCCGATCTCGTTCGTGGCGCTCGCCGCGCCGCAGCTCGCGCACCGGCTGGCCCGCACCGCCGGGACCGCCCTGGCCCCGTCCGCGGCGATGGGCGCCCTGCTGCTCATGGTGAGCGACCACGCGGCGCAGCGGGCGTTCGCGCCGACGCAGCTGCCGGTCGGCGTGGTCACCGTGTCGATCGGTGGCCTGTATTTCGTGTGGCTACTGGCCCGCCAGGCGAGGAGATGAGCATGACCCGGTTGCGCGCGGACGGCATCACCGTCGGCTACGACCGCAGGACGATCAGCACCGACCTGGACCTGGCGGTCCCCGACGGGCGGTTCACCGTCATCGTCGGGCCCAACGCGTGCGGCAAGTCGACGCTGCTGCGGGCCCTGTCCCGGCTGCTCACCCCGTCCAAGGGGCAGGTGCTGCTGGACGGCAGGGCCATCCAGGCGTACCCGGCGAAGGAGGTCGCCCGGCGGCTCGGGCTGCTGCCGCAGTCGTCCGTCGCGCCCGACGGCATCACCGTCGCCGAGCTCGTCGCCCGCGGCCGGTACCCGCACCAGCGGCTGCTGCGGCAGTGGTCCGCCGCCGACGAGGCCGCGGTCGCCGCCGCGATGGACGCCACCGGCGTCGCCGAGCTGTCCGGCGAGCTGGTCGACACACTCTCCGGCGGGCAGCGGCAGCGGGTCTGGGTCGCGATGGTGCTGGCCCAGCAGACCCCGATCGTGCTGCTCGACGAGCCGACCACGTTCCTGGACATCGCCCACCAGGTCGAGCTGCTCGACCTGTGCCTGCGGCTCAACCGCGAGCAGGGCACCACGATGGTCGCCGTCCTGCACGACCTCAACCACGCCTGCCGGTACGCCGACCACATCGTGGTCATGCGCGCCGGTGTCGTCGTCGCCGAGGGCGACCCGCGGCACGTCGTCACCGGTGACCTCGTCGAGGACGTCTTCGGCCTGCCGTGCCGCATCATCGCCGACCCGGAGACCGGCACCCCGCTCGTCATCCCGCGCGCCGGCGCCCTGCACGCCGCGTCGCGCTGACCCGCAACCCTCCTGAAAGGGGAACGACCAGCATGTCCAGCAACCCGTTCGACGACGAGAACGGCACGTTCTTCGTGCTCGTCAACGACGAGGACCAGCACTCGCTGTGGCCGACGTTCGCCGCGGTGCCGGCCGGCTGGCGCATCGTCTTCGGCGAGAACGGCCGGACCGGGCGCCAGGAGTGCCTGGACTACGTCGAGCGGCACTGGACCGACCTACGGCCCAGGAGCCTCCGCGAGAGCATGGCGCGGGACACCGCCGCGGCCGCCTGAGATGGCGCCGGTCACCGGCCGCCGCATCCTGCGGCGGTCCATCACCCGCAACCGGCGCCGGCTCACCGCCGGCACCGGCCTCATCAGCCTGCACCAGCTCGCCGAGGCGGCGGTGCCGGTCCTCATCGGCGTCGGCATCGACCGCGCCGTGGCGCCCGGCGACGGCACGGCCCTGCTGCTGTGGGTCGCCGCGCTCGGCGCGCTCTTCACCGGCCTGCACCTGTGCTACCGCTTCGGCGCGCGCCAGCTGATGCTCGCCATCGCCGGCGAGGCGTACCTGCTGCGCGGCGAGCTGGCCGCGAAGATCATGCACCCGCGGCGGCTGCGCACCGACCTGCGCGCCGGTGAGCTGCTCACGGTGTCCAGCACCGACGCCGACAACGTGTCGTACCTGCTGGACTACGTGCCGCGGATCGCCGGCGCGGTCACCGCCACCGGGGTCAGCGCCGCCGTGCTGCTCGCCGTCGACTGGCGGCTCGGGCTGGTCGTGCTCGTCGGTACCCCGGTCGTGCTGGTCGGCATGCAGTTCGCCGGCCCGCTCATCACCCGCCGGGTTACCGAGCAGCAGGAGCTGGCCGGTAAGGCCACCGCGCTGGCCACCGACCTGGTCAGCGGGGTCCGGCCGCTGCGCGGGCTCGGCGCCGAACGGGCCGCCGCCCGCCGGTACCGCGACGTGAGCCAGGCGTCGCTGCGCGCCGCGCTGCGCGCCGCCGCCACCACCAGCCGGTCGCTGGCGTTCTCGACCACCGGCAGCGCCCTGCTCGCGTGCGGCGTCGCCGTGCTCGCCGGCTGGTTCGCCCTCGACGGGCGGATCAGCGTCGGCGAGTTCATCATGGTGATCGGCCTGGCCCAGTTCCTGCTGGAGCCGATCGGGTTGCTCGCGATCGTGCCGAGCTGGGTCGCCGAGGCCCGCGCCTCCGCCGACCGGGCCGCCCTCGTCCTCGGCGCCGACCTGCTGCTGCCCGAGGGGGCGGCGCGGCAGCCGGTGCCGGTGCCGGACCTGGTGCTGCGCGGGGTGCGGCACGGGAGCCTGGAAGGGCTCGACCTGACGGTGCGCCCCGGCGAGCTTCTCGGGATCGTGACGCCCCGCGCCGCCGACGGCGAGGCGCTCGTGCGGCTGCTCGCCGGCGGGGTCCCACCCGGCGACTTCGAGGGCGGGATCCTGGTCGGCGGGGTGCCGCTGCACGACCTCGCACCGGCCGCCGCGAGGGCCGCCCTGCTGGTCGAGCCGCACCACACCGACCTGTTCACCGGCACCGTCACGGCCAACGTCACCGCCCGCACCGGCGCCACGGACCCGGCGCCGGAGCGGACCGCGCCGGCCGATCCCGCGGCGCTGCGTGAGGCGCTCGCCGCGTCCGCCGCGGACCGGGTCGTCACCGACCACCCCGACGGGCTGGACCGGCACGTGGAGGAGCGCGGCCTCACCCTCTCCGGCGGGCAGCGGCAGCGGCTCGCCCTGGCCAGGGCGCTGCTGGCCCGCCCACCGATCCTGGTGCTGCACGACCCGACCACCGCCGTCGACACCGTCACCGAGCAGTCGATCGCCCGGGCCGTCCGCGCGCTGCGTCACGGCGACCCGGCCGGCGGCAGGTACACGACCGTCGTGGTCACCAGCAGCCCCGCGCTGCTCGCCGTCACCGACCGGGTCGTCGTCGTCGACGACGGCCGGGTCACCGCCGAGGGCGGCCACGCCGAGCTCGGCGCCCACGACGACTACCGGAAGGTGGTGCTGCGGTGAGCGACGCGAAGCCCGGCGGCGGGCCGCTGCCGATCGCGGACGGGCACGAGACGCTGCGGTGGCTGCGCGGCGCGCTGCGGGCCCGCCGGGGCGAGGCGGCCGCCGCGGCCGCCGTCGGCCTGCTCGCCGCCGCGGCCGGCGTGACCCCGGTCTACGCCCTCGGCGTCCTCGTCGACCGGGTCCGCGCCGGCGCGCCCGCCTCCGACATCGTCGGCATCACCGTCGTCATCGCGGCCGCCGCCCTCGTCGCCGGGGTCGGCACCGCGGTGTCCAGCTACCTGATCGCCCGGCTCGGCGGCCGGATCCTGGCCCGGCTGCGGGAGGACACCGTCGAACGGGCGGTCACGCTGCCGGCGACCCGCCTGGAGCGGGCCGGCAAGGGCGAGCTCATGTCGCGGGTCGGGGCGGACGTCGCCGCGGTCGACAAGGCCGTCACCGACGTGCTGCCGACGATGACGTCGTCGGTGCTGCTGGCCGCGCTGAGCATCGCCGCGATGGTCGGCATCGACTGGCGGCTCGGCCTCGCCGGGCTCGTCACCGTGCCCCTGTACGTGCTGGCGCTGCGCTGGTACCTGCCCCGTTCCGCCCCCGGCTACGCCGTGGAACGCGCCGCCGCCGGCGAACGGTCCCAGCTGCTGCTGGAGAGCGTGCAGGGGCTGCGCACGGTGCACGCGTACCGGCTGGAGGCGCCGCACCTGCGCGGCATCGACGCCGCCTCCGCCCGCGCCCGCGACGTGTCCGTCAGCGTGTTCGGCCTCTTCACCCGGTTCGTCGGCCGGATCAACCGGGCCGAGTTCGCCGGGCTCACCGTCATCGTCGTCACCGGCTTCTGGCTGGTGCGGGAGGGCTCGGTGACGGTCGGCGGCACCGCCACGGCGGCCGTGCTGTTCCACCGGCTGTTCAACCCGGTGTCGATGCTGCTGTACACGTTCGACGAGCTGCAGGCGGGCGGCGCCGGCCTGGCCCGGCTGGTCGGCGTCGTCACCATCGCCGACGAGCCCGCCGGTCCCGCCTGGGAGGGGCCGCCGCCGCGCGACGCGACCCTGCGGCTGCGCGGCGTGCGCTTCGGCTACCCCGGCGGACCCGAGGTCCTGCACGGCGTCGACCTGCGCATCGACGCCGGGCAGCGGGTCGCGCTCGTCGGCTCGACCGGCGCCGGCAAGTCGACCCTCGCCGCGGTCGCCGCCGGGATCCTGCGCCCGGCCGAGGGGACCGCGACCATCGGCGGGATGCCCGTCACCCTCATGGACCCGGCGACGCTGCGTACCAACGTCGCCATCGTCAGCCAGGAGACCCACGTCTTCGCCGGCCCGCTCGTCGAGGACCTGCGCCTGGCCCGGCCCGGCGCGAGCGACGAGCAGGTCGCGGCGGCCCTGGCGGCCGTCGGCGCGGCCGGGTGGGTCAGGGCGCTGCCCGACGGCCTGCGCACCGTCGTCGGGGAGGGCGGCCACGAGCTGACCGCCGCCCGGGCGCAGCAGGTCGCCCTCGCCCGGCTCGTCCTGGCCGATCCGGCGGTCGCGATCCTCGACGAGGCCACCGCCGAGGCCGGCAGCTACGGCGCCCGCGACCTGGAGGACGCCGCGCTCGCCGCGACCGCCGGGCGGACCACCCTCGTGGTCGCGCACCGGCTCACCCAGGCCAGGTCCGCGGACCGGGTCGTCGTCCTGGAGGGCGGCCGGGTCGCCGAGGAGGGCAGCCACGACGAGCTGCTCCTCGCCGGCGGCCGGTACGCGCGGCTGTGGGCCGCCTGGGAGTCACGCGCCCCGCTGCCGGCCGAGTAGACCACCACCGTCTTTTTCCGAACAAGCGCAGAGGCAGGGACGACCGTGTCCACAGTGGACGTGCTGCGGCAGCTGGACGACTGGAACGACCCGACCGTGCCCGGTCGCCGCGGCACCGTCGCGGCACTGTTCACCGCCCAGGTCCGGCGCACCCCCGACGCGCCGGCCCTGGTCGCGGGCGGCACCCGGCTCACCTACGCCGAGCTCGGCGCGCGGGTCTTCCAGCTGGCCCGCGCGCTGCGCCGGCGCGGCCTCGCCGACGAGGAGATCGTCGGCATCGCCGTGCCGCGCTCCGCGGAGATGGTCGTCGGGGTGCTCGCCGCGATGGTCGCCGGCGGCGCGTTCGTGCCCGTCGACCCGGCATGGCCGGCGGAGCGCCGCCGGCAGGTCCTCGCCGACGCCGCCGTGCGCATCGTGCTGGACGACCTGGACCTCGCCGCGTGGGCGCACGGCGCCGAGTCGCCGGAGCCGCTCGACCTGGACCTGGCACCGGGCCGGCTCGCGTACGTCGTCTTCACCTCCGGCTCGACCGGGCGGCCGAAGGGCGCGATGATCCGGCACGAGGCGATCTGCGAGCGGCTGCGCTGGCAGGTCGAGGAGGTCCTCGGCTTCGGCCCCGGCGACGCCGGCCTGTTCAAGGCGCCGCTCGCCTTCGACATCTCGGTCAACGAGATCCTGCTGCCGCTGGTGTCCGGCGGCACCGTCGTCGTCGCCGAGCCCGGCGGCGAACGCGACCCGCAGTACCTGCTGGACCTCATCGCCGCCGAACGGGTCACGTTCGTGTACCTGGTCTCCTCGATGCTCGACGTGCTGCTGGAGATGGACCGCGGGCAGGGCCGGCTCACCCGCCTCAAGCACGTCTGGTGCGGCGGCGAGGTGCTCACCCCGGAGCTGTTCGAACGGTTCCGCAGCCAGCTCGGCACCACCCTGTACCACGGCTACGGACCGGCCGAGGCGACCATCGGCGTCTCCCACGTCATCTACCGCGACACCGCCGCGCGCATCGCCACCTCCATCGGCCGGCCCAACCCGCACACGCAGCTGTACGTGCTGGACGACACGCTCACCCCGCTGCCGCCGGGCGCGACCGGTGAGCTGTACGCCGCCGGGTTCCTGCTCGGCCGCGGCTACGTCAACGCGCCCGGGCTCACCGCGGCCCGGTTCGTCGCCAACCCGTTCGGCGCCCTCGGCGGCCGCCTGTACCGCACCGGCGACCTGGCCCGCTGGACGCCGGACGGCACGCTGGAGTTCGTCGGCCGCGCCGACAACCAGGTGAAGATCCGCGGCATGCGCCTGGAGCTGGAGGAGGTCGAGGCCGTCCTCGCCGCGCACCCCGCCGTGCGGCACGCGGCCGTCGCGGTGCGGCGCAACGCCGCCGGCGCCGCCCACCTCGTCGGTTACGTCATCGCCGCCGAGGACGCCGACCTGCTGGCCTGGTGCGCGGGGCGGCTGCCGGAGTACGCGGTGCCGAGCGCGGTCGTGCGCCTGGACGCGCTGCCGGTCAACGCCAACGGCAAGGTCGACCGGGCCGCCCTGCCCGCGCCGGCGCTGCCCGGCAGCGCCGGCCGCCCTCCGCGCACGGCCCTGGAACGGGCGCTGTGCGACATCTTCGCCGCCGTGCTCGGCGTGCCCGTCGCCGCCGACGACGACTTCTTCGCCCTCGGCGGCGACAGCATCGTGGCCATCGGCGTGGTCCGCGAGGCGCGCCGCGCCGGGATCGCGCTGCGCCCCCGGGACCTGCTGACCCACCGCACCCCGGAGGCGGTGGCGCGGGTCGCGACGGCCGCCGCCGCCCCGGCGGCCGAGGTCGACCGGGCCGGGGCCGTGCCGGACACGCCGATCGTGGCGTGGCTGCGCGGGCACGGGCCCGCCCTCGACGGGTTCTACCAGGCGGTCACCCTGCACACCCCGGCCGGGCTGACCCACGACGTCCTGCGGCGGATGGTCACGGCGCTGGTCGCGGCGCACGACGCGCTGCGCGCCCGGGTCGACGACGGCGGCCGCCTCACCATCGCCGTGTTCGACCCGGACCGCGTGCCCGCCGTCGTGCCGTCGCCGGACGCCTCCGTGGCCGGGACCGTCGCCCGGCTCGACCCGCGGCGGGGTGCCATGGCCGCCTTCACCTGGGCCGACGGTGGACCGGACGGGCCCGGCCGGCTCGTCGTCGCCGTGCACCACATGGTCGTGGACGGCGTGTCCCTGCACGTGCTCGCCGAGGACCTGCGCGCCCTGTGGGACGCGGTCGAAGCCGGCCGCCCCGCCGAGCTGGCGCCGGCCGCGACGTCGCTGCGCCGGTGGGCGACCACCCTCGGCGGCGCCGCCCGCGACGGGCGGTTCGCCGCCGACGCCCCGTACTGGCAGGCGGTCGCCGCCGTCGCCGACCCGCCGCTCGGCCGCCGCCCCCTGGACCCGGCCCGCGACGTCGTGGCCACCGAACGGCGGCTCACCGTCAGCCTCTCCACCGCCACCACCGCCCGGCTGCTCGGCGCCGTCCCGGCCGCCATCCACGGCGGGGTCGACGACGCTCTCGTCACCGCCGCCGCCCTCGCCGTGCACCGGTGGCGCGGCGGCGCCCCCGGACCCGTCCTGCTGGAGCTGGAAGGGCACGGCCGGCACGAGGAGCTCGCCGGGGACCTGGACCTGTCCCGCACGGTCGGCTGGTTCACCACGCTGTACCCGGTCGCCGTCGACGCCGGCGGCGGCACCGACCTCGGCGCGTCGGTGAAGGCCGTCAAGGACCAGCTGCGCGCGGTGCCGTCGCACGGCCTCAGCCACGGCGTCCTGCGCCACCTCGCCGGCCGCGCCGACCTCGCGGCCGCCCCCCAGGTCCTCGTGCACTACCTGGGCCGCTTCGGCGGCGGCGACCGGCCGTGGACCGCGGTGGCGGCGCCCGGCGGGCCCGTCGCCGAGGACCGCGACCCGCGCATGCCGCTGCCGCGGGTGCTGGAGATCAACGCGGTCACCACGGACACCGCCGCCGGCCCGGTGCTGTCGGCCACGTTCAGCTGGCCCGCCGGGGTCCTCGACGAGGACACCGTGCGGACCGTCGCCGGGCACTGGACCGGCCTCCTGGACGCGATCGCCGCCGACCCCCGCGTCGCCGGGCACACCCCGTCGGACTTCCCCCTCGCCCCCCTCGCCCAGGCCGACGTCGACCGCCTCGACGACGGTGCCCTGCTCGACGTGCTGCCGCTGGCGCCGCTGCAGGCCGGGCTGTACTTCCACGCCACCCACACCAGCGGCGCCGACCCGTACGTGGTGCAGCAGCGGGTCGAGCTCGCCGGGCCCCTCGACCCGGACCGGCTGCGCGCCGCCGCCGACCGGCTCCTGGCGCGGCACCCGAACCTCGCCGCCGCGTTCCGCCCCACCGGTGCCGGCGATGTCGTGGCCGTGCACACCGCCGGCACCGCCGCGCCGTGGCGGACCGTGACCGTCGCCGACCCGCGGGACCTCGACGGCGTCGCGGCCGTGGACCGGTCCCGCCCCTTCGACCTCGCCGAGCCGCCGGCGATGCGGTTCACGCTGGCCCGCCTCGCCGCCGACCGGCACGTGCTCATCCACACGGTCCACCACATCGTGGCCGACGGCTGGTCGGTGCCGGTCATGTTCAACGACCTCCTGGCGCTGTACGCCGGCGCCGCGCTGCCCCCGCCGGTGCCGTTCCGCGACTTCCTCGCCGCCGTCGCCGGGCGGGCGACCGACCACACCGTCTGGGACCGCCTGCTGGACGGCGTGCACGAGCCGACCCGGCTGGTCGCGGCGCTGCCCCCCGCCGAGGGCGCCGGCTTCGGCCGGGTCACCCGGGCGCTGCCGGCCGGGCCGGCCGTCGCCGTGCGGGCCTTCGCCACCGCGCACGGGGTCACCGTCGGCAACGTCGCCGGCGGCGTCTGGGGGGTGCTGCTCGGCCGGCTCACCGGCCGCGCCGACGTCACGTTCGGCTCCACCGTCGCCGGCCGTGGCCTCGCCGTCCCCGGCATCGAACGCATCGCCGGGCTGCTCATCAACACCGTCCCGGCCCGGGTCCGGTGGGCGCCGGGGCAGCGCGTCGCCGAGGTCGTCGCCCGGTTCGCCGCCGACCAGCGCGACGCCATGGACCACGAGCACGCGCCGCTCACCGAGCTGCAGCGGCGCCTGGGCGTCGCGGAGCTGTTCGACACGCTCGTCGTGGTGGAGAACTACCCCGACGTCGACGTCGCCGGCGGGGACCTGCGCGTCACCGGCATCGACGTCGTCGAGGCGCCGCACTACCCGGTGACCCTCATGGTCCGCCCCGGCGACCCGTTCACGGTCACCGTCACCCACGACCGCCGGCACGTCGACACCGCCACCGCGTCGCGGTTGCTGCATCAGTACGAGACGCTGCTGGCCGCCCTGGACGGCACCTGCGCCGTCCCGCTGTCCGGCGCCCGGGCCGTGCCCGCCGCCCCGGCCGCACACACCGGGACGGTCCTGGACCTGCTGACGTTCCCGGACCGCACCGCCGTCGTCTGCGGCGGGCGGGAGCTGAGCTACCCGGAGGTCGACCGGCGCTCCGGCCGGCTCGCGCACGCCCTCGCCGCCGCCGGGGTCCGCCGCGGCGACCTCGTCGCCGTCGCCGTTGCCCGCTCCGTCGACCTGCCCGTCGCCGTCCTCGGCGTGCTGCGCGCGGGCGCCGCGGTCCTGCCCGTCGACCCGGCGTACCCGGCCGCCCGCATCGAGCTGATGCTCCGCGTCGCCGCTCCCGCGTGCGTCCTCACCGACGGCACGGCGGCGCTGCCCGCGCACGGGCTGCCGGTGCTGCGCGTCGCACCGGCCGTCGCCGCCGCCACCGGCGAGCTGCGGGCCGCCCGGCTCACCGGCGCCGACGCCGCCACCGTGCTGTTCACGTCCGGCTCCACCGGCGAGCCGAAGGCCGTCGTCGGCACCCACGCGGCCCTCGCCAACCGGCTCGCCTGGGCCCGCGACGCGTGGCCGGCCGCCACCGCCGCGGTCCGCATCGCGAAGAGCTCGCTGAGCTTCGTCGACGGCACCACCGAGCTGCTCGGCGGGCTCGTCGCCGGCGCTACCGTGGTGCTCGCCGACGACGCGACCGCCGCCGACGGCGCCGCCCTCGGCCGCCTCGTCGAGCGCAGCGGCGCCGCGCAGCTGCTCGCCGTGCCCGGCCTCGCCGCCGCGATCGCCGAGCGGGCCGGGACCGGGCTGCGTGGGCTGCGCCGCTGGATCACCAGCGGCGAGGCGCTCACCCCCGCCGTCGTGCGGGCGGTCGCCGCGGCGTCACCGGCCGCGGAGATCGTCAACTCCTACGGCTCCTCCGAGGTCGCCGGCGACGTCCTCACCGCGGTCGTCACCCCGTCGGACGACCCGGTGCCGCTCGGCACCGCGGTCCCCGGCGTCCGGGTGCACCTGCTCGACGCGGCGCTCACCCTGGTGCCGGACGGCGCCGCCGGTGAGATCTACGTCGGTGGCGTGCAGAACGCCCGCGGCTACCTCGGCCGTCCCGGGACCACCGCCGCCCGGTTCGTCGCCGACCCGTTCGGCGCGCCGGGGGACCGGCTCTACCGCACCGGTGACCTCGGCCGCCGCGACGCCGCCGGGCGGATCGAGTTCCTCGGCCGCGCCGACGACCAGGTGCAGGTCAACGGCTTCCGGGTCGAGCTCGCCGAGGTCGAGGCCGCCCTGGCCGGCCGCCCCGGCGTCGCCGACGCCGCCGCCGTCCGGCGCGGCAACGCCCTCGCCGGCTACGTCGTCGCCGCGCCGGGCGCCGCCGTCGACCCCGCCGCGGTCCGCGCCGCGCTGCGCGCCGAGCTGCCCGCGTACCTCGTGCCCGCCACCGTCACCGTGCTCGACGCGATCCCGTCGCTGCCCAACGGCAAACGCGACCGGGCCGCGCTGCCGGAGCCGGCCGTGACCCGCGGCCGCGGCGGCCCGCCGCGCACCGCCCGGCAGGCCCGCATCGGCGCCTGTTACAGCGCCGTGCTCGGCACCGACGCCGGGCCTGACGACGACTTCTTCGCCCTCGGCGGCGACAGCATCGCCGCGATCCGCGTCATCAACCGGCTGGCCCAGGACGGCATCGTGCTCACCACCCGCGACATCTTCGACCACCGGACCCCGGGCGCCCTCGACGCGCACCTGTCCGCGCGGACCCCCGCGGCGCCGGCGGACCCGGCGGCGGTCGGGCCGCTGCCGCTGTTGCCGGCCGCCGAGCGGCTCACCGACGCCCCCGGCGCCCCCGCCCGGCTCGCGCTGTTCCAGGCGCCCGCCGGGCTCACCGCGCCGGTGCTGGAGCGGGCCCTGCAGGCCGTCCTGGACCACCATGACGGGCTGCGGCTGCGGATCACCCGGGAGGCGGGGCTGTTCCTGACCCTCGAGGTCACCGCCCCCGGCACCGTGCCGGCCGCGACCCTGCTGCGGCGGGTCCCGCTGCCCGGCGGCCGCACCGAGGGCGCCGTCGAGGCCGCCGTCGCGGACCTCGACCCGGCGGCGACGCTGGGCGTCGTGTGGTTCGACGCCGGCCCGCACGACGCCGGGCAGGTGCTGCTCGCCGGGCATCCGCTCGCCGCCGACGACGCGACCCTCACCCTCGTCGCCGACGACCTCGCCGCCGCGTGCGCCGCGATCGCCGACGGCCGGACCCCGCGGCTGCCGCCGGCCGGCACGCCGCTGCGCGCCCACGCCCGCGTCGCCCAGGACGACGCCACCCGCGCCGGCCGGGTCGCGGAGTTCCCGCACTGGCAGGACGTCCTGCGCCCCGGCGCCGACGTGGCACCCGGCTTCCGCGGCGGCGCCGCCACCGGCCGGCACACCCGCGTCTTCGCCGGGGCCGTCGCGGCGAAGCTCGCCGCCGCGCCCGAGCTGGCCGCCGTCGCGGCGCTGCGCGTCGCCGTGCAGGACCCGGCAGACCTGGTCGTGGAGGTCGAACGCGCGGCCCGCGACCTGGTGCGGGTCACCCCGGACGAGGACCTCACCCGCACCGCCGGGCTGTGCGCCACCGTCGTGCCCGTGCGGGTCGCCGCCGCCGCGGACGGCGCCGCGGCGCTCGCCCACGCCGCCGCCGCGCTCGGCGCCGCACCCGGCCACGGCGTCGGGCACGGCCTGCTGCGCCACGCCAACCCGCGGGTCGGCCGCGCCCTGGAGGCCCTCGAACGCGCCGCCGAGCCCCGCGTCCTGTGCCGCACCACCGGCTTCGGCGCCCCCGCCGGGTGGGCCCGGCTGGCCGTCGAGCAGCCCGCCGACCCGCTGCTCGGCACCCGGTACGCCGTACAGTGCGACCTCGCCCTCACCGGCGACGGCCGGGTCGAGGCGACCCTGCGGCACGTGCCCGGCGTGGACGGTGCCGGGCTCGCCGAGCGGTGGTGGCGCGCCCTGGAGACGCTGCCCCGGCAGGCCCCGCCGGCCGCCGAGGTGTGGGACCTGTCGCCGTTGCAGCGCGGCGTGTACTACCAGGCCACGTTCGACCAGGTCGCCAGCACGTACATCGCGCAGAACGTGTTCACGCTCGACCGGCGCGTCGACGTCGACGCGATGACCCGCGCCTTCGGCGAGCTGCTGCGCCGGCACCCGACGCTGCGGGCCGCGTTCGTCGGCGCCGGCGTCCCCGCGCCGGTGCAGGTCATCGCCGCCGACGTGCCCGCCGCCGTCGCCGTGGTCGACCTGCCCGCCGGCGCCGAGGGCGCGGCCGCGCTGGAGGCGCTGGTCGCCCGCGACCGGACCGAGCCGTTCGACCCGGCAACGCCGCCGCTGGTCCGCCTCACCGTGGCCCGCTCCCCGGACGGCGCCGACACGCTGCTGCTGACCAGCCATTTCCTGCTCTGGGACGGCTGGTCCCGGGAGCTGGTCCTGCGGGACCTGTTCGAGCTGTACGCGGGCCGGACCCCCGCCGCGCCGGCCGCCTCGTTCACCGACTACCTCGGCTGGCTCGCCACCCGCGACACGGCCGCGTCCGCGGCCGCCTGGCGCCGCGCGCTCGGCGGCGTCACCGAGGCGACCCTCGTCGCGCCGGAGGCGGCCGGGCGCGCGCCGATGCTGTCCGAGCGGGTCCTCGCCGCCCTGCCCGCCGGGGTCACCGCCCGCCTCACCGGACAGGCCCGGCACGCCGGCGTCACCCTCAACGCGCTGCTCACCGCCGCGCTCGGCATCGTGCTGGGCTACCAGACGGGCCGCACCGACGTCGTGTTCGGCACCACCGTCGCCGGCCGCCCCACCGAGCTGCCCGGCATCGACCGGGTCGTCGGGCTGTTCCTCAACACGGTGCCCGCCCGGGTCACCGCGACCGCCGCCGCGACCGTGCTGGACCTCGCCCGCCGCGCCCAGGCCGCCCGGCTCGACCTCGGCCCGCACGAGTACCTCGGCCTCGGCGAGATCCAGCGCGCCGCCGGGCACGAGCAGCTCTTCGACGTGCTGTACGTGCTGCAGAACTTCCTCGCCGACGACACGTTCGCCGACCTGGAACGCGAGCACGGCATCGCCGCCGTCGACTACACCGACACCACCCACTACCCGCTGACCTGGGTCCTCACCCCCGGCGCGAACCTGCGCGTCAAGCTCGAGTACCGCCCCGACGTGTTCACCCGGGCACAGGCGGCGGCGCTGACCGACCGGCTCGTGCGGCTGCTCACCACCCTGGCCGGCGGCCTCGACGTCGCCGTCGGCGCCCTGGACCTGCGCTCGGCCGCCGAAACGGCGGCGCTGCGCGCCGCGTGGCGGGCCACCGGGCACCCGATCGGCACCGCGACCATCGCCGACCTGCTCGCCGAGCGGGCCGCCGCGTGCCCCGCCGACACCGCCCTGGTCGCCGGCGCGGAGGCGCTCACCTACGCCGAGCTCGACGCCCGGGTGAACCGCACCGCCCGGCTGCTGCTGGCGGGCGGCGCCGGCCCGGAACGCATCGTCGCGCTCGCCCTGCCCCGCGGCGTCGACATGGTCGTCGCGCTGTTCGCGGTGCTGCGGGCGGGTGCGGCGTACCTGCCGCTGGACCTGGACCACCCCGTCGACCGGCTGGCCGGCATGCTCGACGACGCCCGGCCGGTGCTGCTCGTCGCGCCGCCCGGCACGCCCCTGGCCGGCCGGTTCGACGGCGCCGTGGTCGCCCCCGCCGACGCCGCGCCGTTCCCGGCGGACCCGCCGCCGGTGCCCGCCGACCCGCACCGCCTGGACCGCCCCGCGTACGTCATCTACACCTCCGGGTCGACGGGCCGGCCGAAGGGCGTCGTCACCCCGTACCGCGGCCTCACCAACATGCAGCTCAACCACCGGGCGGAGATCTTCGCCCCGGCGGTCGCCCGCGCCCGGGCCGCCGGCCGGGACCGGCTGCGCATCGCGCACACCGTGTCGTTCTCCTTCGACATGTCGTGGGAGGAGCTGCTGTGGCTCGTGGAGGGCCACGAGGTGCACGTGTGCGACGAGGAGCTGCGCCGGGACGCCGTCGCGCTCGTCGCGTACTGCCGGACGCGGCGCGTCGACGTGATCAACGTGACGCCGACGTACGCGCACCACCTGTTCGACGAGGGCCTGCTCGACCCGGCCGGCTACCCGCCGTGCCTGGTGCTGCTGGGTGGGGAGGCGGTCTCCGACGCCGTGTGGTCCCGGCTGCGCGGCTCCGGCGGGTCGACCGGCTACAACCTGTACGGCCCCACCGAGTACACGATCAACACCCTCGGCGCGGGCACGGACGACAGCGCCACCCCGACCGTCGGGCGGCCCATCTGGAACACCCGCGGCTACGTCCTCGACGCGTTCCTGCGGCCGGTCCTGCCCGGCACCGCCGGTGAGCTGTACGTCGCCGGTGCCGGCCTGGCCCGCGGCTACCTGCGCGCCGCCGGGCTCACCGCCGCCCGGTTCGTCGCCGACCCGAACACCCCCGGCGGGCGCATGTACCGCACCGGCGACCTCGTGCGCGAGCGGCCCGACGGGCTGCTGGACTTCCTCGGCCGCACCGACGACCAGGTGAAGATCCGCGGCTACCGGGTCGAGCTCGGCGAGGTCGAGGCCGCCGTCGCCGCCGTGCCCGGGGTCCGGCAGGCCGCCGTGGTCGCCCGCGCCGACGGCACCGTGCCGGGGCTGCGCAAGCTCGTCGCGTACCTGGTGCCGGCCGGCGACCCGACCGGCCTGGCCGGTGCGGTCCGGGCGGCGCTGGCGCAGCGGCTGCCGTCGTACCTGGTGCCGGCGCTGTACGGCGTCGTGGACGCGCTGCCGCTCACCGTCAACGGCAAGCTCGACCTCGCCGCGCTGCCCGAGCCGGCCGCCCCCGGCGGCGCCGGCGCCGTGCAGGGCCCGCGCGACGAGCGCGAGCGGGTGCTGTGCGCGATCTACGCCGACGTCCTGGGCCTGCCCGCGGTCGGCGTCGACGAGGACTTCTTCGTCGCCGGCGGCGACAGCATCGGCTCCATCGCGGTCGCCGGCCGGGCCCGCCGCGAAGGGCTGCCGGTCACCCCCCGCGACATCTTCCGCCGCCGCACCGTCCAGGCCGTCGTCGCCGCGCTGCCCGCGGTCGCGGCCACGGCCGACCCGGGGCAGCGGGAGGACGACGGCGTCGGCACCGTGCCGCTGACCCCGATGCTCGCCGAGACCCGCGCGGCGGCGACCCCGCTGACCGGCTTCCACCAGGCGATGACGTTCCGCACCCCGGCCGGGCTGACCCGGCCCGCGCTCGACGCGGTGCTGCGCGCCCTCGTCGGCACCCACCACCTGCTGCGGGCCGTCGTCACCCCCGACTGGACGTTCACCGTCCCGCCCGCCGGCCGCCCCGTGCCGGTCACCGAGGGCGAGCCCGACGAGGCCGCCCTGGCCGCCGCGGTGGCGCGGCTCGACCCGCACCGCGGCGTCATGCTCCAGGCCGTCTGGTCGCCCGCCGGCCGGCGGCTGCTGCTCGTCGCGCACCACCTCGTCGTCGACGGCGTCTCCTGGCGCATCATCGGCGCCGACCTGGCCCGCGCCTGGTCCGACGCCGCCGCCGGCCGGCCCGTCGCGCTGGAGCCGGCCCCGGCGTCGTTCCGCGGCTGGGCCCGGCTGGCCGCCGAGCGCTCCGGGCGGTTCGCCGCCGAGACCGGCCACTGGCGCGCCGTCCTGGCCACCCCCGATCCGCTCCTCGGCGCCCGCGCCGCCGACCCGGCCGTCGACACCGCCGCGACCGTGCGGACCGTCACCGTCACGCTGTCGGCCGCCGACAGCGGCGCCGCCCTCAACCGGGCCCCGGCGGCCATGCACGGCACCGTCAACGACGTGCTGCTGACCGCGTTCGCCCTCGCCGTGCGCGCCTGGCGGCCGGCGCCGGACCCGGCGGTCGTGGTCAGCCTCGAAGGCCACGGCCGGGAGGGCGACGTCTACGGCGCCGACGTCGACCTGTCCCGCACCGTCGGCTGGTTCACCGCCATCCACCCGGTGCGGCTCGACCCGGGCGCCGTCGCGTGGGACGACGTCCTCGCCGCCGGCCCCGCCCTGGCCGGCGCCGCCCGCGCGGTCAAGGAGCAGCTGCGGGCCGTGCCCGGCAAGGGCCTCGGCTACGGCGTCCTGCGCCACCTGCGGCAGGAGCTGACCGGCCCGGTGCCGCAGATCCTGTTCAACTACCTGGGCCGCTTCCCGGCCGGCGGCGCCGCGGACTGGGCGCCGGCCGGGCCGTTGCGCGAGGGCGTCGACCCGGCGAACCCGGCGATGACCCTCGAGGTCAACGCGTACGCCGCCGACGGGCCCGACGGCGTCACGTTCACCGCGGCACTGTCCTACCCGGCCGGGCTGTTCGCCGAGGCCGACGTCGCCGCGCTCGCGGAGCGCTGGCTGGCGGCCCTCGCCGCCCTCGGCCGCTGCGCGGACCTCGCCGGGCCCACCCCGTCGGACTTCCCGCTGGTCAGCCTCACCCAGCGCGACGTCGACGACCTCGCCGGCGCCGAGGATATCCTGCCGCTGCTGCCGCTGCAGGAGGGCATGTACGTCCACCACGCGCTCGCCGAGCCCGGCGCCGACACGTACCGGGTGCAGCAGATCGCCCGCCTCACCGGACCGGTCGACCCGGTGCGGCTGCGCGCCGCGGTCGAGGCGACGGTGCGCCGGCACGCCGCCCTGCGCGCCGGCTTCCGGGAGCTGCGCGACGGCCGGATCGTGCAGGCGATCGCGCCCGCCGTGGACGTGCCGTGGCGGCACGAGCGCGGCGACCTCGGCGTCCTGGCCGCCGTCGCCGCCGACGAGCTGGCCCGGCCGTTCGACCTGGCCCGGCCGCCCGCGCTGCGCTACGCGCTGGTGTCCCTCGGCGAGCACGACCACCGCCTCGTCGAGACCATGCACCACGTCCTCGCCGACGGCTGGTCCTACCCGCTGGTGTTCGGCGACATCGTCGCCGCGTACGAGCTCGGCGCCGACCTGCCCGCACCCGCGACCACGTTCCGCGACCACGTCGAGGCCGTCGCGGCCCGCGACCGGGGCGCGGCCCGCGCCGTGTGGACCCGCGCCCTGGACGGGGTGACCCCCTCGCTGCTGTACCCGGCCGGCAGCCCCGTCGCCGCGCACGACAGCGTCCACCACGCACTGTCCACACAGGACACCGCGGACCTCGCCGCCGCGGTCCGCGCGCACGGCGTCACCCTGGGCACCGCCGTGCACGCCGCCTGGGGGCTGCTGCTCGGCCGGCTCCTCGGCCGGGACCGGGTCGTGTTCGGCTCGACCGTCTCCGGCCGCGGCGGCGACCTGCCCGGCGTCGAGACGGTGGTCGGGCTGCTCATCAACACACTGCCGCTGCCGATGGCGTGGCGGCCCGACGAGCCGCTCGGCGCGGTGCTGACCCGCCTGCAGGACCGGCAGACCGAGGTGCTGGACGCCCAGCACGTCGGCCTCGCCGAGCTCGCCCGCCTCGCCGGGGTGCGCGAGCTGTTCGACTCGATGGTCGTGGTGGAGAACTTCCCCGCGGTGCGCGCAGGCGACCGCTCGGCGCTGCGGGTCGACGGGTTCACCGGCACCGACTCGCCGCACTACCCGGTCGCGCTGGTCGCGTTCCCCGGCGACGCGCTCACCCTGGAGATCAAGTACGACGTGGCGCTCGTCGGCGCCGCCCGGGCCCGGGGGCTGCTCGCCGAGGTCGAGACGATCCTGCGCGCCTTCACCGCCGGCCTGGCCGCCCCGGTCGGAGCCCTCACCGCCGCCACGCCCGGACAGCCCCCGGCGGTCACCGGGGCCCTGGTCGAGCGCGGCGTCGCGGCGGAGCTGCCGGCGGTCACCGGGACGCTCGCCGAGCGCCGCGCCGCGGTGGACCCGGCGGCGGTCGCCGTCAGCCACGGCACGGACCGGCTCACCTACGCCGAGCTCGACGCCCGGGCCGACCGGCTGGCCCGCGTACTGACCGCGCGCGGGGTGCGGCCCGAGTCGCGGGTCGCCGTCGCGCTGCCCCGCGGCACCGACCTCGTCGTCGCGCTGCTCGCCGTCATCCGCGCCGGCGGCTGCTACGTACCCGTCGACACCGGCGCGCCGGCCGCCCGCACCGCGTACATCCTCACCGACGCCGCGCCCGTGTGCCTGCTCACCGACGCCGCCACCGCCGCCGTGCTGGACACCGCCGTCCCGACGGTCCTCGTCGACCGCCCGCTGCCCGCGCCCGGCCCCGGCACCGTCACCCGGCCGCGGCCGGACAACACGGCGTACGTCATCTACACGTCCGGCTCGACCGGCCGGCCGAAGGGCGTCGCGGTCACCCACCGCAACGTGCTGACCCTGTTCGCCGCCGCCGAGCGGCTGTTCACGTTCGGCCCCGACGACGTGTGGACGATGTTCCACTCCGCCGCGTTCGACTTCTCCGTCTGGGAGCTGTGGGGCGCCCTGCTGCACGGCGGCCGGCTCGTCCTCGTCGACGGCGACGTCGCCCGCGACCCGCGCCGCTTCGCCGAGCTGCTGCGCGCCGAACGGGTCACGGTGCTCAACCAGACCCCGTCGGCGTTCTACCCGCTCACCGCCGAGGACACCGGCGGGCTCGCGCTGCGCTACGTCGTGTTCGGCGGCGAGGCCCTCGACCCGGGGCGGCTGCGCGGCTGGTACGCCACCCACGCCGACGACGCGCCGCTGCTGGTCAACATGTACGGCATCACCGAGACCACCGTGCACGTCACGTTCCGGGCGCTGCGCCGGGCCGACACCGGCAGCGTCATCGGCGCCGCGCTGCCCGGTCTGCGCGCGTACCTGCTCGACGAGCGGCTGCGCCCGGTGCCGGCCGGGGTCACCGGTGAGCTGTACGTCGCCGGCGACCAGCTCGCCCGCGGCTACCTCGACCGGCCCGGGCTCACCGCGGCCCGGTTCGTGGCGAACCCGTTCGGCCCCGGCCGGCTGTACCGCAGCGGCGACCTCGCCACCTGGACCGACCGTGGCGACCTCGTCTACGCCGGCCGCTCCGACCACCAGGTCAAGGTCCGCGGCTACCGCATCGAGCCGGGCGAGATCGAGGCCGCGCTGCTGGACGCCGTCGGCGGCACCGACGCCGCCGTCACCCTGCACGACGGGCGGCTCGTCGCCTACCTCGCCGGAGCGTCCACAGTGGACGACGCGACGGTCCGGGCGCGGCTCGCCGGGCGGCTGCCGGACTACATGCTCCCGGCCGCGTACGTGCGGCTGCCGGCGCTGCCGCTGACCGTCAACGGCAAGCTCGACCGGGCCGCGCTGCCGGCGCCGAGCGGCGAACGGGCCGCGCCGGTCGAGGTCGAGACGGGGGAGACGGCGGCCCGGCGGCTGCTGCGGGAGCTGATCGCCGAGGTCGTCGGCGTCACCGCCGTCGGACCCGACGAGGACTTCTTCACCGTCGGCGGCGACAGCATCATCGCGATCCAGCTGGCGAACCGGGCCCGCCGGGCCGGGCTGCCCATCACCCCGCGGGACGTGTTCGTCCACCGCACCGCCGCGGCCCTCGCCACCCTCGCCGAGCCGTCGCCGTCCGCCGAGCCGTCGCCGTCCGCCGAGCCGTCGCCGTCCGCCGAGCCGTCGCCGTCCGCCGAGCCGTCGCCGTCCGTCGCGCCGTCGCCGTCCGCCGCGCCGGCCGTCACCGCCCAGCCGGACCCGGACGGCGTCGGGGAGGTGCCGCTGCTGCCGATCGTGCAGCGCCTCGCCGAGCTGGGCGGCCGCATCCACCGGCACAACCAGGCGGACCTGCTGCTCACCCCGGCCGGCCTCAGCCACGACGCGGTCACCGCGCTCGTCGACGGTCTGGTGCGCCGCCACGACGCGCTGCGGCTGCGGCTGCACCGCCCGTCGCCGATGCTGTGGTCCCTCGAGGCCCGCCCGCCCTCGCAGCCGCCCGCCGTCGACGTGCGGCGGGTCGCCGCGGCCGGGCTCGACGACGCCGCGCTGCGCGAGCTGGTCGGTGCCGAGTCCGACGCCGCCACCGACCGGCTCGACCCGGACGCCGGCACGATGCTGCAGGCCGTCTGGTTCGACCGCGGGCCGGGGGAGCGGGGCCGGCTGCTGCTGGTCGCCCACCACCTGGTCGTCGACGGCGTGTCCTGGCGGATCATCACCGACGACCTGCGCGACGGCACCGCCGCCGCCCCGGTCACCGGCACGTCGCTGCGCGCGTACGCCCGGCGCCTGCACGAGCAGGCCGGCCAGGCGGCGCGGCTCGGCGAGTTCGAGCACTGGGCCGCCGCCCTCGCCCCAGGCGGCGAGCTCGACGCGTCCCGGCACACCGCCGGGCTGACCGTCGGCCGGACCCGCGAGCACGAGCTGCGCCTGCCGCCGGAGGTCACCGGGCCGCTGCTCGGCGCCGTGCCGGCCGCCGCCGGGGTCGACGTCACCACGGTGCTCGTCGCCGCGCTGCGGATCGCGGTCAGCCGGTGGCGGGCCGGGCGGTCCGCGGCGGACGCGCCGCTCACCGTCGACCTGGAGCGGCACGGGCGGGAGGAGCTCGACGGCGCCGACCTGTCCCGCACCGTCGGCTGGTTCACCGCCATCGCCCCGGTGCGGCTGCCGGCCGTGCCGGACGGGCCGGCGGCGCTCGCCGAGACGCACCGGCACGTCACGGCCGCACCGGGCGACGGGCTCGGCTTCGGGCTGCTGCGCTACGCCAACGCCCGCACCGCGCCGGCCCTGGCCCGGCTCGGCACGCCCCAGGTGCTGTTCAACTACCTGGGCCGGTTCCCGGCGCCGTCCGGCGCCGACTGGGACACCGCCCCGGAGGCCGGCGCGCTGCGTACCGCACCCGACCCGGACCTCGGCACCCCGTACCTGCTGGAGATCAACGCCGCCTGCCACGTCACCCCCGACGGGCCGCGGCTGCGGGCCGTGCTCACCTACGCCGACGAGGGCCTGGACGTGCCCGGCCTGGCGGCGCACTGGGCGGCCGCGATGCGGGACCTGTGCGCGCCCGTCGAGCGGGTGTGGCCGCTGTCCCCGCTGCAGGAGGGCCTGTACGTGCAGGCCCGCCTCGCCGGCGACGCCGACGTGTACGTGGCGCAGAACGCGTTCGACTTCGCCGGCCGGCTCGACCCCGACCGGCTCGCCGCCGCCTGGACGGCGGTGCTTACGCGGCACCCGGCGATCCGGATCGGCTTCACCACGCGCGACGGCGGCCCGGTCGCCGTGCCCGCCCCCGCCCTGCGCGGTGAGGTGACCGTCGTGGCGACCGGCGACCTGGACGCCGTCATGGCCGCGGACCGGACCCGGCCGTTCGACCTGGCCGCCCCGCCGCTGGCCCGGCTCACCGTGCTGCGCCGGCCCGACGGCACCGACCGGCTGCTGTTCACCTACCACCTGCTGCTGTGGGACGGCTGGTCCCGGGAGCTGGTGCTGCGGGACCTGTTCGCGCACTACGCCGGGCGGGCCCCGGCGCCGCCGGCGGCCCGGTTCACCGACTACCTCGACTGGCTCGCCGGGCAGGACACCGCGGCGTCGGCGCGGGCATGGGCCGACGCGCTGCGTGGCCTCGAGCCGACGGTGCTGTACCCGGCGGCCGCCGGGACCCGGCCGGTCCTGGCCACCAGCATCGCCCGGCAGCTCACCGAGGAGGACACGGCCCGGCTCACCGCGCAGGCCCGCGCCCAGGGGGTCACCCTCAACGCCGTGCTCAGCGCCGCGCTCGGCGTCGTCCTCGCGCACGCCACCGGCCGCAAGGAGGCCGTGTTCGGCACCACCGTCGCCGGCCGCCCCACCGAGCTGCCCGGCATCGACGAGGTCGTCGGCGTCTTCCTCAACACCGTCCCGGCGAGGGTCACCCTCGCCCCCGGCGAGCCCGCCGCCGGTCTGCTGCGCCGCGTCCAGGCCGAGCGGATCGACCTGATGCCGCACGAGTACCTCGGCCTCGGCGAGATCCAGCGCGCCGCCGGGCGCACCACCCTGTTCGACAGCCTGTACGTGCTGCAGAACTTCCTCGACGACGACACGTTCACGGACCTGGAGACCGAGCACGGGATCGTCGGCGTCACCGCGGTCGACGCCACCCACTACCCGCTGACCTGGGTCGTCACGCCCGGGCGGCGGCTGCGGATCCGGCTGGAGCACCGCGCCGACGTCGTCCCGGCCGGCGAGGCCGAGGCGCTGCTCGACCGGCTGGAGCGGGTGCTGCTGGCCCTCGCCGACGACGTCGCGGCGCCGGTCGCGGCGCTGCCGGTCGCCGCGGGCGCGGCCCTGGAGGGGGTGCCGGGGCAGGTCCTGCCGGAGACCGTCGCCGAGCTGATGGCGGCCCAGGCGGCCCGCACCCCGGACGCGCCCGCGCTCACCTGCGGCCCGGTCACCGTCACGTACGCCGACCTCGACGCCCGCGTCAACCGCCTGGCCAGGCACCTGCTGCGGCTCGGCGCCGGCCCCGAACGCATCGTCGCCCTCGCCCTGCCGCGCTGCGTCGACATGGTCGTCGCGCTGTTCGCGGTGCTGCGCACCGGCGCGGCGTACCTGCCGCTGGAGCTCGACCACCCCGACGAGCGGCTCCTGGCGATGATCGAGGACGCCGGCCCGGCGATCGTCCTGACCGCCGGCCGGCTCGACGGGGTCCGCCTCGACACCCTCGACCTGTCCGCGGAGTCCGCCGCGCCGCTGACCGGCGAGGAGCTCGGCGCGTTCGCGCCCGGCACGCCCGGCCGCCTGCGGCACCCCGCGTACGTCATCTACACGTCCGGCTCGACCGGCCGGCCGAAGGGTGTGGTCACCCCGTACCTGGGGCTGACGAACATGCAGCAGAACCACCGGCAGGCGATCTTCGCCCCGACGGTCGCCGCGCAGGGCGGCCGTACTCTCACCATCGCCCACACCGTGTCGTTCTCCTTCGACATGTCGTGGGAGGAGCTGCTGTGGCTGGTCGAGGGCCACCACGTGCACGTGTGCGACGAGCACCTGCGCCGCGACGCGGTCGCGCTCGCCGCCTACTGCGCGCAGGCCCGCGTCGACGTCGTCAACGTCACCCCGACGTACGCGCAGCACCTCATCGACGCGGGCCTGCTCGACGGCGCGCACCGGCCGGCGCTGGTGCTGCTCGGCGGCGAGCACGTGCCGGAGGGGCTGTGGGCGACGCTGCGCGACACCGACGGCGTCCTCGGCTACAACCTGTACGGCCCCACCGAGTACACCATCAACACCCTCGGCGGCGGCACCACCGACAGCGCCACCTCCACCGTCGGCACCCCGATCCGGAACACCCGCGGCTACGTGCTGGACGACTGGCTGCGCCCGGTCCCGCCGGGGGTGCCGGGCGAGCTGTACGTCACCGGCGCCGGGCTGGCCCGCGGCTACCTGCGCCGGCCCGGGCTGACCGCCGGGCGGTTCGTCGCCGACCCCGCGGTCCCCGGCGGGCGCATGTACCGCACCGGCGACCTCGTCCGGGTCCGGCCCGACGGGCTGCTGGACTTCCTCGGCCGCACCGACGACCAGGTGAAGATCCGCGGGCACCGCGTCGAGCTCGGCGAGGTCCAGGCCGCCGTCGCGGCGCAGCCCGGCGTGCGGCGGTGCGCGGTCCTCGCCGCCGCCGACGGGGCCGGCGGCAAGCGCCTCGTCGCGTACGTGGTGCCCGACGCCGACCCGTTCGACGTGGCCGCGCTGCGTGGTGCGCTGAAGGCGTCGCTGCCGGCGTACCTGGTGCCCGCCGCGTACGCCGTGGTGCCCGCCCTGCCGCTGACCGTCAACGGCAAGCTCGACGTCGCGGCGCTGCCGGAGCCGCAATCGGTGGCCACCGGCGGGCGCGCCCCGGCCACGGACCCCGAACGGCGGCTGTGCGCCGTGTTCGGCGAGGTCCTGGGCGTGCCCGGGTACGGCGTCGAGGACGACTTCTTCGACCGGGGCGGCCACTCGCTCATCGCGATGCGGCTCCTCGGCCGGCTCCGCGCTGACCTCGGCGCCGACCTGCCGCTGCGCGCCCTGTTCGACGCGCCGACCCCGGAACGGCTGGCGTTGCTGCTGGCGACGGGCACCGGGGGCGCGCGGCCCGCGCTGACCGCCCGGCCGCGGCCGGAGCGGATCCCGCTGTCCCCGGCGCAGGAGCGGCTCCTGCTGCTGCACCACCTCGACCCGGCCTCCACCGCGTACAACTACCCGCTCGTCATGCGGCTGCGGGGGACCGTGGACCCCGCTGCCCTGCGGGCCGCGCTGGGCGACGTGACCGACCGGCACGAGGTGCTGCGCACCCTCGTCACCCTCGACGGGCAGCGGATCCTGCCGTCGGTGCGGGTGCCGGTGCACGACCGGTTCGACGACGCTCTGTCCCGCCCGTTCGATCTCGCCGTGGAGCCGCCGATCCGGGCCGCCGTCGTCGCCGGGCCCGGCGGCGGCACGCTGCTCGCGCTGGTGCTGCACCACATCGCGATGGACGAGTGGTCGGACCGGCCGCTGCTGCGCGACCTCACCGAGGCGTACACGGCCCGCCTCGCCGGGCAGGCCCCGGCGTGGGCGCCGCTGCCGGTGCAGTACGCCGACTACGCCGCCTGGCAGGCCGACGTGCTCGGCGACCCGGCCGACCCGGACAGCGGCCACGCGACGTCCCGGCGGTTCTGGCAGGAGCGGCTGCGCGGCCTGCCGGAGGAGATCCCGCTGCCCGGCGCGCTGCCGCGCACCGCGCCCGGCCCCGCCGGGCAGGCCACCGCGACGCTGCCCGCCGGCCTCGTCGCCCGGCTGCGCGCCATCGCCGCGGAGCAGTCCGCGAGCCTGTTCATGGCCCTGCACGCCGGGCTCGCGGTCCTGCTGTCGCGGCACGGCGCCGGCGACGACATCCCGATCGGCACCCCCACGTCGGGCCGCGGCGACCCGGCGCTGACCGACCTCGTCGGCTTCTTCGTCAACACCGTGGTGCTGCGCACGGACCTGTCGGGCACGCCGACCTACACCGACCTGCTGCGGCGGGTCCGCGCCGCCGACCTCGCCGCGTTCGACCACGCCGAGCTGCCGTTCCAGCAGGTCGTCGAGGCGGTCAACCCGCCACGCGCGGCCGGGCGCAACCCGCTGTTCCAGGTGATGATCGGCTACCATCAGCGCTCCGGCGGCGACGGCACCGTCCTGGGCCTGCCAGTCGGGCCGGAGCCCGGCCACGCCGCCGACGCGAAGGTCGACCTCAACGTCACGTTCGTCACCGCCGGAGACACCGCCGGAGACACCGCCGGAGACACCGTCGACGTCACCGTCGAGTACGACACCGCCCGCTTCACCGCCGGCACCGCCGAACGGCTCACCGGGCGGCTCGTGCGGCTCCTCACCGACCTGGCCGGGCACCCCGGCCGCCCGGTCCGCGAGGCGGCGCTGCTCGCCCCCGCCGACGAGGCCGACCTCGCCGCCTGGCAGGCCGGCGGTCCGCTGCCGGCCACCGGGTCGTGGGTCGCCGCGTTCCGTGGTCACGCGGCCCGGGCCCCGCACGCCGACGCGCTCGTCAGCGCCGGGCGCACCTGGAGCTACGCCGAGCTCGACGCCGCCTCCGACCGGCTCGCCGCGGCGCTGGCCGCCCAGGGCGCCGGGCCGGAGCGGCTCGTCGGGATCGCGCTGCCGCGCACCGCCGACCTCGTCGTGGCGGTCCTCGCGGTGCACAAGACCGGCGCGGCCTACCTGCCGCTGGACCCCGCGTTCCCGGCCGAGCGGCTGGCGTTCATGGTGGACGACGCCCGGCCGGTCGTGGTGCTCGACCCGGACACCGACCTGCCTTCCGGCGACGCGCCACCGCAGGTGCCGGTGGCGCCGGACAGCGCCGCGTACGTCATCTACACCTCCGGGTCCACGGGGCGGCCGAAGGGCGTCGTGGTCACCCACCGGGACCTCGAGGCGTTCCTCGCCGCGGTCGGGGAGGCCGTGCCGATGACCGCCGCGGACCGGCTCCTCGCCGTGACCACCCTGTCGTTCGACATCTCGGTCCTGGAGCTGCTGCAGCCGCTGCGCACCGGCGGCTGCGTCGTGCTCGCCTCCGGCGCCGAGGTCCGCGACCCGGCGCTGCTGGCGCCCCTCGCGGGCGGCGCGACCGTCGTGCAGGCCACGCCGTCACTGTGGGCGGCGCTGCTGGAGGCGTCCGACGTGGACCTCACCGGCGTGCGGGCCCTGGTCGGCGGTGAGGCGCTGCCGCCGTCCCTCGCCGCGCGGCTGCACCGGCGGACCCGGTCGGTGACCAACCTGTACGGGCCCACCGAGGTCACCGTCTGGGCGACCGCCGCCGCCGTCGGCGCGGACCGGCCCACCATCGGCCGGCCGCTGCCCGGCACCACCGCCGTCGTGCTGGACGCGGCGCTGCGGCCGGTGCCCCCGGGGGTGGCCGGCGAGCTGTACCTCGGCGGCGCCCAGGTGACCCGCGGCTACCTCGGCCGGCCCGGGCTCACCGCGGGCCGGTTCGTGGCCACCGACGGTGGCGGCCGCCTGTACCGCACCGGCGACCTCGTGCGCCGGCTGCCCGGCGGGGACCTGGAGTTCCTGGGCCGCACCGACTTCCAGGTGAAGGTCCGCGGCCACCGCATCGAGCTGGGCGAGGTCGAGGCGGTCCTCGCCGCGCACCCGGCGGTGGCCCGCGCGGTCGTCGCCGCCCGCGACGGCCGGCTCATCGGCTACGTGACCACAGTGGACGGTGGCGACGTGGGTGACCTCGGCCGGTACCTCGCCGACCGGCTGCCCGGGTACATGGTGCCGGCGGCGTTCGTGGTCCTCGACGCGGTGCCGCAGACGCCGAACGGCAAGGTCGACCGGGCCGCGCTGCCCGATCCTGAGTTCACCGCCGCGACGGCGGGGGACCGGCCGCGCAGCCGCACCGAGGCCCGGCTGTGCGAGCTGACCGCCGAGGTGCTCGGGGTCGCGGCGGTCGGGGTCGGCGACGACTTCTTCGCCCTCGGCGCGCACTCGCTGCTGCTGGTCCGGCTCGCCGCCGCGGTCCGGCGGGAGCTCGGCGTCGACGTGCCGGTCGCGGACCTGTTCACCGCGCCGACCGTGCGGGGCCTGGCCCGCCGGCTCGACGGTGCCCTGCCGCCCGGCGACGCCCTGGCCCCGGTCGTCACGCTGCACGCCGGTGGGGGCGCGCCGCCGCTGTTCTGCCTGCCGCCGGCCAGCGGCCTGGTGTGGCAGTTCGCCGGGCTCAAGCGGCACCTGCCGGCCGACGTGCCGGTCATCGGGCTGCAGTCGCCGAGGCTGAGCCGGGCCACCGACCTGCCGGCCACCCTCGACGACCTCGCCGCCGAGCTGGCCGCCCGGGTCACCGAGATCGCCCCGGACGGGCCGGTGCGGCTGCTCGGCTGGTCGTTCGGCGGCGCGGTCGCGCACGCGCTCGCCGGCCGGCTGCTCGCGGCCGGGCGGGACGTGCCGTTCGTCGGCATGCTCGACACCCGGATCCCCGCGACCACCGGGACCTCCGGCGACTGGGACGGGCCGGAGGCGGTCGCGGCGCTGCTGCGGGAGCTGGGCTACGACGTACCGGTGGACGCGGCACCGACCGTGGCGGACGCGGTGGCGTTCGTGCGGGCGGCCGGTGGTGGCGTGGCCGCGCTCACCGACGCGCAGATCGCCCGGGTGGTGGAGAACTACCTCGACAGCGACCGGATGACGGCCGGGACGCGGCCCGGGGTCCTCGCCGCCGACGTGCTGTTCGTCGACGCGACCGTGCCGGAGCGCGGTTTCGCCGGTACGGCGTCGGACGGCTGGCGATCCCATGTGGACGGTCGACTGAGGACGGTCGGGATCGCCTGCGGGCACTCGGAGCTGCTCGACCCCGGGGTGCTGGAGCGGCTCGGGCCGCTGGTGGCCGGGGCGCTCTGAGCGGACGGAAGGGGGCGGCGCCGGTCCCGGCGCCGCCCCCTCGGTGTGCTCGTGCGGTTACCCGGCCGCGAGGTCCGGGACCTTGGTGGCCGGGTCGTTGTCGACGGCGGCGGCGAGCGCGGGCACCAGCAGGTCCAGCGCGAACAGCAGCGCGTTGGGGCCGCTGTAGGACAGCGCGCCCGACAGCGGGGTCTCGAACGTGGTGTACAGGGTGCGGTCGGACGTGACGACCTTGAGCTTGGCGAACACCGGCGAGGCGGTCATCGTGGCCTTCGTGGCGCCGTTGACGAACAGCACGTCCTTGTCGAGCAGGTCCAGCCGCTCCTCGCTGATCTCGTCCTGCTCCGCCTGGGCGGCGAAGCCGAGGGCGTCGAACAGCGCGCGGCGCGGGTCCTTGGCGGCGATCAGCCAGTGCTGGCCGTTCTCCGGGCCGAAGTCCTCCACGAGCACCTTGCCGGCGAACTCGGGGTGCGCCTTGCGGACCTCGGCGAGCTTCGCGTTCACCTTGTCGACGAGCGCCTTCGCCTCGGCGTGCTTTCCCAGCGCCTTGCCGGTGGTGAGGGTCTGCACGTCCCACGGGGTCTGCTCGTCGGCGTAGTCCTTGGACTGCACGACCGTCGGGGCGATCTGGCTGAGCCGGTCGTACGTCTCCTGGTTGATCGTCTCGTAGATGGCCAGGATCAGGTCCGGCTTCTCCTTGAGGATCGCCTCGAAGTTGATCTCGGCGGAGAAGGTCGGCAGCGGCTTGCCGCCGAGCGCCGACCTGACCCACGGGTAGTTCGGGTACTCGGTGAACCACTCGCGGGTGCTGACCGGCGTGACGCCGAGGGCGAGGACGAAGTCCTGGTCGTTCCAGCCGACGGTGAGGACCCGCTTCGGCTCGGCCTCGATCTTCGTGGTGCCGAACTTGTGCTCGATGCTCACCGGGAACGCGGCGGGCGCGGCGGATCCGCTCGCCGGGGCGGCGGTCTCCTGGTCGTCGCCGCCGCAGGCGGTGAGGGCGGTCGCGGCGAGCACCGCCGCGGCGGCGAGCGCCGTTCGGCGCAGCCAGTTCCCGGATCGGGGGGCGCGGATCATCAAGGGCTCCTTGGAGGGATTCGGGTCGTCACAGCCGGCCGGGCCCTTCAGCGCCGTGCGGCAGAAATGTAGGTTAGCATTGCCTAACTTAATTGGCGCTTCCCCCTTTCGGAGAGGACGACGCATGCTGCGCACCCTGCTCGGCGGCAAGATCCACCGCGCGACGGTGACCCAGGCCGACCTGCACTACGTCGGATCGATCACGATCGACGGCACGCTGCTGGAGGCCGCCGGTCTCGTCGAGGGGGAGCAGGTGCAGGTCGTCGACATCGACACCGGTGCACGCCTCACCACGTACGTCATCGAGGGCCCCCGCGACAGCGGGATCATCGGCGTCAACGGCGCCGCGGCCCGCCTCGTCTCGCCCGGCGACCTGGTCATCATCATGTCGTTCGAGCTGGTCGACGCCACCGAGCTCGCCCGGCACCGCCCCCGGGTCGTGCACGTCGACCGGGCCAACCGCATCGTCGAGCTGGGCAGCGACCCGGCCGCCCCGGTGCCCGGCGACTCCGGCCAGCGTTCCGGCCGCGGGCCGGCCGTGCTGACGGCGGGCCGCTGAGGTAATGAGCGGCGGCCCGGGCGTCGCCGTGATGCCCGGGCGGCCGCACCCCCACCCGGTCGACCGGATCGCGTGACCCGCCGCGGCGGCCCTTCCAGAGATCGCGTCTCATGACGGATGCTGGCCCGATGGTCACCGGACTGGCGCGGCACCATGACGTCACCATCGCCTACGAGCGGCTCGGCCCCGCCGGCGGCGAGCCGCTGCTGCTCGTCATGGGCCTCGGCATGCAGCTGCTGTCGTGGCCCGACGAGTTCTGCGCGATGCTCGTCGACCGCGGCTTCAGCGTCGTGCGCTTCGACAACCGCGACGCCGGGCAGTCCACCCACTTCACCGGCAACCCCGGGCTGCTGCCGCTGCTGACCCGACCGGCGGCCGTCGCGCCGTACCGCCTCACCGACATGGCCGACGACGCCGCCGCCGTCCTCGACGCGGTCGGCTGGCCCACCGCCCACGTGGCCGGCGCCTCCCTCGGCGGCATGATCAGCCAGACCCTCGCCATCCGGCACCCCGGCCGGGTCCGCACCCTCACGTCCATCATGTCCACCCCGTCACCGCGCATCGGCCGCCCCCGCCCCGGCGCGCTCGCGGCGCTCGGCATCCCGCCCGCCGCGTCCCGGGACGCCGCGGGCGAGCGCATGGTCCGGGTGTTCCGCGCCATCGGCTCGCCCCGCTACCCCGTGGAGGAGCAGTGGCTGCGGGACGTGGGCCGCCGCGCGTACGACCGCGGCCACGACCCCGCCGGCGCCCGCCGCCAGCTCGCCGCGATCCGCGCCTCCGGCGACCGCCGGCCGGGCCTCGCCGGGGTCCGCGTGCCGACCCTCGTGCTGCACGGCGACGCCGACCCGCTCGTGCGCGTCTCGGGCGGCCGCGCCACCGCCGCCGCCGTGCCCGGCGCCCGCCTGGTCGTGTACCCGGGCATGGGCCACGACCTGCCCCGGCCGCTGTGGCCGGAGTTCGTCGGCGAGCTCGGCGCGCTCACCGGGGTCGCCCGCCGCGCCGCCTGACCGCCGTTCTTCCCCGCTCGGCCTGGCGGTCGTCTTCCGCGGGCGGCCCGCTGCTTCGCGTCGCCGTCCGGGCGGCGCGAGCCGGGGCAGCGGTTGCGGCGCTGCCTAGGATCGGTCCGTGACCCAGCCGTCGGAGTCGTCCATCGCCGCCGCCGTGGAGCGGGGAGACGCCGACTGGCTCGCCACCGCCGTCGACGGCACCGCCTGCCCGCCCACCCTGCTGTCCCGGCTCGCCCGCCACGCCGACCCGCGGCTGCGGCTGCTCGCGGTCCGCTGGCTCGGCGACCGGCTGCGCGACGACCCCGACGACGTCGCGCGACTCCTGCCGGAGCACCTCGACGACACCCCCGAGGTGGCCCTGGCCACCGCCGAGCTGTTCCAGCGCCACGGCCGGCTCCTGCCCGCCGCCTGGCCACGGTGGCGGGACCGCCCGCCGCCGGCCGTCGTGCGGGTCGCCTGGCTGCGGGCCGAGCTGCTGCACCTGCCGGGCCGAGCCGCCGCCGAGCCGCCCGGCGAGCCGCTGTACCAGGCCGTGGCGGGGCTGCGGGCCACCGACGCGCCCGACCCGCGCCGGCTCGTCGAGGACCTCGCCGCCGGCGACGACCCGGTCCTGCACGCCGCCGCCCTGCGCCTGTGCCGGGAGGCGCTGCACGCCGCGGTCCTCGCCCCGGCACCCGCCCGCCGCGTCCTGACCCGCCTGCTGGACAGCCCCGCCGCCTCCGTCGTCGCGGGCGCCCTCACCGAGCTCGCCGAGCCGTGGGCGGCCGTCGACCCGGTCGCCCCGCCCCGCCTGCACACCCTGCTCGCTCCTGGCCCCACCACCGCCCCCGCCGAAGCTGACCCGACCGCCGCCGCCCCCACCGCCGCCACGACGCGCCTCCCGGCCACCGCGCCCGACACCGGGCCCGACACCGGGCCCGACACCGGGCCCGACACCGGGCCCGACACCGGGCCCGACACCGGGCCCGACACCGTGCCTGACACCGCGTCTGACACCGCGTCTGACACCCGGCCCGAAACCGTGCCGGACACCGCGCCCGACGTGGCCGCTGCCGCCACGGCCGCCGCGGCCCGGCACGGGTTGCGTGAGCCGTTGCTCGCCGTCGCCGCCGACCCGGGCAGGCCGCCCCGGGTGCGGCAGGCCGCGCTCCGGGCGCTCGGTGGGCTGCTCGACCGGGGCGACATCCCCGCCGTGGTCCGTCTCGCCGGGGGCGACCCGCTGCTGCTCGGGGCGCCCGCCGTCGAGTGCCTCGCCGGCATGCACCACAGGGGGCTGTTCGTCGGCGCCGGGGACGCGGCGGCCGTCGCCGGGATCGCGCTCGCCGACCATACGATCGGCGCCGAGGACGTGGCGATGCTGCTGTACACCAGCCGGCACCGCCTCCGCGACGCGCTCCTGGACGCCGGGCCCGCCGACCCGGGATGGCCGCGGCGGCTGGCGCTGCTCGTCGCGCTCGCCCGGCAGGGGGCGCCGGACCTCGACCTCGGCGCCGACGTGACCGCGCTGCTGCCGGGGGCCGCCGACCCGGGGCCGGTGCTCGCCGCGATCCGGGCGCTGCGGTACGCCCCCGCCGAGGACGCCGTCCTCGCCGCCCTGCCCACGGCGCCCGCCGCCGCGCTGGACGCGCTGGAGGCGGTGGGTGGTGCGCGGACCGTGGCGCAGCTGCTCGGAGCGCTCGACGGGGAGGTGCCGGAGCACCTGCGACCGTGGCGGCGCCAGGCCCTGGAGCTGTGCTGGCGGCTGACCGGTGACCCGGGCGACCGGCACGCGCTGCTGCGGCGGCTCGACCCGGCGGCGCTCAGCGACACGATCGCCGCCGACCTCGGCCACCCCGCCGAGGCGGAGCTCGCCGTGCTGCGCGCCCGGGCCGACCCCGGCCGGCCGGTCGACGCCCTCGTCGGTCTCGCCCGGCACGCGGACACCGGCACCCTGCCCGCCGTCACCGACCTCCTCGGCCGCGTCGTCGCCGAGCTGGCGGCCGCCTGGGACACCCGCGGCAACCCACCCGGGCAGCGGCACCGGCTCCCGGCCGACCTCGCCGACCTCGCCGCCGCGGACCGGCCCGCCACCACCACGATGCCCGTCGTGCCGCAGCCGGCCGTCGACGCGGTGCACGAGCTGGGGCGCAGGCTGTACCGCCGACGCCGCATCCGCCCGGTCTGCATCCTGGACGCCGCATCGGAGCAGGCCGCCGGCGACGCCCTCGTGGCCGGTGTCGCGCTGGACCTGATCGAGCGGCCCGGGCCGTCGCCGACCGAGCTGGCGGTGCTGCTCGAGGTGCTGCGGCGGGCACCGTACGCCGGCACCCGCGCCCGCGTGCACCGCCTGCTCCGCCACCGCGACCCGCACGTGCGCAAACACGTCATCGCGCTGCTGGCCGGCGACGGCGGCGGCGCCGAGGCCCTGTCCGCGACGCTGGCCGTGCTCACCGGCGCCGCCGACGTGCAGACGGCCCGGCACGCGCTCATCGCGCTCGGCGAGGTCGGCGCCCGCTGGGCGGCGCACGCGGTCGCCGCCTGCCTCGACCACCCGAACATGAACGTGAAGAAGGCCGCCGCCGACGCGCTGCGCACCGCCGGCACCCCGGCGACCGTGCCGCGGCTGCTCGACTGGCTGGGCCGGCACGACAACCCGGGCCTGCGGGCGGCGCTCACCGCCGCGCTGCGGGCCGTCCTCGGCGCGGCCACCGAGGCGACCGTCCTCGCCGCCGCCGAGCAGGCCGAGCCGGGCCGCACCCGGGACCTGCTGCTGGAGTCCCTCGACCGGGCGCTGCCGGCCCACGCGGTCGCGGCGCTGACGGAGCAGGGCTCCCCGGCCGCCCCCGCGCTGCTGCGGTTGGTGGCCGCCGCGACGGTACGCCTCACCCACGGCACCCCCGCCGACCTCGCCGGCCTGATGGCCGCCCACGGCGTGACCCCGCCGGCGGTGTGCCCGGCCGCCGAGCCACACCCCGACCTGGTCGCGCTGACCCGCGACGGCTGGCACGAACGCGCCGCCCGCCGCGTCGCCACCGGCCACGACCCCGCGGACCTGCCCGCGCCGCTGCTGCCCGCGCTGCGGCGGCTGCTGCCGGACTGGCTGCGCCTCGCCGCGACGGCCCCCGCGATCCGCCCCGCCGTGCTGCGCCTCGTCCTGCGCTGCTGCCCGCCGCCGTGGACCGCCGCGGAACGGGCCTCGGGCACCACCTGGCGGCACGTCCTGGTGGCCGGCGCCGGGGAGCTGGCGGGCGCGGACCGCGACGCGCTGCTCGCCGTCCTCGAGGACCTGGCCGGGCACCTCACCCCGGCCGCCGCGTTCGACGTGGTGTGCGGGCTGCGCCGGGCACCGGCCGCCCCCGCGGGGCGCCGCGGCGTCCTGGCGGTGCTGCGCCGCTGCGGTGCGGTGCTCACCGTCGCCGACGTCGAGCGGGCCCTGGCCGACGCCGCGCTCGGCGCCGACCCGTGGCAGGGGGAGGTGCGGGTGCTGCGGGAAGCGTTCGGGGTCCCCGACGACGTGCCCGCCGACGGGTCGCGGCGCGGCCCGGCAGACTGGTCCGGCGAGCGGCCGGCCGACGGATCCGGCGCGCGGCCGGCCGACGGATCCGGCGAGCGGCCGGTCGGCGGCTCCGGCGCGCGGCTGGTCGACGGGTCGCGGAGGCGGCTCGCGGCGCTGATCGACGCGTGGCCCGCGGCCGCTCCCGGCGACCGGCCGGCGCTGCTGGCGAGGATGGCCGCCCTGCAGCCCGTGGATGCTCCACTGTGGACGATCTCGGAGGAGGCGCACCGGCCGGGCCCGCCGGTCAGGTCGCCGCACGACGGGGACCTGGACCAGCCCCGCTCGGCCACCCAGCGTGACCGCCTCCTCGCCATGCTCGACTCCCCGGCCCCGGGCACCACCCAGCGCCGCCGCGCCGCCGCGACCCTGCTGCACTGGCCCGAACCGGACATCAGGCGGCGGCTGCTCGACGCGCACCTGCGCGGCGACCCCGACGTACCGGCGAGCGCCACCCTGGCCCGCACGCTCACCCCCGGCGACCTCACCGCGGGGGACGGCACCGGCGACGCGGTCCTGGTGCGGGCGGCACGGCTCGCCGGCCACCTCGCCCCGGCGGAGCTCGCGCCGCTCCTGCCAGCGCTGCGGCGGCTGCGCGAGCACGGCACCCCGGCCGCCCGGAGCGCGGCCGACGGCGTCCTGCGCCGGTTGCCGGACCCGATCCGCGCCGCCGTCCTCGGCGAACCCGTCGCGCCGCTGCTCACCCCGGAGCCCGTCGACCCGCTCCTGCCGGCCGCCCTGCTGCGCCGCCCCGCGCCGCCCCGCGCCGCCGCCCCGCCGACCCGCCGGGACCTCTTCGACCGCGCCGGCAACGGCGACACCGCGCAGATCCGGGCCGCCCTGACCACCCTCGCCGAGACGAGCGGCACCGGGACCGGCCCCGGCCCGGGCGAGAGCGGCACGGACGCCGAGCTGGCCGAGCTGCTGGCGTCCCTGCTGCGCCACCCCGACGCCAAGGTGCGCCTGCACGCCCACCGGGTGTCGCGGCAGGTGCTGGACCGGCCCGCGTACCTGCGGCACAGCGAGATCCTGCTCGCCGACCCGCAACCGGACATCGTCCGCGCCGCGGTCCGGGCCGTCAGCGGCGCCGCGTGGACCCCGGCGATCGGGGCCGTGGTCGGGCTCCTGCTGCACCCCGATCCCACCGTACGGCGCACCGCCGAGGCGGGACTCACCCGCTTCGGCCCGGCCGCCGTACCCGCCCTCACCAAGGCCGCCGGCCGCGCCCGCCCCGACCGCAGGGGCGTGTACACCACCGTCCTGGACGGCATCGCCGCCGCCGGCTGACGAACGGCGACACCCGAGGGGGACACCCGACCGGGTGAAGGACCGTCGATCTTCCGGGCGGCGGACCGGGCCGTCCCTATGGTGGTCCGATGAGCGCAGCGGGTGCCGCCATGTGGGGTCTGTTCGCGGCGCTCGCGCTCGAATCCCTCGACCTGCTCGGGGCCCTGCGCCGGTCGGGCAGGCCACCGTGGCGCGGGGCAGGGGAGGCGGGCGCGGCGCCGTACGCCATCTCGGTCGCGCTGCGCTGCCTCGCCGGCGCGGGCACCGCCGCCGCCCTCGCCGCGTCGGGACAGGTCACCACCGCGGGCGGGGCGGCCGCCGCCGGGGTCGCGGCGCCGCTGCTGCTGACGCACCTCGTCCGGCTCGCCCGGCCCGCCGCCGAGGCCGGTCCCGCCGCACCGCCCGTCGCCGTGCCGCCGCTGCCCGTCAGGGCCCGGCCGGCGCGGCTGCGGGTGAAGCTGCCCGCCGCCCGCAAGAAGACCGGCGACGACTACCGTGCCGGTTGACCGCCTCGCCGCGCGGGTCGCCGCCGCCCTCGCCCGCACCGGCGGTGACGCGGTGACCCGGGTCCCGCTGCTCGCCGCCCTCAGCCGCGACACCCCGGCCTTCGGCGGCACCACGACCGCGTCCACCCGGGACGCCGGACCCCGGCGGAAGGCCCTGACCACCCCCGCCGTCGGCGGCACCATCGCGCCCGCGCGGGACGGCGGATCCCTGACCACCCCTGCCGTCGGCGGCACCACCACGGCGTCCGCGCGGGACGGCGGACCTCTGACCACCCTTGCCGTCGGCGGCACCACCGCGGCGTCCGCGCGGGACGGCGGACCCCTGACCAGCCCTGCCGTCGGCGGCACCGCCGCGCCCGCGCGGGACGGCGGACTGCGCCGGAAGGCTCTGACCGCGCTCGTCGCGCGACTGCGCCGCACGGCCGTGGCGCCACCCGCCCCGGCCGGTCAGCCGCCGGAGCCCGGCGAGGTCCGCCCGGCCCGCACCGCCGGGCGCGCGGACCCGCCGCGGCAGGCGACGCGGGAGCCGTGGCCGCCGCCGCTGTTCTCCATGCCCGACGCGGCCCCGGCCCGGCGCCTGCCGTCGACCACGACCCGGCGGCTGCGCACGGCCGTCCACCTCGACCCCGGCCTCGCCGCGCGGGTCGTCGCGGAGCTCACCGACGACCCGCGCCGCGCCGTCGTGCCGTCCGTCGGCTTCGACCTGGAGCCGGTGCTGTGCCACGCGCTGCGGGCCAGGCTCCTCGTCACCGCCCGCGACGTGTCCCTCACCGCCGTGCTGGTCGCCGCGCTGGTCCTCGCGCCCCGCACCGCCGCCGCCGTGCTGCTGGCCGGCGCGGCGGTCGCCTTGTGCCGGGCCCGGGTGGTGCGGGCGGCGCCCCCGGCCGGCCGGGCGCTGTTCGCCGCCGCGCTCGTGTTCGCGCTGGTCGCCGCGGTTGGTGCGGCGCTGACCGTGCTCGCCGCGGTCGCGCCGGCCGGCGGTGGGTTCGCCGGCCCGCCGCCCGGCGGTGGCGGGTCCGCCGCGGTGCCGCCCGGCGGCTGGCTCGGCGTCGCGCCCGGCGCCGGCTGGCTCACCGCCGCGCCCGGCCCCCGGATGTGGGCCGGGGTCGCGGTCCTCGTGGCCGGCACGGTCGCCGCGCACCTCGGGCACCTGTGGTGGACCGGCGCCGCCCTCACCGCCGCCACCCACCCCGTGCCGCGCCGGGCGGCCACGGCCGCCCGGGTCGCGACCGTCGCCGCCGCCCAGCGCGGCAACGTGGTGTTCAGCCGCGCCGACCCGTTCGTCGGCGCCGGGCCGCGGATGCGCGGCTGGTCCGTCGCGGTCGCGCTACGGACCGACGACGCCGGCGGCTACCGGCCGCGCGGCCCCGCGACGCTCGACCCGGTGCTGCTGCGCCGGCACGTCGGCCAGGCGTTGCAGGGCCTCGGCGACGGTGCCGGCCACGCGGGGCTGCCGGGGCTGAGCGTCACCCCGTACCTCGCCGCGGACGGCATCCGCGGCGCCGGCGACCCGCTGCTGGACGGCGGCACCCCACTGCCGCTGGCGTCCCGGGAGGCCCTCGACGCCGTCGTGCGCGGCCCCCAGGAAGGGCTGCGCCACTACGACCGGGTGGTGATCGTGCCCCGGGCCCGCGCCGTCACCACCGCCGAGGGCCGGCCCGTCCTGCCGTCGGACGACGGCGACGGGCACGTGTCGGTGTTCGTGCACACGGCGATCGAGGCGTCCGTCCTGTACGTCGAGCTGTCCGCGCACGTCCTGCCACCGATCGGTACGTCGTGCGCCGAGCCGCCGGCGGTGGCCGTACCGGTGGAGCTGCTGACACACCTGACGGGCGCGCCGTGGCGGCTGGCCCGCACGGCGGCGCACCGGGCGCGGGCGGCGGCGCGACGCCGGCGGCGGGGCGGCTGGCACGACCACAGCGCCCGGCTCGGCGTGCGGGAGCTGGTCGGCGACCCCGGCGCCGCGCTGCCCGCGCTGGAGGCGGCCAAGTACGTGAAGATCGTCGAACGGGTCGTGGTCGAGGCGGTCGCGGACTTCCTGGAACGCTACGACCTGGACGCCGCCGCGTTCCGCGCCGAGGTGCCGGCCGCCCGTTAACGCGCCCCGGGCGTGACCAGGCCGGTCTCGTACGCCGCGACGATCGCCTGCGCCCGGTCGCGCAGCTGCAGCTTCGACAGGATGCGGGCGATGTGGGTCTTCACCGTGGCGTCGCTGAGCTGCAGCTCGGCGGCGAGCTCGGCGTTGCTCAGCCCGCGCGCGAGCAGCCGCAGCACCTCGACCTCGCGGGGCGTCAGCCCGGACAGGTCCCGGTGCAGGCTCGCCGTGCGGCCGTCGCGGTTGGCGTACCGCTCGATGAGCCGCCGCGTGATCGTCGGCGCCAGCAGGGCGTCGCCGGCCCGCACCAGCCGCACCGCCGCGACCAGCTGCTCGGGGCTGACGTCCTTGAGCAGGAACCCGCTCGCGCCCGCCGACAGCGCCGCGTACACGTACTGGTCCAGGTCGAACGTGGTGAGAATGATGACCCGCGGCGCCCCGCCCGGGCCGCCGGGGCCGCCCAGGATGCGGCGGGTCGCCTCCAGGCCGTCCATCCGCGGCATCCGCACGTCCATCAGCACCACGTCGGGCCCCGTGCGGCGCACCGCGTCGACCGCCTCCGCGCCGTCGACGGCCTCGGCGACGACCTCGATGCCGGCCGCGGTCAGGATCATCCGGAAACCGGTGCGCACCAGCGCCTGGTCATCGGCGACCACCACCCGCAAAGACCCGCTCATGCCGCCACCTCCGCTGCGCTCCGGCGTCGGCCTGAGCTGCACTCTGAGCCCATGATTCGCGGCTCCTCGCTGCGCTGCGGCCCGCTCATGCCGCCACCTCCGCTGCGCTGCGGGCCGCTCATGCCGCCACCTCCGCTGCGCTGCGGGCCGCTCATGAGTTCCCGGTCGGTATCACGGCGCGGACCCGGAAGCCGCCGGTGCCGGTCGGGCCCGCGGCCAGGCTACCGCCGTGCACGTCGAGTCGTTCCCGCAGCCCGGCGAGGCCCCGGCCGCTGCCGTGGTCGGCCCGCGCGGCGCCGGTGCCGCCGGTGTCGGTCACCTCGACGCGCAGCGCGTCCGGCGCGTGCTCGACGGTGACGGTGACCGACGCGCCGACCGCGTGCTTGACGGTGTTGGTGAGCGCCTCCTGCACGACCCGGTACGCGGCCAGCTCCACCCCGGCCGGCAGCGGCACCCGCGTGCCGGTCTGGACGAGCCCGACCGGCACCCCGGCCCGGCGGACCCCGTCGGCGAGGACCTCGAGCTGGTCGAGGCCCGGCGTGGGGGCGAGGCCGGGCCCGTCGCCGTCCATCGTCAGCAGCCCCATGACGTGGCGCAGCTCGACCATCGCGGCCCGGCCGCTGGACTCGACCGCGAGCAGCGCCTCCCGGGCCAGCTCCGGCGCCGTGTCGAGCACCGTACGGGCTGCGCCGGCCTGCACCACCATCATGCTCACGTTGTGGCTGACCACGTCGTGCAGCTCCCCGGCGAGCCGGGCCCGTTCCCGCTGCACGGCGAGGCCGGCCACCGCCTCCTGCTCCCGCTGCAGGGCGAGGGCCCGCTGCTTCCAGGTGTGGATCGCGTTGGCGATGAGGCTGACCGCGCACAGCAGCAGGAACATCGCGTACCCGGGCGCCGGCGCGTTCTCGCTGTCGACGGAGACCACCAGCGCCGCGCCCACGACGACGCTGCCGATCGCGAGGACCCGGCGGCGGCTGTACAGGGCGGCGCTGTAGGCGGCGATCGCGAAGCACACCAGCGCCGGGGTCAGGTCGAGCGTGGGCAGCTCCCGCTGCAGCGCCTGCGTGGCGGCCACGATGACCCACAGCGACGCCAGCGGGTACCGGCGGCGGGTCAGCAGCGGCAGCGCGGTCAACGCCACCAGCGCCAGGGGCCAGCCGGTGACCTCGCTGCGCTCCCAGGGCGCCGGCGGCCGCAGGCCGGGCAGCTCCGGGGGCGCCGGGAACCGGTCGGCCGGCGACACCTCCACCGGCGCCTGCTCGTCGCCCCGGTTTATGGCGGCGTCGACGGAGGCGATGGTGAGCACGAGGGCGAGGACGGCGTCGGCGGCCCACGCCCACCGGCTCAGCTTCGGCGGCGGTCCCGTGACGCGCCACAGCTCGGCGGTGATCGCCCGCAGCCGCCGCCTGAGGTCGCCCGTGTCCATCGCACCAGTCTGCCAACCGGTCCCGCCGCGCGGCATCGGCTTCGGTGACCATGCGGGCGCCGCGCGGCGTAGTCCGTTGTGATGACGCCGGGACCGGATTGCGTCACTGCGGGCGACGTGCGCGGCCCCGTCCCGTTCCTACGGTCGGTGCGTGAAAGTCACCGCAGCCGTGGAGGTACCCGTGACCGCGCCACTCATCCAGATCAGCGACGTGAGCAAACGCTACGACGACGGACCGCCGGCCCTCGCCGGCCTGACCCTGCGCATCGACGCCGGCGAGGCCGTCGCCGTGCTGGGCGCGTCCGGCAGCGGCAAGTCGACCCTGCTCAACCTCATCGCCGGGCTGGACCGGCCGACGTCCGGCAGCGTCACCGTCGACGGGGTCCGGGTCGACGGGCTGGGCGAGGCCGCGTCGGCGAAGTACCGCCGCGCCCGCATCGGCATGGTCTTCCAGTTCTTCAACCTCGTCGACGACCTGACCGTGCACGACAACGTGCTGCTGCCCGCCCAGCTCGCCGGGGTGCCCCGCGGCGAGGCCGCCGCCCGCGCCGGCGAACTGCTGGAGCGGCTCGGCGTGCAGCGGCACGCGCGGGCGTTCCCCGGCCGGCTGTCCGGCGGGGAGCGGCAGCGGGTCGCGGTCGCCCGGGCGCTGATGAACCGGCCGTCGCTGCTGCTGGCCGACGAGCCGACCGGCGCGCTGGACACCGCCTCCGGCCGGGAGGTCCGTGACCTGCTGACCGCCCTGCACCGTGACGGGCAGACGGTCGTCCTGGTCACCCACGACACCACCCTCGCGCAGGAGTGCGCGACCCGCACCGTCGAGCTCGTCGACGGCCGCCTCAGCCGCGACGTGCGGCACGCCGGCGCGCCCGCCGGTGGTGCCCGGTGAGCGGCGTCGGCCGGATCGTGCGCGCCGGCGGTCGGCGCCGCGTGCAGTCGGTCGTGATGGCGCTGACGACGCTGCTCGCCGTCACCGCGTCGGTCCTCGCGGCGGGGCTGCTGGTCGCGTCGCGGGCCCCGTTCGACAAGGGGTTCGCCAAGCAGCAGGGCGCCCACCTGACCGCCGCGTTCGACGCGGCGCTCGTCACCCGGGACGCCGTGGCCGCCACCGCCGCGGGGTCGGCCGCGTCCGCGGGCCCGTTCCGGACCGTGTCGCTGCGCCCGACGACGGCGTCCTCCGGCCGGGAGATCCCCGAGGGGGTCACGCTGCCACCGGCGGCGCTGGTCGGCCGGCCCGACGCCGCCGGCCCCGTCGACCGGCTCGACCTGACCGCCGGACGGTGGGCGACCGCGACCGGGGAGATCGTGTGGGCGGCGGGGCGGGCACCGTTCGCCGTCGGGGACCGGGTCACGTTCGCCGACGCGCCCGGCCGGCCGACGCTGACCGTCGTCGGGCTGGCCCGGTCCGTCAGCGGCACCGCCGAGGCGTGGACGACCCCGCAGCAGCTCGCCGCGATGGTCGCCGACAAGGCCGGCGGTTACCAGATGCTGTACCGCTTCACCGACGCCGCCACCGAGGCGCAGCTGACCGCGCACCGCACCGCGATCGCCGGTGCCGTGCCGGCCGACGCGATGACCGGCGCCACCTCGTACCTCACGGTGAAGCACACGGCGGAGCGCACCGCGGCGACGTTCGTGCCGTTCGTGGTCGCGTTCGGCGTGCTGGGCCTGTGCATGTCGGTGCTCATCATCGGCGTCGTGGTCAGCGGGTCCGTCGGCGCCGCCACCCGGCGCATCGGCATCCTGAAGGCGGTCGGGTTCACCCCGGCGCAGGTCACCCGGGCCTACGTCGGCCAGGCGCTGATCCCCGCCGGGGTCGGCACCGTCCTCGGTGTCGTGCTGGGCAACCTCGCCGCGGTGCCGGTGCTGCGGGACGAGAGCGAGGCGTTCGGCACCGCCACGATGACGATCGAGCCGTGGGTGAGCGTCGTGGTGCCGGTCGTCGCGCTGGTCGCGGTCGCCGCCACCGCGTTCGTCCCGGCGCTGCGGGCCGGCCGGCTGCACACCGTCGGCGCGCTGTCGGTGGGCCGGACCCCGGTCACCGGGCGCGGCCGCACGGCCCGGCGGCTGCTGGGCCGCCTGCCGCTGCCCCGGCCGGTCAGCCTGGGCCTGGCCAACCCGTTCACCAGCCCGTCGCGGTCGGCGACGATCGTCGCCGCGGTCGCCCTGGGCGCGCTCGGCGTCACGTTCGGCGTCGGCCTCGCCACCTCCCTCGCCGACATCCAGCAGGGGCTGAACCGGCGGGACGCGGGCGCGGTCATCGTGCAGACCCGGGTGGGCCCGCCGCCCGGCCAGGGCGCGCCGGGGCCGGGCGCGCCGGGGCAGGGGGCGGCCGGACCGCAGACGCAGGCCGAGCGGGACGCGGCCGCCGAGAAGGTGACCGCCGCGGTCGAGGCGCAGCCGGGGACCCGCCGCATGTTCAGCACCGCCGAGGTGGAGCTCAGCGTCTCGGGCCTGGCCGGCGCGACCAGCGTCATCGCCTTCGACGGCGACGCCTCCTGGGGCAGCTACGAGATCATCTCCGGGCGCTGGTTCGACGGTCCGGGGCAGGTGGTCGTGCCGACGGCGTTCCTGCGCGCGACCGGCCTGCGCCTCGGCGACGCGGTCACCCTGTCCGACGCCGGGCGCTCCGTGAAGGCGCGCATCGTCGGGGAGTCCCTGGACCTCAGCCAGGACGGCCGGGTCGTCGTCACCGACGCGGACACCCTCGCGGGCCTCGGCGACGCCGTCGAGCCGCGCGGGTTCGAGCTGCACGTCGACCTCGACGCGGGCGTCGGCGCCAAGGCGTACGTGGACGCCTTGAACACCGTCCTGCAGCCGTTGGGCGCCGGCGCGCAGGTCAACGTCGGCGAGATCAGCAGCACCGTCGTGGCGATGGACACCCTCGCCGGCACGCTCACCGTCATGCTCGTGGTCGTCGCCGGGATGGGCGTGCTCAACACGGTCGTGCTCGACACCCGCGAACGCGTCCACGACCTCGGCGTGTTCAAGGCTCTCGGCATGTCGCCGCGGCAGACCGTCGCCATGGTCCTCACGTCCGTCGCCGGCACCGGCCTGCTCGCCGGGGTGATCGGGGTGCCGGCCGGGGTGCTGCTGCACCACGCGGTGCTGCCGGCGATGGGCCGGGCCGCGGGCACCGGGATCCCGCCCGGGTACATCGCGGTGTTCGACCCGCTGACGGTGCTGCCGCTGGTCCTCGGCGGGCTCGTCATAGCCGGCTGCGGCGCGCTGCTGCCGGCGGGCTGGGCGGCCCGCATCCGCACCGCCACCGCCCTGCGCACCGAATGACGGCGGCGCCGCGGGGCCGGACCGGGGAACGTCGACCGGTCCGGCCCCGCGGCCCGTTCAGCGCTCCAGTGGCACCGCCCACCGCGCCGTGCCGCCCGCGACGGCCGCGGCGGGGGCACGTTGCGTACACGAGCCCGGTCCAGTCGGCGCGGGAGCACATGGCCAGGGTCGCCACCCGCAGCGCGTCGTCGCCGCGGACCGGGTCGGGGTGGGTGGCGCCGGGCGCGGGCAGCGGCGCCCGGTTCATCGCCGCGACCAGGTCGTCGAAGCCGTCCTCGGTGAACCCGCCGGCGGCGAAGAACCGGTCCAGGGAGTCCTCGAACGACGCGTTCTGCTCCCGCCGGAACTCGAACGGCCGGTTCGCCCACGCGTCCGGGTCGACGGGGAAGTCCAGCATCATCGCCCGGGCCCGGCCGGGGAACAGGCTCGCGTACGTGGCGCCGATGTGCGCGCCGTAGGACATGCCGAGGTACGTCAGCCGCTCGTCGCCGACGGCCCGGCGCAGCAGGTCGAGGTCCCGCGCGGTGTTCGCCGTCGCCAGGTACGGCAGGACGCCGGGGTTGCGCTCGGCGCAGGCCCGCACGGCCCGGCGGGCGTCGCGCACCGCCGCCGGCACGTCGGCCTCGACCAGCGGCGTGAACGTGGTGCTGACCGCCGCGTCGTCCTCCTCGGGCGTGGTGCAGTCCACGGCGGGGACGCTGCCGCCGATCCCGCGCGGGTCCCAGCTGACCACGTCGAAGCGGGCGAACGCGTCCAGCGCCCCGGGCGGCGCCCCGCGCAGGAACGCCACCCCGGACCCGCCGGGCCCGCCGGGGTTGACGAACAGCGACCCGATGCGCCGGGTCTGGTCCTTCGCCGGCCATCTGATCACCGGCAGCCGCATCGGGGCGCTCCTTGCGGGCGGGCATCGAGGACGGTTGACCCTCGTATGGCACCGCCGGACGCGCCGGCGCACTGCGTACAACGACGTGCTCGCGCTGTCGCCACACCGACGTATCAGCCGGCCGACTATGCTCGACGGTGATGGAACAAGTCCGTGAAACAACGCAGCGCACCGCGGCACCGCAGCGCGTCACGATCCGGGACGTGGCACAGCAGACCGGTCTGTCGATCGCGACGGTGTCGCGCGTGCTCAACGGCCGTTCCAACGTCGCCCCCGACACCCGTGACCGGGTCCTCGAGGCGATGGGCGGGCTGGGCCGGCAGGCACCGCGCCGGCGCGGCTCCGGCGCGAAGAAGGCGGACAACGGCGTCTACGTGCGGTGCCCGTACGTGCTGACGGACTACTTCGGGCTGATCGTCTCCGCGATCGCCGAGGCCCTCGACGTGCACGGCATGCACGCGATCGTCGACGCCGGCGAGTCGTCGTGGAAGCGCACCGAGGTGCTCAAGACCCTCACCGGCTGGCCCCAGGTCGCCGGGGCCCTGCTCATCCTGCCCTCGGAGCCCGAGGCGGACCTGGAGCGGCTGCGCGACCAGGGCTTCCCGTTCGTCGTGGTGGACCCGCGCACGTCACCGCCGCGCGACATCGCCGCGGTCTCCGCCGCCAACTTCGCCGGCGCCCGCCGGCTGGTCACCCACCTGACCGAGCTCGGCCACCGGCGCATCGGCGTGCTCGGCGGCCCGCCGGAGTGGATGGCCAGCACCGACCGCCTCGCCGGCTACCTGGCCCCGCTCGTCGGCGTCGGCGTGCTGCCCACCCCCGACCTGGTCCGCTCCGTGACCGACCCGACCGTGGAGGAGGGCTACCGGGTCGCCGCCGAGCTGCTCGACCGCCGCGACCGCCCGACGGCGCTGGTCGCGTTCAACGACAAGATGGCCGTCGGCGCCCTGCACGCCGCCGCCGACCGCGGCCTGCGCGTCCCGCACGACCTGTCGGTCGCCGGCTTCGACGACATCGACGTGGCCCGGGCCACCCACCCGGCGCTGACCACCGTGCGCCAGCCGCTCGGCGAGATGGGCCGGATGGCCGTGAGCCTCCTCGGCCGCATGCTCGCCGGGCACGAGCTCGACGCGCTGCACGTGGAGCTCGCCACGGACCTCGTCGTGCGCGGCTCCACCGGCCCGGCGGCCTGAGCCCTCGCGCAGACGCCGGTCGCCGGCGCGCTGGCGATGACGGCCCGCAGAGCGCCCAGCCGTTCGGCCTCGCCCTCGCGGCCGCCCATGCTGCCCGCCCTGACCGCCGGCCGTGGCCCCCGGCGCCGCGGCATACTCGGGCGCTCACCACCGCCGCCGGCATGCTGGTCCTGACCACCGCCGCGGCGGCGGGCTCACCCCTGCCGCCCCCGCGATGCTGCGTGTTTCAGTGCCACTTTCATTGTGTCGCGAAAAAAGTTGCTGCCTCGTGTTGACACGTCGATGCGTTGACGTGTTTCCTTCCTGTTACACCCATCGTTACAAGCGCCGATGGATCCCGGCGCACGTACCCCCGCCCCCGACCCGGCGACCCGCTCAGTCGCCGGGCACCCGGTCATGCCCCAGAACAGGATTCCCGCATGCAACGAACGCACCGCAGGTGGCGCACCGCCCTGCTGGCGGTCGGCGCCACCGTCGCCGCCGTCGGCACGATCGGCGCGATCGCCATGACCACCGCCTCCGCCGCCACGACCGGCCGCATCACCAGCGCCGCCAACGGCAAGTGCCTCGACGTGACCGACGGCTCCACCGCGGACGGCAACCAGCCGCAGATGTGGACCTGCTACACCGGCAGCGCCAACCAGACCTGGACGTTCGCCGACGACGGCTCCGTGCGGGGCCTCGGCAAGTGTCTCGACGTCGCCAACGGCTCCACCGCGGACGGCGCCGTCGTGCACATGTGGACCTGCTACAGCACCGTCGCCAGCCAGAAGTGGCAGCTGAACGCGGCCGGCGACCTGGTCAACACCGCGGCCGGCAAGTGCCTGGACATCAAGGACAACAACCTCGCCGACGGCGCGAAGCTGCAGCTGTGGTCGTGCGCCGGCACCGCGAACCAGAAGTGGACGTTCAGCGGCGGCACCACCAACCCGACCCCCACCGCGACCGCCACCGGCGTGCCGAACAACCCGAACAATCCGGACCTGGGTCCGAACGTGTCGGTGTTCGGCAGAACTTCTGGCGGTCGGCGGAGAACCTGTCGGTGACGCCGACCGGTGGCCTGGACCGGTGGGCGGTGTCCCAGGCCGCCCCGTACCGGCGGATGCATGTGCGGGGCAACCTCGCGCTGTCCGACGGTGGCTGGTCCAGCGGTGGCTGGATCTCCGACAGTAAGATCGACGGGCAGATCCAGTCCGGTACGCAGCAGCAGTGGATCACCCGCAACAGCCAGATCGGCTCGTGGTCGGGCTCCAACTGGAACCAGGTCTTCGTCGGTGTGCAGGGCGCCCCCGGCAACAGCTTCCCGAACCCGCCGTACACCACCGTCGGCAGCACCCCGGTGGTGCGGGAGAAGCCGTTCCTGTACGTCGACAACGCCGGCGCCTACCAGGTGTTCGTGCCGTCGCTGCGCAGCAACAGCAGCGGCACCAGCTGGTCCACCGGCACGACCGCCGGCAGCTCCCTGCCGATCAGCCAGTTCTACATCGTGAAGGCCGGCGCGACCGCCGCCAGCATCAACGCCGCCCTCACCGCGATGACGGTCGCCGACGTGGACGGGGTCAAGGTCGCCGGCATCCTGTTCGACGCCGGCACCACCAACTCGCAGGTGCTCATGGAGGTCGGCCCGGCCGGGTCGGCGGCGAGCCACGCGGCGAACCCGACCTCGCTGCACGACGTGTTCTTCCGCATCGGCGGCGCCATCGCCGGCAAGGCGACGGTCAGCCTCCGCATCAACAGCAACGACGTCATCGGCGACCACGCCTGGATCTGGCGCGCCGACCACGGCAACAGCGGCACCGTCGGCTGGAACACCAGCTACTGCTACTTCTCCACCAACCCCAGCGTCGTGCTCGGCCACTCCTTCGAGGTCCCCGTCACCACCAACGTCAAGTTCCACAACATGGTCACCGTGTCGCTGGGCGGCACCGGCACCATCTCCCGCGTGATCAACAACAGCGGCGGGACCGTCAACAGCGGCAACCAGGTCACCTACCTGGTCAGCGGCCCGTAACGCACGCACCGCCCGATCCGACAGGTACGGCGCCGTCCGAACGGGGCGGCGCCGCACCGCGACCCCTCAGGAGGCGCCGTGAGGCGATCCATCTCCGCGGCGACCGTCGCCCTGGTCACCGCGGGCACCCTGACCGGGGCGACCGTCGCGGCCGGCCCGGCGAACGCGGCCCGGCCCGGCCGCGGCGCGCTCGTCACCGGCACCTACTCGACCGGCGCCGCCCACGCCTGGCAGCCGCTGCCGGACGTACGGGTCGGCGACGGCACCGGCGTGCACGCCGACGCCACGGTCGTGGTCGACCCGAGCAGGACGCGGCAGTCGTACACCGGCATCGGCTTCTCCATCGACGAGACCACGGTGTCGAACCTGTGGAAGCTCACCCCGCCGCAGCGGGAGGACGCGGTGCGGCTGCTCGTCGACCCGCGCACCGGCGCCGGCCTCGACCGGTTCCGGCTCACCATCGGCAGCCCCGACCTCATCGAGCACCTGCCGTTCTGGTCCTACGACGACCTGCCCGCCGGCGTCACCGAGGACCCCGAGCTGCGGTACTTCACCATCCAGCGCGACATCGACCTGCACATCGTCGACACGATCAAGCTGATCCAGAAGTACAACCCGAAGGCCACGTTCCTCGCCTCGGCGTGGAGCGCACCGGCGTGGATGAAGACCAACAACCGCTTCCTCGGCGAGGTCGCCCTCAAGCCGGGCAGCACCAGCGAGTACTACCAGGTCGGCAAGCTGCGCGACGACCGCATCGACGTGTTCGCCCGCTACTACGTCAAGTACGTGCAGGCGTACGCCCGCCTCGGCATCCACGTCGACGCGCTCACGCTGCTCAACGAGCCCGGCATGGACGTCGTCTACCCGGCCATGGACATCAGCGTCGAGCAGCAGCGGCGGCTCGCCGTCGCCATCGACCGCGAGCTGCGCGAGGCCCGCCTCGACGTCGACCTGTACATCCACGACTTCAACTTCTGGGACTGGCGCGACCCCAACAGCACCGCCACCAAGAACTACTACCGCGTCCTGGACGACCCGGCGGCGGCCCGCGCGGCGGACGCGATCGCGTTCCACCCGTACTGGGGCGACCCCACCGTCATGCGCGACGCGTACGAGCAGACCGGCAAGCCGGTGCACCTCACCGAGACCAGCGACCTGTCCCCGGCCACGGTCCTGGCCGACTTCCGCCTCGACGCGTCGTCCTACATCCTCTGGGCGCAGGCGACCGACCAGGACGGCGGCACCCTGCACTGGACCCCGGCCCGCGACAACAACGTCGACTGGGACGAGGTCGCCCGCACCACCAAGTGGCCCGACCGGCTGGTCAAGGTCGACACGACCACCCGCACGTTCACCGTCCGCGACGAGCTCTACCAGCTCGGCCAGTTCGCGCGGTACCTCGGCCCCGACCACGTGCGGGTCGAGTCCAGCGGTACCGCCGGCGGCATCGGCAACGTCGTGTACCGCGACCGCCACGACGGCTACGTCGCGGTGATCGGCAACGCGAACGCCGCCGACGCCACCGTGCGGGTCGTGCTCGCCGGCAGGTCGTTCGTCGCGACGGTGCCCGCCCACGCGTACGCCACGTTCCGCTGGAACGCCGACGTGCCCCGCGGCCGCAACCACGCCCCGGTCCTCGCCGACCCGGGCCCGGTCGTGGTCGACCAGTACAGCACCGCACAGGTGCGGCTGCGGGCCACCGACGCCGACCGCGACGCCCTCGCCTTCTACGCCACGGACCTGCCCGACGGGGTGACCGTGGACGCGGCCACCGGCGTCGTCACGCTGCACCCGACGGTGCCCGGCACCATCGACCTCGCCGTCACCGTCACCGACGGCCGCGCCAGCGACCGGGCCACCGTCCGCGTCACCGTCCAGCCGCACGGCGCGCCGGTGGGGGAGAAGATCGAGGCCGAGGCGTACGTCGCCCAGCACGGCTGGACCGACGGCGGGCCGAACTTCGTCGAGACCAACCCGGCGGCCAGCGGCGGGCGCAACGTCGGCTGGACCGCCGCCGGCAACTGGCTCGCGTACCGCCTCGACGTCGCCGAGGCCGGCACGTACGACGTGGAGCTGCGCGTCGCCAACGGCACCGGCGCCCCCGCGACCGGCGCCATCTCGCTGCGGGACGCGGCCGGTCAGGTCCTGGCCACCGCGACCGTCCCCGACACCGGCGGCTGGGGCGCCTACCAGTCGGTGCACGTCCCCGTCACCGTCGCCGCCGGCGACCAGCGGCTGACCCTGTACTGCGAGACCGGCGGGTTCAACGTCGACTACCTGCGGCTCACCGCGTAGCGGCCGGCGCGGCGGCGCCCCACCGGGACTACCCGGTGGGGCGCTCCGGCACGTCTGGACCCCGGTCGGCCACCTGTGGACCCGGGCACCGCGGCACGTTACGAGCCGAACACGCGACGGTAAACTTTGCCGCCGCCCGGACCCCGCCCGTCACCTGATCGGGTGACGCCATCCGTCGATGCGTCCCTGCTCCGGGGCCTTCGGGACCGAACAATCCGGGATGTCCGGTGGAGGTTTCCGGGGTCCTGCATTGAGTGACTTCGCTTATACACTGCGCTGCGATATTGACCACGCACGGCAGTGCGGTCCTCACGGACCGGCCAACTTCAGAATCGGAGTACGCGCCGCGATGCGTCCTTCCCCTGCGCTCACGACCGCAGCACCGTCCCCGCGCACCTCGCCGGCCGGCGCTCGGTGACCGGGTACGGGCTCACCCGCCGGCAGATGTCCGGCGGCGGCGTCTGGCTCTTCCAGATCGGCGCCAGCTCCCCGATGGCGGTCCTGGCCGGCGGTATCGTCGCCACCTACGCCACGACCGGCATGGTGGCCACGCCCCTGACCTTCCCCCTGCTCGGCATCGCGCTGGCGCTGCTCGCCGTCGGCTACGTGTCGATGGCCCGCAACGTCCCGCACGCCGCCCCCGCGTACGCGCTGCTCGCCCACGGCTTCGGCCCGACCGCCGGCATCATCGGCGGCGCCCTCGCCCTGGTGTTCTACTCGTGCATCCAGATGAGCCTGTACGGCCTGGTCGGCGCCACCCTCGCCGGCCTCCTCGGCGGCAACTGGATCGTGTGGGCCGGCGTGCTCTGGCTCGCGGTCGCGATCTGCGGCCTGCTGCACGTGTCGCTGTCCGCGTTCGTCGTCGGCTCCGTGCTGTGCGTCGAGCTGGTCGTCATCGCCCTGTTCGACCTCGCCGCGTTCTCCCACCCCGCCGGCGGCGCGATCACCACCGCGCCGATCAGCCCGAACGGGCTGTGGGCGCCCGGCATCGGTGGCGCGCTCGCCCTCGGCATCGCCGCGTTCATCGGCTTCGACACCGCCCCCGCGTACAGCGAGGAGGTCCGCACCAGCCGCAGCATCACCCGCGCCACCACCGCCGCCCTGATCTTCATGCCGCTGTTCTACGGGCTGTCGGCGTGGGCGCTCGCCGCGACCGTCGGCGCCGACCGCATCGCCGCCGTCGCCGCCGACCCCGACGCCGGCCTGCCGTTCACGGTCCTCGACGACTGGTACGGCAGCGGCCTGAGCCTGCTCGCCACCATGCTGCTCATCACCAGCGTCTTCGTGGCCATGCTCTCGTTCCACAACGTGCTCGCCCGGTACGCGTTCGGCATGGCCCGCGAAGGCGTCCTGCCCGCATGGCTGGCCCGTACCGGCGCCGGCGGCCAGGCCGAGGGCGCACCGACCGGCGGGTCGATCCTGCAGAGCGCGACCGCGCTGCTCGTCGTCGGCCTGTTCGTGGCGCTCGGCGCGGACCCGATCACCGTACTGTTCACCTGGCTGTCCGCGGCCGGCGCCATCGGCATCCTGCTGATGCTGGTGCTCATCTCCGCCGGCAGCATCCGGTACTACCGGCGCGGCGGCGGTACCAGCGAAGGCCTGCTCGTCAGCACGGTCCTGCCGTCGCTGGGCGTCATCGCCGGCACCGGCGTCCTGCTCGTCACCGTCGCCAACCTGTCCTCGCTGCTGGGCATCGCCGGCGACCCGGTGCTGCAGGCGGTCATCCCGGCCGCCGTGCTGATCACCGTCCTGGCCGGGGCCGTGTGGGCGCTGGCGCTGCGCTCCCGGCGCGCGCCGGTGCTGGCCGAGGTCGGGCGGGGGAGACCGGACCCGCTGCGGGTGCTGGACCGCCGGCTGAAGGACCTCGATGTTTGAGCCGAACCAGACGGTGACGCCGCCGCCCGCGCCCGCCGGCCCGCCGTTCGAGTACCCGTCCTCGGCGCCCCTGCCACCGCCGGCCGCCTCGTCGTACGAGTACCCGCCTTCCGTCCCCCCGCAGGGCATGCCGTCCGGCGCCGGGGCGGGGGTGCCGCGGTCGGCGTCGCACCGTCGTACCGCCGCCGCCACACCGGACGAACCCGAGAGCCGGCACCTGCACGCGGTGCCGGTGGAGGCGCCCCGCGGGCCGAACGGCGACCCGGCGGCCGACATCACCGCCGCCTTCCGCGGCGAGGTCGTGTCGCGGCTGCGCCGCTTCTCGGTGCTGCACACCCGCCACGCGTGGGAACGCCGCCGGCGCGACCCGCTCAGCCCGCACGGCATCGCCCTGTTCTACCTGGAGCGCGGCGTGCCGGTGCTGCAGCAGCTGCGCACCGCGACCCGGATCTTCCTCGCCGACGACGAGGCCAACGACCTGCCGATGCTGCTGTACGGCATGGCCCGGCACGCGCACGAGGGGTACCAGGGCGATCCCCGCTTCGACCCGCGCACCACGATGGCCAACAAGTGCGACCCCATGTCCGCCACCGCGGTCTTCGCCGGCGTCGGCGTGTGCACCCTGGACACCCCGTACGGCACCTGGGCCGAGGCGCAACGGCACGCCGCCAACGAGTTCGACCTGCCCGGCCGCTGCTTCGCCCGCCTCATCGACGGCACCCGGCTGCTGCTGGACCGCGGCGGCCGCAAGCAGTTCAACGGCCTGGCCGTGGAGAGCTCCGTCGACGACACCAACGCCCACTACGGCGTGCCGAGCATGCAGTGGCGCTGGAACCCGTCCCTCGCCGAGATCGAGCCGAACGACCCGACATACCACGTCTGGCGCTGGATGAGCGAGCTCGGCCGCATCATCGACATCGGGTCGCAGCCGCGGTGAGCACCGAGGACCCCTCCATCCTCGGCCGGCTCGACCAGCTGTACGCCGACCTCGCCCGGCACGCCGAGTACGACCTCGGCTTCCCGGGCGCCACCGACCTGCCCGACATGACCGCCGTGTCCCGCTTCGAGCGGGTGCTGCTCAACAACGTCGGCCACCCGTACGCCGCGGGCGGCTCGTACCGGCTGCACACCAAGGTCGTCGAGCACGAGGTCGTCCAGTTCGTCGCGGACCTCGTCGACGCGCCGCTGGACAACCGGCACGGGTACGTCACCACCGGCAGCACCGAGAGCAACCTGTGGGCGCTGTGGCAGGCCCGCCGGCACCTGCCCGGCGCGGCCGTGTTCGCCTCCACCGCCGCGCACTACAGCGTCGCCAAGAACGCCGAGCTGCTCGGCATGCCCCTGCACCTCATCCCCGCCGACGACCGCGGCGAGATCCGCTACGACCTGCTGCGCGCCGCCGTCGCCGAGCACCGTCGCCGCCGGTACGGCACCGGCGCGATCGTGGTCGCCACCATCGGTACGACCATGACCGAGGCCGTCGACGACGCCGCCCTCGTCGACGAGGCCCTCAACCTCGCCGGCGTCGACCCCGGCCACCGCTGGATCCACGCCGACGCCGCCCTCGCCGGCATCCCCCTCGCGCTGTGCGACCCGCTGAGCCGCCCCGGGTTCACCTTCGCCGACGGCGTGCACTCCTTCGCCGTCAGCGGTCACAAGTTCCTCGCCACCCCGTTCCCGTGCGGCATCGTCGTCGCCCTGGCCGACCGGCACACCGGCCGCGGCAGCATCACCTACACGGCCGCCCCGGACAGCACCATCACCGGCTCCCGCTCCGGCCACGCCCCACTGTGGCTGTGGTATCTGCTGCGGTACTGGGGCCGCCCGGGCCTACGCGGCCGCGCCGCCGCCGCCCGGGAGCTGGCCGGGTACACGGAGCGGCAGCTGCGGGGGATCGGCTGGCCGGCCTGGCGCGCGCAGGAGCACGCGTTCACCGTGGTGTTCCCCCGCCCGCCGCAGCCTCTCCTGGAACGGTGGCCCCTCGCCACGGACGAGCGCGGCAACGCCCACGTGGTCTGCATGCCGGGCAAGACGCGCGAACTGGTCGACCGGTTCGTCGCGGACCTCGCCCACGCCCTGACCGGCGCCGTGTCCGTGCCGAAGACGATCGCCTGCTGACGGTTCGCTCGGTTCGCTCGGTTCGATTGGTGCATGGACCGTGACCGGCGCGGCGGCTGCCGTGCTGCGGAGGCGGTGGTCCCTACGGGATGCACCTGCCGCCACGCCGACCATCAATCCCCGTGTTCCCCGAACCTAACAAGGCCCGACCCTCGCCGGCACCCTTCTCCACTGGCGTGTCCCACGACCGAGGTCACGGTCCGGTCACCGTCCCCGACGCCAGCAGTGCCGCCGTCGGCAGCGCCAACCGCCCGTCCGCCCCGAGGTAGGCCGCGCTGACCTGGTCGTACGCCCGCCGCACCCGCTCCACGACCGCCACCGGCTGCCCGTCCAGCACCATCCCGAGCGCCCCGAGCCCGTTCGCCGGCCCGGTCCACCACTCGTCCACCCCGACCCGATGCGTCCACGCCACCGTCTCGCACCGCACGCCGGTCAGCCCCGCTCCCGCCAGCAACCCCGCCAGCCCTTCAGCCGTCCGTGCGAAGTCCCGCTCCGCACTGACCCGCACCCGCCCCCCAACCGGTGGCGTGCCGGTCGGGCCGTGCCCCCGCACCCCGGCTTCGCCGCGCGTGTCCAGCCGCGTGCCGACGGTCACCGGCGCTTCTCCTGCCGCCGGCGTCTGCCCGTGCGCAGCGGTGGCCACCGGCGCCAGCCCCGTGGCCTCGAGTACCTCTCCCCACATCCGCTGCAACGGCGGCGCCGGCTGCGGCCAGATCGTGACCGCGACCCGCCCGCCCGGCCGCACCACCCGCCGCAGCTCCCGGACCGCCGCCGCCGGGTCACCGACGTGGTTGACCACGAAGTTCGCCACCGCCACGTCGAACGCCCCGCCCTCGAACGGCAGCTCCGGCAACCTCGCCTCCGCCACCCGCACCCCACGCACCCGCCGCCGCGCCGCCTCGACCATGCTCGCCTCGGCATCCACCGCCACAACCACAGCCCCCCGCTCCCGAGCGAGCGCCGCCACTGTCCCCGGCCCCGTCCCCACATCGAGCACCCGGCAACCCACCCCAACCCCGGCCGCGTCCAGCAACGTCCCCGCCGGATGTGCACACAACCCCGCGAAACTGCCCAGGTACGCCTCCGCCCGCCCCGCCCACATGGCCCGCTCCCGCTCGTCAAACCCACCCACCACCGGGCCCCTCTCCACCAATGCCGATCACCAGCGCTCCCGCCCCCATCATGCCCAGCCCCACCGTCGACCCCTGACAGTCATACCCATCTGGTGCCAGGACGACGGCCCACCTCGCTCACTGGCGGCAGGTCTGAACAGTGGGGGCGTGCCACCGCAGGCAGACCCGCAGCATCGACTACCGCGACCACGCTGACTCAGACGGTCCTCACACGCTGACCGCTACCGGTCGGGCCGTCGCCGAGTCACTGACTGCCAGCAGGTCCCCTGCAGGGCGGCATGCCATCTCAGTCAGACGCGCAGCGACCGTCGCCGCCACGCTGATGCAGACGGGCGTCAAAGTCGCCGTCCGCTACAAGCTGACCTTCGCCTGCTTGCTGATCGTCAGGTGCCTGAGCGCGACGGGGGTCCGGGCCGCTCGCTGGTGGCAGGTTCCCTGCTGCGGGGCGGCGCGCCACCTCAGCCAGACGTGCAGCAGCGACCGCCGCTACCACGCTGATGCAGACGTGCGACTACGCCAGACGTGTCGCCGTGCGGCAGCGTCAGGTGCCTGAGCGCGACGAGTGTCCGGGCCGCTCGCTGTTGGCAGGTTCCGTGCTGCGGGGCGGCGTGCCGTCTCAGCCAGACGCGCAGCAGCGACCGCCGCTACCACACTGACGCAGACGGTCGTCAACCCCGACCGCTACCCGCCGATCGTCGCCGAGTCGCTGATCGCCGGCTTGCTGCGACTACGCCAGACGTGTCGCCGTGCCGCAGCGTCAGGTGCCTGAGCGCGACGAGGGCCCGGGCCGCTCGCTGGTGGCAGGTTTCCTGCTGCGGGGCGGCGTGCCATCTCAGCCAGACGCGCAGCAGCGACAGTCGCCACCAGGCTGATGCAGACGGTCGTCAAACCCCGACCGTTAGCCGCCGACCTTCGCCTGCTTGCTGATCGCCGGCTTGCTGCGACTACGCCAGACGTGTCGCCGTGCGGCAGCGTCAGGTGCCTGAGCGCGACGAGGGCCCGAGCCGCTTCATCGGTGGCAGGCTCCCTGCTGCGGGGCGGCGCGCCACCTCAGCCAGACGTGCAGCAGCGACCGCCGCTACCACGCTGATGCAGACGGTCGTCAACCCTGACCGCTACCCGCCGACCGTCGCCGAGTCACTGACCGCCAGCTGCCCCGAACCACGCCAGACACCCCCGCCCGGCGCACCCTGACCGTCGACGCCCTGGTTATCGACCCCCGACCCGGCCCGCCTGGCCCGGCCCGCCTGGCCCGGCCCGCCTGGCCCACCCGCGCCCGCCCGTTCCAACCGCAAACCGTCGCCCGACAGGCCATTCCTCCCGCGACCGCCCCCGCCTCAGGCCAGCGCCTCCGCGACGCCCGCCTCGTCCCCGGCCTGGAACGCCGCCAACAGGGTCGCGAACCGCTCCGCCGGCAGGATGCGCACGCCGAGCTGCTCGGCCTTGTCGGCCTTCGAGCCGGCGCCGTCGCCGACGACGACCAGGTCGGTGCGCTTGGACACGGAGCCGGAGGACTTGCCGCCGAGCCGTTCGACGGCCTCGTTGCCCTCGTCGCGGGTCAGGCCCGGCACCGAACCCGTGACCACGACCGTCATCGGGGTGCCGTCGGGGCGGCGCAGCGGCAGCGGCACCGCCGTGGCGGAACCGTCGGCGGCGGCCGGCGCGCCGGCGACGGCCGGCGGGGGCAGGTCGGGCTCGGACATGTTGACGCCGCGGGCGGCGAGCTTCGCGATGACCGGGGCCAGCTCGACCAGCTCGGCGGCGATGGTCACGGCCCGCTCCGGCCCGACGCCCTCGACCTGCTGCAGGTCCTCCACCGACGCGTCCAGCAGCGCCTGCATGGTGCCGAAGTGGCGGGCCAGGCGACGGGACATGGACCGGCCCGTCATGCGCACGCCGAGGCCGGTCAGGACCCGGGCGAGTGGCTGCCCCTTCGACGCCTGGATGCCCGCGACCAGCTTCGTCGCCGACACCTCGCCCATCCGGTCGAGACCGGCGACGGTCGGCACGTCCAGGTCGTACAGGTCGGCGGGGTCGGTGACGAGACCCGCCGCGACGACCAGGTCGATGATCTTGCCGCCGAGGCCCTCGATGTCCATCGAGTGGCGGGCCGCGTAATACGCAAGGGACTCGTGCGCGCCGCAGGCCCGGCCGCGGGTGCACCGCCACCGCTTCTGGGTGCGGTCGATCTCGCCGTCGCAGCGGGGGCAGCGGACCGGCGGCTCGAACGGCACCGAGTCCGCCGGCCGCTCGTCGAGCTTCGCGCCGGTGACCTCGGGGATGACGTCGCCGGCCCGGCGCACGAACACCACGTCGCCGGGGCGCACGTTGCGCCGGACCAGGTCGTCGAAGTTGTGCAGGGTGGCCGACGTGACCGTGACACCGTCGATCTGCACCGGCTCCAGGACCGCGACGGGCGTGATGACGCCGGTCCGGCCGATCTGCACCTCGATCCCCAGCAGCCGGGTCATGCGGGTGTCCGCCGGGAACTTGTACGCCACGCCCCACCGCGGCGCCCGGCTCGACGAGCCCGCGGCGTCCCGGTCGGCGGGCTGGTCGGCCTTGATGACCGCGCCGTCGATGCCGAACCCGAGCGTGCCGCGGCTCGCGCTGAGCACCTGCACCGCGGCGAGGACCTCCTCGACGGTCGCGCAGACCGGCGTGCCGGCGACCGATCCGCCGGTGGTGGCGACGCCGAGCCGCTCCAGCTCCGCCATCGCATCGGAGTGCGCGACCGTGGGCGGCTCCGCACGGTGCACCGAATAGGCGAAGAACGACAGCGGCGCGTCATATGTGCGGTCCTGCGCCCGCAGGGTGCCGGCGGCCGCGCTGCGCGGGTGCGCGAACGCCGGCTCGCCGGCGCCAGTGCGCATCGCGTTGGCCCGCTCGAAGTCGGCGTCGGTCATGAACACCTCGCCGCGCACCTCGAGGGTCACCGGCTCGGCGAGCCGCTCCGGCAACCCCGCCGCCCGCCGCGCCTGCCCGGTGACGTCCTCACCGGCGCGGCCGTCGCCGCGGGTCGCGACCTGCACCAGGCGGCCGTCGACATAACGGGCGGCGACCGCCAGCCCGTCGATCTTCGGCTCGACGGTGAACCCGCCGGCGGGCCGGCCCAGGATCCGCTCCAGCCGCACCGCCCACCTGCGCAGCGTGTCCTCGTCGAACACGTTGTCCAGGCTCAGCATCGGCGCGCTGTGCACCACGTCGCCGACGACCCCGCCGCCGGCGCCGACGACCTCGGTGGGGGATTCGTCGGCCTTCCAGTCCGGCCGCGCCGCCTCGGTCGCCGCGACCCGGGCCAGCAACGCGTCATAGACCGCGTCGTCCATAGCGAGGTCGGGGCCGCTGTAATAGGCGGCGGCCGCCTCGCGGACCCGGCCGACCGCGGCCCGGTAGTCCTCGACACTGGCGAACGGCTCCGCCCTGGCGGCGTCGACGACCAGACCCGCACCAGCTTCCTGCACGACGGCCTCCACAGCATGAGCTCCCTGCGACGATGACTGTCCGCAGCCTAGTCAGGGGGTACGACAAAATTCCGGGCCCCGCAGTAGCCTGCCGCGATGGCCGCTTACATCAAGTCCGTGACGTTCGACAGCGCCGACGCGCTCGTGCTCGCCCGGTTCTGGGCCGCGGCGCTCGGCACCGACGTCGACGAGGAGTCCACATCGGACAAGGCGTTCGTGGAGGCGCCGGGCTGGGGCGGGCCCAACATGTGGTTCGCCCGCGTCCCGGAGGGCAAGACCGCGAAGAACCGCATGCACTTCGACCTCCGGGCGCCCGGCACCGTCGCCGACGAGGTCGCCCGGCTGGAGGCGCTCGGCGCCACGGTCCTGCACGCCGGGGACGAGCTGACGGTCATGGCAGACCCTGAGGGCAACGAGTTCTGCGTCGAATGGAGGCCAGTTCCCGAAACATGCACCGCGTCCGAACGAGCCCGGCATCATCCGAACGGTCATTCCCGCCCGCGGGACACGGCGTACCGCCTGAGACGGCATATCGTGGCAGCGCTAACATCAGCGTGGGGGGAGGGCGATGCGTCCAACGAGCCAGGGCCGGGCTGCGGTCATGAACGATGTCGCGCGACTCGCCGGCGTCTCCCATCAGACCGTGTCGCGGGTGCTCAACCAGCACCCCAGCGTCAGCCCCGCCACGCGTGAGCGGGTCCTCGAAGCGGTCCGGCAGCTCAACTACCGCCCCAACGCGATGGCCCGCGGCCTCGCCGGCCGGCGCTCCCGCGTGATCGGCGTGGTCAGTTTCGACACGATTCTCTACGGGCCCGCCTCCACGCTGCTGGGCATCGAACGCGCCGCCCGCGCCGCGGGGTACGGGGTCAGCATCGTAACCCTCGAGCAGGTCGACCACAGCGGCATGGTCGCCGCCCTGGAGGCGCTCGCCGACCAGTCCGTCGCCGGGGTCGTCGTCATCGCCCCGCAGACCGCGGCCGCCGCCGCCCTGCACAGCCTCCCGCTCGGCGTGGCCGCCGTCGCCGTGGAGTCCAACGTCGGCGGCGAGATCCCCGCGATCTCCGTCGACCAGGTCACCGGCGCCCGCCTCGCCGTGCAGCACCTGCTCGGCCTCGGCCACCGCAAGGTCTGGCACCTGTCCGGGCCGCGCGACTGGTTGGAGACGCACGGGCGCATCGAGGGCTGGCGCAGCACCCTGGAGGACGCCGGCCTGCCCGCCCCGCCGCTCATGACCGGCGACTGGTCCGCCCGCTCCGGCTACCAGGCAGGCCTGGAGCTGGCCCGCCGCGACGACGTCACCGCCGTCTTCGCCGGCAACGACCAGATGGCGCTGGGCATGATGCGCGCCTTCCACGAGCACGGCATCCGCGTCCCCGACGACGTCAGCATCGTCGGGTTCGACGACATCCCCGAGGCCGAGTTCCTGTCGCCGCCGCTGACCACGATCCGCCAGGACTTCGACGAGGTCGGCCGCCGCTGCATCGCCGCCCTGCTGCGCGCCATCGAGGCCGACCTCCCGGAAGGCCCCGACCGCCCCGAGCCCGACCCGTATGTGGCGCCGACCCTGGTCCTGCGCCGCAGCACCGCCGCCCCCAAGCGCTGAGAAGCCACGAGCAGGAGCAAGGGCATGGCTCCGGTCCGTCGTGGGCGCGGTCCGCAGCTCCCGTCAGCCACCGGTCGGGCCTTGGCGGCCCTCCCTGCCAGGTCCGCCGATAGTCACCCAGCCGCGACCTGACGGCCGCGACAAGCCCGCGGCCGCGGACGGCCGCGACGCGGCCTGACGGCCGCGACAGACCCGCGACCGCCGCACGGCCCGCATCCGCGGCCCGCACGGCCGAGGCCGCGACCACCGGGCGATCCGCGACGCCCAGGGGCACCCCGCGACGTGGATCCTCAGCGGCAGTCCCACCGGAACGGCTCGACCGACCCCCCGGTCGCCTTCGTCGCGGTCCCGGCGACCACCCGGCCGTCGGCGCTGATCGAGGTGACCGATACGTGGTCGTACCCGGCCGGCGCCGGCAGCGGGGTCACCGCACCGCCGCGCCACAGGCCGGCGTCGCTGAGCCGGTACGGGACCGCCCCCTGGTCCAGGTCGCCCACGACGCGCCCGTCGTCGGTGATGCCGTGGGCCGCCGACGACCTGCCGGCCGGGGTCGGCAGCAGCACCGGCGCGTCGAGGGCGGTGTGCCGCCACAGCACCGCGCGGAAACGTCCTGCCCGGCATCGACGCCTCGCCGACGACATCGCCGGCCGTGTTGACGCCGTACGCCGACACCCGCAGCGCTCCCGCCGGCTTGCGCAGCGTGACGACGGCGCCGTCGGCGGTGGTCCACGGGGGTCCCGCGCCGCCGCCGCACCCGTGCCCGCCCACCGGCGATGACGTCCTCGACCCGCACCCGACTGTCCGGCACGGCCTCATCGGTCAGGATGCCGAACGGGTTGTCTTCGCCGATGTGGGTCCAGCACCGTGCGCTGCCCCTCCGGCAGCCGCCGCAGCGCCGCCCGCAGCAGCATCCGCTGCCCGACGAGCGGGTCACCGGCGGCGACCGGCACGTCCGGGGTCGTCTCCCACAGCTGCACCTTCGACCACCACCGGCGCCGGTCGCTCAGGCAGGACCGCACGAGCATCGTGTGGACGTTCGCGTCGAGGTTCTCCACGTCGTGCATCCGGTTCCAGCGCTGGTACAGCACCGTCGGCGTGCTCTGCACCGCGTCGTCGGCGCGGTCCCGGTCGCCGAGCACCTGGTACGCGACCCGGTGCAGCCGCGGTATCCGGGCCCGCACGTACTCGCTGAAGTCACGTTCCCGCTCCGGGCGCACCGCAGCTCGCGGCGATCAATGACGGCGCGGCCGTGTTACAGATACTGCGAAAGCCGACGGTGGCGTGTCCGGACGGCCGGTAATAGCATCGACCAGTATCTTCGCGGAGGGCTGATGCATTCCTGCATCAGCCCGTGCGCGGATCAATGGTGTTCGGGATTTGAGGCAACCGGGAAAAGCATTCAGCTGGTCACGTCGAAATTGCCGAGCTTGGCGTCGGATACGAACGACTGCCAGGCCGCCGGATCGAACCGTAGCACCGGTCCGTCCGGATTCTTGCTGTCGCGGACACCGACAGCGGAGGCAACGACTGCGACTTCCACGCAGTTGTTGCCGCCGTTGCCGTTGCTGCGGCTGCTTTTGTGCCAGCTGACACCGGCGAATTGAGCGGACAAAACGCACACCTCCTTTCAGCTTCGGGCGAGCCGTGGCGGACGCGGGAGTTCAGTCGAGCAGGCGTTCGATCAAGGCGATCGTCGAGGTCTCGCTGAGAGCCCTGCTCCTCAGCCGTTCGAACTCGTCGCGGTAGCGCTTGACCTCAGCAGGCTGCTCCTCGTAGTAGTCCCCGGCAAGACCCTCCAGGTATATGACATCCAAGTGGGCGACGTCGGGAAACTCGAGCAACGCGACCGAGCCGCCCATGAACGGGTGCTCGCCGGCGCCGTACGGCACGATCCGCATCGACACGTTCGGCAGTGCGGCGACCTCGATGAGCTTGCGGCGCTGCTCCTGCATCACTGACGGGCCACCGACCACGCGGTGGATCACCGACTCGTCGATCAGGGCCACCAGCTGCAGCGGGACCTTCGCGGTCAGGCGGGCCTGCCGCATCTTGCGCAGCGCGACCCGCCGCTCGATCGACTCCTTCGGGTCGTGCCGGCGGCCGGTGCCGATCAACGCCCGCATGTACGCCTCGGACTGCAGCAGCCCCGGCAGCACGATCGGCTCCCAGACGCGGGTGATCGACGCGTCCGCCTCCATGCCGACGAAGTTGCCCGGCCGCATGACGTCGCGGTAGTCGGTCCACCACGTGCGCTGCTTGCCCTGGCGGGCCAGCGCCAGCAGCGCCTCGCGGTAGTCCGGGTCGCGGACCCCGTACAGGGTCAGCAGGTCGTTCACGTCCCGGGCGGTCACCGGCACGCGCGCGTTCTCGATTCTGGTGACCTTGGCCGAGTGCCATTCGAAGTGCCGCGACACGGATTCCTGCGTGAATCCGGCCTCTTCGCGACTTTTCTTCAGTTCCGCAGCCAGTCGACGGCGGCGAAGCGTCGGGCCCTCGTCCTTTCCGGCGTCAATGTCCACGGTAGTGATCATATGCAATTTGCGTGATGCGCATACCCCGAGTCTAGTACTCGTTGCACTACGCGCCGTGTCTGGTACATGATGCTCGGGGACATCGAAGCCAGCACATGCGCATGCTGGTCCATTTCGCTGACGTGCTCGGGGCAGACTCGAGGGAGCGTGGTCGCGATGCTTGCCAACAGCTATTACCTGATTGCCCACGACGATCGAACCGGCCGTTCCCGGCTGCATCCAAGAGCCGCCGGCCTCGGCCTCGCCTCAGCGCTGCTGGGCGAGCTGATGGTGTACGGGCGGCTGCGCGCCATGACCGGCGACCTGTATGTCGTCAGCCAGGAGCCGCCTGGCGACTCGCTCGCCCACTCGGTGCTCGACCTGCTGATCGCGCAGCCGCAGCACCGCGAGATCCGCACCTGGCTGGCGTACCTCGCCGCCGACGCCACCGACCAGGTCGGCGAGCGGCTGCTGCGCGCCGGCGTGGTCGAGCCGGTGACCCGGCGCAAGCTGCTCAGCGCGCAGACGCTGTACCTGCCGCTGAGCGCCGAGCAGCGCAACACCGCGGCCTGGGAGTCGATCCGGCTGTCGGAGGCGCTCGCGCACCGGCGCTCGATGGGCCTCAACGACCGGGCGCTCATCGCGCTCGTCGTGGCCACCGGGCTGACCAGGCACGTGTTCGCCGGCGTGCAGGAGCAGCGCGAGTGCATGCGCCAGCTGCCGGCGATCATGGCGTCCCTGCCGGACGACCTCGTGCAGCTCGTGCAGTACACCGAGGCCGCGGTGGGCTCTGCGCTCGCCGTGGGTCGTCGGTGACATTCGGTGGGCCGCCACCACTATCACCGCGGCGCGTTGCGCACCAGCACGACTGACCGCGTGAGGAGACCGAACATGGCGCGGAGCACCGCGATCGGGCCGGACATCGTCACCCGGGGACTGGCCAGCAACCGGCTGGGGGTGCCGTCCGTGGTGTTCTTCGGCGTCGCCGGCGCGGCGCCGCTGACCGTCATCCTGGGCGCCATCTCCACCATCTACGCCGTGGTGGGCAACACCGCGGTGCCGCTGGTGTACTTCGTCGCCGCGCTGATCCTGTCGGTGTTCACCGTCGGGTTCGTGGCGATGAGCCGGCACATCGTCAACTCCGGCGCCTTCTACTCCTACATCAGCCACGGGCTGGGCCGCGTCACCGGCGTGGCGGCGGCGTTCATCGCGCTGCCGGCGTACGCCGCGATGCAGATCGGCCTGTTCGGCCTGCTCGGCGTCGTCGCCTCCGGCATCCTCGAGGCCAGCGGGGTCAAGGCGAGCTGGTTCGTCTGCGCGCTCGTCGGCTGGTTCCTCGTGGCCGTGCTCGGCGTGCTGTGGGTCGACCTCAGCGGCAAGGTCCTCGCCGTGCTGCTGACCGCCGAGATCACCATCGTGCTCATCTACGACGCGATCATGGTCGCGCACCCGGCCGGCGGCCGGGTCAGCACCGAGTCGCTGGCCCCGGCGCAACTGCTGACCCCCGAGGTCGCCGCGATGCTGGTCCTCGCGATCGCCGGCTTCGTCGGGTTCGAGGCGACCGTGGTGCTGTCGGAGGAGGCGAAGGACCCCAAGCGCACCATCGGCCGGGCCACCCACTGGGCGGTCCTGCTGCCCGGGCTGCTCTGCGGTGTGTCGGCGTGGGCGATGTCGGTGAACACCGGGCCCGCCAACATCGTGCAGGCGGCGAAGGACGAGGAGACCGACCTGGTGTTCGCGCTGGTCAAGCCGCACGTGCCCGAGGCGCTCATCAACGTCGGCTACGTGCTGTTCCTGACCAGCGTGTTCGCCGCCGCCCTGGCGTTCCACGCGGCCGTGGCCCGCTACCAGTTCGCCCTCGGCCGGGAGCGGGTGCTGCCGAGGCTGTGGGGTGTCGCGCACCCGCGCACCGGCGCGCCGCTGCTGGGCTCCATCACCCAGAGCCTGCTCGCGTTGGCCGTCCTCATCGTGTACCAGGTGACGGGCGCCGACGCGCTCATCCACCTGTTCGCCTGGGGCACGACCGTCGGCGGCCTCGGCGTGCTGATGCTGATGTGGGGCGCGTCCGCGGCGGTCATCGCCTTCTTCGTCCGGCACCGCCGGCGGGAGAACCTGTGGCGCGCACAGATCGCCCCGCTGCTGGCGTTCCTGCTGCTCAGCGTGGTGCTCGCGGCGACGGTCATCGGGCTGGGCGACCTGCTGCAGGTCGCGTCGGACTCCGTCTTCAACTGGGTGTTCTCGGTGGCGTACGCCGTGTTCGCCTTCGTGGGCGTCCTGTGGGCGCTCGTCATGCGCGCCGCGCGGCCGGAGCTCTACGCCGGGATCGGCCGCGGCGCCGAGCAGCGGGTCATCCCGGAGGGCGTCGGCCTGCCGGTGTCGCACTCGCTGCCCCGCACCTCGGACGTCGCGCACCACTCCTGACCGCGCACCCCCGTTCCTCCACTGTGGACACCGAGAGAGAGATGGTCATGACGCACGCCATACAGGACGTCGTCGTCCGCGACATCGAACCGGTCGACACCGACGAGCTCACCGAGGTCCTCACCGCCGCGATGTGCGACGGCGCGGTCGCCCGGTGGATGGCGCCCGACCCCGACGACCGCCGCGCCTACGCCCCCGAGTACTTCGCCATCTTCGCCGAGCACGCGGTGCGCTTCGGCGAGGTGTACGCCACCGTCGACCCGATCGACGGCCGGCTGTCCGGGGTCGCGCTGTGGTTCCCGCTGACCCGGGCGCTCCCGCCGCCGGTCGACTACGACCGGCGGCTCAAGGAGGCGTCGGGCCCGGCGTTCGACCGGGCGTGCCAGCTCGACGCGCTGCTGGAGGAGGAACACCCGATCGTGCCGCACCACTACCTGGCGTTCCTGGCGGTGCGTCCGGAGCGGCAGAACCTCGGCATCGGCAGCGCGATGCTCGCCCGTCACCACAGCCGGCTGGACCGGGCCGGCGTCCCGGCGTACCTGGAGGCCAACGACCCCCGCAACCGTGAGCTGTACCTGCGCCACGGCTACCAGAGCCGCCCGCCGATCACGCTGCCGGACGGCCCGCCGCTCTGGCCGATGTGGCGCCCGCCCTGCACCTGATCCTCAGGCGGCGGTCGGGAACTCGTACAGCCAGTACTGCTGCTCGTCGAGGCGGTGCGTGCGCACGTCGCCGGAGAGCCGGTGCAGCATCAGCCGCACCACCCGGGACATGTGCCGGACCTCGTCGGTGCGCCGGCAGAAGTCCAGCGCGATGAGGCCGTTCTGGCTGGCCGCCGCGAGGTACATGGCGGTGACGAGCTCACCGAACGCGGTGGCGGCCCGCCCGTCGCGCTGGACGGCGACGAAGCCGCAGTACCAGATGCGCCGTTCGGCGTAGTGCTGCGGCCAGCGCCGCTGGAAGTACTGGGGCGAGATCAGCGGCATGGAGTCCAGGTCGTTGGTGTAGACGGCCAGTCCGCGCAGCGTGTCGTCGTCGTCCAGGCAGAGGTACTTCTGGACGCGCGGGTCGCCCATCACGTCGTCGAACTCGTGGCGGTGCATGAGGTGCCGCTGCACCGCCAGGGCGTTGAGCTCCTCGAACGCCTCGGAGTAGAGCGTCCAGGCCGCTTCGCGGAGTTCGGCCTGCACCTGGTCGACGGTCTTGACGTTCATGTCCAACACTTCCGATCCGCGTCGGCTTTGATCAGTGTATTTCGATAGATGGTTCATTGACGGTAGTACAGATGTCACGATCCGCAATATCCTGACCACGGAGAATCAAGTGGACGGGAGGCCGGGTGGACCACAGCCGCCCAACACCGGAGCTGCTCATCGACCTCGATCGGGTCGCGGCGGAGTATCATGCACTCGTCGCGGGCCTGCCGGGGATGACGGTGCACTACGCCATGAAGTGCAACCCCCACCCCGAGATCCTGGCCGAGCTGCACGGGCTCGGCTGCCGCTTCGAGATCGCCTCCGCCGCCGAGCTGGACCTGCTCACCGGGGTCGGTGTCGACCCCGCCGAGACGCTGTTCAGCAACCCGGTGAAGCCCCTGGCCCACATCGAGCACGCGCACGCGAGCGGCCTGTGGCGCTTCGCCTTCGACTCCGAGGAGGAGCTGGACAAGCTCGCCGCGGCGGCCCCGGGCGCGGCCGTCTACGTGCGCCTCGCCGCGCACCAGATCCGCAGCGGCGTGCCCAGCGAGGGCAAGTTCGGCGTCGACCCGGCCGCCGCCACCGCGCTGCTGCTCGCCGCCCGCGACCGCGGCCTGCGCCCGTTCGGCGTCGCCTTCCACGTCGGCTCGCAGATGCTGCTGCCGCAGGCGTGGCGGGCACCGCTGCGCGCCGTCGGGCAGGTGATGGAGAAGCTCGCCGCCGAGCAGGTGCTGCTCGACATGGTCGACGTCGGCGGCGGGTTCCCCGCCCGGTACGGCCGCGCGGTGCCGCCTTTGTCGGAATACGCGGCGGCGATCGAAACTGGTCTGGCCGCGCTGCCGTACCCGGTCCCGGTGGTGATCGAACCGGGCCGGGCCGTGGTCGCGGCCGCCGGCACGCTGCGCGCCACCGTCATCGGCACCGCCGTGCGGCACGGCCGGCGCTGGGTGCACCTCGACGTCGGCGCGTTCAACGGCCTCATGGAGTGCCTGGAGACCGGCAACGAGCTGCGCTTCCCGGTGACCGACTCGCGCCGCGCCGCGACCCGCGAGCGCTGCCACCTCACCGGCCCGACCTGCGACAGCCAGGACACCATCATGTTCGACGTCGAACTGTCCGCCGGCCTGCGCGCCGGCGACGAGGTGTACATCGGCAGCGCCGGCTCGTACACCAGCGTCTACGCCTCCTCGTTCAACGGCTTCGACCCGCCGCACGTCCGGTGCACCCGTGATCCCGGACGGTTCCGGTAGCCGGGGCCGCCGAAGCCGTTCGGGATCGCCCCGGTCAGGCGCTGCTGCGGGCGGCGCTGGCGCGGACCACCAGGGACGGGGTGAGGTGGACGGGAGCGGTGGGGGCCGGCGCGCCGTCGAGGCGGGCGACGAGCAGGTCGACGCTGCGCCGGCCGAGCTCGGCGAAGTCCTGGTGGACGGTGGTCAGCGGGGGCAGGAAGTAGCCGGATTCGGGCATGTCGTCGAAGCCGACGATGCTGGCGTCCTCGGGCACCGACCGGCCCGCCTCGTGGAACGCGCGCAGCACGCCCAGGGCGATGTGGTCGTTGCCGCAGAAGACGGCGGTGACCGCGGGGTCGGCGGCGAGGAGCTGGCCGCGCTGGTAGCCGGAGCGGGCGGACCAGTCGCCGGCGGTGACCGGGGGCACCGGGGCGCCCGCCGCGTGCAGGGTCTGCCGCCAGCCGTCGATGCGGTCGCGGCCCTCGGGCCAGTCGGCCGGGCCCGGCACGTGGTGCACGGTGCGGTGCCCGAGGTCGAGCAGGTGCCGGGTGGCCAGGCAGGCGCCGCGCACGTTGTCGACCCGCAGCATCGGCACGGCGCCCTCGTCGGCCCCGCCGACCCCGACGGCCGGGGTGCCCGGCGGCGCCTGGGCGAGCGCGTCGGCGACGGAGTTCTTCGGCGCGATGGCGATGATGCCCTCGACCGCCTGCGCGCACAGCTGCTCCACGGCGTCGAGCACGGCGTGGCGGTCCAGCGACCGCACGGTGGCGATGCTGACGTAGTACCCGGCCTCCCGGGCGGCCTTCTCGATGCCGTAGATCATCGAGGCCGGACCGGCCAGGGTGGTCTCGAAGCCGATCAGGCCGATCGTGCGGGACCGGCTCGTGACCAGGGTCCGCGCGGCCAGGTTGCGACGGTAGTTGAGGATCCGCACCGCGTCCAGCACCCGGCTGCGCGTGCCGTCGCTGACGTTGGGCAGGTCGTTGAGCACCCGCGACACCGTCTGGTGGGACACCCCGGCGAGGCGGGCCACGTCGCGCATCCCGACCTTGCGCGGCGGCGGCACCGCTACCGCGTCGGGCGCGCCCCCACCGGCGTGCGCGACCGGCCCCCGCCGGTTGCGGTCCGGTCCCGTCGGCCCGGGCAGGGCAGGCCCGGGCATCCCGGCCCGCTCCTCCGGCGTCCCGCCGGCCTGGCGCGGCCGTGGCCCCCCACCACCGGCGACCGGCCGCGGCGCCCGACCATCGGCGACCGGCCGTGGCGCCCCACCGCCGGCGACCGGCCGCGGCATCCCACCATCGGGGACCGGCCGCGACGCCCCACCGCCGGCGACTGCCCGCGGTGTCCGCCGTCCGCCCAGGTCGCGGCCGGGATCCAGGGCGTCGCTGTCGCGGGAAGCGGCGCCGCCGGTGGTCGCGGAGGCGCTACGTTCCGTAGGAATGGCGACACGATCGGTGGGAGCGGCAGCGGTAGCGGCGGCGCGGGCGGAGGCTCCGCGGTCCCGCCCGGAGCGCGCGGGGTGGGCCAACGAGCACCTCCGGTCACGAATCGACGTCACGGACTTGACGTCGGGGATGAGAACGCTAACACTCTCGACATACAACCGCGACGGCCAATGTAACCCAGGCCGAAGCGAGGTACCCCTATCGCCATACACCCCGGCGGTAGGGTGGTCCGCCCTTGAATGTGAACGTTCACTCGTAGTGGCACAGACACCCCGTGAGGAGAAGGCGTAGTGCTGAAGAAGTGGTCGGCGGCCGTGCTCGGCGGTCTGTTGGTGGTCGGCGCGCTCAGCGCCTGCGGCGGCGAGAGCGAGGACGCCGGTAGCGGTAAGAAGGACGACGGCAAGATCACGATGGGCTTCGCGCAGGTCGGCGCGGAGAGTGGCTGGCGTACCGCGAACACCAAGTCG
>NZ_JNYJ01000040.1 GCF_000716715.1 Dactylosporangium aurantiacum | reverse complement strand
GCTGCCGTCTGTCCCACTTCGGCGGACGACCCAGCGACGGCTGCGCAGGCAGCAGCGGCGCCAGCGCCGCCCACTGCGCGTCGGTCAGGTCGTGCCGCCTCGTCACCGATAGGGTGGCCCACGAGGTCTCCGGTATGAAGTTCTGCTTGGTCGCTGAACCATCTACCGGAGACCTCTTCAGCTATCGATCACCGCCACGCCGAAACCTCACCCCACCGCGGCCCCTGTTATGAAACGCGCCCTAGGTCCGCATGCCGAGGCGCCTCATAGGTCCCGCGCGCCGAAGCCGCATAGGTCCGCGGGTCAGATCGGCCTGACTGGGCCGCATGCCGACGGGCCGGGCAGCGCGGCCAAGGACGGCGCATCACGGGCACCCGACCACGGACGAGCGCCCGCGAACGGCCCGCCGACGGGCTCACCGCAAAGGCCCGTGACCGCGCCGCCACGAGCCAGGTCTCAGGCTCCAGCCTCCCGCTGCCGCCGCTCGCCCTCCAGAGCCCGGCTGACCACCCCCGCCCGGCTCGTCGCCGTGCCGGCCGCGACCTCCGCGTCGATGTAGCGCACCAGGTCGTCCGGCAGCTGGACCACGAGCTGCGTCGTCCCGCCGGCACCGCGCCGGGACGGGATGCACTCCGGGATCGGCGTCGCCATACCCTCGACTGTACGCTTATGCCGACAAGCCCACCAATCCGCTGCTCAGGGCCACCGGGTGGCGTTGGCGTCGGTGAGGGTGCCGGGCTGGTCGAGCACGACGCAGAAGGTGACGCCGGCGGGGTCGTGCATGACCCACCAGCGGTCGTGGCGCTCGACGCGGGTGGCGCCCAGGGCCTCCAGGCGGGCCACCTCGGCGTCGAGGTCGTCGGTGTGGATGTCGAGGTGCACCCGGGGGCCGCCGGCGCCGACCTGCTGGGCGAGCAGCACCAGGTCGTGGGTCGGCAGCCGGGCGCCGTGGAACTCGGGATACTTCGCGACCTGCTCCAGGGGTGCGTCGAGGGCGCCCCGCCAGAACGCCACGGTGGCGCCGTGGTCGGTGGCGGGGACGTCCAGGACGATTGTGTACAGCCTGCTGTAGTGAGCCACGCGCCGAATGTACCTACGCCGCCAGCAGGATCGAGGTGCGCAGGGCCGGGGCGCCGTCGACGGGGGCCGGGTCCTCGGGCGTCGGGGCGACCCCGCCGGCGGCGATGCGGTCCAGGGTGTGCAGGCCGAGGGGGCGGACGCTGCCGAAGATGGTGTAGTTGGGGCGCAGCGCCGAGTCGGCGAAGACGAGGAAGAACTGGCTGCCGTTGGTGTCCGGCCCGGCGTTGGCCATGGCGAGGACGCCGCGGGCGTACACCTTGCGGGCGCCGGTCGGGTCGGTCGGCGCCGGCGGCAGCCCGGTCGGCAGCTCGTCCTTGTACCTGTACCCCGGGCCGCCCTCACCGGTGCCGGACGGGTCGCCGCACTGCAGGACCTTCAGCGTCGGGTACGTGGTGAGCCGGTGGCAGATGGTGCGGTTGTAGAACCCGTGCCGGGTCAGGTGCAGGAAGCTCTGCACCGTGCACGGCGCCTGCGCCCGGTCCAGGGTGAGCGGGATGAGGCCCAGGTTGGTGAACAGCGTGACCGTGACCGTCCCGTGCGCCGGGGTGTGCCGCGGGTCGCGCGGCAGTGGCACCGGCCTCACCGCCGGGTCGTCCGGTGTCGGCGTGTACGCGCACGGCCCGCCCGTCGGTCCGGGAGCGCCGGACGTGCCGGTCGCGGCTTCGGCGGGGCCGGCGGCGAACGCCGAGGTGGCGATCAGGGCGAGTGCGATCACGGCGGCACGGATGCGGACCACGTTGTCCTCCATCGAAGATTGGCAATTCCTGAAAGGTCTAACGGATGTCGATGCCTTCGTCAAGGCGGCGGCCGGGATCCGTGCCCGATTGCTGGTGGAACGGCGGCATAGCGGCGGGACCGCCCCTTCCCGTTGTTCACCTCCTGCATGTCCGGCGTGCGCGTACGCCCGCGCCTGTTGGTCATGCGATGTCCCGAGCGTGTGTCCCAGCGGGTGGGCGTTCCCGGCGGGCGAAGGGGCAGCGGGTGCACCAATCGAGGTTCGTCTTCTTAGCGTTGGCCGGAGCGGCCGCCGGCGTGGCCGCCGGTGACGGCGCGGTCGCCGAGGCCATGATGTGGATGCTGGTGTCGCCGAACAACCGGCCGCTGGGCCGGGCGGCGCGCACGTTCGAGACGTACGCCGCGGCCCGCGACGCGGTGCTGCGCCTGCGCACGGAGTTCGCCGCGGTGCGCAGCGCCGTCGCGGCCGTGGAGTCCAGCGGGCAGTGGGTGTGGCGGGCCGAGCTCGGCGGCGTCACCGTCGGCAGGTCCAGCCGTTCGTACCTGCGCGCCCGGGAGTGTCACTACAACCTGGAACGCTTCCTGGAAGCCGTGCCGGCGGCGCTCGTGGTGGCCGGCACCCGCAGTGTCCGAGGCGGTCACCCTGCGGCGCTCGACGCCGCCGGTGACACGGCGGCGCTTCCGCCGGGCCCGGCACCGCGGGGCGCCCGGGCCCCGCACGCCGAACGCCCCCGCCGCGGGGAGCGCGGCGGGTGGGCCCGGGGCGCCCGCCCGATGCCGCCCGTGTCCAACGCGGGATCGCGCACGCCCCGCGGCTGAACGCTCAACGTGCCGCGGTGACCCGGTCCAGCCCCCGCAGCGCCGGCTCCGGCACGGGCCCGCGCAGCTGGCGGACCACCGCGGTGGCCCAGCCCAGGTGCCACTCGTCGGCGTCGGCGTGGAAGGCGGCGCGCAGCTCGTACCAGTGCAGGCCCGGGTGCCGGTGGTGGACGCTGTGCAGGTTGAACGCGAGCACGAACAGTTCCAGGGACCGGGGCAGCCGCAGGTTCATCGCCTCCAGGGGGCGCTCCAGCCGGGTGCGGTAGTGGTAGGCGTTGTCGGCCATCGACACCAGCAGCGCCCGCCCGCCGACGGCGGCCGCGAGCAGCCAGGCGTGCCGGCCGTAGGCGAGCACCGCGGCGGCGTACGTGGTGACGACCGCGAGCGCCTCGACCCGGAAGCGGTGCAGCGTCCCGCGCCGGGACACCCGCTCCAGCAGCAGGCCGGTCACGGAGTCGAGGCTGTCGGTGCGGCGCACCAGCCACCGCCAGCCGGCCGCGGGCAGGGCGGCCAGCAGCACCGACGCGGCCTCCAGCAGGTACAGGCCGCCGAGCAGCCGCGGGTAGTAGCCACGGGCCGCGGCGAGCCAGGTGGTGCGGGCCGGGTCGTAGACCTCGGTGCGTTCGCGGCGGGTCCGGCTGAACCGGTGGTGCAGCAGGTGCCCGGTCTTCAGCAGCGAGAACGGCGCGCCGTAGCCGGTGGCCAGCACCCGGGCGAGGCGGTCGTTCCACCGCCGGTCACGCAGCAGGGTGCCGTGGATGCCCTCGTGGATGAGCGACCACAGCGGCACCGTGGTGAGCGCCAGCGGGACGAGCAGCCACCCCCACCGCGGGTCGGCGGGCAGCAGCCACACCGGCAGGACCAGCAGCTGCAGCAGGAGGGTGCCGGCGGCGGCGGTGGTCAGTACCGCCGAGGTCAACGTCTGACGGGCAGCCATGCCCGCACCGTAGACCGGCGCGGAGAACGCCCGGGAGAACTCAGCCTGAACTGTCGCGGACGGTCAGTGTGGTCGGGAACGTGCCGTGCCAGCCGGGGCCGACCTCGCCCGCGACCAGCGCCCGGGTCGCGGCCGCCGCCATCTCCTCCACGGGCTGGCGCACCGACGTCAGCGGCGGGGTCGTGCAGGCGGCGATGAGGCTGTCGTCGAACGCGACCACCGCGACGTCCTGCGGCACCCGCCGGCCGGCCGCGGCGAGGGCCTGCAGCGCGCCGGAGGCCATCAGGTCGCAGGCGACGAAGAGCGCGTCGAGGTCGGGGTGCTCGCGCAGCAGCCGGCGGGTCGTCCCGGCGCCGCTGGACCGGGTGAACTCGCCGTCCTCGCCGGTGATCGGGTCGAGGCCGAGGTCGCGCACGGCGGCGAGATATCCGGCGCGGCGGTCGATGGCGTCACTGATGTGCGCCGGGCCCGGCACGGCCGCGATCCGCTTGCGCCCGTTGCGATGCAGCAGGTGTACGGCCTCGTACGCGCCATTGGTGTTGTCCGGCACGACCGAGGGCACGGCCGCGGCGGTGCGCCCCATCGACACCACCCGCGGGCAGACGGCGTGGAAGTCCGCGGCGAGCCCGGCCGGGACGTTGACCAGCAGCGCACCGGCGCTGACGGTGTGCGCGACGCGGTCGAGCAGCCGCGGCGCGTCGGCGATCCCGACGACGTGGACCCGCATCTGCGCCTCGGTGTGCCGCAGCCCGTCGACGATCCCGGCGATGACCCGCCCGTAGTAGGGGTTGGTGCCGAAGCTGGTCGGCTGGCCGTCGACCACGATGAGCTCCACGACGTCGCCGTGCCCGCGGGCCAGGGCCCGCGCGGTCGGGTCGGGGCGGTAGCCGAGCCGCTCGACGGCCCGCGTCACCTGCTCGCGGACCGGCGCGGCGACCCGGGCGTTGCCGTTGACGACGCGCGAGACGGTGGCCCGGGACACCCCGGCGGCCTGCGCGACGTCGTCGAGGGTGGGCCGTTTGTGCTGCATCGGTCAACCTTATGGTCCGCCGGCGACGCGTCGCGAATCCCTTTCACGAAAGCGGCCGGACCGGTCCGCGAATGTGCCGCTCGACACCACGGCGGGCCGGGCAGCGGGGCAGGTGCCGCTGGCACGATGGAGATCATGAGCGCGCCGCTGCTGGAGGTCATCGCCCTGGACGCCGCCGACGCGCGGCACGCCCGCGACGGCGGGGCGGACCGGGTGGAGCTGGTCAGCGACATGGCGGCCGACGGCCTCAGCCCGTCCCCGGCGACGGTGGCGGCGGTGCGGGCCGCCGTGGACCTGCCGGTGCGGGTGATGGTGCGCACCGGGCCCGGCTTCGCCGCCGGCGACCTCGGCCGGCTGCGGCGCACCGCCCGGCAGCTGCGGGCGGCCGGCGCCGAGGAGTTCGTCCTGGGGTTTTTGGACCGGCGCGGCGCCGTCGACCTGCCCGCGGTCCTGGAGGTGCTCGGCGTGCTCGACGGCGCGCCGTGGACCTTCCACCGGGCGATCGACCACGCGGCCGACCGCGCCGCGCTGCGGGCCGCGGTCGCCGGCCTGCCGGGCCTGGACGCCGTGCTCACCTCGGGCGCCCCGGCCGGCCTGGCCGAGGGCCTCCCCACGATCCTCGCCGAAGCCGAAGCCGAAACTCTCACCGGCGGCGTGCGGCTGCTGGCCGGCGGCGGCCTGCTCGACGAGCACATCGGCCCGCTGCTGGCGGCCGGCGTGACCGCGTTCCACTCCGGCGCCGCCATGCGCCCCGGCCGCTCGTGGACCGCCCCCGTCGCCCCGGACCTGGTCCGCCGCCTCCGGACCCGCCTCAGCGCGGTGGCCGTCGGCGATCAGGCCGCCGGCTGACGGGCCCGTCCCAGCGCGGTGGCCGCCGGCGATCAGGCCGCCGGCTGATACGGCGCCTCGGCGGGCAGCAGCGCCCGGGCCTCGTCCAGCCGGCCGGCCCTCACGTGCTCGTGCACGGCGTGCGCGAGCCCGGTGACGTCGGTGATGCCGACGGTCCACTCGTCCACGTACCGGCGCACGGCATCACCGCTGAGGCCCAGCTGCAGCGACCGGTGTTCGAGGGGCCGCAGGTGCAGCGAGCGCTCCGGGTCCCACTGCACCCGGACCGGGCTGGCGCGCAGCTGCCGGGCCCACGCCTCGCGGCTGGCGTGCACGTCGGGGACGTAGTGGCTCAGGCAGGCGCCGGCGAGCGCGGCGTCGAACCCGGCCCGGCGCAGCCGGACGGCGAGGACGTGCTCCTGGCCCTCCTTCGTGGCCCAGCCGCTGCGGTACATCATCCACAGGAACGACGGCTTGATCCACGTCATCCGGTCACGCTTGAACGGCGGCACGAACCGCTGCGCGGCGACGGCGCTCAGCGCGATCGCCGGCCCGTATGCCTGGTAGACGGTGACCGTGTCCTCGTCGAACACGGCGCGGATCTCGTGACGCACGCCCGCACCCTAGAAGGTTAGGGTGGCCGGGTGCCATTCGTTTTGAACGACCTGCCCGCCACCGCCGCGGACGTGGCGGCGCACCTGGAGGCGGCCGGCTTCACCGAGTCGGTGCAACTGCGGCAGACCCTGGCCCTGGCCGAGGAGGTCGGCGAGTTCGTCGGCGCGGTGCGCCGGCACGCCGGGATGGCGCGGCGGTCCGGGCCGTTCAGCGACGTCGAGGCGGAGCTCGCCGACGTGGTGCTCACCGCGTTCGTCACCGCCCACACCATGGGTATCGACCTGCGGCAGGCCCTGGAGGACAAGCTCGCGGTCGTCTACTCACGCGGCTGGCGCGAAACGCCGCCGGCCTCCGCCGCGGCGCCTTCGCCGGCCTCCAGCGCGGAGTAGCACGGGGGCGGATCGAGGCCCATCGGTGCCGATCCCGGGAGGATCATTAGCCCGGCTAACGAGCTATATTGGCCGGGTGGAACCCAGTGGACCGGCCGTGCGCGTCGACGGCCTGCGGCACCGGTTCAAGGAGACCGTCGCCGTCGACGGGCTGGACCTGGTGGTGCGTGCGGCGGAGATCTTCGGCCTGCTCGGGCCGAACGGCGCCGGCAAGACGACCACGATCCGGGTGCTGACCACGCTGCTGCCGCCGCAGGCCGGCACGGTCGAGGTGTTCGGCCAGGACGTGCGCCGGCGCAGGATGGCGGTGCGGCGGCTGATCGGCTACGTGCCGCAGGCGCTGTCCGCCGACCCCGCGCTCAGCGGCCGGGAGAACGTCGCGCTGTTCGCCCGGCTGTTCGACGTGCCGCGGGCGCTGCGCCGCGAGCGCACCGCCGAGGTCATCGACGCGATGGGCCTCACCGACGCCGCCGACCGGCCCGCCGGCACCTACTCCGGCGGCATGATCCGCCGCCTGGAGCTGGCGCAGGCCCTGGTCAGCGCGCCGCGGCTGCTGGTGCTCGACGAGCCGACGATCGGCCTTGACCCGGTGGCCCGGGCCGGGGTGTGGGACCGCATCCACGAGACCCGCGCCCGCACCGGCATGACGGTGCTGGTCACCACCCACTACATGGAGGAGGCCGCGGCGCACTGCGACCGGGTCGCGCTCATGCACCGCGGCCGGATCCGCGCCCTGGACACGCCCGCGGCGCTGGTCGCGTCCCTCGACGGTCACGGCGGCGGTGGTGGCGGTGCGAACCTCGACGACGTGTTCCGCGAGTACACCGGCGACGACCTCGACGGGGGAGGGTTCAAGGATGTCCGTGCCGCTCGCCGCGCCCGTTGAGCCGCTGCGCCTGCTGGCGTCCCGCACGGCCGCGCTGTGCCTGGTGGAGCTGCAGAAGCTGCGCCGCGACCGGACCGAGGTGGTCACCAGGGCCGTGCAGCCGGCGCTGTGGCTGCTGGTGTTCGGCCAGACGTTCACCCGGCTGCGCGTCGTCCCCACCGGTGGCGTGCCCTACCTGGACTTCCTCGCCCCCGGCATCCTCGCCCAGTCGGCGCTGTTCGTGTCGATCTTCTACGGCATCCACATCATCTGGGAGCGTGACGCCGGCGTCCTGGCCAAGCTCATGGTGACGCCGACGCCGCGGGCCGCGCTGGTGACCGGCAAGGCGTTCGCCGCCGGGGTGCGCGCCCTCACCCAGGCCCTGGTCGTCGTGGTGCTCGCCGCGCTGCTCGGCGTCGGGCTGGACCTCGACCCGCGGCACCTGCTCGGCGTCGCGGGCGTGCTCGTGCTCGGCTCGGCGTTCTTCTGCTGCCTGTCGATCACCCTCGCCGGCCTGGTGCTCAAGCGGGACCGGATGATGGGCATCGGGCAGGCGATCATCATGCCGCTGTTCTTCGCCTCCAACGCCCTCTACCCGGTGTCGGTCATGCCGGGCTGGCTGCGCGCGCTCAACCACGTCAACCCGCTCAGCTACGAGGTGGAGGCGCTGCGCGGCCTGCTCATCGGCACGCCCGCCCGGCTGCTGCTGGACTTCGGCGTCCTCGCGGGCTCCGCCGCCGTGGCGGTCGCGGTCGCCTCCGCGCTCCTCGGCCGTCTCACCCGCTGACGTTCGGCAGCCGTACCGCGCGGCGCCGGCCCGACGGTGTGCCCGCGGGTCAGCGGGTGGGGCGCGGGCCGGTGGAGCCGCGGACGGTCAGGTGCACCGGCAGCATCACCGACTGGCGCATCGCCGGGGCGCTCGGGTCCAGCCGCGACAGCAGCATCGACACCGCGACCCGCCCCGCCTGCTCGATCGGGGCGGTGAGCGTGGTCAGCGGCGGGTGGCAGAAGTCCGCGCCGAAGATGTCGTCGCAGCCCACCACGCTGATGTCCGCCGGCACCCGCACCTCGCGCTCGCGCAGCCGCTGCAGGATGCCGATCGCGAGCAGGTCGTTGAAGACGATGCAGGCGGTCGCGCCGGTGTTGAGCACCGCGTCGGCGGCCGCCGAGCCGGAGCGGCGCCCCGACGGGAACGGCCCGACCCGGGTGAACGTGAGCCGGTGCCGGGCGGCGACCGCCCGCACCGCGTGCCAGCGGGCCTCGTTCGGCCACGACCGTTCGGGACCCGACACGTAGGCGATGTCGCGGTGGCCGAGGGAGATGAGGTGCTCGGCCGCCTGCCCCATCCCGGCCGGGGTGTCGATGATCGCGCTGGGCACGCCGCGCACGTTGCGGTTGATGGTGACCAGGGGGATGTCCTGGGCGAGCGCGGCCAGGGCCCGGTCCGGCAACCGGGACGCGGCCAGGATCGCCCCGTCCAGGGAGCGGCGCATCTTGTGCAGCAGCTCCACCTCCAGGTCCCCGGAGTCCTCGGTGTCGATGAGCAACTGCGCGTAGCCGGCGGCCTTGAGCTGCATCTGGGTGCCGCGCAGCACGCCGAAGTAGAACGGGTTCGTCACGTCCGAGACCAGCACCGCGATCGCGCCGGTGCGCCCCGAGCTCAGCGCGCGGGCCTGCGAGTTGGGCACGTAGCGCAGCTCGCGGGCGGCCGCCTCGATCCGCTCCCGGGTCGCCGGGTTGACCCGGCCGGGGTTGTTCAGCGCGCGGGACACCGTCGACGCGGCGACCCCCGTGGCCGCGGCGATGTCGTTGATGGTGACCGGCCGGTCACCGGAACCGAACTGGTGTGCACGGGGCATGGCCGACAGCAAAGCAGATGATGGCAAACGATGGCAAACGATTGCCGCTGTGATTGCAGCGCTGATAGCGTCCCGCTCAATCCGCCGTCAAGCAGCATCGATGCACCCGGCCGACACCCCCAGGACCGCTGGCCGGCGCACCGCTCACTGAGGAGTGGACACCCCTATGAGACGCATTCCCCTCATCGCCGCCGTTGCCGCCGCCACCCTCGCCCTGTCCGCCTGCGGCGCCGGCGACGGCGGCAAGGGCACCGGCGACACCGGCCTCAACGGCGCCGGCAAGACTCTCAACGTCCTCGTGCAGGCCAACACCATCTACCCCGACCAGCAGCGGTCGTGGTTCACCGAGATCAACGACAAGTTCAAGGCGCAGACCGGCGCCGAGGTGAAGTTCGAGACGTTCGCCTCGCCCAACGACGAGCTGACGAAGATCCAGACCTCGGTGCTGTCCGGCCAGGGCCCCGACATCTACTCGCTGGGCACCACGTTCACCCCGACCGCCTACGCGACCGGCGCGTTCCTGGAGCTCAAGGACGACGACTGGAAGAAGGTCGGCGGCAAGGACGCGTTCCTGCCCGCCACGCTCGGCATCTCCGGCCCCGACGCCGAGCACCAGGTCGGCATCCCGTTCACCAGCCGGCCGTTCGTCATGGCGTACAACACCGAGCTGCTCAAGGCCGCCGGCATCGACAAGCCGGCGACCAGCTGGGACGAGCTGCTGGTACAGGCGAAGAAGACCACCGGCGGGGGCACCTACGGCCTCGCGGTCGCCTACGCCGACGGCTTCGACCCGTGGAAGTTCATCTGGGCGATGAGCGTGCAGGCCGGCAACCCTCTGGTGAAGGACAAGAAGGCGTCGCTCAACGACCCGTCGACGCTGAAGGCCTACCAGACCTACCTCGGCTGGCTCGCCACCGACAAGGTCGTCAACCCCGCCGCCGTCGGCTGGAAGAACGCCCAGGCGATCGCCGACTTCGGCGCCGGCAAGGCCGCGTTCCTGCCGATGGTCTCCGCCACCTCGAAGGTCACCCTCGACAAGTCGGCCGTGGCCGGCAAGTACGCCTACGCGATCATGCCGACCATCCCGCCGGGGCAGACCAGCACGCCGGGCGTCGGCGCCACCAGCATCCTGTCCGGCGACAACCTGGTGGTGGCGAAGTACACCAAGAACAAGGACCTGGCGCTGGCCCTGGTGAAGCTGCTGACCAGCGCCGAGCAGCAGGAGTCGTACTACAAGACCTTCGGCGAGCTGCCCACGAACGCGACCGCCGCGAAGCAGCTGCAGGGCGACCCGGCGCTCGCGCCGATCGTCGAGTCGGCCGCCAAGGCCAGCGGCACCCCCTTCAACGGCGCCTGGAGCCAGGTCCAGCTGGCCCTGGTCAACGTGGTCGTGCAGTCGATCCCGGCGCTCAAGGACGGCAAGCTCGACGAAGCGAAGCTGCGGCAGCTCGTCGCCGACGGGCAGAAGGCCGCGCAGGACGCCCTGGACAAGAGTAAATAGATTCATGGCGATCGAAACCGTGACACGGCCGGCGGCCCGGGCGAGTTCGCCCCGGCCGCCGGCCCGCCGCCCGCGCCACCGTCCACTGTGGATGCTGGCGCCGGGCGGCGTGCTCCTCGTCCTCGTCATCCTCGTGCCGCTCGGCGTCGCGCTCACCGTGTCGCTGCTCGACCTCGACCAGTACACGCTGCGGGAATGGACCGGCGCACCGTTCATCGCCGTGGACAACTACGTCGAGGCCGTCACCGACACCCCGCTGCCGCACGCCATCTGGGTCTCCGTCGGCTACTCCGCGCTGGTCACCGTCGCCACGCTGCCGGTCGGGCTGGCCGCCGCGCTCGCCACCCAGCAGCGGTTCAAGGGCCGCGCCCTGGTCCGCTCCGCCTTCCTCATCCCGTACGTGCTGCCCGCGTTCGTCGTCGGCACCGTGTGGCGCACGATCCTCATGCCGACCGGCCCGGCCAACGCGGTCCTCGGCGGGCAGCACCTGTGGCTCAACGGGCCGAACAGCTACTGGACCCTCGTCGTGGTGCAGCTGTGGACGTCGTGGCCGCTGCTGTACCTGCTGGCCGCCTCCGGGCTGCAGAGCATCGCCGAGGAGGTGCACGAGGCCGCCGCGCTGGACGGCGCCGACTGGTGGGCGAAGCTGCGCCACGTCGTCCTGCCGCACCTGCGCGGCGTCCTCGCGCTCGCCCTGATCATCGCGTTCCTGCACAACCTCAACAGCTTCACGCTGCCGTACGTGCTGTTCGGGGTGCCCGCCCCGCACGACGTGGAGGTGCTGCCGGTGCTCACGTACGTGGAGAGCTTCCAGAACTTCCGGTTCGGGCTCAGCGCCGCCATGGCCGTGCTGTCGCTGGTGCTGGTCGCGATCCCGCTGTCGGTGTACCTGCGCGCGGTGAGGCTGAACCGGCATGAGGACTGACGTGCGGCGGCTCCTGCCGCGACCGGTGCAGGCGGCCGTCATCGCCGCGCTGCTGCTCTTCGTGCTGACCCCGGTGCTGTACATGCTGTTCGCGTCCGTCAACGACGACCTCGCCGTGGCCCGCGGCGCGTTCTGGCCCACCGGCCTGCACCTGGACAACTACGCGAAGATCTGGTCGACCGTCGAGCTCGGCGCCGGCCTGGGCAACAGCGTCGTGGTCGCCGGCAGCGTCGCCGTCGTGTCCGCGGTCGTCGCCGTGGCCACCGCCTACGTCCTCGTCCGGTTCCAGTTCCTCGGCCGCGGCCTCATCCTGCGCGGGCTCCTCGCGCTGCAGTCGATCCCCGGCACGCTCATGCTGCTGCCGGTGTTCGTGCTGTTCGCCAACCTGTCCGCGGTCCTCGGCGTGCAGGTGATCGGCACCCGGTGGGCGCTGTTCGTCACCTACCTCACCTTCGCCCTGCCGTTCTCGACCTGGGTGATGGTGACCTACCTGCGCGGCCTGCCCGCCGAGCTCGACGAGGCCGCCCGCCTCGACGGCGCCTCGTCGTGGCGGATCCTGCGCTCGATCATCATCCCGCTGAGCTGGCCCGGCCTCGTCGTGGCGAGCATCTTCGCGTTCCTGCTCGGCTGGAACGACGTGCTGTTCGCCTCCGTCATGACCAGCCCGGACAGCCGCACCGTCGCGGTCGCCCTGCAGGTGTTCGGCGCCACCCAGGAGGGCGGCGCCATCCCGATCTACGGGCAGCTGATGGCCTCCGCGCTCATCTGCGCGCTGCCGGTGGTGGTGTTGTACCTCGTGTTCCAACGGTTCCTGGTCGGCGGCCTGACCGCCGGGGGAGTGAAATGACTGACCTGATCAACGTGGCGATCGTCGGCAGCGGCATCATCGGCGGCAACCACGCCGACGCCATCCTGCGCCATCCGAGGCTGCGGATCGTGGCCCTGGTCGACGCCGTCGACGCCGCCAACGCCGCCCTCGCCGCCCGCATCACCGCCGCCGTCACCGAGTCCGGGCGCGCCGCCGACACCGCCGCCGGCCGCGACGGCCCCGGCCCGTCGTGCCACCGCACGCTCGGCGCCGCGCTCGCCGCCGAGCAGGTCGACCTCGTCGCCATCTGCACCCCCAGCGGGCTGCACGTCGAGGCCGCCGAGGAGACCCTGCGCGCCGGCGCGCACCTGCTCGTCGAGAAACCCCTCGACGTGTCGCTGGCCAAGGCCCGCGCCTTCGCCGAGGTCGCCCTGGCGGCCGAGGCCCGCGGCCTGGCCTGCGCCGTGGTCAGCCAGCACCGCTTCGACCCGGCGATGGTCGCCGTGCGCCGCGCCGCGGACGCCGGCCGGCTCGGCCGGCTCACCTCCGCCGTGGTGTCCATGCCGTGGTGGCGCGACCAGGCCTACTACGACTCCGCCGACTGGCGCGGCACCTGGGCCTTCGACGGCGGCGGCGCCGTGGCCAACCAGGGCATCCACCTCGTCGACCAGATGCTCGCGCTGCTCGGCCCGCCGGTCGAGGTCGCCGCCCGCACCGCCCGGGTCGCGCACGACCGGATCGAGGTCGAGGACCTCGCCGTCGCCACGCTGCGCTTCGCCGGCGGCGCCCTCGCCGTGCTGCACGCCTCCACCAGCGCCCACCCGGGGCTGCCCGTACGGCTGCAGCTGCACGGCACCCGCGGCTCCGCCGTCCTGCACGACGACCAGCTGGAGTACTTCCACAGCGCCGACAGCCCCGACCCGGCCGCCGTGCAGACCCGCGCCCTGGTCGCCGCCGAGGACCTCTACGGCGCGCCGAAACCCGCCGACGGCTTCGTCCTCGGGCACCTGCGCCAGTACCAGGACCTCGTCGAGGCCATCGACGGGCGGCGCCCGCCGGGCGTCCGGGTGGCCGACGGCCTGCTCGCCCTCGCCACCGTGCGGGCCGTGTACGTGGCGGCCACCCTCGGCCGCCCGGTGCAGTTCGACCAGGTCCTCGACGGCGTCCACGACGACGTGCGACCCGAGGTGACCTGGGTGTCGCCGTCACCGTCAGCTGAGGAGGAACAGGCGTGAGGTTCTCGGTCTTCACCGCGTCGACCCCGGAATGGACCCCGGACGAGGCCGTGCGGCACCTCGCCGCGCAGGGCTGGGACGGCGTCGAATGGCGCATCGTCGACCAGGAGGACGCCCCGGTGCCCGGCTTCTGGAAGGGTAACCGCGCCACCTGGCCGCTCACCGGCCTGGAGGCGGACCTGCCGCGCATCGCCGCCCTGACCCGCGGCGCGGGCCTGGAGTTCTCCGGCATCGGCGGCTACGCCCGCAGCTTCGAGCACGACGACGTCGCCCGGCTCCTCGCCGCCACCGCCGGCCTCGGCGCCGGCCGGGTCCGGGTCACCATGCCGCTGCTGTCGACCGGCCGGTACCCGGACCTGTTCGACGCGACCCGCAAGGACCTGGAGTGGGCGACCGGGCTCGCCGCCCGGCACGGCGTCACCATCCTCGTCGAGCTGCACCACGAGACGATCGTGTCCTCGGCGTCGGCCGCGCTGCGCCTGCTCGACGGGTTCGACCCGCGCCACATCGGCGTCATCCACGACCTCGGCAACCTCGTCATCGAGGGCCACGAGGACCACCGCGCCGCGTTCGCGCTGCTCGGGCCCTACCTGCAGCACGTCCACGTGAAGAACGTCGCCTGGCGGCCGGTGGACACCGCCGCCGACGGCACCGTCACCTGGGCGCACGACTGGGCGCCGCTGCGCACCGGCCAGGCGCACGTCGGGCGCTACCTGGCCGCGCTCGTCGCGCACGGCTACGACGGCTGGGTCACCCTGGAGGACTTCTCCACCGCGGTGCCGCTGGAGCAGCGCACCGCGGACAACCTCGCCTACGTGCGCGGCCTGCTGTAGCGGGGCCGCGCCGTGCGGGCCGCGGTCAGTACACCGCCGCGGCCGGGTGGGCGGCGGCCCAGGCCGCCCCCACCAGCGCGGCGTGCTCCGTGTCGGACACCGGCCGGGCCGGCAGCCGCAGCGCCAGCGCCGGCTCGATCAGGTCCCAGGCGCCGGTCATCGACCCGCCGAACACGACCACCTCGGCGCCGAACCGGGTCAGCCACTCGGTCAGCAGCAGCCCGAGCGCGCCGAACGCGGTGTCGATCACGGTCTGCGCGGCGGCGTCGAGCTCGCGGGCCCGGGCGGCGAGGCCGCGCATGCCGTCGACGTCGACGCCGGTGGCTTCCCGGTACGCCCGCACCAGCGCCCGGTCGGACACGACGTCCTCCAGCTCCACCCCGCCGATGGTGCAGAAGTGCAGCTCGCCCTCCGGCGGCACGTCGGGGCCGGTGGTGACCACGCCGCCGTCGGCGAGCCACGCCGAGCCGATGCCGGTGCCGAGGGTGATGGCCACGCAGCGGGCCGCGCCCTTGGCGGCGCCGTCGACCCACTCGCCGAGCAGGAACGCGTCGGCGTCGTTGACGAACGTGAACGCGCCCGGGTCGGCCGGGATCGCCGCGGCGAGAGCGGCGCGCAGGTCGACGCCGTGCAGGCTGTCGAACTTGCCGACACCGGCGTGCCGGGAGACGCCGGTGCGGTAGTCGAACGGCCCCGGCATCGCGATCGCCCAGCGGTCCCCGGGCTGCGGCTCGAGCAGCTTCGCCGCGCCGGCGAGCGCGCCGACGATGCCGTCCGCGTCGAGCGCGGGGTCGAGGGGGTGGCGTCGGCGCTGGATCACCTGCCGGTCGTCCAGCAGCACGCCGGCGGCGGTGACGTGGCTGCCCCCGATCTCGAGGACCCACACCGGCCGGGAGTCTGCTTCGGGCGCGTGCACGGGCGTAACGTTATCGCACACATGATCGCCGGATCATGAGCGACCACAGGCAGTGGAGGTTCCGCCGTGCACGACCCGAACCGGTTGCTGGGCCCCGGTGGCGGTCTGCCCGAGTCTGTCCCGCCGTGGCCGGCTCGCGACGCGCTGCGCATCACCGCGGTCCGCCCGATCGTGACCGCGCCGGAGGGCCTGCCGCTCGTCGTGGTGAAGGTCGAGACGTCCGAGCCGGGGCTCCACGGGCTGGGCTGCGCGACCTTCACGCAGCGCTACGCGGCGGTCGCGGCGGCCGTGACGGAGCACGTCGGGCCCCTCGCGGTCGGGCGGCACCCGGCCGACATCGAGGACATCACCCGCACGGTGCACTTCTCGTCGTACTGGCGCAACGGGCCGGTGCTGAACAACGCCCTGTCGGGGCTGGACCAGGCGCTGTGGGACATCGCCGGCAAGCGCGCCGGGCTGCCGGTGCACGAGCTGCTCGGCGGGCGTGTCCGCGGCGGCGTCGAGGTCTACACGCACGCCTCCGGCGCCGACACCGCCGAGGTGCTCGACGAGGCCGAGCGGCTCATCGCGCTCGGGTACCGCTGCATCCGCCTGCAGCGCGCGGAGCCGGGCCTCGGCAGCTACGGCGCGCCCGGCACCGGCGGGCACTACCCGGACTCGCCGAACCCGGACGGCTGGGACCCGGAACGCTACCTGCGCGGCACCCCGTCGCTGTTCGCCGCGGCCCGGGAGCGGCTCGGCACCGGCGTGAACCTCATGCACGACGTGCACAGCCGGCTCACCCCGAAGCAGGCGGTGGTCCTGGCGCGGGCGCTGGAGCCCTACGGGCTGTCGTTCCTGGAGGACCCGATCCCGTCGGAGCTGTACGACCGGCTGCCGGAGATCCGCGCCGCCTCGCCCGTGCCCCTCGCGGTGGGGGAGCAGGTCGGCTCGGTCGCCGACGCGGCCCGGCTCATCCGCGACGGCGGCGTCGACCTGATCCGGCTGCACACGTCCGCGGTCGGCGGGCTCACCCCGACCCGGAAGCTGGCGGCCCTCGCCGAGCTGTGCGGCGTGCGGACCGCGTTCCACTCCCCGGCCGACGTGTCGCCGGTCGGCGTCGCGGCGAACCTCGCCGTCGACATCTCCAGCCACGCGTTCGGCTACCAGGAGTCGCACGAGTACGACGAGGCCACCCACGAGGTGTTCCCCGGCTGCCCCGACGTGGTGAAGGGGTACATGTACCCGTCGGACCGGCCCGGCTGGGGCGTCGACGTCGACGAGGTCGAGGCGGCGAAGTACCCGCCGACGAAGTTCCTGTTCGACCGCTGGGCGGCCGTCGTGCGCCGGCCGGACGGCTCGCTGGAGGCACCGTGAGGATGCTCGTGACCGGGGCGGCACCGTGAGGGTGCTCGTCACCGGCGCCGGCGGCGCGATCGGCCGGGCCGTCACCGCCCGGCTGCGCGCCGGCGGCGCCGACGTGGTCGGGCTGTCCAAGGATCCGTTCCCGGCCGACGGGCTGGCGGTCGTGGTCGGCGACGCCGGTGACCCGGCGGTCGTCGCCGAGGCGCTGCGCGGCGGCGCCGACGCCGTCGTGCACCTGGCGGCGATCCCGTCGCCGGAACGCGACCCGGCCCTGGACGTGTTCAGCGGCAACACCCGGGCCACGTTCGCGGTGCTCGACGAGGCCGCCCGCCGCGGCGTGCCCCGGGCCGTGCTGGCCAGCAGCTACGCCCTGCTCGGCATGCCCTTCTCGCCGCACGAGCTGCACCCGCCGTACTACCCGCTGGACGAGCGGGCGCCGGCGCAGGTCGAGGACCCGTACGCGCTGTCGAAGGCGGTCGACGAGCTCACCGGCGAGATGGTCCACCGCCGGTACGGCACCGACGTGGTCGCGCTGCGGTTCCCGTTCACCGCGGACACGGCGCGCCTGGCCGAGGCCGCCGCGAAGGTGCGCGCCGACCCGGCGTCGGGCGCCCGCAACTCGTGGGCGTACCTGCACGTCGACGACGCCGCCGAGGCGGTGTGGCTGGCGGTGACCCGGCCGCTGCGCGGGTTCCACCGGGTGTTCCTCGCCGCGGCCGAGACACTGTCGCCGCTGCCGACCGCGCAGCTGGTCGCCGCGCACCATCCGGGCGTGCCGGTCCGCGCCCCGCTGCCCGGCCGCCGGGTGCCGATCGACACCAGCGCCGCCGCGGCCCTCCTGGGCTTCCGCCCGGCCTACAGCTTCCCCGTGTAGGGCGGGTACGGGGTCGCCTTGTCACCCGCGACGAGCGCCTCGAAGAAGGCCCCGGTCAGCCGGTCGAGCCGACGCCGTACTGGTAGCACATCGGCAGCCCGAACAGGTTCGCGGTCGAGTGCGGGTGGCGCAGGTCCAGGGCGGTGACCGGGACCTGCTTGACGAACACGGGCACCCCGGCGACGTCGAGGGTCGCGGTCCGCCCGCCGATGCCGGCCGCGCCGGGCCGGGCGTCCCCGTCGACCAGCGCGGCGACGGCGTCGTCACCGCGCAGCGCCAGCGCCGCCGACAACCGCTCGTGCCGCAGCAGCCGCGCCCCGCTCCCGCCGCCCCCGCTGTCACCGCCCCCGCTGCCGCCGGTGGCTGCGGGCGCGCCGGTGGTCGTGGGTCCGCTCACGCCAGGAGCCGGGCGGCGTCGGCGAGCCAGCGGGCGTCGGCCTCGGCGCAGGCGGGGGAGGCGTGCACGGACTGGGCGAAGTTGTGCACCAGGCCGGGCTCGGTCCGGTGGACGACCGGCACCCCGGCCGCGGCCAGGCGCCGCGCGTACAGGTCGCCGCCGTCGCGCAGCGGGTCGTGCTCGGCGGTGACGACCAGCGCCGGCGGCATCCCGGCGAGGTCCGCCCGGAGGGGGTCCGGCGCGCCGTGCGGCGCCCACCAGCCGATCCACTCGCGCAGCTCGGCGACGTCCAGGGTGTAGCCGGTGCCCTTCGCCGCGACGCTCGGCTGGGTGGCCGGGAGGCCGACGTCGGCGAGCGGGCAGACGAGCAGCTGCGCGTCGACCCGGTCCCGGCGGGCGAGGGTCGCCTGCACGGCGAGGAACGCGCCGGCGGAGTCCCCGGCGACCGCGACCCGCGCCGCCGGCTGCAGGTCGAGCACGGTGAGGACGTCGTCGACGGCGGCGGGGAACGGGTGCTCCGGCGCCCGCCGGTAGTCCACGGCCATGACGGTGCGGCCGGTGGCGTGGGCGATCCGGCGGGCGAACGCGTCGTGCGTGTCGAGGTCGCCGAGGACGAACCCGCCGCCGTGGGCGAAGACGACGACGCCGGGGCCGTCCTGCCGGTACACGCGGACGCCGACCCCGCCGACCGTGCGGTCCTCGGCCGGCATCGCCGGGCCGGGCGGGCGGGCCGCGGCGCGGTCCCGGGAGCCGCGGCGCAGCTCGGCGACGCCCACCGGGGGATGCGGCAGGCGGGCCGCGGCGACCATGTCGGCGACCGCCCCGTCGGCGAACACGTCGCCGTCGCGGGTGACCGCGCGCATCAGTCGCGCCCCTGCCAGGTGGTGACGCAGACCTCGTTGCCCTCGGCGTCGGCGAGGATCCAGTACGCGGGTGCCGCCGCCTCGGACACCAGGACGCCGCCGGCGGCGAGGGCGGCGGCGATCCGGTCGGCGGCCGCGTCGTGCGGGACGCTGATGTCGAGGTGGATCCGGTTGCGTTCGGTGCGCGGCTCGGTCATCTGCTGGAACCACACGGTCGGGCCGAGCCGGTGCGGGTCGGCGACCGCGGCGCCCGGGTCGTCGGCGACGCCGGGTTCGTCGGCGTAGCCGAGGACCGCCTTCCAGAACGGGCGGACCGCCGGGATGTCGAGGGCGTCGACGGCGATCTCGAGCAGCTGCACGGCGCGCCCCGTCGCCGGGACGGTGGCGAGGCCGGCCTCGCGCAGCGCATCGGTGACGGCCCGGGCGAGCGCGACGTCCCGCTCGCCGGGCCGGCCCTCGCCGATCGTCCGCAGGCTCACCTGGACGTGGTCGGCGCGCAGGTCCAGCCACAGGTGCCCGTCGGCGTCGGGGCCGGCGGCGGCCGCGCACCGGGCCGCGACCCGCGCCGCCTCGGCGACGGAGCCGACCGGCACCGTGGTCATGAGGGTGCCGAGGACGTACCGCCACCCCGCGTCGGACACCGCGTCGCTGAGCTCCTGCCGGTTCATCCGACCGAATCTAGCCGCTACACGTAGATGTCGACGCCCTTGCCGTCGGAGACGCTGCTGGCCACGGTCGTGTTGTGGCGGCTGCCCATGAGCGCGCTCAGCGTGTCCGCCTGCGCGTTGACCTGGGCCTGGGCGGTGGCCGGGTCGACGCCGCGGCCGGCGGGCGGGACGCTGAAGGTGATGGACGAGGCGATCTGGCCGACGTTCACGCGTACTCCCTCGCTCGGGCTCCGGTCGTGTCCCCATCGGCGTGACCGGTCGGGACCTGAGGGGTTTCCGCGGCGCGGGTCAGCCGCCACTGGGTCAGCAGCCCGGCCGCCGCCGCGGCGAGGATCGCGGCGCCGTAGAGCTCGACCGTGGCGTGCAGGCCGAGCGGCGCGACGAGCTGCCCGGCGACGATCGCCGGCACCCCGAAGGACAGGTACGCGACGAGGAACACGGCGGCGAACAGCCCGGCCCGCTGGTGGCTCTCGGCGAGGGGACCGACGGCGCGCAGCGCCCCGGAGAACGTCGCGCCGAACCCGGCGCCGCCGATGACCCCGCCGGCCCACACCAGGGGCAGCGTGACGGTGCCGACGCCGGTGAGGACGACCGCGGCGCCGAGCAGCACCGCGGCGCCGCCGAGCAGGATGGTGCGGCGGGGGTGCTGGCGGCCCAGCACGTACCCGGCGACGGCGGCCGACGCGGGCGGCAGGAACGCGGTGGCGCCGTTGAGCAGGCCGCTGTCGAGGTGGAAGATGTCGCGCACGATCGTCGGGGCGAGCCCCATGAACAGGCCGGCGAACATCCAGCTGGCCAGGTGCACCGGGATGGCGGCGGTGAACTCGCGGCGGGCGGCGCGGGGCACCGTGACGCGGGGCCGGAGCGAGTCGAGGGCGCCGGCGCGGCGGGTCGCGGTCTCGCCGGAGAACGCGGCGGTGAGCGTGCCGAGGACCATGACGACGGTGAGGGCGCCGAAGACGATGAGGTTCGCCGAGTGGGTGAACTGCACGGCCGCGCCGGTCAGCAGCGCGCCCAGGCCGAGCCCGCCGGCCGGGGCGGCGCCCGCGACGACGGTGCCGAGCCGCTTGCGGTGCGGCGGCGCCAGCTCGACGAGCGCGGCGGTGAACGCGCTGCTCGCCGCGCCCGTGGCGACGCCCTGCACGACGCGGGCGGCGATCACCCAGCCGATGTCCGGGGCGAACACGAACATGAGCATGGCGGCGACCTCGACGCTGAGGGCGCCGACCAGGACCGGCCGCCGCCCCACGTGGTCGGACAGCGACCCGACCACGAGCAGCGAGGCGAGCAGGCCGAACGCGTACGCGGCGAACGCGACCGTGAGCACCCACGGGGCGAAGCCCCACTCCCGCTCGAACAGCACCAGCAGCGGCGTCGGTGCGCCGGCCGCCAGGTACAGCGACGCGAACGCCAGCCCGGTGCCGGCGAAGGCGACTCCGGTGGGCAGTGTGACGGGCCTGACCAGTGCGGTCGTCATGCCGTACCCCCTAAAGCAAATTCCGTTGCGTTAGGCTGAAGCTACGCCGTGGCGGCCGCTTCGGCACCCTTAAAGCAAAGATCGTTGCGTTAGGAGCGTCACATGTCGACCGGGAAGCGCACCGGCGGGCGCAGCGCCGTGGTCGTCGCGCAGGTCAGGAGCGCGGTCGAGGACCTCGTGCGGGAGCGCGGCGCCGAGCGGGTGACCATCCCGCTCATCGCCGAGCGCGCCGGGGTCAACCCGACCTCGATCTACCGGCGCTGGGGCGACCTGCCGACGATGCTCAACGACATCGCCACCTACCGGCTCGACCCGGACCGGCCGCTGCCGGACACCGGCGAGCTGCGCGCCGACCTCATCGCCTGGGCCGGCGAGATCGTCGAGCACTACGCCAAGCCGGTCAACGCCGCCCTGCTGCGCGGCGGGGCCGCCTCCGCCGGCGAGACCGAGTCCGACTGCCTGCGCAACCGCCGCGCCGAGGCGCAGGTGCTCGCCGCCCGGGCCACCGCGTCGTTCGCCGCCGACGACCTCATCGAGCTGGTCATCGCCCCGATCATCTACCGGGTGATCTTCCTGCCCTGGACGCTGACCCCGGACCTCGCCCAGCGCTGCGTCGACCGGCTGCTCGCCGGCAGGCCGGTCGCCTGAGCGCGAGCTAGCGTCGGGGTATGAAGATCCCAGGACCCGACCACCCGATCACCGTCACGCCGACCGGCCGCCGCGTCACCGTGCGCGTCGACGGGGTCACCGTCGCCGACACGACCGACGCGCTGACGCTGCAGGAGTCGACGTACCCGCCGGTGTACTACCTGCCGCTGGACGACGTGGACCGGTCGCTGCTGCGCCGCACGGAGCACTCGACGCACTGCCCGTACAAGGGCGACGCCTCCTACTACAGCGTCGTCACCGCGGACCGTGAGCTCACCAACGTGATCTGGACCTACGAGACGCCCTACCCGGCCGTCGAGCCGATCGCGAAGCGGGTCGCCTTCTACCCCAACCAGGTCGACCTGACCGTGGAGTGAGCGGGCGTGACCACCGCTACGGCACCCGGCCGGCGGCGGCGTAGACCGAGACGTCGGCCGGGGTGAGCGACGGGTCGGGCTCGTCGGGGCGCCACTCGTGCGCCGCGACGACGCCCGGCTCCACCAGGTCCAGGCCGTCGAACAGGGCGCCGAACTCCGAGCGGGTCCGGGGCCAGATGTCGGTCTGGCCGGCGGTCAGCATCCGGTCGTACACCGCGGCGATCTGCGGCGGCAGGAAGTCCTTGGTGGCGTTGCTGGCCACCAGGTAGCTGCCCGGGGGCAGCGCGTCCAGCAGCTGCCGCACGATCGGCAGGGCGGCGCCCTCGCCGTGCACGAAGTGCAGCACCGCGACGAGCATGAGCCCGACCGGCCGGGTGAGGTCCAGCGTCGCGCGCAGGTCCGGGTGGGCGAGGATGTGCCCCGGGTCGCGCAGGTCCGCCTCCAGGTAGGCGGTCGCGCCCTCCGGCGCGCTGGTCAGCAGGGCCCGGGCGTGGACCATGACCATCGGGTCGTTGTCGACATACACCACCCGCGCCGACGGGGCGATCGCCTGCGCGACCTCGTGGGTGTTGCCGGCCGTCGGCAGGCCGGTGCCGATGTCCAGGAACTGGCGGACGCCGGCCTCGGCGGCGAGGAACCGCACGGCGCGGCCGAGGAAGCGCCGGTTCTCCCGGGCCGCGACCGGCGCGCTGGGCCAGGCCGCGGCGATGGCGTCGGCGGACGCCCGGTCGGCGGCGAAGTTGTCCTTGCCGCCGAGCCAGTAGTTGTACCGCCGGGCCGGGTGCGCGACGCTGGTGTCGATCCGATCCATGGACACGCGGCAAACTGTATACGCCGGCTCAGCCCTGCTGCGTGGCGCGGATCGCGGCGGCCATCTTCGCCGGGTCGTGGCCGGGGCGCACGCCGTCGAAGAGGATCGCCGAGCCCGCGATGTGGTTCGTGCGCAGCGGCAGGATCTCCTGGTAGGCGGGGGAGTCGTACCAGGCGCGGACCGCGTCCTTGTCGGGGAACTCCAGCAGCACGACCGTGCCGGGCCACTCGCCCTCGCGGACCTCGACGTCGGGGCCGTGGGCGAGGAACGTGCCGCCGAAGGGGTCGAGGGTCGCCTGGATGCGCTCCAGGTAGACCAGGACGTCCTCGTGCAGGTTCGGGGTGTGCAGGTGGGCCAGTGCGTATGCCGTCATGCCGGTGATCCTCTCCGCTCGCCGGGAGGCGTGTCGATGACCTGTGAGGTAATGCCCGGGCCTCCTGCGGTGCGGGCGCAGCCTCAGACGGAGGCGTCCAGCAGCGTCGCGGCGGTGCCGGTGGCGGCGCCGTCGAGGCCGCCGCCGCGCATGACGGCGCGCACGGACGCGCCGTCGAACAGCATCACCAGCTGCGTGCCGAGCCGCCGCGGGTCGCGGGCGCCGAGCAGGGCCGCCTGCCGCTGGAAGTACGCCTCCAGCTGCTGCTTGAACGCCCACGCGACCCGGCTGGCCTGGTGCGCCGCGTCGTGCAGCTCGATCGTGGTGTTGGCGAACGGGCAGCCGTGGAAGCCGGGCGTCGCGGCCTGCTCCTCGAGGACGTCGAAGACGTGCAGGATCCGCTCGCGCGGGCCGAGCGGGGCGTCCTCGGGCGCGAAGTAGTGCGCGACGGTCGCCGGGCCGTGCACCCGCAGCGCCTCGGCGACCAGGTCGTCCTTGGTGGCGAACAGCTGGTACATCGACCGCTTGGACACCCCGGCGGTCTGGCACAGGCGCTCCACGCCGACCGCGCCGACGCCCTCGGCGTAGAACAGGTCGGCGGCGGCGCGCAGGAGGCGGTCACGTGTCGGAGAGGTCACACCCCAATGGTAAACCGATCGGTTTATGGTTGCGGGGCAGCCGGAAACCGATCGGTTTCCAGCCCTGAGCGCAAGGAGCCCGACATGGATCTCAAGCAGGCGGTCGTCCTGGTCACCGGCGGCAACCGGGGCATCGGCAAGGCCCTGGTGGCCGAGGCGGTCGCCCGCGGCGCCCGCAAGGTGTACGCCGCGGCCCGCGACCCGCGCACGGTCACCGCGCCGGGCGTGCACGCCCTGGCCCTGGACGTCACCGACCCCGGGTCGGTCCGCCGGGCCGCCGAGCAGACCGGCGACGTCACGGTCCTGATCAACAACGCCGGCATCTACGTCGGCGCCAGCCTCCTCACCGGCGACCTCGCCGAGGTGCGCCGCGAGTTCGAGACGAACTTCTACGGCCCGATCGCGGTCACCCGCGCGTTCGTGCCGCAGCTGCTCGCGGGCGGCGGCGGCCGGATCGTCAACGTGCACTCGGCGCTGTCGTGGGTCGCCTTCGGGCAGTCGTACAGCGCCACCAAGGCCGCCCTGTGGTCGGCCAGCGACGCGGTGCGCCTCGAGCTGGCCCCGCAGGGCATCGGCGTCACCGGCCTGCACGTCGGTTACGTCGACACCGACATGGCCGCCGCGGTCGACGCGCCGAAGATCAGCCCCGAGGCGGTCGCCGCGCAGGTCTTCGACGCCGTCGAGCAGGACCGCGACGAGGTCCTCGCCGACGACACGTCCCGCGGCGCCAAGCAGTCCCTCTCCGCCGACCCGGCGCAGCGGTACGCGGCAATGGCAGGATAGGACGTATGGGTGCCTACCGGTCGACCGGCGAGTTCCAGCGGGACCAGCGCTACATCACGACCCGCATCACCGCCGACGGCCGGGACGGCTACCCGGTCGAGCCCGGCCGCTACCGCCTGGTGGTGAGCCGGGCCTGCCCCTGGGCCAGCCGGGCGATCATCGTCCGGGAGCTGCTCGGGCTGCAGGACGTGCTGTCCATGGGCGTCTGCGGCCCCACCCACGACCAGCGCAGCTGGACCTTCGACCTCGACCCCGGCGGCCGCGACCCGGTGCTGGGCATCGAGCGCATCCAGGACGCGTACTTCGCGCGGTTCCCCGGGTACGAACGCGGCATCACCGTGCCGTGCGTCGTGGACGTGACCACCGGTCAGGTCGTCACCAACGACTACGCGCAGCTCACCCTCGACCTGTCCACCGAGTGGGCGCAGTATCACCGGCCGGGCGCGCCGCAGCTGTACCCGGAGCACCTGCGCGCCGAGATCGACGAGGTCAACGACGTCGTCTTCCGCGACGTCAACAACGGCGTCTACCGGGCCGGGTTCGCCGGCACGCAGGAGGCGTACTCGGCCGCGTACGAGCGGCTCTTCGCCCGGCTCGACTGGCTGTCGCAGCGGCTGTCGACCCGGCGGTACCTCGTCGGCGGCCAGCTCACCGAGGCCGACGTCCGCCTCTTCACCACCCTGGTGCGCTTCGACGCGGTCTACCACGGCCACTTCAAGTGCAACCGCCACAAGCTCACCGAGCTGCCCGTGCTGTGGGACTACGCCCGCGACCTGTTCCAGACCCCGGGATTCGGCGACACGGTGAACTTCGAGCACATCAAGCGGCACTACTACGAGGTCCACCGCGACATCAACCCGTCGGGCGTCGTGCCGCTCGGGCCCGACCTGTCCGGCTGGGACCTGCCGCACACCCGCGCGGACCTACCATCGTGACCATGGATCACGTCACGGTCATCACGGGGGGCAGCCGGGGCATCGGCGCCGCGACCGCCGCCCGCCTGGCCGCCGGCGGCCACCGCGTCGCCGTCGCCTACCAGCACGCCGCCGCGGCGGCCGAGGCGGTCGTCGCCGCGATCACCGGCGCGGGCGGGGCCGCCGTCGCCGTGCGCGCCGACACCGCCGTCGAGGACGACGTGGTGCGCCTGTTCGCCACCGCCGCCGCCGAGCTCGGCGCCGTGACCGGCCTGGTCAACAACGCCGGCACCACGTCCACCATCGGCCCGTTCGCCGAGCTGGCCACCGCCGACCTGCGCCGGGTCGTGGACGTCAACATCGTCGGCGCCTTCCTGTGCGCCCGCGAGGCGACCCGGGTCCTGCCCCGCGGCGGCGCCATCGTCAACGTCTCCTCCGCCGCCGCGACCCTCGGCAGCCCCGGCGAGTACATCCACTACGCCGCCTCCAAGGCCGCCCTCGACACGCTCACCATCGGCCTGTCGAAGGAGCTCGGCCCGGCCGGCATCCGGGTCAACGGCGTCGCCCCCGGCATCATCCGCACCGAGATCCACGCCGTGTCGGGCGACCCGGACCGCGCCGAACGGGCCGGCGCCGGCGCCCCGCTCGGCCGCCCCGGCGAGCCGGCCGAGGTCGCCGAGGCGATCGCCTGGCTGCTGAGCCCCGCGGCGTCGTACACCACCGGCACCATCCTGCGCGTGGCCGGCGGCCGCTGACCCGCCCGGCGTGCCGGCGCGCCCGGCGGTCGGCTGGGCACGGGGGCGGTTGGTCCGGTGCGCTTGGCGGTCAGCTTGGCGTGCGGGCGGTCAGCTTGGCGCGCGGGCGGTCAGCTTGGCGTGCGGGCGGTCAGCTTGGCGTGCGGGCGGTTAGCTTGGCGTGCGGGCGGTTAGCTTGGCGTGCGGGCGGTCGGCTTGGCGTGCGGGCGGTCGGCTTGGCGTGCGGGCGGTCAGCCAAGCGTGCGGAGCGTTCGGGCCGGCATGTGGGGCGGTTGTCCGGCGGTGCGGGCGGCGGTTCGGCGGGCGAGGTCAGCGCTCGTACAGGGTGTCGATGTCGGCGCCCTGGTCGAGGAGGTAGCGCACCGCCCGGTCGAGGTCGGCCTGCCGCAGGACCAGCGCGCCGACCCGGGTCCGGCGGGCGCTCTGCGCGCCGCGGTCGTAGACGTCGACGCCCCTGGCCCGGACCTCCAGCCGCCACCGCCCGTCCCCGGTGACCAGCACCCGCATCCCCCGCACCGGATGATTCTCGGCGCCGGACCCACCTCACGACCGACATATCCGAAAAATCCGGCGAAGTCGGCGGGGTGAGCGAAGGCCGGGCACCGCGGCGTCACATCGGGCGGGCGTGGTCGCCACGAGGGTGTGGCAGGTCGGTCACCACTGGGCGTACGGGACGTTCCAGTCGCCGAGGCCGTCGGTGAGCTGCAGCTGCTTCGGGGTGTTGCGGACCTCGACGACGTCGCCGACGTCGAAGTTGTCGTAGAACCACTTCGCGTGGTCCGGGGCGACGTTGATGCAGCCGTGCGAGGTGTTCTCCTTGCCGTGCTTGGGGATGTTCCAGTCGGCGAGGTGCACGTACTCGCCGGAGAGGGAGATGCGGCAGGCGAGCCGGATCTTCTCCTCGTAGTAGTTCGGGTCGCTCTTGTTGGTCACGCCGTAGCTGGCGGAGCTCATCGTGACGAGGGGTTCCTTCGTCATGAGGACGTGCACGCCGCTGGCGGTCAGGTAGTCGATCTTCTCGCCCTTGGAGCCGATGGTGCCCTTGCCGCCCTTGCCCATGCTGCACGGGATCCGGCGGACCATCTGGCCGTCGATGAAGCACTCCATCTGTTTGGTGTTGGAGTCGGCGATGGCGATGCGGGACTTGCCGATGGTGAAGCTCGCCGAGGCGTTGCCGCCGCCGTAGACGCCCTTGCCGATGTCGACGCCGAGCAGGTTGGCGCTGACCTTGACGGTGGTGCCGGGGGTCCAGTACTTCTCGGGGCGCCAGTGCGCGCTCTGGCCGCTCACCCAGTGCCACTTGCCCTCGACCGCGGGGGACGTGGTGACCTGCATCGCCTGCTCGACGGCGTCCTTGTTGGTGACGGCCTTGTTGAAGAAGACGATGACGGGCTGGCCGACGCCGTACGTGCCGCCGTTCTTCAGCGCGAGCATCGGGTTGGCCTGGAACGTGATCGACACGGTGCCGGTGGGCTTCAGCGTGGTGAAGGTGGCGGTCTGGTTCACCGCGGCGCCGGCGGCGTCCACGCCGGTGACGGTGACGGTGTACGTCTGGCCGTACGCGAGGACACCGGTGGACTGCCAGTTGTGCTTGTCCTCGGCGAGGGTGCCGTCCAGGGCCTTGCCGCCGGCGGCGACCGTGACGGACTCGAGGGTGCCGTTCTCGATCGCCACGGTGACGGGGCTGGACGGGGCGACGTCCTTGCTGTCGGCGGCGGGCGTGATGGTGAGCTTCGCCGGCTGCGCGCCGCCGCCACCGCCGCCGCCCTCGCCGCCGGTCGCGCCCGCGGCGGTGCCGGTCTTCTTCCCCCCGTCGGAGCACCCCGTCAGCACGGCGGCCCCGGCGATCCCGGCGGCGACCCCGGCACCGGTGGCCAGCATCCTTCGACGACTCAGCATGATCTGCACCCTCCCCGTGGCGAACGCTACCCACACGAAGACGTCTCGCAAAACCCCTCGGGTTGCACCCGCCGAGGGAAACCTCACGGACAATCGCCGTGAAAGGGGCGATGCGGTCAGCCGGTGCGCAGCGCGGCCTCGAGGGCGTCGTACATGGCGTTGCCCCGGTCGTGGTCGCCGAGGCGGCGGGTGACGTAGGCGAGGCTGTACCCGAGGGACTCGTCGCTGCCGGCCGACGAACCGCCGATGCCGCCCATGCCGAACCAGGCGCCGTCGCGGCGCCAGCCGAGGGTCCAGGTCGCGTCCTGCTCCAGCAGCCGGTCGAAGCCGACCGCCTGCGGGCCGGTCGCCTCGGCGAGCAGGGGCGCGGGCAGCAGCTCGGGCAGGCGGTCGTAACAGGTGGCCAGGCCCCGGGCGGTCGCGTGGCAGTTCACCGCGGGCAGCTCGCCGCCGCGCCACAGCGGGCCGTTGACGACGCCGGTGGCGAGCAGCTCGGCCGGGCCGAGCGCGCGGGCCCACAGCTCGCCGTGCCCCCGCAGCTGCCGCTGCGGCCAGTCCGGGGTGGCGTGCTCGACCTCGGCGCAGCGCCGCTGGTCCGCCGCGGACAGCCCGAAGTGCACGTCGAGGCCGAAGGTGCGCACGACCTCGCCGACCGTCTCGCCGGTGGCGCCGCGCAGGATCTCGCCGAGGATGGTGCCGTACGTGAGCGCGTGCTCACCGAGGGCCGTGCCCGGCTCCCATTCCGGGGGCGTCGCCGCGATCGCCGCGGCGAACCGGGACGCGTCCAGGATCTGCGAGATGTCCGACACGTTGGCCGCCGGTACGCCGGCCTGGTGTGCCAGGGCGTGCCGGACCGTCGCCGCGGGGTGCGGGAACGCCGGCCAGTACGCCACGATCGGCGCGTCCAGGTCGATCCGCCCGTCGGCGACCCGGCGCAGCACGGCGAGCGCGGCGACCGGCTTGCCCGCGGAGAACACCGTCGCCAGGGTGTCCTCCTGCCACGGCCGGGTCCGCGCCGCGTCGGCCCAGCCGCCCCAGAGGTCCACGACGAGGGTGCCGCCCACGTACGCCGCGACCGACGCCCCCGTCTCCGCCCCGCCGGCGAACAGCTCCTCGAACGTCGCGCGGACCGTCTCGAACCCGGGCGCCACGCTGCCCCGCACCATCTGTGTCACGCGCCGCACCCTACCGGCGGCCGGCCCGCCGCCGCAGGCAGTTCCGGGCCGGTTCAGGGCTCGCGGTCACCGCCGCGGCTGGTGTACAGCGACGCCTCGAACCGCCGTTTCAGCGCCGGGACCCGGTCGACGGTCCGCAGGAACGCCCGCTGACCGGCCAGGGCGAGCCGGCCGACGACCGGCCGGTGGACCAGCTGGTCGCCGCCGGTGCGGGCCTTCGAGGCGGCCACCGCGGCGAAGCCGTAGTCGCGCATCCGACGCTCGTACGCCTCGAGGGAACCGCCGGCGGTGAGCGTCCGCACGAGCTGGTGCGCGTCGCGCAGCGCCGTGTTCGCGCCGACCCCCTGGCCCGGGGTCATGGTGTGGATCGCGTCGCCGAGCAGGGTCACGTTCCCGGTCGGCCAGGGCGGCACCGGCACCGACGTGCGGATGGTGATCGGGAAGCAGCTGGTGGGGTCGGTCAGCGTGAACAGCCGGCGTAGCGCCGGGCTCCACCGCGGGGTCATCGCGAGGGTCTGCGCGACCAGCCGCGGGCCGTCGAAGCCGGTCACGCCGGCCGGGAAGCGGTCGCGGTGCGCCGAGATCCCCCAGTTGACGTGGTCGGCCGTCGGGTCGCCGGGCAGCGGCGAGCTGCCGTCCGGGCCCCACGGGAACTCCATCACGTGCAGGATGCAGGCCATGCCGTGCGGGGCGAGCACCAGCCCGATGCCGGGGAACACGTCCTCGGGCAGCAGCGCCCGGGTCTCGTCGGTGAGCGGCACCTTGCCGCCGATCGCGACGATGCCGGCGTCCTCGACGCGGGCGTGCGGCAGCAGCTGGGCGCGCACCCGCGAGCCCGTGCCGTCGGCGCCGACGAGCAGGTCGCCGGTGGCGCTCGTGCCGTCGGCGAAGTGGCCGGTGACCGTGCCGCCGGGGTGCCGCTCGTAGTGCGTGAAGTCGCTGCCGAAGCGGACCGCGTCGGCCATGCCGGTGTACAGGACCTGCCGCAGCGTCATCCGGCTCACCGACTTCTCGTCGTTGACGTCGTCGGCGGGCGGGCGCAGCGGGACGGTGAGCGTGCGGCGCAGCCGCTCGTCGAGGAACGCGAACGTCTCCGGCGGTCGCGCGCAGGTGCGCACGAACAGGTCGTACACCTCCGGCGGCAGGCACGCCTTCAGTGCGCGGCTGCCGTCGGGGTCGATGCCGACCCGGTAGCCGTGCAGCCCGTCGGTCCTGGTCCGGTGCCGCTCGAAGACCCGCACGTCGATCCCGGCCCGGCGCAGGCCGTGTGCGAGGCACATGCCGCCGGTGCCGCCGCCGATGACGATCACGCGCACGCTGTACTCCTTGAAAGTCGAGTAACTAGATTTTCTAGTGTCTCAGCGTACGAGGGATCCCGTAGGATCGGCAAGCGTGGGGAACACCGCACGCGCCGAGCTGATCGCCGGGCTCGGCCGGGTCATGCAGGCGTACCAGCGCGCCACCGACGTGCTGGACCAGCGGGTCGCCGACCGGCTCGGGCTGAACCGCACCGACATGCGGTGCCTGGAGCTGCTGTTCGCCCCCGAGCCGCTCAGCCCGGGCGAGCTGGCCGCCGCCGCCGGGCTCACCACGGGCGGCGTGACCACCGCCATCGACCGGCTCGAACGCGCCGGGTACGTGACCCGCGAGCGGGCCGCCACCGACCGGCGCCGGGTCACGGTCCACCCGACCGGGCACGCCCGGCGGCTCGTCGAGGAGATCTACGGCCCGATCGTCGCCGAGGGCAACGCGCATCTCGCCCGGTACGACAACGCGACCCTGACGGCCATGGCCGAGTTCCTGTCGTTCGCCACCGAACAGCAGTACCTGCACGCGGACCGGCTGGCCGGCGCCTGACACCGGGGCCCCGACCCGCGTGACGACCCCGGGTCACGGCACGGGTGCGGATCGGTCGCCGGTCTGTCCCGGGGTTGTGCGGATCTCCTACAGTCGTCCCCGTGACCGACGTGCCGCCGCAGAGCCCCGACCACGCCGACCAGGGGCCGCAGCGCACCCAGGGCACCACCGATCCGTCGCCGTTGTGGCCGGGCCAGGCCGCCGCGCCGGCCGCCGGGGCCGGGCAGCCGCCGCTCGCGCCGTCCGTCGCCGGGGGCGAGCAGCCGCTCCCGCCGTTCGCGGCGCCGTCAGCACCGCCGGCCGCGCCGTCCGCGCCGTTCGTGCCGCCGCAAGCGCCGTCCGCGCCGGCCGCGCCGTCCGCGCCGTTCGTGCCGCCGCAGGCGCCGGCCGCGCCGGCCGCGCCGTTCGCGGCGCCCGGTGCCGGGGCCGGTCAGGAGCCGACGGTGTGGCCGGGGCAGGTGGCCGACGCCGGTGACGTCCCGGGCGCCGGGCAGGTGCCGCCGTCGCCGGACGGGGTCGACGACGGGCCGCCGCCGGGGCTGTGGGCGAAGATGCGGGCCGACCCGGAGTACGCGCCCGAGCACCTCGCGATCGAGGCCGTCACCAGGATCGGCCCGAAGATGGTCATCGAGCTGCAGAAGCTGCGCGCCATGAACCCGGGCGCGCCGGCGGACGCCCTGGCCAGCATGGTGGTCTACCGGTACACCAACCACGCGCGGCTGTCCGGGGCGGTGTCCGGGGCCGTCGGCCTCGCCGGCGCGGTCCTCGACGTCGGGGTCCTGGCCTGGACGCAGGCGAAGATGGTGCTGCTCATCGCCGTCATCTACGGCCGCGACCCGTCCGACCCCGAGCGGGCCACCGAGCTGCTCGTGCTGCAGGGCGTGCACAAGTACACCGACACGGCCCGCGCCGCGCTGCAGGTCGCGCGGGGGCGGCAGGGGATCGAGACGCTGCTGCCGTCCAAGCGCCCGCCGGTGAACCAGATGCTGATGCGGCTCGGGCTGAAGCTCGCGCAGATGGCCGGCATCCGCGCCGCGAAACGCATCTTCGCCAAGCTCGTCCCGGGCGCCGCGATCATCCTCGGCAGCTTCGCCAACGCCGGCGCCACGAAGAACCTGGCGAAGAAGGCGATCGAGCTGTACGCCCGGCCGCAGCTGCCCGGGCAGCGCCCGCCGCTGCAGCTGCCGAGCGGCGAACCCCGCAAACCCTGACCGCGGGGCCCCGCCGGGGCCGGCTGTCAGTCGGGGACGCGGATCAGGTGTCCGGCCTGCCGGGCGACGGACTCCATCGTCGCGCGGTACGCGGCCCTGGTCACCGTGCCGTCGAGCAGGCCCCGGGTCGCGGTGGTCTCCACGTCGAGCGGGCGCAGCAGGCCGGACCGGTCGCGGTGCTCGGCGCGGGCGGCCGCCAGGTGCCGCGCGATCAGGACGCAGTAGGTCACCACGAGCAGCACGGCAACGGACATCGTCGCGAACATCCTGCAGACCCTAGGGCACGCCCTCACGCGGTCCGCAGGAGCGTCGCGAAGACGACGACATTGCCACGGTACGAGCGCTGCAGGCGGTCGAACGTCCCGCCGCACGTGACGAGCCGCAGCACCGGCCGGTCGGCGGCGCCGTAGACCTCCGCGGACGGGAACTGCGCCTTCGGGTACTGCGCGACCCGGTCGACGCCGAACACCGCGGTGCTGCCGTCGGCGCGGCGCACGCTGACCTCGTCCCCGGGTCGCAGGTCCCGCAGCTGGTAGAAGACCGCCGGGCCGTCCCTGGCCGTGTCGACATGGCCGAGGATGACGGCCGGCCCGACCTCGCCGGGCGTGGCGAGGTGCCGGTACCACCCCGCCGGCGCGTCGGCCCGCAGCGGCGGCACCGCGATCGTGCCGTCGCCGTTGAGCCCGAGCTCCATCAGCGCCGTGCTGACCCCGATCGCCGGGATCTCCAGGTGTACGGGCACCGACGCGCCCATCCCCACCGCCGCCGGCGGGCCGGTCGCACCGGTCGCGCCGGTGGGGGCGGTGGTCGCGGTGGTGCCGGCCACGCGGACGGCGGGTGCGGGCGCCGGCGGCCCGAGGGGTTCGTCCGTGGCGGCCCGCTGCCCCGCGGCGAGCGGGGCGTCGTCGCGGCGCTGCGGCCGCTCGGCCGGCGCGGCGCCGATCACCACGAACGCGAGCCCGGCCACCGCACACACCGCGGTGAGGACATCGAGCGCCCGCCGCCGCTGCCGCGGCTGCGCCGCGACGACCCGGTCCCGCACCCGGGCAGCGAGCGTCGTCACCGCGCCGGGCGTCCGGGCGCCGGCCGTCGGGGCAGGGTCGGGCGCGGCAGTGTCCGGCGGGGCAGTGTCCGGCGGGGCGGCGTCCGGCGGGGCAGTGTCCGGCGGGGCGGCGTCCGGCGGGGCAGTGTCCGGCGGGGCAGTGTCCGGCGCGGCGGGGCCCGGCGCGGCAGGGTCCGGTGCCACGTCAGCGCCAGCGGGCGCCGGGACGCAGCCGGAACACGACGAGCGCCGCGGCGACCAGCAGCAGGGCGATGCCGGTGCCGGCCAGGAGCGGGTCGCGCATGCCCAGGCCACCACCGCCGCCCGTGCCGGGTGCGCCGCTCGGCGTCAATGGCCCGGCGGTCGCTGTCGTCGCGCCGGCCACACCGGCGGACTTGCCCGCGCCGGCCGATGAGCCGCCGGTCGGGGTGCTCCCGGGGGTCGACGTCCGGCCCGCCGCGCCGCCCGCGCCGGTCGAGGAGCCGGTCGAGGAGCCGGTCGCGCCGCCGGTGGAGGTGCCGCCGGGCGCGGCCGTCCGGCCGGCGTTGCCGGAAGCGCCCGATCCGCCCGAGGCACCCGAGGCACCCGAGGCGCCCGGTCCACCGGACGTGTTCGGCCCGCCCGAGGTGCCCGGGGCGCCGGCGCCGGGGCGGGTCGTGGGGGAGGCGGTGCCGGTGGCGCCGGGGGCGGCGCCGTTGCGGCCGGGGCGGGTCGCGGCGCAGTACGACAGCAGCAGCACCAGCAGGACCAGGAGCGCGACCGCGACGACCGCGGCCACCATGCGACGCTCGGCCAGGGTGCGCCTCGCGTGTGCTCGCCTCACGGGTTCGGACATCGAGCCATCCCTGACGTGAACGGGGGTCACGGGTGTGGAGGAGGTGGTACCCAACCGTCAGCCTGGCATAACCGCCGGTCGATAGCACCTGTCAGCTCGAACGTGGGCGAGCCGCGGCGTTCAGCCGGCGGTCTCCGGGGCACGGCGGACCGGCCGGACGGCCGGGGCGGCTCCGGTCCGGCGGTCCCACAGCAGCAGCAACCCGACGCCGGCACGCAGCGCGACGGCGCCGGCCAACACCCACACGATCCACGGCATGGCGGACAGATGCCCATCCGCTCGATGCGTCAATCAGAAGTCGATGAGAAAACGTCACTCGAACAGCGAATGGTGCCCGCCGCGCGCCCGGCGGCGGCGCTGCACGACGACGAGGTCGACCACGGAGACCGCGGCGAGCAGCACGAACAGCCACGCCGGCAGGGGCAGGCCGGCGCGGAACAGCAGCACCGCGAACACGACGGACATGACGAGCCCGAAGGTGGCCAGGACCAGCCGCAGGTTCAGGGCGCTGTACGGGTGCCCGACGGTGCCCCGCCGCCGGGGCGGTTGCGCGTCCAGAGGCATACCGGTCCCGTACCCGCCCCGAGCGCCGTTGAACAAGCCGGACGAAGAACACGGTCGAAGAACGGCGCCGCCGGCCGGTACCGTGTCGGCGTGCCAGGACATGATCTCCGTCGGCGGACGTGGTGAGCGGGCGGCTGCGGGAGATCGCCCGCCAGAGCGTCGCCATCGCCACCGCCGGTGAGTACCGCAACCAGGCCGGTGACCTCGTGCGGATCGGCCCTGCGGTGACCGCGGCCGTCGCCGGGACCAGGCTGTACCTGCCGGACGACCCGGTCGCGCCGCCGGCCGGGCCGGCCGCGGTGCCCCGGGTGGAGGTCACCGGCGAGTCGACCCTGGCGGCGGCGCGCCGGCTCGGTGACGACGTCGCGTGCCTGGTGTTCGCCTCGGCCAAGAACCCCGGCGGCGGCTTCCTCGGCGGCGCGGAGGCGCAGGAGGAGAGCCTGGCCCGCGCCTCGGCCCTGTACCCGTGCCTGCGGGCCGCGCCGGAGTTCTACGCGTTCCACCGCGAGCAGCACGACCTGCGCTACAGCGACCGGGTCATCTACTCCCCGGGCGTGCCGGTGTTCCGCGACGACAAGGGCCGGCTGCTCGACGCGCCGCACCACGCCGCGTTCCTGACGGCCGCCGCGCCGAACCTGGGCGCGATCCTGCGCGGCCAGCCGCAGGACGCCGGGGACGTGCCGGCGGTGCTGCGCCGCCGGGCCCGGCGGGTCCTGGCGGTCGCCGCCGCCCACGGGCATCGCACCCTCGTGCTCGGCGGGTGGGGTTGCGGGGTGTTCCGCAACGTGCCGGCCGACGTGGCCGCCGCCTTCGCGGCCGCGCTCGCCGACGTCGACCGGTTCGACCGGGTCGTCTTCGCGGTGTACGACCGGCTGCGCGGCACCCCGGTCCGCGCGGCGTTCGCCGCCGTGTTCGCCCCTGATCAGGTCTGACGGTGCGGCGCCGGCACCGGGTCCAGGCCGTGCGGTAGCCGCCGCGTCACCCACGGTTCAGCTGGTCGCCGGCCGGTCCGGCTAGCTTGGCGCCTGATAGGGCCACACCCGGTCACCTGTAGAATTAGCGCCCGGATTGAGCGAGTTGCAGGATTTGGACGGATTGATAGTGATATCCGCCTGCCGCCCGCTCGTTTCCGTGTGCGATGGTCCCGGCGCATCGGCCCGCGAGCGGTAGGAGCGCAATGACAGTCAACGAGGTCACGGCCGATGTGGCGGCCGACGCCGCCCCGGCCGAGTCGGTGTGGCGCTCGTCGGTGCCCCGGATGCTCCTCGCGGTCGCCGTCGCGGTCACGGTCGTCGTGCTGGCCGTGACGCACTGGAGCACCGTCAGCGCCGGCGCCGCCGGCCTGGCCCGCGCCAACAGCGCGTGGCTGGTCGTCGCCGCGCTCGGCACCGCCTCGATCTGGGTCGCCGGCACGATCACCCAGATCGGCTCGATGTCGCTGCGGCCACCGGTCGGCAAGCTGCTCGCCGTGCAGGTCGCCGCGTCGTTCGCCAACCACATCCTGCCGGCCGGCTCGGGCGGGATGGGCATCAACATCCGGTTCCTGCGCCGGCACGGCCTCGGCCCGGGCGCCGCGGTCGGCTCCGTCGGGCTCAACTCGCTCGTCGGCATGGTGACGCACGTGCTGCTGCTGGTCGTGGCGGTCGCGGTCAGCCCGGCCCTGGCCCGGGGCATCCAGGTGCCGGGGTCGTGGCGGGACACGGCGGCGCGCGCCGCCGGGCCGGCGGCCTGGGTGCTGCTCGCCGCCGCAGGGCTGCTGCTGGCCACGGCCCTCGCGGCGTCGGTGCGGCCCGCCTGGCGCCGCCGCATGGTGGACCGGGTCGTCGCGGCGGGCCGCCGGGTGGCCGGGGAGCTGCGCGGCCTGTGGGGGGTGCTGCGCGACCCGTACCGGGCGGCGGCGCTGTGGCTCGGGTCGCTGTCCACGCCGCTGCTGCACGCCGTCATCCTGTACGCGGTGCTGCGCAGCCTCGGCGTGGCCGTGACGGTCGGCACGGCCGTCGTGCTCTACCTGGTGGTGTCGTCGCTGTCGGCGTTCGTGCCGTCACCCGGTGGCATCGGCGCGCTGGACGTCGCCATGCTGGCCGGGCTCACCGCGATCGGCGTCTCGTCGGCCGTCGCGCTCGGTGCGGTGGTGGGGTATCGGCTGATCACGGTATGGCTGCCGCTGGTGCCCAGCGCGTTCGTCCTGGCCGTGCTGCTGCGCCGGCGCATCATCTGAGCGGCGCCACCACCCGGGCCGCGGGGTCAGCCGGGCGGGCGGGGTCAGCCAGGAGGGCAGCGGCGGCAGCAGGCGCGCGGGCCAGCCGGTGAGGTGGGCCGGCAGCGGCGGCAGCGCCGGGGCCAGGGCGACCGCGGTGAGCCCGACGGCCACCCCGGCGACGACGTCGAGCACCCAGTGGTTCGCGGTGACGACCACGACGACACCGGTGACGGTCGGGTACAGGAAGCACAGCGCCCGCCCGCGCCGCCCGCTGAGCAGCGCCGCCGCGACGCAGGCGCTCCACACCGCCCACGCCAGGTGCAGCGACGGCATCGCCGCGTACTGGTCGGCGGGGACCTGGCCGCCGTGGTCGAGGCTGAAGCCCGCCGCGGCGATCGTGTCGACGTAGCCGCCGCCCGGCATCAGCCGGGGTGGCATCACCGGCAGCAGGTAGAACACGGTCATCCCGGTCACGTTCGTGATGACCAGGGCGTTGCGCATCGGCCGGTACAGCTGCGGGCCGGCGACGTAGCACCAGACGAGCACCGCCAGGGCCACCCCGATGTGGGCGAACTGGTACCAGTACACGGCGGCGATCGCGAGCGGCGGGTGGTCGGTGAGCCACCGGTTGGCGGCCAGCTCCCAGTCCAGGTGCAGCAGCCGCTCGATCGACAGGACCTCCGCCCCGTGCCGGTGCGCGGGCGCCTCCCGCACCGCGGCGAGGGAGCGGATCATGTCGTACACCTTGACCAGCAGCACCACGATGAGCAGCTCGCCGAGCAGGTGGGGGCGTCGGCGGCGGGCGGGCGGTGCGGTCGGTGCGGGGCGGTCCGTGACGGGGTGCAGGGTCACGCGCGCGCGCCGATCGGAGCGCGGTGCGCCGCGGCCAGCTCGTACAGCCCGGCGGTCCGGGCCAGGACGTCGGGCCACGCCACCGGCGGCGCCGTGGCCAGGTTGTGCGCGGCGATGCGGCCGCGCCGGTCCGGATCGGTGGCGAGCGCGGCGATCGCGTCGGCCATCGCGGCGTCGCTGTCGACCAAGACACCCTCCCTGCCGTCGGTGATGAACTGGCCGATTCCGCCCTCGGCCCGCGCGACCACGGGAAGCCCGGCGCACCGGGCCTCCAGCGCGGCGATCCCGAAGGACTCCAGGATCGCCGGCGCGACGAACAGGTCACCCTGCGCGAACAGGGACCTGATCTGCGGTCGGGACAGCCTACCCGGCAGGCTCACCCATCCGGTCATCCCGTGCCGGCGCAGGTAGCGCTCCATCGCGGGGCGGCGCGGGCCGTCCCCGGCGATCACCACCCGCAGCCCGGCCGTCTCCGGCAGCGCCATCCGGGCCCGGCGCAGCAGCCTGAGCAGCTGCATCGGGCGCTTGCGGGCGGCCAGGCGCATCACCGCGACGACGAGCGCGCCGTGCGGGTCCGCCGGGTGCGGGTCGACCCGCCAGCGGTCCACGTCGATCCCGTTCGGCAGCACGTGCACCGGCGCCGGCCAGACCAGCCGGCGCAGCGGTGCCGCCGCGACGTCGCTCACCGCGGTCCACACCGCCGGCCAGCGGGTCCAGCCGGCGGCGGTGTCCAGCGCCCGGAACGCGTGCTCCAGGTGCGACAGCAGCGAGTGGATCGTCACGACCACCGGCACCTGGTCCGCCAGGGCCGCGGCGGCGAACGCGAGCGGCGAGGCCGGACCGGCGTGCACGTGCAGGACGTCGTACCGGCCGCGCAGCAGCAGCTCCCGGCCGTCCCGCAGGATGCCGGGGCGCACCTCGGCGGGCAGCCACAGGCGCTCGGACAGCCGGTGCACCCGCAGCTCGCCGTCGTCGACGGGGCCGCCGGGGGTGGTGGTGACGATCTCGACGTCATGGCCGGCCGCCTGCTGCCGGACGGCCAGGTCGTGCACCTGGACCTCGATCCCGCCGAGCCGGGGCAGGAAGAAGTCGGTGACGTGCGCGATTCTCATGAACGGGGACTCCGAAGCGGTCGCGGCCGGCGCCCGGGGGGAGATGGGAGCATTGGCCGGTGCCGTACACGATGGTGTCGTTTCATGCTCATCCGGACGACGAGGCGTTGCTGACCGCCGGGACCCTCGCCCGCGCGGCCGCCGAAGGGCACCGCGTCGTCCTGGTCGTGGCCACCGCCGGCGGGGCGGGGCTGGCGTCCTCCGAGGTCCTCGCCGAGGGGCCCCTCGCCCGGCGCCGCCTGGCCGAGCTGCACCGCTCCGCGGAGGCGCTCGGGTGTGCCCGGGTCGAGTGCCTCGGCTACGAGGACTCCGGGATGGCCGACGCCCGGTCCGGCGCGGCCGGCGCGTTCGCCGACGCGGACCCGCAGGAGGCGGCGGGGCGCCTCGCCGAGCTGCTGCGGCAGGAGCGGGCCGACGTGCTCACCGTCTACGACCCGGCGGGCGGCTACGGCCACCCGGACCACGTGCAGGTGCACCGGGTCGGGACCCGCGCCGCGCAGCTGGCCGGGACCCCGGTGGTGCTGGAGGCGACCGTCGACCGGCGGCTGCTGCAGCGGGCGCTGCGGGCCGTGCACTGGCTGCCGGGCATCCCGGCGGACTTCCACCCGGCCCGGTTCGCGGCGGCGTTCGCCGAGCCGGAGCGCATCACGCACCGTGTCGACGTGCGTGCCTTCGCCGCGCAGAAGCGGGCGGCGATGGCCGCGCACACCAGCCAGGCCGGGGCCGACACCGGGCGGCGCACCCTGGCGGTGCTGCTGAAGCTGCCGCGGCCGCTGTTCCGGATGCTGCTGGGCAGGGAGTGGTACGTGCAGCACGGCCGCGCCCCCGCCCGTCCCCTGATCGGCGACGTCTTCGCCGGACTGCCGGACAGCCGGTAAGCCGTCGCTCCGAACAGGCAATGCGCCCCCGATCGTCGATCATGCCAGTGGCCGTGCACCGCGAGCGCTGCGTCGGCAACCAACGATCAGCGAACCGCTGGGGAATTGTAGGTGGTCCTTTTCCGGAGCAGGGGGCAGGCACACCCGCCGGTCACCGCGTTGTGCTCAGATGCGGCGGGTCTGTGCCGAATGGGGCGGAGTGGGGGAGCGGGCGTCACTGCGCCGGTCGATGATCCTCGCCCGGGACCGGGTGGCCGCGACGCGTGCGGTCGCGTACTTCCTGATGGTCGGCGGTGCGGTCGTCGGCACCTGCGCGCTGCTCGTGCCCGGCTTCGCCGGCGGCACGACCGCGGGCGTGCTCGCGACGCTGGTGGTGGGCGGCGCGTCGGTCCTGGCCGGCGCCTGCTGCCGGGTCATGCCGCAGCGGATGCCGGAGTCGTTCTGGGTCGCGGTGCCGGTCCTCGGCGTGCTCATCATCGGTGGGCTGAACCTCGCCACCGAGGACGTCAGCGTCAGCGCGCACCTGTACTACCTGTGGCCGCTGCTGTACGCCGCGACGTTCCTGCGCCACGACCTGGCGTACCTGCTGCTGGCGGCGGCGAGCGTGACCGACGCGGCGGTGACGTTCTCGCTGCAGCCGTTCGGCGTGGGCGTCACCGACGTCGCGGCCCTGGTCACCGCGTACTGCGTGCTGACGGTCGTGGTCACGAAGCTGCGGGCGCGCGCCGACGCGCTCGTGGCGATGCTGGAGCAGCAGGCGCTCAGCGACCCGCTCACCGGCCTGCCGAACCGGCGCGCCTTCGACCGTGACCTCGTCGCCGCGCTGGACGCGGCGCGGCGCACCGGCGCCGAACGCTGCCTGCTCATCATCGACGTCGACCACTTCAAGACGATCAACGACACGTGGGGGCACGCGACCGGCGACACGGTGCTGGTGCGGGTCGCGGCGGCGCTGCGGGAGGCAACGGCGCCCGGGTCGGTGGGGGCCACCGCGGCCCGGCTCGGCGGCGACGAGTTCGCCGTGGTCGTGCACGGCGACGTGGGCGGCGCGCACCGCATCGCCGCGCTGGTGCGGGCCGAGGTCGCCCGCACCAGCGACCTGCCCGACGGGCTGCCGACGCTGAGCGTCGGGCTGGCCTCGACCCGCTCCGGCGGGGCAGAGCCCGAGGCGCTGCTCGCCGCCGCCGACCGTGCGCTGTACGACGCGAAGGTCCACGGCCGGGACCGGGTCTCGGTGGTGGAGGCGGCGCCGCGGCGGCGGCCCCGCACGGTGCCGCAGCCGTGACGGCCGGCGGAACAGGCAGCCACCCGGCCAGTTCCGGACTATTGACATGCTCCGATCTCGCCTCGATGCTGTGAGAGCGCTCTCTCTAAAGAGTCTTCACAGATTCGAGCGGGAGCGCACGGCGGACCACACAACGTCGCGACAGCCCAGTCCGGCCGCCACCGGAGGCACCCTGGGCCGTCCAGCGGAACTGAGGAGCCACCTTGCGCACCATGACCAGGCTGCTGCGCGCAGCCGCGACCCTCCTGCTGGCCGCCCCGGCCGCCCTCGCGGCCGGTCTCGTGGCCGGCGCCCCCGCGCAGGCGATCGGGCCGAGCCTGCTGCCCCTGACCGTCACCAACACCACCGGCCGCGGCGACGCGGTGTACCTGTACGTGCTCGGCGTCAACCTGGCCACCGGCCGGCTCGGGTACGTCAACGCCGCCGGCACGTTCAACAACTGGCCCGCCGGCGGGCTGCCGCCCACCCCGGCGCCGGACGTGTCGATCGCCGGCCCCGGCAACGGCGGCACCCGCACCATCCAGATCCCGCGCGGCCTGTCCGGCCGGGTCTATTTCTCCCTCGGCCAGCGGCTGAACTTCTTCCTCACCCCGGACGGCCTCGTGCAGCCCGCGCCGTGGGCGGGCGGGGACTCCAACCGCGACATCCTGTTCGACTGGAGCGAGTTCACGTACAACGACGCCGGGCTGTGGCTCAACAGCTCGCAGGTCGACATGTTCGCCGTGCCGCACGCGGTCACCGTGACCGGCGCCGGCGGCGCCACGAAGCGCACCGGCGACCTCGTCGCGGGCGGCCGGGACGCGGTCATCAACGGCATCCGCAACCAGTCCGGCTGGGCCGGCACCGTCTACACCCGCTCCGACGGCACCGTGCTGCGCGTGCTCGCCCCGGGCAAGGCGGCCGAGACGGGCGGGCTCAGCTCGACGTACCTCGACTCGTACATCAACAGCGCCTGGGGCGCCTACGCGACCAAGACCCTCACGGTCGTGCCGTTCGGCGACCAGCCCAACACGAGGTACTTCGGGCGCACGTCGGGCACCGTCATGAACTTCACCAACAGCGCCGGCCAGCAGGTCGCGTCGTTCCAGCGGCCCACCAGCGCCGACGTGTGGGGCTGCGCCGGCCGCCTGGCCGCCCCCAACGACCAGGTCGTCGGGCCGATCTCCCGCACGCTGTGCGCCGCGCTCAACCGGGGCACGCTCGGCACCATCGACACCCAGCCGAGCACCAACGCGGCGGACTTCTACAAGAGCAACCCGACCAACCAGTACGCCCGGATCATCCACGCGAACATGGTCGACGGCAAGGCGTACGCCTTCCCCTTCGACGACGTGGGCGCCTTCGAGTCCCTCGTGCACGACGGTGACCCCCGCGCCGCCGGCATCGTGCTCACGCCGTTCAGCGGCGGCGGCAACCCGCAGCCGACCGGCAACCGGATCATCAGCAACATGAACAACAAGTGCGTCGACGTGCCGTCGTCGAACTTCACCGACGGCGTCCAGCTGCAGATGTGGACCTGCAACGGCACCGGCGCGCAGAGCTGGACGTTCAGCGGCGACACCATCTCCGCGGGCGGCAAGTGCATGGACGTCGCGTCCGGCTCCACCGCCAACGACGCGAAGATCCAGCTGTGGACGTGCAACGGCACCGGCGCGCAGCGCTTCACGCTCAACGCCGCCGGCGACATCGTGAACCTGCAGTCGGGCAAGTGCCTGGACATCCAGTCGTTCAACACCAACGACGGGGCCAAGCTCATCCAGTGGACCTGCACCGGCAGCTCGAACCAGAAGTGGCGCCGGGGCTGAGCCCCGCGGGGACGCCCGGGACGGTGCTGACCGTCCCGGGCGTCCGTGCGCCCCGGCCCGCCGGCCGGGGGCGCGTCGTGGTGCGGCGTGGTGCGGCGTGGTCCCGGCCCGCCGGCCGGGGCCGCGTCGTGGTGCGGCGGGACGGCCGGTCAGAAGGTGCCGTTGGTGTTGCACTTGGCCTTCTGGACGATGCAGTCCTTCACCCGGTGGCCGAGGGCCGCGTTGTCCCAGGCGAAGAAGTTGTCGCCGTGCATCGAGGACGCCATGCCCGACGCCAGGGTGTAGCCGTCGGCGCTGCCGTGCGTGTTGTAGTCGATGACGAACGACACGTTCGGGATCGCGACCGGGTACGCCCCGCCGCACCGGCCGTCGACCAGGTTCGTCGACACGTGCGACTTGTGGTCGGGGCTGTCCAGGTGCACGCCGTCCCAGCAGTCCTGGAAGACGAGCTGGAACGTGAGGTTGGCGGTCTGCGCGCAGATCGGCCAGTTGCCGTCGGCGCTGCGGCCGATCTCGCCGCCGGGCCCGGCGCACCAGAACTGGCCGGGCGCGCCGGCCGGGGTCGCCACCTGCCGCTTGGCGTCACCGGCGATCATCCGGAACCCTTGCGGGAACGGCACCGTCTTCGTCGGATCGGCCAGCCGCGAGCCGTAGTACACGGTCACGCCGCGCGGCTCGATCGGCACGCCCCGCTCGTACAGGGTCGGGATCCAGTAGGCGGAGTGGTCCAGCGCCGGTCCGCAGCTCGACGACGTGTTCGCCAGCAGCGACTCGGTGGTGGTGTTGGCGTTGGTACCGCGGTTGCCCAGGAAACTGTGCATGTGCGACGCGCCGGGCAGCCCGGGGAAGACGATCGGGTCATCCTTGAACGAGTGGCTGTAGGTACACGCGGCGTTGAACTCCGAGACCCGAACCGCGTTGGCCGGCGCCGGGTTGATGGTCATCGCGTTGAACTCGGCGAGCTGCGCGGCCCACTTGGCCTGGTCCATCTTGACCCAGCCGGCGCCGGACGACCCGGTGGCCGTCGGGGTCGGCTGGACCCCGCCGGTGCCGAAGACCTGGAACTCCCACAGCGACACCCCATACTGGGTGGCGCGGGCCGTGGTGTTCAGCCGCACGTACCGGCCGGAGCCGCTCACGGTCAGGGTCTGCACCCCGCCCGTGCCGTTCACGGTGGTGTTGACCGTCGTCCACGAGGTGCCGTCGGCGGACGTCTGGATGGTGAAGCTCTTCGCGTATGCGGCCTCCCAGGTGAGCACGACGCGGTTGATCGTGGCGGGGGCGCCCAGGTCGACCTGCAGCCACTGCGGGTCGCTGAACGCGCTGGACCACCGGGTGCCGGTGTTGCCGTCGACCGCGGCGGACGCGGGGGTCCCGCCGCTCTCGGTCGAGGACGCCGTGGCCGGCCGCCCCTGCGACAGCGGGGTCTCGGCGGCGTCGGCGGACTGCAGGGCCTGGTTGGTGAGGAACGTGCCGAGCAGCGCGGTGAGCGCGGCGCCGAGCACCAGGGTGCGCAGCCGCATCCTGCCCGCGAGGGCACTACGGGACATGACGGATCCTCCGGTTCTGCGGAAACGGCCGGGGGCGGGGTCCGACCGGCGCCGGCCCATGGCAGCGAGCCGACGATCTTGCCAGAGAGCGCTCTCTGTCATCTCACACTGAACTGCGCAAGCGACCCGTGTCAATGGATCCGGACAAATGGGAGAGCGCTCTCCAAGGATCGGTCTTCCAGCATGCTGCGCGCTCTTTGGTCGTTCGCGCTCCAGTGGCGGTGATCGATCTCGGCTGGGAGGGAGCGCTCTCCAGCGGCGATGAGCGTGCTATGGGCCGGCCGCGCTGTGGGCCGGCCGCACGCTGTGGGTCGGCCGCGCTGTGGGCCGGCCGTGTTCTGAGTTGTCCGCGTTTGGGGTCGGCCGCGGTTTGGGGTGGCTGCGGTTTGGGGTGGCTGCGGTTTGGGGCGGCTGCGGTTTGGGGTGGCTGCGTGGGACGGCTGTGCTCTTGGATGGCCGCGGTGTGGGGCGCCGAGGTGCGGGACGGCCGGTGGTCCCCGGGTGGCCGTGGCGAACGACTCGATCCGCGACCGCCCTGAGGCGGCGAGCCGGTCTGCAGCCGCCGCCCGGCGACGGTGGCCGTTTCGGCGGGCGGCCACCACGGCGAGGGTGGCCGCGCTCTGGGGCGGCCGCATTTTGGAGCGGCCGCGCTGTGGGGCGCCGCAGTACTGGGGCGGCCGATGGTCCCCGGGTGGCCGTGGCGAACGACTCGATCCGCGACCGCCCTGAGGCGGCGAGCCGGTCCATAGCGGCTGTCTGGCGAGGGCGGCAGTTCCCACCGGGGGCCGGAGTTCCCACGAGGGCCGCGGTTCCCACGCCCGCGGCCGCTCCAACGAGCCCGCGGCCGCTCCAACGAGCCCGCGGCCGCTCCAACGGGCCCGCGGCCGCTCCAACGGGCCCACTGCCGGCAACACCCGCGCTGACATGGCGTCCGACCCGGCGACCCGGCACCCGCACCGCGCCCGAAGGCCTGCATGCCTGCCGCATCCCCGAAGGCCCGGTACGCAACACCGCACACAGCCCGGCACGTCTACCTGACCGCGTCGAGCGGGCGTCCTAACACGACGGTACTCGGGCCGTCCTAATTGATGTTCGAGCCGGGCACGCTCCGTAGTCTGCCGGCGCTGTGTGAGTCTACCCGTCGCCCGGCGGCCGCCGACATGCGAGGGCTGCGACGAGGGCGGAAGGCGGCGCATCCCTCGGTACCGTGCATCGACGTACTCCAACCTGTCGATAGGAGGTACGGTATGACGCGCCTGAGGCGTGCACTGTTGGCGGTGGTGGTCCTGGTGGGGCTGGTCGGGGTCGGCGGCAGCCCCGCGGTGGCGGCCGGGACCGACATCCGGGACCAGCTCGAGGCGGCGCCCGGGGTGACGGTGCTGGAGGAGCAGCCGGTCGCCGCGCCGTACCGGTTCTTCGTGCTGAGCATCACCCAGCCGGTCGACCACCTGCGGCCCGGGGCGGGGACGTTCCAGCAGCGGTTCACGCTGCTGCACCGGGGCACCGACCGGCCGACGGTGCTGCACACCACCGGGTACAACGTGCCCGGGTACGCGTTCCGCTCCGAACCCACCCGGCTCATCGACGGCAACCAGCTCTCCGTGGAGCAGCGGTTCTTCACCCCGTCCCGGCCCGAGCCGGCGGACTGGTCGAAGCTCACGATCTGGCAGGCCGCGACCGACCACCACCGTATCGTCGCCGCGCTCAAGCCGATCTACCGGCAGCGGTGGATCTCCACCGGTGCGAGCAAGGGTGGCATGACGTCGGTCTACCACCGCCGGTTCTACCCCGGCGACGTCGACGGTACCGTCGCGTACGTCGCACCGCAGGACGTCGTCAACGGGGAGGACTCGGCGTACGACCGGTTCTTCACGAAGGTGGGCACCGCGCAGTGCCGGGCGGCGCTCGACGCGGTCCAGGTCGAGGCGCTGCGCCGGCGGGCGGAGCTCGTCGCCCGCTACGAGGCGTGGGCGGCGGACAACGCGCGCACGTTCAGTGTCATCGGCAGCGCCGACCGGGCGTTCGAGTTCATGGTGAACGGCACGACGTGGGCGTTCTGGCAGTACAGCCTGGAGAGCGACTGCGCGGCGGTGCCCCCGGCGACCGCGTCCAGCGACGACATCTGGGCGTGGCTCGACGAGATCTACGGCCTCGACTCGAACACCGACCAGGGTGTCACCCCGTACATCCCGTACTACTTCCAGGCGTCCTACCAGCTCGGGTACCCGGACGTGTCGCTGCCGCACCTCGCCGGCCTGCAGCACTACCGGGGTCAGGACCGGGCCCAGTCCTACATCCCGCAGGAGCTCGTCCCGCGCTTCCAGCCGTTCGCGATGCTGGACGTCGACGCGTGGGTGAAGCTCTCCGGGCGGCGGCTGCTGTTCGTGTACGGCCAGAACGACCCCTGGGGCGCCGAGCCGTTCCGGCTCGGGCCGGGCACGTGGGACTCGCTGACGTACACGGCGGCCGGCGCCAACCACGGCGCGAACATCAGCCGGCTGACCGCGGACGAGGCGGCCACCGCCACGGCGGCCGTGCAGCGCTGGGCGGGCGTGCCCGCACCGGCGTCGCTCACCGCGGCGGCACCGTCGTACATCCCGGTGCTCGACGACCGCGACCCGGTCCTCGACCGCCGGTTCAACCGTCCCTGACCGACCCGGTCGCCGGCAGCATCCCGTCGCACCGCGCGGCGGGCTGCTGCCGGCAGCGGCGGCCGGGAGTGGTCAGGACGTCGCGGGGCTGGACGGGGCGGCCGGGGTCGCGGGTGACGAGGCGGCGGGCCCCGGCGGCGTCGCCCCGGGGGTGGGCCGGCGGTGCATGCCGTCCTGCCCGGGGTGCGCCGGCTTGCGGCCGTCGCGCCCGTCGCCGCGCTCGTCGCCGCGCCATGCCGGGCCGCCGTGGGGTGCGCGCTCGTCGCGGCTGATGCGGCCCCGGTCGTCGCCGCGGTGACCGTCGCCGAACACGAAGGCGCCGGCGGCGACCAGGCCGGCGCCCAGGCAGCGGCCGAGCACGAGGGCGACGACACCGACCAGCACCGGGATCCCTACTCGGGACCGGCGCAGGCCCGACCCCGCCGCGCGGAACCCGCCCGAGCCGGTCGCGGCCGGGGCGTGGGTGGTCGCCGCGGGCCCCGGAGCGGGTTGCGCCGCCCAGACCGGCTCACCGGGCGTCAGGTCGACCGGCTCGGCATCGACATGCGCCGGCCCGGAGGAGGAGAGCGGCGGCCCGGCAGTCGTGGGCGCCGGCCCGGCAGCGGTGGGCGCCGGGCCCGCGGCGGTCGGCGCGGGGGCGGCGGGGGTAGCCGCGGTCCGGTCAGGGTCGTCCGGCAGTGGCTTCGTGTCGCTCATCAGTGGTCCTCCGTGGCCGGCGATGGTCGGCCGGCATCCGCCGGCGACCGCCGGCGCGCGTGGCAGGGGTCCACGGTGGGCCGGCACCCGCAAGGATCGGCCGGGCGCTTAAGAGGGCCGGTCCGCGCGGATAAGAGTTCGATGAGAAAACCGTCATCGGGCCACCGGGCGACGCCGGCCGGGCAACCGTCAGCCGGCCCGCGGGTGCCGGCCGGGCAACCGTCGGCAGGCCCCGCAAGCGCCGGCCGGGCAACCGTCAGCAGGCCCCGCAAGCGCCGGCCGGGCAACCGTCAGCAGGTCCCGTGGGCGGTCGGCGGGCCGGCGGGCGACACCGGGCCGTGGCACCGTCAGAGCGCCGGCAGGCGCCGGGCGACGTCGGCCGGGGACGGCATGCGGGCGATCTCGCCGGCGATCGACCGGGCGGCGTCGCGGTGGTCGTCGCCGCGCGTGCCGAGCAGCGCCGACACCTGCGCGGCGACCGCGTCGGCGGTGACCTCGCCGGCGTCCAGTCGCAGGCCGGCACCGGCGGCGGTGACCGCCTCGGCGTTGGCGAACTGGTCCGCCCCCTGCGGCAGCAGCAGCTGCGGTACGCCCGCCGCCAGCGCCCCCAGCGTGGTGCCGCTGCCGCCGTGGTGGACGACGACGTCGGCCTGGGGCAGCAGCTGCGCCTGCGGCACCCACCGTGCGACGGTGACGCCGGCCGGCACGTCGCGCAGCTGCTGCGGCGGGACCCGCCCCGCGGCGGCGACCACGGTGACGTCCAGCCGGGACAGCCCGGCGATCGCGGTGCGCAGCAGGGCGGCGGTGCCGAAGACGGTGCCGAGCGTCAGGTACACCAGCGGCCGGGTGTCGCGGGGGAGCGCCGCGGGGGTGTCAGGGTGGGTGAACGGCACCGGGCGCAGCTCGATGCGCTCGGCGGTGGCGAGGAAGTCCTTGTCCTGCAGCGACGGCGGGCAGATGTCCAGGTGCGGCAGGCCGGGCACGGCGGTGTCGGGCAGCTGCAGGCCGATGCCGTCGGGGATCATGCGGCCGAAGCCGTGCCAGATGCCGGGGATGCCGGCCTGGCGCGCGGCGACCGCCGCCCCCGGCAGGCCCCAGCCGTGCACGACGAGGTCGGGGCGCAGCCGGTCGAGCTCGGGCGCCAGGTCCTCGGCGTAGATCTCGTAGAAGGCGTCGGCGGGGCGGAACGGCCGCAGCCCGTGCGCGGCGAGCGGCGGGTGGACCTCCTCGCCGGCGGCGAAGTGCACCTCGTGGCCGGCGGCGCGGGCGGCGACCGCCAGAGGGATCAGGGGATAGGTGTGGCCGACGGAGCCGAGGCTGGCGAAGAGCACGCGCACCGGCCCAGCTTGCCAGTTGACGGCCGCGCTGAACAACATACACTCCAAGTGCACATACCCGCGCGGAAGGAGCTGTATGAGCGCACAGGAGGGCCGGCTCGCGGGCCGGGTCGCGGTCGTCACGGGCGCGAGCCGGGGCATCGGGCTGGCCATCGCCCGGCGGTTCGTCGAGGAGGGCGCGAAGGTCTGCATCACCGCCCGCAAGCCCGACGCGCTCGCCGAGGCGGTCAGCGCCCTCGGCGGGCCGGTCAACGCCGTCGCCGTGCCCGGGCGCGCCGACGACCCGGAGCACCGCGTCGAGGCCGTGCGGCACGTGTCGGACCTGTTCGGCCCGCCGGACGTCCTGGTCAACAACACCGGCATCAATCCCGTGTACGGCCCGCTGCTGGAGCTCGACCTCGCCGCCGCCCGCAAGATCTTCGAGGTGAACGTGCTCAGTGCGCTCGGCTGGGTGCAGGAGGTGTTCCGCAAGCCGCCCGACGCCGGGGGCGTGGTGGTCAACGTGTCGTCGGTGTCGGCGGTGCAGCCGCCGGCCGGCATCGCCTTCTACGGCGTGACCAAGGCCGCGCTCAACCATCTCACCGCGTGCCTGGCGGTCGAGCTGGCGCCGGCGGTGCGGGTCAACGCGATCGCGCCGGCGGTGGTGAAGACCCGCTTCGCGGCCGCCCTGTACGAGGGGCACGAGGAGCAGACCGCCGCCCTGTACCCGATGCGCCGCCTGGGCGTGCCCCGCGACGTGGCCGGCGCGGCGGCGTTCCTCGCCTCCGACGAGGCGAGCTGGATCACCGGCCAGACGCTCGTCGTCGACGGCGGCGTCACCCTCGCCCGGCGGGCCGGCTGATGGGCGCCGCGCCGCAGCACCACGGCGCAGGGCCCCAGCACCACGGCGCCGGGCCGGAACAGCACGGCACCGGGCCGCAGCACCACGGCGCCGCGCTGCAGCTCAACGGTGCCGCCGTGGTCATCACCGGTGGCGGCTCGGGGATCGGCGCCGCCCTCGCCCGCCGCTTCGCCGGGCTCGGCGCCCAGGTCGTCGTCAACGACCTCGACACCGACGCGGCCCGCCGGGTCGCCTACGAGATCGACGGCCTCGCCTTCTCCGGCGACGTCGCCGACCCCGACGAGGCCGACCGGCTCGTCGACTTCACCTGGGACAAGCTCGGCGCGCTCGACCTGTTCTGCGCCAACGCCGGTGTCGCGCACGGCGGTGACGCGACCGCGCCCGACGCGCTGTGGCAGCAGGCGTGGCAGGTCAACGTCATGGCGCACGTGTACGCGTCGCGGGCGTTGCTGCCGCGCTGGCTCGCCCGGGGCCACGGCCGGTTCCTGGCCACCGTGTCCGCGGCGGGCATGCTGACCCTGCTCGGCAAGGCGCCGTACGCGGTGACCAAGCACGCCGCGTTCGCCTACGCCGAGTGGCTGCGCGCCACGTACGCCCACCGTGGCGTCGTCGTGCAGGCGCTGTGCCCGCAGGGGGTGCAGACCCCGATGCTGGCGCGCGGCACCGGTCCGAGCCGCGGGCTGCTGGACCGCACCGCGATCACCCCGGAGCGGGTCGCGGACCACGTCGTGGAGGCCCTGGCCGGCGACCGGTTCCTGATCCTGCCGCACCCGGAGGTCGCCACGTACTACGCCCGCCGCGGCGAGGACCCGGACCGGTGGCTGGGCGGCATGAACCGGCTCCAGCAGAAGCTCGAACAAGGGCGGCCGTAGATGGACTTCACGTACGACGCGGTGACCGAGGGGTACCGTGAGCGGCTCCTGGCGTTCATGGACGAGCACGTGTACCCGGCCGAGGCGCGGCTGGGCGAGCGCACCGGCGACTGGGGCCCGCCGCCGGTCCTGGACGAGCTGCGCCGGCACGCCCGCGCGCGGGGGCTGTGGAACCTGTTCCTGCCCGGCGAGCACGGCGCGGGGCTGACGAACCTGCAGTACGCGCCGCTCGCCGAGATCATGGGGCGCAGCCCGTCGCTCGCCCCGGCCGCGCTGAACTGCGCCGCCCCCGACACCGGCAACATGGAGCTGCTCGCCGGGTTCGGCACCCCGTGGCAGCGGGAGCGGTGGCTGGAGCCGTTGCTGGACGGGCGGATCCGCTCGGCGTTCTGCATGACCGAGCCGGATGTCGCCTCGTCCGACGCGACGAACGTCGCCACCCGGATCGAGCGCGACGGTGACACGTACGTCGTCAACGGCCGCAAATGGTTCGCCACCGGTGGTATGAGCCCGCACTGCGAGCTGCTGGTCGTGATGGGCAAGAGCGACCCGGACGGGCCCCGGCACCGGCAGCAGAGCATGGTGCTCGTGCCGCGCGGCACCCCGGGCGTCACCGTGCGGCGCGGCCTGCGCAGCTTCGGCTACGACGACGGCGACCACGGCGGGCACGCCGAGATCGAGTTCCGCGACGTGCGGGTCCCGGCCGGACACCTGCTCGGCGGGGAGGGCGACGGGTTCGCGATCGCGCAGGCCCGGCTCGGCCCCGGGCGCATCCACCACTGCATGCGGCTCATCGGCATGGCGGAGCGCGCCCTGGAGCTGATGTGCCGGCGGGTGACGGACCGGGTCGCGTTCGGCCGGCCGATCGCGGAGCAGGGCGTCGTGCAGGACTGGATCGCCGGGTCCCGGGTCCGCATCGAGCAGGCCCGCCTGCTGGTGCTCAAGACCGCGTGGCTGATGGACACCGTCGGCAACCAGGGCGCGCACACCGAGATCCAGGCCATCAAGATCGCGGTGCCGTCGGCGGTGGAGTGGATCGTCGACAAGGCGATCCAGGCGCACGGCGCCGCCGGCGTCAGCCAGGACACGCCGCTGGCCGGGCTGTGGTCCCGGGCCCGCACGATCCGCATCGCCGACGGCCCCGACGAGGTGCACCGCCGCTCGCTCGCCCGCCGCGAGCTGCGCCGGTACCGGTGACCGCGGTGACTCAGCCCGCCAGGAACTCCACGACCGCCGGCGCGTACGCGGGGGCGCGCACCGCGGTCATGTGGTCGCCGCTCACCAGCCGCCACCGGGCACCGGGGATCGCGCCCGCCAGGACCTCCGGCCGCGCGGCGAGGTTGTCGTCCCGCCCGGCGAGCACGAGGGTGGGTGCGGTGATCCGGTCCAGCGCGATCGGGGTGCGGTGCGCCGCGTGCACCTGGGCGGCCAGGGCGGCCCGGTCCGCGCCGATCGCGTCGGCCAGCACCCGGAACGCGGCGGCCGGGGACGCCTCCACCGCCGCCGGCGACGAGGTGAGCAGGACCGCGGCGATCTCGGCGGGCGGCACGACCCGGGTGTCCAGCCCGCCGAGCTCGACGACGCCGGCACCGACGCCGGACAGCACGAGCCGGCGCACCCGCGGGTCGCCGCTGGCGAAGATGGCGGACACGACGGCGCCCATCGAGTACCCGACCAGGTCCACGGTGCCGGCGCCGATCGTGTCGAGCAGGCAGCCGAGGTCACGGGCCATGACGGCCTCGCCGTAGCGGGCGGCGTCGTGCGGCTTGTCTGAGGCGCCGTGGCCACGCGCGTCCGGGGCGACGACCTGCCGGCCCGCGGTGACCAGGGCGTCGACCAGGCCGGGGCCGACGAAGTTGACATTGGCGTCGACGACGAACCCGTGGTGCAGCACCACCGGCGGCAGCGCCGAGGGGCCGCCCCACACCTGGTACGCGATGCCGACCCCGTCGAAAGAACTGAACCGATCCATGCCGGCGAAGATTAGTGCACTCCGAGTGCAAATAGGAGAGGGTAGCGATGGATTTCTCGCTCAGTGACGAGGAGAAGGCGATCCGGGACACCGCCCGGTCCTTCATCCGCAAGGAGGTCGAGCCCCTCGAGCAGGAGGTGCTGCGCCGCGAACGCCGCCACCAGCCCGGGCTGGAGCGCGGCGAGCTGCGCGAGCTGCAGCTCAAGGCGAAGCAGTTCGGCTTCTGGGGGCTGTCCACCCCCGAGGAGTACGGCGGCATGGACCTCCCCGCGGTGCTGCAGTCCCTGGTGTGGACCGAGGTCGGCCGCTCCTACGTGCCGTTCCGCTTCGGCGGCGAGGCCGACAACATCCTGTACTTCGCCAACGAGGAGCAGCGCCGCGAGTACCTCGTGCCGACCATCGAGGGCGAGCGCGTGTCGTGCTTCGCGATCACCGAGCCCGGCGCCGGCTCCGACGCGGCGAACATCAGCTTCAGCGCCCGCCGTGACGGCGACGACTGGCTGCTCAGCGGCGAGAAGACGTTCATCACCAACGGCAACGACGCCGACTTCACGATCGTCATCGCCGTCACCGACCGGGACAAGGACGTGCGCAAGGGCGGCGCGACCGCCTTCCTCGTCGACCGGTCGATGGGCTGGCGCTCCGAGTTCATCCAGACCATGGGCGAGGGCGGCCCGGCGTCGCTCATCTTCGACGACGTGCGGGTGCCCGGCCGCAACATCCTCGGCGAGCTGGGCCAGGGCTTCGACCTGGCGATGCGCTGGATCGGCAAGGGTCGCTACGTCATCCCCTCGCACGCGCTGGGCATCGCCGAGCGCGCGCTCGGCATGGCGATCGAGCACGCCAACACCCGGCACACGTTCGGCCGGCCCATCGGGCAGAACCAGGCGATCCAGTGGATGATCGCCGACTCCGAGGTCGAGCTGGAGGCGGCCCGCTGGCTGGTGCTGCGCGCCGCCTGGACCGTCGACCAGGGCCTCGACCCGCGGCACACGTCGTCGATGGCGAAGCTCTACGGCGCCACCATGGTCAACCACGTCGTGGACCGGGTCATGCAGATCCACGGCGGCATGGGGTACACCCGTGAGCTGCCGATCGAGCGCTGGTACCGGCAGGTCCGGCTGCTGCGCATCTTCGAGGGCACCGACGAGATGCAGCGCATGATCATCGCCCGGGACCTGCTGCGCGGCTTCACCCAGATCGGCGGGCACCTCGCATGAGTGGGCCGCAGCGCAGCGGAGGGCTGCGAATCAGCAGCGCAGTGTGGAGGTCAGGCCGGCGCCGGAGCGCAGCGGAGGTGACGGCATGACCGCCACATTGTCGGTCGCGGCGATCCTGGCCGAGTCCGCGCGCCGGTACCCGCAGCGCGTCGCCGTCGTCGACGGGGACCAGCGGGTCACGTACGCGCAGCTGTGGCGGGAGGCGCTCACGTACGCGGCGGCCCTGCGCGACCTCGGCGTGCGCCCAGGCGACCGGGTCGCGCTGCAGTGCCCGAACGTCGTGGACTTCCCCCGCGCCTACTACGGCATCCTCGCCCTCGGCGCCGTCGTCGTGCCCGTGCACCTGCTGCTGACCGCGCCGGAGGTCGCGTACACGCTGCGCGACAGCGACGCCCGGCTGCTCGTGTGCCACCCGGCGGTCGCCGCCGCCGGTGCCGCCGCCGCCGAACTGGCCGGCGTGACCGTGGTCGCGCCGGCGGACCTCGCGCATGCCGCGCCGCTGCGCTCCTACGCCTCCCGGGAGCCGCAGGACCCGGCGGTCGTGCTGTACACCAGCGGCACCACCGGGCAGCCCAAGGGTGCCGTGCTGACCCACCTGAACCTGGTGCTGAACGCGACGGTCAACGTGTTCGACGCCAACGACGCCCGCCCCACCGACGTCGTGCTCGGCTGCCTGCCGCTGTTCCACACGTTCGGCCAGACGGTCGGCATGAACGGCACCTTCCGCCTCGGCGCCACCCTCGTCATGCTGGCCCGCTTCACCGGCGACGCGGCCCTGGACCTCATGCTCGCCGAGGGCGTCGACGTGTTCCACGGCGTGCCCACCATGTACCTGGCGCTGCTCGACGCCGCCGCGCACCGGGCCGAGCTGCCCCGGCTGCGGCTGTGCATCTCCGGCGGCGCGTCGCTGCCGGTCGCGGTGCTGGAGCGGTTCAACGCCGCGTTCGCCACGTCGATCTTCGAGGGGTACGGGCTGTCGGAGACGTCCCCGACCGCCACCACGAACCAGCCCCACTTCGGCACCCGCGCCGGCACCGTCGGCCACCCGATCTGGGGCGTCGAGGTGGAGGTCGCCCGGGCCGAGGTGGACGACCGCGTCGAGCTGCTGCCGCCGGGCGAGCTCGGTGAGATCGTCATCCGCGGGCACAACGTCTTCGCCGGGTACCTGGGCCGGCCCGAGGACACCGCCCTCGCCGTCGTCGACGGCTGGTTCCGCTCCGGCGACCTCGGTACCAAGGACGCCGACGGGTTCGTCACGATCGTCGACCGCAAGAAGGACATCGTGATCCGGGGCGGCTTCAACGTGTACCCGCGCGAGGTCGAGGAGGTCCTCGCCCGGCACCCCGGCGTCGCGCAGGTCGCGGTGATCGGCGTGCCGGACCCGGTGCACGGCGAGGAGATCTGCGCGGTGGTCGTCCCGGCCGACGGCGCCGCACTGGTCGCCGAGGACCTCGTCGCCTGGTCCAGGGAGCACCTGGGGCGGCACAAGTACCCGCGGCAGGTGCGCGTCGTGGCCGCCCTGCCGCTCGGGCCGAGCCACAAGGTGCTCAAACGGGAGCTGCGGCGGACCGTCGTCGCGATGACCCCTTCCATTGGTGTTACCGACACGTAACACTGGCGGCATGGTTAGTGCATCGACCGTGCAGAAAGTTTCGTTGCGAGGCCGCGACGCCGACCGTGCCGCCATCGCCGCCCTGCTCGCCGCCGCCGCCGAGGGGCGCGGGGGAGCCCTGGTCGTCACCGGACCGGTCGGCATCGGCCGGTCCGCCCTGCTCGCCGCCGCCACGGCCGCAGGGCCCGGTTCCTTCAGTTCCTTCGGCTCCGGCGGCTCGAACGGCTCGAACGGCTCGGGTGGTCCGAGTGGTCCGAGTGGCTCGGGCGGTTCGGGCGGTTCGGGCGGCGTCGCCGGTCCGGCCGTCGAGCTGGCCGTGGCCGGGTGCCCGGCGGAGTCCGCGCTGCCGTACGCCGGCCTGCACCGCCTCCTCGCCGGCACCCGCCTGCCGGGCCACGTCGCCGGCCTGCCCGGCTGCGCGGCGGGTCATGTCGCCGGGCTGTCCGGCGGCGCGGCAGGGCACCTCGCCGGGCTGCCCGGCGGTGCGGCGGGGCACGTCGCCGGCGTGCCGGGCGACGTGGCGGGTCACGTTTCCGGCGGCGCGGCGGCGGACCGGCTCGCCGCGGGCCTGGCCACCCTCGCGGCGCTGCGGGCGCTCGGCGGCCGGGCCCGCGGGCCGGTGGTGTGCCGCGTCGACGACGCCCAATGGCTGGACCGCCCGTCGCTGGACGCCCTCGCCCTGGCCGCCCGGCACGCCGGCGGCGACCGGGTCGCGCTGCTGTTCGCGCTGCGGGACACGCCCGCGGCCGCCGGCAGCGAGGCCGCCCTCGCCGGCCTGCCGGTGCGCCGGCTCGCCCCGCTCGACCTTCGCGACAGCCGCGACCTGCTCACCGACGCCGTGCCGGACCTCGCCGGCGACGTCGCCGGGGTCCTCGCCGCCATGGCCGAGGGCAACCCGCGGGCCCTCACCGAGCTGGCCGCCGCGCTGGACGCCGAGCAGCGCCACGGCCAGGCCGCCCCGCCCGACACGCTGCCCCGCGACAGCCCGCTGCGCCGGGAGTACCGGGCAGTGCTGCGGACCCTGCCCGACGCCACCCGCCGGGTCCTGCTGCTCGCCGCGACCGCCGCCCTCACCGGCCCCCGGACCCCCGGTGGCCGGCCCGGCTGCGGCGTGGCCCCGCTCCTCGCCGCCGGGCACCGGCCGGGCGACCTCGCCGCCGCCGAACGCGCCGACCTCGTCCACGTCGAGGACGGCCGGGTCCGGTTCGTGCCGCCGCTGTTCGCCCCCGTCCTGTATGCCGAAGCCGCCCTCGCCGAACGGCACGCCGCGCACCGGCTCCTCGCCGCCCTGCCGACCGCCGAACCCGGCCCCCGACCGGCGGGCCGGCCGAGCACACCGCCGCCCACCGGACCCGGCACAGCGCCGGCGGCCGACCCGGGCACGCTGCCGACCGCCGAGCTGGGCACGCTGCCGACCGCCGAGCTGGGCACGCTACCGGCGGCCGAGCTGAGCACGCCGCCGGCCGGCGACGCCGGGGCCGTGCTGACCGCCGCGCTGCACCTCGCCGCGGTCGCCGACGGGCCCGATGACGCCCTCGCCGCGGTCCTCGCCGACGCCGCCGCCGGGGTGCCGCCCGCCCTCGCCGCGACCGCGCTGCGGCACGCCGCCGCACTCACCACGGGCCCGGTCCTCGCCGCCGAGCGCACCCTCGCGGCGGCCCGGCTCGCCTGGCGCGGCGGCGAGCCCCACCAGGCCAGGATGCTGCTGCGGTCGGTGTTCGCGCCGGGCGTACCGGAGCATCTGCACGCCGAACGGGAGCTGCTGCTCGGCGAGATCGACCTGCGCGCCGGCGTCGGCGGCGGGGAGCAGCACACCCTCGTCGCCGCGGCCGGCCGGCTCGTCGCCCGGGACCGGCGGCGCAGCCTCGGCGCGTTCCTGCTGGCCGGGGAGGCGCTGCTGACGACCGGCCGGCACGACCAGTTCACCGCGCTCGCCGAACGGGCGCTGCGGCTGCGCCGCCCCGGCGACCCGCCCGCCGCCGAGCTGCTGTTCGAGCACCTCACCGGGGTGTCGGCGCTGTTCTCCGGCGACCCGTCGCGGGGGGTCGGGCCGCTGCGGCGGGTCCTGCAGCTCGCCGCCGCCGTCGACGACCCGCCGACGCTGGTCCGCGCCGCCGGCGCCGGCATCCTCATCGGCGAGGACCAGCAGGCGTACCGCCTCGCGGTGCGAGCCGCCCGCCTCGCCGGCGGCGCCGGCGACCGGGCCACCGTCCCGCACGCCCTGGATCTGGCCGCCACCGCCGCGTTCGCGCTCGGCGACCTCGACCTCGCCGTCGCCACCGCCACCGAGGGCCAGCGCCTCGCCGCCGCCACCGGCCAGGACGCCGTCGCCGACAACTGCCGCGGGATGCTCGCCGTGGTGCTCGGCATGCTCGGCGACGCCCCCGCCAGCCAGGCGTGGGCCCGCCGGTGCCGGGCCAGGGCCGGCGTCGACGTCGACAGCCAGGCCCGCGCCATGTGCGTGTGGGCCTCGGCGCTGCTCGACGTCGCCGAGGGCCGCTACGCCGACGCCGCCGGCCGGCTGTGGGGCGTGATGCGCACCGCCGGTGGCCGCGGCCACCTCGGCGTGCAGATCCCCGCCACCCCGACGCTGGTCGAGGCGGTCGCCCGGTGCGGCGACCGGGCCCCCGCCCGGCAGATCCTGTGGGCGTACGACCTGTGGGCGCACAGCACCGCGAACCCGACCTGGCTGGCGCTGTCGGCCCGCTGCCACGCGCTGCTCGCCGACACCGAGGACGAGGCCGACGTTCGGTACCGCGAGGCGATCCGGCTGCACCTGGCCGGCGACTCACCGTTCGCCCGGGCCCGCACCGAGCTGCTCTACGGCGAGGAGCTGCGCCGCCGCCGGCACCCGGCCGCCGCCCGTGAGCACCTGCGCCGCGCCCTGGCCACGTTCGAGCAGTTCGGCGCGGCCACCTGGGCCCAGCGCACCGCCGCCGAGCTGCGGGCCGCCGGCGACCACGTGACCCCCACCGACGAGGCCCGGCAGGCGCTGACCGCGCAGCAGGCGCTGACCGCGCAGCAGGCCCGCATCGCCGAGCTGGTCGCCGGCGGCGCCACCAACCGCGAGGTCGCCGAGGTGCTGTTCCTCAGCCCCCGCACCGTCGACCACCACCTGCGCAACATCTTCACCCGGCTCGGCGTGCGCTCCCGCACGGAGCTGGCGAAGGTGGTGTCCTGACCGCCGCGCACGCAGGCGATTCCACCGATGCGGCGGCGGTACGCCGGGCGGCACGCTCACGGTGCGCCCGCCGGCGCCACGAGCCACGGTCCGGGTGCGCACACCGACGTGCGTACCCGGACTGTGCACCACCGCCCCTCAGGGAACCGTCTTCTCGATCGCGGCCGCGCCCAGCTCCTCCAGCTCGCGGCGGCTGCGTTCGACGTTCTTCGGGGTCGGGTCGCGCCCCTCGGCCACCGCCAGGTCCTCCGGGTCCCACGGCTGCTCCGCGCCGGTGCGGACCTTGACCGGCCGGTCACCCGGCTCGGAGTTGCGCGCGGCCGCGGGCACGCCGGAGATGATCGGGTCGTCGTCGCCCATGTGCGGTGCTCCCTTCACTCGTGCTGGCTGCCGGCTCCCCTACCCGGCGTCACCCCGCTCACACACCGCCGCAGCCGCCGCGCCGCCGCCGGCAGGCGCGCGACCGGGTGAAGCGGGGTTGCGGGCGGCCCGGACCGTGGCACGATGCGAGAGGTCGGCACACGGAGACGGAGGTGCGGCATGAGCGACCCGGAGCGCAGCGCAGGGGAGTCTCATCATTGGCGCAGTCTTGGCTCAGGTCGGCGCCGGAGCGCAGCGGAGGTGACGGCATGAGCGCAGTACGGGTGCTGGTCGGGACGCGCAAGGGCGCGTTCATCCTGACCTCGGACGGTGCCCGCAAGGACTGGAAGGTCGACGGGCCGCTGTTCGGCGGCTGGGAGGTCTACCACGTCAACGGTTCCCCGGCCGATCCCGACCGGCTCTACGCGTCGCAGTCCGGCGGCTGGTTCGGCCAGCTGATCCAGCGCTCCGACGACGGCGGCGCCAACTGGGAGCCGGTCGGCAACGACTTCACCTACGAGGGCAAGGTCGGCGACCACCTCTGGTACGACGGCACGCCCCGCCCCTGGGAGTTCAAGCGGATCTGGCACCTGGAGCCGTCCCGGGACGACCCCGACACGGTGTACGCGGGCGCCGAGGACGCCGCGCTGTTCCGCTCCACCGACGGCGGCCGGGCGTGGCAGGAGCTGACCGGCCTGCGCACGCACGAGTCGGGGCCGCGCTGGCAGCCGGGCGCCGGCGGCATGTGCCTGCACACGATCATCCTCGACCCGGTGCACCGGGACCGGATCTTCGTGGCGATCTCGGCGGCCGGGGCGTTCCGCTCCGACGACGCCGGCGTCACGTGGCAGCCGATCAACCGGGGTCTGGTGTCCGGGCAGATCCCCGACCCGGACGCCGAGGTCGGCCACTGCGTGCACCGGCTCGCCATGCACCCGTCACGCCCCGACGTGCTGTTCATGCAGAAGCACTGGGACGTGCTGCGCACCGACGACGCCGGCGGCTCGTGGCGGGAGATCAGCGGCGACCTGCCGACGGACTTCGGCTTCCCGATCGCGGTGCACGCCCACGAGCCCGAGACGGTGTACGTCGTGCCGATCACCAGCGACTCGCAGCACTACGTGCCCGACGGCCGGCTCCGGGTGTACCGCAGCCGCACCGGAGGCGAACGGTGGGAGCCGCTCACCGAGGGTCTGCCGCAGGCCAACTGCTACGTCAACGTGCTGCGCGACGCGATGGCCGTGGACACCCTCGACGAGTGCGGCATCTACTTCGGCACCACGGGCGGGCAGGTGTACGTCTCCGCCGACGCCGGCGACAGCTGGATGCCGATCGTGCGGGACCTGCCGGCCGTGCTGTCGGTCGAGGTGCAGACGCTGCCATGATCCGTGTCGTGCTCCCCGCCCACCTGCGGCAGCTGGCCCGCGTCGACGGCGAGGTCCAGCTGGAGGTGTCCGGCCCGGTCACGCAGCGGCTGGTCCTGGACGCGCTCGAGGCCCGCTACCCGGCGCTGCGCGGCACCATCCGGGACCGGGCCAGCGGTCGCCGCCGCGCGTTCGTGCGGCTGTACGGCTGCGAAGAGGACCTGTCCAACGACGAACCCGACGACCCGCTGCCGGACCCGGTCGCCACCGGCAGGGAGCCGCTGCTCATCATCGGCGCGATGGCCGGCGGCTGACGCGCGAGGTCCCCGCCGCCCGGACGGGCGACGGGGACCCTGTGCGGGTGTATCAGCAGGCGTTGCTGCGGAAGTCGGACACCGCCAGCCCACCGAAGCCGCAGGTGTACGGCGTGAACCGGGAGTCCTGGTTGAGCCAGCGCTTGAACCACGACACCAGCGCTCGGGACGTGGTGGCGTTCGTCGTCTGCGGGAAGAAGTGGCTCGCCCCGGTCAGCTCGACGTACGTCTTCGGGCCGGCCAGGGTGTTGTAGAACGGCACCGAGTGGGTGGCGACCGGCGCGATGGTGTCGGCCTGCCCGCCCACGATCAGGACCGGCTCGCTGACGTTGCTCCAGATCTTGTCCGTGTTCCAGGGTGCGAGCGGCACCCCGGCCTTGACCAGGCCGCTGGTGTCGGCGGCGAGCGCCTCGAGGGTGCCGCCACCACCCATCGAGTGGCCGGCCACGCCGCGGCGGCTGCCGTCGACGCGGGACCGCACGGCGGTGGAGGAGGAGTTCACGGCCCAGTTCAGCGCGGCGAGCAGCTGGTTGCCGCGGCTGCCGGGCTGGTCGTAGATGCTGTTGGTCTCGATGCCGACGACCACGAAGCCCCACGAGGACAGGCGCGGGCCGATCCAGGCGAGGCTCGACCAGGTGGCGGTGAACCCGGGCGAGATCGCGATCACCGGGTAGCGGCCGGTGGCCGTCGGGTAGTACACCCGGCCGCCGCCGAAGCCGGAGACCAGGCTGGAGATGCTTTCGGACGTGGTCGCGAAGCTGCCGTTGCCGGTGATATTGGAGGCGGTGGGTGCCTGGCCGATCTCGTCAGCGAGCGCCGGGGTGGCGACCGCGGCGACCCCGCCGCCCATGAGCGTGAGGACGACGGCCAGCCTGAGCAGGATGGTTCGCAACGCTGCACTCCTCTCGAAACACCTTCGTAACTTCGATGCGTGTCAGTGTGTGCAGGTGGCGGCCCCGGGTGTATCGGCGAAATCACCGGTCTTCGCTGATGAACCCCCGTTCGGTACGGTTCGGGCATGATCAGCGTCGGGGCGGCGGTCGACCTGCTCGTCGTCGTCTCGGTCCTCGGCGGGTTGGCCCTGGTGCCGCGCCGCCCGCCGGCCGCGCCGCCCGGCACCGCCCGCGGCCCGGGGGTGTGGCTGGCCGCCGTCGTCGCCGCGGTCTACCTCAACCAGGTGCTGTTCACCGTGTACGTGCTGCGCGTCCACGACGGCGACCCGGCGTTCATCGCCCGGTACCTGCCGCCCGGCTGGTTCGACCTCGCCGGCGGCGACGCGGTGCGGGCCGTCGCGGCGGCGTTCCCCGCGCCGCGGCTGCTCGCCGTGACCGTGCTGCGGGTGCAGGCGGTCCTCGAGCTGCCGTTCGTGGTCCTCGCCTACCTGTGCGTGTGCCGCTGGCTCGACCCGGCCCGCGCCCGGCTGCTCACCACGCCGGCCGTGCTGTGGGCCGGGTGCGTGGCGTACTCGGTCGTGTTCGGGCTCGTCGAGTGGGGGCTGCGCAACCCGTACACGGTCGACGACCTGGTGCTGCGGGCCGTGTCCTGCGTGGCGACCGCGGTCCTCGTCGGCCGGTGGCGTGCCCGGCCCGCCCTGCCCGCGCCGCGGACCGCGGTGGACGTGCTGCTCGCCGTCGCCTCCGCCGCGGCGCTCGGGGTCATCGTCCTGCTCGTGTACGACACCGCCCTGCTCTACAACCTCGGCCACGTGCCGCGGCTGCTGCCCGTCGCCGTGGCCGCGGCCGCCGCCCTGGCCGGCGCCCGCCTGCTCGCCCACCGCCGCGCCGCGAGCCCGGACCCGTCGGCGAGCCCGGACCCGTCGGCGAGCCCGGACCCGTCGGCGAGCCCGGACCCGTCGGCGGGACCGGGCGTGGCAGCGGGACCGGGTCCGGCGGGAGGGCCGGGGGTGGCGACGGTGGAGGGCGGGCTGGCCTGGTTCGCGGCGCTGTTCTTCGTGCCGGCGCTGCCGGTCCGGTACGCCCTGGACCTCGGCACCCTGTGGCTGGCCGTCGCCGGGACCGCCCTCGTCGCCGGCGTGGCGCTGGTGCTGGCCGCGCGCGACGCCGTGGCCGGACTCGGTGGTGGCCGGCGGGCAGCCGGCCGGTGGCTGGCGCAGCTGTCGGTCGCGGCGCTGGCCGGTTGCGCCGCGGCGAGCGGGGCGCTGCTGCCCCCGCCGACCTACCCGGAGGTGCGGATCCTCCTCGCCGCGGCGCTGTTCCTGACCGCGGCGACCGCCACGTCCGCCGCCACGGACACCCTGCGGCGCCGCGCGCGGCCAGCACCGGCCAGCGCCGACCGGTAACAGCACGGGCCGCCGCGCGGCACGGGACCCGGCGCGACGGCCCGTGGCCGCAGGGCTGTTACGCGGCGCAACCGGCACAGACGAGCGCACGGTTGGGCGGGCGTGTGCCAGAGCTGACCGAAAGGACGGCCGAGGGTTCAGCGGGGAGTGATCAGCCTGGCGCGGATGCGTTGCAGCAGCGAGGGGCGCGCGGCGGGGGTGGCGGGCGCGGCTGGGACGGGGAAGGTGCCGGCGTCCTCGCGGATCACCGTGGCCGTGCCCGGGGGCGCGGGGTGCGACGGGCGCGGGCCGGCGGGGAACGTGTCCGCGGGGTGGACGGTGACGCCGTGGAACCGGCGGGCGCCGGCGGCGGACTCGTCCCTCGTCCAGTCACCGTCGGTGACGCGTTCGTGGTCGGCCAGGTGTTGGGCGTACCAGTCGAGGACCGCGGTGACCGGGGCGGTCGTGGCGAACCAGGTCGTGGTGATGTGGATGCCGGGGGCCGCGTAGGTGCGCAGCGCGTCGAACCGGGTCGCGCCGGGGAAGTGCGTCACCGGCGCCAGCCTAGGCCACGCAACCAACATGCACGGGTAGTGCCGAAAGTGGTGGGTGCGGGTGTATCGTCGGCGCACGCCGCTCCAGGCGCCGCCGCAGGAGGCCGTCATGGTGTTCAAGGTGGACGTCCCGCCCGGCCTCGTCCAGGGCGACGTCGACGAGGGGTACGGGCCGGTCGCCGACGCGTTCCGGCGCAACTTCGCCGAGCGCGGCGAGATCGGGGCGGCGTGCGCGGTCTACCGCGACGGGCGCAAGGTGGTCGACCTGTGGGGCGGCTACCGCGACGGGCGCACCCGCGCGCCGTGGCTGCGCGACACGCTCGTCACCGTGTTCTCCACGACGAAGGGCGTGTCCGGGCTGGCGGTCGCGGTCGCGCACGCCCGCGGATGGATCGACTACGACGCGACCGTCGCCACGTACTGGCCCGAGTTCGCCGGCAACGGCAAGGCCGGCGTCACGGTCCGGCAGCTGCTCGCGCACCAGGCCGGGCTCGCCGCGATCGACCGGCCGCTCACCGTCGCCGACCTCGCCGACCTCGACGTGGTCGCCGACGCCCTCGCCGAGCAGCGCCCGGCGTGGCGGCCCGGCACCCGGCACGGCTACCACGCGATCTCACTCGGCTGGTACGAGGGAGAGCTGCTGCGCCGGGTCGACCCGGCGGGCCGGTCGCTGGGCCGGTTCTTCGCCGAGGAGGTCGCCGCGCCGCTCGGGGCCGAGTTCTACGTCGGCGTGCCCGACACGGTGGACCCGGACCGGATCGCGTACGTCCACGGGTACCGGCCGGCCGAGCTGCTGCTGCACCTGGGCACGATGCCGCGCGGGTTCGTGTTCGGGTTCCTCAACCCGCGCAGCGTGACCGCCCGCTCGTTCGCCAACCCGAAGGTGCTGTCGCAGACCGGCAACTACAACCTGCCGGAGGTGCGCCGCCTGGAGCTGCCCGCCGCGAACGGCACCGGTGAGGTCCGCGCCATCGCCCGCGCCTACGGCGACGCGGCCACCGGCGGCGCCACCCTCGGCCTGGGACAGTCCACATTGGACGCGCTGGTCCGCCCGGCGCAGCCGCCGACCGGCGGGCTGCTGGACGTGGTGCTGCGGGTGCCGACGGTCTTCTCGCTCGGCTACGTGAAGCCCTTCCCGCGGCTGCGCTTCGGCGCCGCCGGCGACCAGGCGTTCGGCACGCCCGGTGCGGGCGGGTCGTTCGGCTTCGCCGACCCGGAGACCGGGATCGGGTTCGCGTACGCGATGAACCGCGCCGGCTTCCACCTGTGGGACGACCCGCGGGAGCTGGCGCTGCGCGAGGCGCTCTACCGCACGGTGCTCGGCGAGCGCACCCAGCGCCCCGACCCGCGCTGATACCCCGGCGGGACGCTCAGCCGCGCAGCTGCTGCACGAGCGCCACGTACTGCCGCTGCGCGTCCTCCTTGCCGGTGCCGGCGAGGGCCGCCCAGGCGTCGAACTTGGCGCGGCCCACCATGTCGAACACGCCGGGGCGCTTGCCCTCGGCGTCGCCGTGGGTGCCCTGCTTGTACAGGGCGTAGAGCCGCAGCAGCACGTCGTTGGCCGGGCGCTGGTCGAGCTGCTTGACGTCGATCTGGGCCTGCTCGAACTCCGCGGTGAGTGACATGAGCGCAGACTAGCCGAAGGGCAGGGGGTGAGCCTCGACGAGGGATTCCGGCGCGGACAGCTGCCACGCCTCGTACAGCAGCTCACCCAGCTCGTCGGCGTCGACGCGTTGCAGGTACACCACGACCCACCCGAAACCGCCGGAGGTGAACTGCACCTCGAACACGTCGGGGCGCTCCGCGACGAGGGCGAGCTGCTCCGACAGCGTCTGCTTCAGCCCGGTGGTGTGGGTGCGGGGCCAGTAGTAGCCGAACCGCCGGCCGCGCACGCTGAAGGACGTGTAGTCGGCGGCGTGTGCCCGCTCGACCTCGGCCAGCCGCTCGACCATCGCCAGGAACTGCGCATCCGGTACCGCCACCGTCGCATTCTCGCGCACCGGTGGAAGTTTCACGGCCCCGCCGGGGCGGGTCGCGCCCGGCCCGGCCCGGCGATTGACACGCCGGTGACGGGTTCGTAGCGTCATCGTCGAAGCGCTTCGACAAGGAGGCGCTTCGACACGATGGGGCCGTGCATGAAGTTCAGCGACGGGTACTGGCAGCTGCGCGACGGGGTGCACGCCCTCTACCCCGTGCACGTCCGCGACGTGGCCGTCGGCGCGAACAGCCTGTCGGTGTACGCGCCGACCCGCCGGGTCATCGGCCGTGGCGACACCCTCAACACGCCCCTGATCACCGTCGAGTGCACCACCCCGGCGCCGGACGTCGTCGCGGTGCGGGTCAGCCGGCACACCGGCGGGCGGGCCCGCGGTCCCCGCTTCCGGATCGACACCGACCCGGCCGCCGACGGCAAGGTGACCCGTGACGAGGAGGCCGTCACGTTCACCGCCGGCGCGCTCAGCGCCCGGTTCGCGCTCGGCGAGCAGTGGCGGCTGGACTTCCTCGCCGAGGGCCGCGTCCTGACCAGCAGCGCGCCGAAGGCCCTGGCCGCGCTGCGCACCGGCGACGGGCACTTCCTGCGCGAGCAGCTGAGCCTCGGCGTCGGCGAGGTGGTGTACGGCCTCGGCGAGCGCTTCGGCCCGCTGGTGAAGAACGGCCAGACCGTCGACATCTGGAACGCCGACGGCGGCACCAGCAGCGAGCAGGCGTACAAGAACGTGCCGTTCTACCTGACCAGCGCCGGCTACGGCGTCTTCGTCGACGACCCCGGCCCGGTCTCCTTCGAGGTCGGCTCCGAGGTGGTGTCCCGGGTCCAGTTCAGCGTCCCCGGTCAGGTCCTGTCCTACCTGGTCGTGTACGGCCCGACGCCGCGCGACGTGCTGCGCAAGTACACGGCGCTGACCGGCCGCCCGGCGCTGCCGCCCGCCTGGTCGTTCGGGCTGTGGCTGTCCACGTCGTTCACCACGGACTACGACGAGGCGACCGTGACGTCCATCGTGGACGGCATGGCGCAGCGGGGGCTGCCGCTGTCGGTGTTCCACTTCGACACGTTCTGGATGCGCGAGTTCCACTGGTGCGACTTCGAGTGGGACCCGGCGACCTTCCCCGACCCGGCCGGCATGCTGGCCCGGCTCAAGGCGAAGGGGCTGCGCATCTGCGTGTGGATCAACCCGTACATCGCGCAGCGCTCCGCGCTGTTCGAGCCGGCGGCGGCCGCCGGCCACCTGGTCCGCCGCGACAACGGCGACGTGTGGCAGTGGGACCAGTGGCAGGCGGGGATGGCGCTGGTCGACTTCACCAGCCCCGACGCGCGCCGCTGGTTCCAGGACCAGCTGCGCGGCCTGCTCGACCTCGGCGTCGACTGCTTCAAGTCCGACTTCGGCGAGCGGATCCCCACCGACGTGGTCTGGGCCGACGGGTCCGACCCGCTGCGGATGCACAACTACTACACGCACCTGTACAACGAGGCCGTCTTCGAGGTGCTGCGGGAGCGCCGCGGCGCCGGCGACGCGGTGCTGTTCGCCCGGTCCGCGACCGCCGGCGGCCAGCAGTTCCCGGTGCACTGGGGCGGCGACTGCTCCTCGACGTTCGAGTCGATGGCCGAGAGCCTGCGCGGCGGGCTGTCCCTGGCGATGTCCGGGTTCGGGTTCTGGAGCCACGACATCGGCGGCTTCGAGGGCACCCCGGACCCGGCGGTGTTCACCCGCTGGATCCCGTTCGGGCTGCTGTCCTCGCACAGCCGCCTGCACGGCAACGAGTCCTACCGGGTGCCGTGGCACTTCGGCGACGAGGCCGTCGACGTGCTGCGCGAGTACACCCGGCTGAAGGCGCGGCTGATGCCGTACCTGTACGGCGCCGCCGTCACCGCGCACCGCGAGGGCCTGCCGGTGCTGCGCCCGCTCGCCCTGGAGTTCCCCGACGACCCGGCCTGCGCCCACCTGGACCGGCAGTACATGCTCGGCGGCAGCATCCTCGTCGCGCCGGTGTTCAGTGCCGACGGCGACGTCACCTTCTACCTGCCCGCGGGGCGGTGGACCGACCTGCGCAGCGGGGAGGTGCTGACCGGGCCCGGCTGGATCCGCCGCCGGTACGGCATCGGTGACCTGCCGGTGCTGGTCCGGCCCGGCTCGGTCGTGCCGTTCGGCGCGCGCGACGACCGCCCCGACTACCCATACGCCGACGGCGTCACCCTGCGGGTCTTCGAGCTGCCCGACGGCGCGGGCACGACCGTGGACATCCCTTCGCCGCAGGGCCGGCTCAGCGACACCGACGGTGCGACCTTCACGGTGCGCCGGGCCGGGACGACCGTCGAGGTGCGCCGGGACCACGGGAGCCCGGCGCCCTGGCGGGTGCAGCTGGCCGGCATCGCGGCGGTGGCGGCCGTCGATGCCGGCCGGCTCACTCCGACCGTCACCGCGGACCCCGCGGGGGTCATCGTCGCCGCGGACGCGGAGACGGGGCAGGTGACCGTACACCTGCCCTGAGCGCCAGACGTTGCTCGGGTGTGTGTCAGCGCCGCCGCGGTCCGGACCGGGTGTTCCGGGCCGCGGCGGCGCTGTCGCGGACCGTCAGCGCCGGCGGCAGCAGCGTCGCCTCCGGCACCGTCCCGCCGTCCAGCTGCGCCATGAGCAGCTCGACGGCGCGCCGGCCGACCTCCTCCGCCGGGATGCTCACCGACGTGAGCCGCGGCTTGCCGCGCTCGGCGAGGTCGTCGGGGCAGATCGCCACCACCGACACGTCCCGCGGTACCCGCCGGCCGAGCGCGGCGAACGCGTCCAGCAGCGGCGGCACCGTCGGCTCGTTGTGCACCACGACCCCGGTCAGGTCCGGGTGCGCCCGCAGCAGCCCCGTCACCGTCTCCAGCACCGCGTCCGGGGTCGGCTCGCACGGCACCGTCGTGCCCCGCAGGCCGCGCCGCCGCAGCGCCTCGTCGAACCCGGCGGCGGTGCGGCTGGCGAAGCCGAGCTCACGTTCGTACACCTCGGGCGGCGAACCGACGAGGGCGACGCAGCGGTGCCCGAGGTCCGCCAGATGCTCCACGCAGGCCGCGCCGGCCGCCGCGAAGTCCAGGTCGATGCAGGTGAGCCCGGTCGCGTCGGCGGGGAACCCGATGAGCACCGACGGGCGGCCGAGGGTCCGCAGCCGCGGCAGCCGCCGGTCGTGCAGCTCGACGTCCATCACGATGAGCGCGTCGGCGAGCGAGCTGGCCGCGACCCGCTCGATGCCCTGCTCGCCCTCGTCCTGGGTGAGCAGCAGCACATCGTGGTCGAACCGCCGCGCCGCCGTCACCACCGACGTCACGAACTGCATCAGCACCGGCACGTACAGGCCCGTGTACAGCGGCATGATGAGCGCGATCACGTTGGACCGGTTGCTGGCCAGGGCGCGGGCGCCGGCGTGCGGGCGGTACCCGAGCACGTCGATCGCGGCGAGCACCCGCTGCCGGGTCAGTTCGGAGATCGTGCGCTTGCCGCTCAGGACATAGGACACGGTGCTCGGGGACACCCCCGCCTGCCGCGCCACGTCACCGATCGTCGCCATCCCACCCCACCCGTCGCCGCGCCGGCCCACCGTGGCCGGTCGCCGCTGCCCAGCCCACCGCCACGACAATAGGCGACCGGGGCGCCGGGCTCCCGCGCCGCGACGCCACCCCGCCGGGCCGGTGCGCGGTGGGTGGGGACCGTCGCGGCCGACCGCGAAACTTTCCCGGTCGTGGTACGGGCCCCGGCGCCACCCAGCGGGCCGGACGTGGCGCACCGCCGGCGTTCATGGTCGCGTTCAACGCCCCGAGGCCGCCTCTACACCGTCCTGACCAGCATGTTCGTCTTCGCGCTGGGCATCCTGGCGGCCGGCCGGCGGCACCAGCGGCGGCTCGGCGTGGCGGTCACCCGCGGCTGACCGTGCCGCGGCCCGGCGACCCCCACCACGGGGCGTGTCCTTTTTCGCCCCGTGGTGCGGAAATTTCCGGACCGGTGTGAATTGACGACGGTAAACGTCAATCATGGATTCTGCTCAATGTAGAATCCATTTCGTCCCCCTTGCTGGGACCCTCTTTCGGGTACCCTGAATGCGGACATTGACCCGCAATTACCGTTGGATCATTCGGCTCGCCCTTTCTCCTGATGCTCGGGAAACGCTAGGCTCCCGAGCATTGCCGGACGCTCCGCGACCGTGTCAACGGATCGACGGGCAGCCATGCGAAAGGGGGCAGACCATGAAGGCCGTGCGCTCGCTCTGAGGCTGACAACTGTCGCCGATACTGCGCCGGCGGCGTTTGTCATAAACGACGCCGGCGCAGGTTTTCAACCATTCACCGGAAGAACTGGAAACCCTCGTGACAATGCGCATCACGGTCCCCTTCGCGGGGGAAGGCAGCGGGGTCGGGGAGCTCACCTGGGGACAGTTCGCCGCGTGGCGCTCGATGCGGGTCGTCCAGGCCACCGAATGGGCCGGCGGCACGATGCCCCTCGACGAGGGCACCACCGTCCGGGACGTGGTCGCCACGCTCGGGTTCATCATGAGCCGGCACCAGTCGCTGCGCACCCGCCTGCTCCCCGGCGACGGCGACGGCGACAGCCCGCCCCGGCAGATCCTGTCCAACTCCGGCACGGTCACGCTCGAGGTGTACGACGACGACGGCGACCCCGAGGCCCTCGCCGCCACGATCCGCGCCGCGTACGAGGCGGCGCCGTGGGACCCGTACACCGACTGGCCGGTGCGGATGGCGGTGGTCGCCGACGCCGGGAACCCCGACCGGGCCCTGTGGTTCGTCGCGCTGTACTGCCACATGGTCATCGACGGGTACGGGTTCGAGGCGCTCATCGCCGACCTCGCCAACCTCGACACCGCGACCGGCCGGCACCTCGCCCCGGTCGCCGGCGTCCAGCCGCTGGAGCTGGCCGCCGCGCAGCAGGGCCCCGCGGCCCGCCGGGCCCACCAGGCGTCGCTGCGGTACTGGGAGAAGCACCTGCGCGCGATCGAACCCCGGCGCTTCCCGGTGCCGCTCACCCCGCAGCCGCCGCGGTGGTGCGAGGCGACCCTCACCTCACCCGCGACGCACCTCGCCCTCGCCGCGGTCGCCGCGCGCACCAAGGTGCACACCGGCACGATCCTGCTCGCCGCGTACGCCGTCATGCTCGGCCGCCTGTCCGGCCAGCCGGTCGGCGCGTTCCGCATCGTGGTGAGCAACCGCTTCCGGCCCGGGTTCGCCGAGTCCGTCAGCAACCTGGCACAGGCCGGGCTCGCCGTCATCGACACCGGCGGGTGCACGTTCGACGAGGCGGTCGCCCGGACGTTCAAGGCCCAGCTCACCGCCGGCATGTACGCCTACTACCACCCCCGCGACCTGTGGTCCCTCGTCGACCGCGTCGGCACCGAACGCGGCGTGGACCTCGACACCGGCTGCTACTTCAACGACCGGCGCCGCTCCGCCGCCCAGGCCCCCGCCGCGGGCGTGCCGTCGGCGGCGCGGATCGCCGACGCCTTCGCCGCCGGCGCGCTGCGCTGGGGGCCGAGCTCCGACGAGTGGGATCCGACCTGCTTCCTGCACGTCGACGCCGCCACCGACGCGGTCGAGCTCACCTGGCGGGTCGACACGGCGGCGGTCTCCCCGACGATGGTGGAGACCTGTCTGCGCGGCATCGAGTCCCTCATCGTGACCGCCGCCCTCGACCCGGCGCCGTCCGGTCCGGCCGCTCCGCGGAAGCCCGCGGCCGGACCGGACGCGGGCACCCCCCTGGCGGAGCCGGCCGTCCCGGCGCGCTGAACCGGCGCCGCGCTCGCGCCGGGGCGCCACTGCGCGGTCGTGGCGGGTCGCGGCCGGCCGGTCACGCGCGCGAGCGATGCGGAAGGTCGGCCGGGCGCGTGCGCCGCGCCGGGGGCGCTCCGGTCAGCGGCGGGCGAGCCAGGCGCGGAGGTTGGCGACCCACAGCGCCACCGCGCCCACGGCGAGCAGCGCCGCCACGGTGACGCGCCAGTGCCGGGCGGCGGCCTCCACGAGGGTCCAGGCGGTGAGCAGCACCACCGCCGCCATGACACACCACCGCAGCAGCCGCAGCAGCCGTCCCCGGGCGACGGCCTCGACCGCGACCAGCACCCCCAGCAGCGCGACGGCCGACCAGAACACGCCGAGCGGCGGGTTGAGCACGATCAGCGCCGCGCCGCCGAGCACGACCGACGCCGAGACCGCCGACCACAGCATCAGGAACCGGCGCCGCGCCGGCCCCGGTGGCGGCGCGAGCCGGCGGGCCGGTGTGGCCGGGGCCGGGGGCGGGTCGCCGTCCTGCAACGCCACCCGCTCCGCCTGCAGCCGCACCAGGTCAGGGTCGGGGCGCGGCGGGGCGGGGCGGCCCGCCGCCTTCGCCGCGGCCCGCAGCCGGCGGGCCCGCTCGCGGTGCTGGTCGATGAGCGCGGTGACCTCGCGCAGCCGGGCGCCGGCGGCGGCGTCCGGGTCGGGGCCCTCGGCGTCCAGGCCCGCCCACGTGACCGGGTACCCCCATGACGCCCGCACGGTGCCGTCCCGCTCGTAGCGGGGGCCGGCAGGGGCGCGTTCGCCGCCGAAGCGGTCCTCGGTGTCCAGGCCCCACAACCCCCGGTAGTCGCGGACCCAGGGGGTGTCGTCGCCGATCAGGACCGGGGTCCACGCGTGCCGCTCGCCGGGGCCGATGCCGGGGCCGTCGCCGCGGTGGTAGTCCAGGAACGGCAGGCCGAACCCGTCCCCGCCGGCCGCCGCGTCCGGGGCGACGAGCCGCCGCGCCGCACGCCACCAGGCACCGGCGGCCTCCAGCCACGGCCAGCTGACCGTGGTGACGTAGTCGCCGCGCCGGTACGCCCCCGCGTGCGACCCGGCGCCGGCGTAGACGACGGGGTGCTCGCCGACGCGTTCCAGTTCCGGGTCGTCCCAGCGGCGGCGCAGCTCGGGGCCGAGCTTGTCGTGGCTGGAGAAGACCACCCAGGCGGGTGGCCCGCCGGGCCGTGCCACGAACACCGTCACCTGCTCCCAGTCGGCCTCGTGGTCGTTGACGCCGCCGAACGTGGAGCGCCAGTCGTTCATGGCGTAGAAGAACCAGTACTGCAGCACGAGGTAGCCGCCGTCGCGGGACACCCGGCCGTAGTAGGGGCGCACGTCCGGCGAGGGCCGCGCGGCGTAGCGGACCTGCGCCGCGGCCCGCGTCCCGCCGGGCACCGACCCGCGCACCAGCAGCGACACGCGCAGCGCCGCGTCGACGAGCCGGGAGGCGAGCCCCACCGCGGCGAGCCGGTCACCGGGGCGGATCGTGGTCGCGCCGATGTCGCGGCGCCAGTCGCGGTACGCCCGCCCACGCAGCGGACGGTCCACGAACCGCAGGTGCAGCGGCTCGCCGCGCAGCCGCCGCCCGTGCTCGGCGAGCGTGCCGGTGTCCAGCTCGCCGGCGGGCACCAGGCACCCCGCGCCGCGCCACAGCGACGCCTGGCGGAGGAACCCGTCCACGGTCGTCGGCAGGAACAGCTCACCGGCCGTGTAGCGGATGACCGGTTCGTACCGGATGAGCAGCCGCACGTCGTCGGACATCACGCCGCTCTACCCGGGCGAACGGGGCACGGGGGCGATTGACCGCATGAACGGGATTTCCTCAACGGTGCCGCCGCCCGGCCGATGCTGCGGACGGTCCCGTTTCTTCCGGCGTCCGTGGCGAGGATGGCACATGAGCACTGGCACGAACACCGTCGAGGTGACGGTCCGGCGCGCCGCTCTGGTCGGCTGGGTGGCCGACCGGTCCGTCGGCACGAAGAACCTGATCGGCGTCGCTCTCATGGCCCTCGTGGCGATCGGCGTCGGCATCCTGTCGATCACGAGCATGGCGCAGCTCAACGACCGGCTCGGCCAGCTCAAGTCCCGGCACCTGGAAAGCGTCGAGCAGCTCGTGGTGATCCGGCAGGGGGTCAGCGAGAACTACCGGGGCCAGTCGCTGTTCTCCTGGGCGGCGTACGACCCGTCGCTGGCCCCGCGGGCGGACAAGGCGATCACCGACGGCGACGCGATGATCGACGAGGCGGTGGCGAGGTACCGGACCCGGCTGGCCGGCTCCACCACCCGCGAGTCGGCGCTCAACGACTTCGCCAAGGCCTGGACCGACTACAGCAACCTCCGCGACGTCGTGGTCTTCCAGAAGACGGCACCGGCGGGGGTGACCGTGCCCACCGACCCGGTCGCCCGCAACACCCTGTGGCAGAACCTCGAGGCGCAGATGAACACCTCCCTCGCGAAGCTGCAGCAGCAGGAGATCGTCGAGTCCGACGCGATGGCGGCCGAGGCCGCCGGCGACTACGCCACCGCGCGCGACTGGACGATCGGCTCGCTGCTCGTCGGGCTGGGCCTGGCGCTGCTGCTGGCCCTCGCCATCGCCCGCCGGATGCACCAGCAGCTGCGCTCCGTCTCCGACACCCTGCGCGGCGTCGCCGACGGCGACCTGACCCTGCGCGCCGACGTGTACGCCCGCGACGAGCTCGGCGCGATGGCCGCCGCGATGAACCGGGCCAACGAGAGCGTCGGGCGCACCGTGCAGACCCTGGCCGCCGCGGCCGGCACCCTCGGCGCGAGCACCGGCCGCCTCACCAGCGTCACGACCCGCATCGCGGACAGCGCCAAGGCCGCCGCGTCCCGGGCGAACGTGGTGGCGGGCGACGCCGGCACCGTCTCGCACAACGTCCAGACGGTCGCCGCCGGCTCCGAGGAGATGGGCGCGTCGATCCGCGAGATCGCGCAGAACGCCAACAACGCCGCCCAGGTCGCCTCCGAGGCCGTCGGCGTGGCGGAGTCGACGAACCGTACCGTGTCGAAGCTCGGCGACTCCTCGGCCGAGATCGGCAACGTGGTCAAGGTGATCACCTCCATCGCCGAGCAGACCAACCTCCTGGCCCTCAACGCCACCATCGAGGCCGCCCGGGCCGGCGCGGCGGGCAAGGGCTTCGCCGTCGTCGCGTCCGAGGTCAAGGACCTCGCGCAGGAGACCGCCCGGGCGACCGAGGACATCTCCCGCCGCGTCGAGGCCATCCAGTCCGACACCGCCAACGCCGTCGGCGCCATCGGCGAGATCAGCCGCATCATCGCGCGGATCAACGACTACCAGCTCACCATCGCCTCGGCCGTGGAGGAGCAGACCGCCACCACGAGCGAGATGAGCCGCAGCGTCAGCGACGCGGCGCACGGGGCGGCGAACATCGCGGGCAACATCGCCGGGGTCGCCGACGCCGCGGACACCACGACGGCGACCCTGAGCGAGGTCGACGCCACGGTCGCGGAGCTGAACGGTCTCGCGTCGGACCTGCAGCGGGCGGTCGGCCGGTTCCGCATCTGACCGGGCCTGATCACCGGCGGCGACGGCGGTGACCGGGGGCGCGGCGGACCCGAAGCGCCCCCGTGCGGCGAAGGGCTCAGAGCCGGTCGAACGGTCCGGCGTACCGGAAACGGCCGGTCTGGCCGTCGTACCGGCTGAGGGTCCGGACCATGAAGTTGTCACCCCAGGCGGGGTCCGGCGCGGCGATCCCGACCGGCTGTGCCGCGACGAACCCGAACCGGCGGTAGTACGCGGGGTCGCCGAGCAGCCCGACCAAAGGCTCGCCGAGCGCGTCGGCCGCGCCGAGCGCCGCGTGCATGAGGGCGGTGCCCACGCCGGCCCGCTGGCGGCGCGGCAGGACACTCAGCGGCCCCAGACCCAGGGCCGGCCGGGCCTCGACATGCGCCCGCGTCGCGAGGACGTGGCCGACGACCCGGTCGTCCTCGATCGCGACCAACGACAGTTGCGGGATCCAGCCGGCATCCTCGCGCAGCCACGACACGAGCGTCGCCTCGCCTGGATCGCCACCCGGCTCCACCGGCGGTGCGCTGTGCGCGACGCCGCGGAACGCGGCCGCCGTCACCGCGCGGATCGCGTCGACATCGCCGGGGCGTTCACGTCGAATCATCATCACCGAACCGTCGGGCCGCCGCTTTCCGCCGTCAACGGATTTTGCGGCCGTGTCGTCACCGCGGGGACCCGGCCTGGACGCGTTTGCCCAGGTGGGGAGCAGTTTCACCAATCCTGCGACGGGCCAAACGCGGACTGGGGAAGAATCAGACGCGCAACGACAGCACTGGTCGCGACCCAGGCGCATCTCGCCGGCAGGCATGCCGCACGCATCCATGAAACCTCATCCGTGGCAGAGCCGTGCCCGGATCGATGACGGGGAACGATGTGGACACCTACAAACTGACCATCGACATGGACCAGGACACCGTCGAAGCGTTGACCGCGGGCAACTACGCCCTCTACGGGCTACGGGCCGTCGCGACCTCCGCACCCGGTGGCGAGCCGACCATCTGGCTCAAGACGGACACCATCGGCAAGCAGACGGTGGTGTCCTGGCGCGAGCAGTACTCGATGTACACCTCGAAGCAGAGCACCTACGGTCAGGGCACGGTCATCACCGCCACCAACAACTACCCCGCCGACCTCGGCTCGGTGCTCACAGTGGACAGTCCCGCCGGCACCGGCGAGGTCCACCAGGGCGGCCAGGCCGGCTGCCTCGAGATCGACAACGGGGTCCAGCAGCGTTTCACCGCCGGCATCTGCACCCTGGACACGAACGGCAACTACCAGCCGTCCGGAGCGTTCACCCTCTACGGCAACAGCACCGACCTGTTCCAGCCGATCCTCAAGGCCGCGTTCTTCTTCGCGACCCGCCCGTACAGCAACGGAACGGTGATCCAGCAGGCCGTCACGCAGGGCATCTTCGTGGACTTCACCAAGGCGCCCGACGGGGTCAGGGAGGTGAGCTACAACATCGACGGCGGTTGGTCCTACGCCGGCAAGCCGTGGGGGCAGCTGATCGCCTCCCGGGAGATGCTCAACAGCCTGCTGATCATCCAGGACCCGGCGCTGGTCGCCTTGAACGCGGAGCGGGAGAAGGCGTTCGCCTCCTGACCCCGCCGGACCCGAGGTGAGGACGTGCCGTGCCGCACGTGTGTGGCGGCACGGCACGTTCCGCCCGCCCGAACGCCCAAGCCGCCCGCCCGAAGGAGTCAGCGCCGATGTCCGTCCAGACCGTGTTTCCCGACGACAACCGGGTCCAGTACGACCCGACCGATGTCGCCCCCGCCTGCTGGGTCGCCTACGTCAGCAGCACCTTCCCCAGCGGCGCGGTGCTGCTGGGCACCGGCACGCTGGTCGCGCCCGACCGGGTCCTGACCTGCGCGCACGCCCTGCACTGCGACGAATACGGCGGGAGGGCCCGCTCGGTCGAGGTGACCCTCGCGCTCAACGGCGGCACCGCGCCGTTCGGTCCGCCCGTGCCCGCCCGCGAGTGGCAGGTGCCCGAGGAGTACCGGCTCGCCGGCTCGCCGTACCCGCCCGGCCAGGTGCTCGACGCCACCCGGTACATCTACGACTTCGGACTGATCACCCTGTCGAAGCCCCTCGACCCGGCCAGGGGCCTGTACCCCGAGATCGTGGCCGCCCCCGATCAGCAGCTGCGCGGGGCGGAGGTGAACATCGCCGGGTATCCCGGGGACAAGACCCCCGGCACCATGTGGAACGGATCCGGCAAGCTGCCCGCCGTGACCGACCCGCACCTGCTCTTCTACCGGATCAGCACGTTTCCCGGGCAGAGCGGCGCGGCCATCCGCATGGCGAGCCCACCGCCGAAGCCCACCTTCAGCGTCGTCGGCATCCATGTCGCCGGCTTCGGCGACGAAGCGAACTTCGCGGTGCGGATCAACACCGAGGTCTACGCGCAGATCATGGCCTGGATGCCGGCCACCGACGGGGCCCGGCTCGCGCCCGCGGGCCTGGCCCGATAGGAGGCGTCCATGCGGATCGATCCAATCTTCTTCAACGCCGGCCGGTGGGGCCTCGACTACACCCCTGAGCAAGGCCAATGGTCGGACAAGCATGTCAAACCGATGATCGAGAAGATCGGTGCCGTCCTGCCGGGCGGGCAGAACCCGCATCCGGTGATGTACATCGACGCGGCGAGCAACGACGCCGCCAACCTCCCGCCCGACATCCGCAGGGCGTGGCTGCACGGCGAGCGGCTGTTCGACAAGCCCGTCGGTTCCCGCAACGCCGACAACCAGCACAACGGGGCGACCCGCGCCGTGCCGTTCTGCGGTGCGCTCGGCGCATGGCTGGCGACGGTGCCGCAGACGAATCCCTTCTTCGCCATCATCGACTCCAACGAGTGTCACCACCTGTCTGTGCCGCTGGCGGCGTGGGCGTTCTCGGCGACCCCGGCGGGCCGGGCGAAGATCGTCGTGAACTTCGACGCCCACAACGACATCAGGTCGAACACGGTCGTCACCGATCCTCTGCGTTGCGACAACTGGGGGATGTACGTCCTGCGCCAGGTCGGCGAGGTGTATCCCGCGCCGGTGGCGGACGTGTACGTGGGCATCGGCAACAAGCAGCTCACCGGGGCCGACACATGGCAGGACAGCTTCGCCTTCCTGGCCGGGCGGCCCAGCACCAAGGTCAAGCTCGGTGCGGGCGACATGGCCGCCCAGCTCGACAAGGTCATCGAGCTGCTGGGCGACGAGGGCAGGAAGACGTGGACGGGGTACGACCTCTACCTCACCGTCGACCGGGACGTCGAGTCGTCCAGCTTCACCGACTACGGCGACGGGAGCTACCCGCCGGACGAGGTGTGGGCCACGGTCAAGGCGTTCATCGAGGCGGCCGCGCGCAGGCGCGTGCGGTGCGCCGGCTTCGACATCTGCGGGCTGCCCACCGTCGCCGGCAGCAGCAGGGTGTCGACCAGCTGGCGGTCCGCCGAGCGCATCGACCGCGCGATCCAGGACATCACGGCGTATCTGGCGCCGATCGTGGACCTGTCGGAGCTGCGCCCGTCCCTGCTGGCGTCCAGCCGGTAGCCGTCCCGTGAGCTGTGCGGCACATGGTTCTGTGCGCCACATGGTAAGCGGGGCGGCCGAGAAGCTCGAGCAGGAGCTGCGGCGTGGGGTGCTCGTGCTCGCGGTGCTGTCGCAGCTGCGGACGCTGCGGTATGGCTACGAGCTGCGCCAGCTGCTGCTCGACCAGGGGCTGCCGATCGAGGAGGGCACCCTGTATCCGCTGCTGCGCCGGCTGGAGGCGCAGGGCGTGCTGCGCAGCCAGTGGCGCGCCGCCGAAGGCCCGCCCCGGCGCTACTACGAGCTCAGCGCCGACGGTGCGGAGCTGTTCGAGGGGCTCACCGCGACCTGGCGGGGGCTCAACACGGCGCTGGACCTCCTGCTGGAAGGGGAGCGGTGCGATGAGCGCTGACGAGCTGATCGACGGGTACGTGGCCGAGGTGGTCGAGCTCCTGCCCCGCCGCGCAGCGGGACCTGGAGCGGGTCACCGGACAGGCGGTCCCGGTCGCCCTCGCCTGGCTGGGGCTGCTGCTGGCCGGCTTCGCCGGCGCGGCGTGGGCGCGGCGGCGCCGGCCGCGGGACGGGTGGCGGCCGCGGCCGGTCCCCACCGACCGGATCAGCCGCGCCGGCCGGGCGGCGGGGGTGGTGTGCTTCGTCGTGGGCACGCTGGTGCTGCTCGACCCGGCCAGGGTGCTCGGCGGGATCGTCGGGGAGCGGGCCGCGCCGCAGGTGCGGGCGTCGTTCGCGTACGACGAAGGCTTCCTGCAGCTGCGCGGGCCGGTCCTGCTGGCGCTGCTGGTCACCGGCATCGGGGTGCAGGCCGCGCTGGTGTGGCACGGGCGGTGGGGCACCAGGCTGCACCACGTCGACACGGTGCACACCCTGCTGACCTGCGCGGGGCTCACCTGGGTGCTCGGGGCGGGGCCGGTCTTCACGGCGGCCGCCACCGACCAGACGGCCAAGGGCTTCACCGGGCTGATCGTGCTCGTCTCGCTGGTCGACCTCGCGGTGCGGGCCCGCAGGCACCACGTCAGGCGAGCCCTGCACCGGTGAATGCATACCGAGAGCAGGCACGACACCACTGAGAGCGCTCTCTTGACGGGGTGGGCCGCGAGTTTGTACGTTCGACCGAAGTCAATCTGTGAAGGTTGCTTACGGTAACCGTACGGACGCCGCCAAGTCCTCGGGAGGGCGCCACATGCAACTTCGTGTCAAGGCTCGCACCCTGCTCATGCTGGGCGCGACACTGATGACGTTCCTCACCGCGGTCGCGGTGCGGGACGCGGGCAACACCGCGGCCGAGGCCGCGATCGGCGGGCTCACCTGGTCCGACGAGTTCGACGGACCGGCCGGCAGCGCCCCCAACGGCAGCAAGTGGAAGTACGACGTCGGCGGGGGCGGCTGGGGCAACAACGAGCAGCAGTACTACACGACCAGCACGAGCAACGCCTCGCTCAACGGCGCCGGGCAGCTCGTGATCACCGCGCGCCGGGAGAACCCGGCCAACTACCAGTGCCACTACGGCACGTGCCAGTACACGTCGGCCCGGCTGCTGACCGCGGACCGGTTCACCCAGGCGTACGGCCGCTTCGAGTCCCGCATGAAGCTGCCCCGCGGGCAGGGCATCTGGCCGGCGTTCTGGATGCTCGGCGCGGACATCGGCAGCAACCCGTGGCCGAACAGCGGCGAGATCGACATCATGGAGAACATCGGCCGCGAGCCCAACCAGGTGCACGGCACGATCCACGGCCCGGGCTACTCCGGTGCCGAGGGCATCGGCGCCGGCTACAGCATCGGCGCGCCGTTCGCCGACGCGTTCCACACGTTCGCGGTCGAGTGGGAGCCCAACGTCCTGCGCTGGTACGTGGACGGCAACCTGTACCAGACCCGCACCCCGGCCGACCTGGGCGGCGACCGCTGGGTCTTCGACCACCCGTTCTTCATGCTGCTGAACCTCGCGGTCGGCGGCTACTGGCCGGGCTACCCCGACGGCACCACCCAGTTCCCGCAGACGCTCACGGTCGACTACGTGCGCGTGTACGGCTACTCCAGCGGCGGTGGCGGCGGGACGGCCGGCCCGATCATCGGCCAGGGCAGCAACCGGTGCATCGACGTGCCCAGCTCCAACGCCGTGGACGGCAACCGGCTGCAGATCTGGGACTGCAACGGC
>NZ_JNYJ01000039.1 GCF_000716715.1 Dactylosporangium aurantiacum | reverse complement strand
CGTTGGCCAGCTCGAACACCGGGTCCTGGCTCTCGCCCTGACCGCCGTCGCCGATGCAGCAGTACCGCTTCATCCCGCCGTCGAGCGTCCCCGACACCTGGATCGTGCCGTTGTTGACCGGGGCGTCGCCGGACTTCGTCGGCCAGCCGGAGCCGGGCGGCGGCGAGGACGACGCCGGCGGGGTGTCCGACACCGTGGGCACCGGCGTGGTGGGTCCCGGCCCGGCGGCGTCGGACACCGTCACGTCGTCGAAGGACGCCGACGCGTAGGAGGTCTGCACGCCGGCGCGGCCGGTCCCGGCGACACCGGCGGCCAGGATCGGCCATCGGCGCCGCCGCACGGAGCGGGGCAGTGCCATGCGTTGCCTCCGGGAACGGAAGGTGGGGGCGTCGCGTGCACGGGGTGTACGGCTCTTGGGCGGACTGGGCGGGTCAGCCGTCTGCGCGCTGAGGAAAGCGCATTCCTAGAGCCAACGTAGACCGGTGCCTATGCCCGGTCAAGTGGTGCGAGGTGCATCCAGGTGAACACGAGCGGCACGTCGCCGTCGCTGACCAGGTGGTGGTCCTCGCCGGGCGGGATGATGAGCAGGTCGCCGGCGCGGAACGTGTCCGCCCGGGCGCCGTCGATCTCCACGTACCCGCTGCCCTGCACGATCGTGAAGATCTCCGGCACGTCGTGGGTGTGCCGGTCGGACTCGGCGTGGGTGCGGTGCCCCGGGTCGTCGTAGCGGCTGATGCCGCCGCGCATGACGGGCCCCCAGCCGGCGCCGATCGCGGCGAGGGTGGCGGGGGTGCCGCCGTCGGGCAGGTCGGCGACGGTCAGCTTGCGCATGGCAGGTCTCCTACTTCGGTGAGCAGTGCGTGCCGCTCGGCCGCGGCGCGCACGAGGTCGGCGATGCCGGGGATGGCGATGCCGTCGTCGACGGCCACACCGGTGATCGGCACCGGGTCGGGCGACGCCATGATCTGTTCGGCGAGCGCGGTGAACGGCAGGGTGCGCTCCAGCGGCGCGATGAGCGGGTCGCCGGACAGGAGGTTCTCCAGCAGGCTGATCCGCCCCGGCAGCGCCACGCCGTCGAGGCGGTCCTGCGGGTACACCACGTGGGCGCGGCCGCGGGTGCCGGTGACGGTGATGTCGCCGGCGATGAACCCGGTCGAGGCGAGCGTGACCGCGACCGTGACGACCGGCCCCTCGGCGGGGGTGAGGCGCAGCGCGGCGGTGTCCTCCACCTCGATGTCCCGGGTGCGGAAGCGTTCCAGCTCCAGTGTCCACGGTGGACGGACCCGGCCGATGTCCAGCGCCTGCATGAGCGCGTGCGCGAACGGGTTCACGAGGGCCCCGTCGACGGCGCGCCGCCCCGCCCACGGCGAGCGGGTCCAGTACGACGCGGGCCGCCACCACGCCCCGGCGACCGCGATGTGGGTCAGCTCGCCGAGGTCCAGGGCGGCGAGCGCGGGCAGCGTCGGCGAGCCGAGTGCCTGGAACCCGACCTGGCAGCGCCGCCCGGTCTCGGCGAGCGCGGCGGACAGCTGCTGGTGCGCGTCGAGGTCGAGCACCGGCGGCTTCTCCAGCAGCAGGTCCGCGCCGGCGCGCACGGCGTCCAGGGCGATGCGCAGGTGGGTGTGCGGCGGCGTGCAGATGACGACGTAGTCCGGTTTGTGCTCGGCGAGCAGCAGCCGGTGGTCGGTGTACACGGGCAGCGCCTCACCGAACATCGGCTGGACCTCGCCGAGGGCGACGAGCCGGACCCGGTCTCCGAGCTCGGCGATGTGCTGCCGGTGCCGGCGGCCGTGCCCGGCCGCCCCGATGAGCGCGATCGTGGGGGTCACGTTCACAGGGCCGCCAGGGTGGCCGCGGCGCCGTGCCGCTCCAGCTCGCGCAGCCACCGCTCGACCTCCGCGCGCAGCGGCGCGTCGTCGGCCAGCCCCGGCCGCAGCAGCTCGAGCAGCTGCTGCGGCGTGGCGCCGCGCAGCCGCGCCGCGAGGGGGTCGTTGAGCGGCAGCTCGGTGCCGTCGTCGGCGCGGCCGCCGACGAACCGGATCCAGGCGGCGAGCACGAGCGCGCCGTACACCGGCACCTCCCCGGCGGCGCGCCGGTCGGCGACGGTGCCCAGCAGCCGCTGCGGGAGCTTCTGGCTGCCGTCACCGGCGACCTGCAGCGTGCGGTAGCGCAGCGCGCTGTTGGCGAAGCGGGCGAGGACCTGCTGCCCGTAGGGGATCGCGGGCAGCCGCAGCGTCGGCGCGATGTCGCGCTCGATGAACGCCTCCATCGCCGCGCGGTAGCCGGGCAGCGCGAGCGCGGCGTCGATGGTGCGCGCGCCGGCGAGGACGCCCAGGTAGGCCAGGGCGGAGTGCACGCCGTTGAGCGCCCGCAGCTTGCGCAGCTCGTAGGGGGCGGTGTCGGTGGTGAGGGTGACGCCGGCGAGCTCCAGCGCGGGCCGGCCGCCCGGGAAGTCGTCCTGCACGACCCACTCCCGGAACGGTTCGGCGGCGATCGCCGCCTCGTCCCGGGCGCCGATGAGCGACTCCACCGTCGCCAGGGTCTCGGGGGTGCTGGCCGGCACGATCCGGTCGACCATGGTGCCCGGGAAGCTCAGCAGCGCCATGATGTCGGGGTCCTGCAGGGCCTCGCCGACCAGCCGGCGCAGCAGCTCGCCGTTGCCGTTGAGGTTGTCGCAGCTGACCAGCGCGAGCGGGGTCTGCCGCCGCCGGAGCCCGCGCACCAGCAGGTCGAGCACGGCGGAGCCGGGAACGTACGCCTTCTCGGTGACGGTGAACGTGACGACCTTGACCGCCGGGTCGGCGATGCGGTCCAGGACGGCGTCGGACTCGGACCCGGCGTGCAGGACGCTGTGGAACGCGCCGACGACCCGGGCGCTCGCGTCCGGCCCGTCGACGGTGAGCACGCTGTACAGCATGTCCTGCGCGCTCAGGGCCGCCAGGACGTCCCGGGAGCTGGGCGCGACGCCGACGATGCCCCAGTCGCCGCCGCCCCTGGCGATCGCGTCCTCGATGTACACCGCCTGGTGCGCCCGGTGGAAGGCGCCGAGGCCGAAGTGCAGCACCCCGGCGCCCACCTCGCCCGGCCGGACCAGCGGCGCCTCCTTCAGGGGCGTGGACCGGTTCAGCCGCGCCATGCCGGCCCGTCCGGGAAGGAGAACTCGGCGATGGACTCGGGGCGCAGCTCGACGCTGTACCCGGGCCGCGACGGCAGCCGGTAGCGGCCGTGCTCGACCGTGACCGGGTCGGTGAAGTGCTCGTGGAGGTGGTCGACGTACTCCACCATCCGGCCCTCCATGCTGCCGGTGAGGCGCAGGTAGTCGAAGAACGCGAGGTGCTGCACGTACTCGCACAGCCCGACGCCGCCGGCGTGCGGGCAGACCGGCACGCCGAACTTCGCGGCCATCAGCAGCTCGGCGAGGACCTCGCCGACACCGGCGATCCGGCACGCGTCGATCTGCATGACGCGGATCGCGTCGGCCTGCAGCAGCTGCTTGAAGATGACCCGGTTGGCGGCGACCTCACCGGTCGCGACCCGGCAGCGGCCGCCGGTGATCGTGTCGAGGGCCTGCTGGATGCGGGCGTGGCCGAGCACGTCGTCGGCGTGGGTCGGCTCCTCCATCCAGTACGGGTCGACCTCGGCGAGCCGGCCGAGGTTGGCGATCGCCTCGTCGACGTCCCACACCTGGTTGGCGTCGAGCATGAGCAGCGCGTCGGGGCCGATCTCGGCGCGGATGATCCGGGCGCGGCGCACGTCGTCGTCGATGGCGCCGCCGACCTTCATCTTGACCGCGGTCCAGCCGTCGGCGACGGCCCGGCGGGTCAGGTCGCGGACCTTGTCGTCGGGGTAGCCGAGCCAGCCGACGGAGGTCGTGTACGACGGCAGCCCGGCGTCGCGGGCGTGGGCGAGGCGCTCCTCGTACTCGGCCAGCCCCTTGTCGAGGATGGCGGCGGCCTCGTCGCGGCTGAGGGCGTCGCTGATGTGCCGGAAGTCGACGGCCGCGAGCAGGTCCGCGGTCGGCAGCTCGGCGAGCAGCTGCCACATCGGCTTCCCGGCGCGGCGGGCGCGCAGGTCCCACACGGCGTTGAGGATCGCGCCGGCGGCCATGGCGATGACGCCCTTCTCCGGGCCGAGCCAGCGCAGCTGCACGTCGGCGGTGAGGGTGCGGGCGCCCTCGAAGGTGCACAGCTCCTCGACGGTGTGCCCGACGACGTGGTGCTCGAGGGCACGCACGGCCGCGCAGGTGAGCTCGTTGCCGCGGCCGTTGGTGAAGGTGAGGCCGGATCCGGTGACGCCGTCGTCGCCGGTCAGCTCGACGTAGGTGGCGGAGTAGTCGCCGCGGTTGATCGCGTCGGACCCGTCACCCGCGGCGGCGGTGGGGAACCGGACGTCGTGGACGGTCAACCCGGTGATCATCGTGCTCCTTCGGAGGCGCGCGCCGCGACGGTGCGCGCGTAGACGCGTTTGGGCAGGTGGTAGGCGAGGTCGGCGATGGTCTCGGCGGCCTCGTCCAGGGGCAGGCGGTGCTCGGCGACGAGCCGGGCGAGGAACCCGGCGTCGACGCGGCGGGCGACGTCGTGGCGCACCGGGATGGAGCAGAACGCGCGGGTGTCGTCGACGAACCCGGCGGTGTTGGCGAAGCCGGCGGTCTCGGTGACCGTCTCCCGGAAGCGGCGCAGCCCCTCGGGGCTGTCCAGGAACCACCAGGGCGCGCCGAGGAACACCGCGGGGTAGCCGCCGGCGAGGGGCGCCAGCTCGCGGGTGAACACGGTCTCGTCGAGGGTGTACAGCACGACCCGGAACCGCGGGTCGGTGCCGAACGCGTCCAGCAGCGGCTTGAGGGAGCGCACGTACTCCGTCGGGGACGGGATGTCGCCGCCGACGTCGCGGCCGTGCCGGGCGAACAGGGCGGTGTTGTGGTTGCGCACCGCGCCCGGGTGCAGCTGCATGACGAGGCCGTCCTCGACGGACATCCGGGCGAACTCGACCAGCATGTGCGCGCGGAACCGCTCCGCGTCGCGACTGTCGGCCTTCCCGGTGAGGGCTTTGTTGAACAGCGCCGCGGCGTGCGCGGGGGACAGCGCGAGGGTGGCCGCGGTCGGGTGGCCGTGGTCGCTGGAGGTGGCGCCGGCGGCGATGAACGCCTGCCGGCGCTCCCGCAGGCGCTCCAGGAACTGCGGGAACGTGGTCACGCCGAGCTGCTCGATGCGCCCGGCCCAGCCGGGCCACTCGAAGTCGACGACGTCGTCGGGGCGGAACGTGGTGATGACCCGCCCGCCGGGGCCGCCCCAGCCGTCGGCCTCGAGCTTGGCGTGCGCGGTGAGGTCCGACAGCGGCGACTCGGTGGTGGCGAGGACCTCGAGGTTGAAGCGCTCGAACAGCGCCCGGGGCCGGAACCCCGGGTCGTCGAGGCGCTCGGCGAGCAGGTCGTAGACGAGGTCGGCGGTGTCGGCGCGCAGCGGCACGGTGACGCCGAAGACGTCGGCGAGGACCCGCTCGGTCCACAGCCGCGACGGGGTGCCGCGGAACAGGTGCCAGTTGGCCGCGAGGAGCCGCCAGATGGTGCGCCCGTCGGTCTGGGTGGGGCTGCCGTCGACGGTCGGCACGCCGAGCTCGTGCGGAGCGATGCCCTGGCTGGCGAGCATCCGGGTCACGTAGTGGTCGGGCACGACGATGAGCCTGGCCGGGTCGGGGAACGGCCGGTCGTCGGCGAGGATCGCCGGGTCGACGTGGCCGTGCGGGCTGATCAGCGGGAGGTCCCTGGCGTGCTGGTACAGCTCCCGCGCGATGGCCCGGATGCCGGGCTCGGCGGGCAGCAGCTGGTCCTCGTGGACGTGGGTGCTCAGGCTAGTCATGTGGAATCCTGACGGGCAGTCCGACGGCGATGGACTCGTTGGCGGCCAGACCGATGCGCAGCGCGCGGGCGCCGTCCTCGGCCTCCGCGGCGGCGACGCCGCTGGGCGGTCCCGCGCCGAGCAGGTCGGCCAGCATGCGGGCGTCGCCGCCGCCGTGGCCCTCCCGCTCGTAGGGGATCGGGATCTCGCGCGGCTCGCTCCAGTGCGGGTGGACCCGCAGCGTGGCCCGGCCCGGCTCGTCGCCCTTGATGAGCCCGGTGGCCCCGGCCGCGACGTGGTCGGTCTCGACCACCTCCAGCTCGAGGCGGCCCTTGCTGCCGTTGAACATCACCCGGTAGCCCTCCCAGGGGGCGTAGGCGGTCAGGTGATAGGTCATCGTGGCGCCGCGGGCGTAGCGCACGAGGACGGCGAGGTCGTCCTCGATGGTGATGCCGGGCGCGAAGACGTCCTGGTCGCGCCGGTACCCGTCGGTGGTGCCGGTGTACAGCGCGTCGCGGTGCGGGTCCGTGCCGAGCGCGAAGCGGGAGCGGGGCAGTCCGGCGCCGGCGCCGGACTCACCGTAGAAGAACAGCCGGCCCTGCGCGTAGACCTCGGCCGGCTCGTCGTCGAGCCACCAGTTGACCAGGTCGAAGTGGTGCCCGGACTTGTGCACCAGCAGGCCGCCGGAGTTGGCCTTGTCGCGGTGCCAGCGGCGGAAGTAGTCGGCGCCGTGCCGCACGTCGAGCAGCCACTCGAAGTGCACGGAGCCGATCTCGCCGACCTCGCCGGAGGCGACCAGCCGCTTGAACGTCTCGTGCAGCGGGTTGTAGCGGTAGTTGAACGTCACCCGCACCCGGCGGCCGGTGCGGCGCACGGCGTCGAGGATGCGCGCGCAGCGCTGCGCGTCGACGGTCATCGGCTTCTCGGTGAGCACGTCGCAGCCGGACTCGAGCGCCGCGACGATGTACTCGTCGTGGACCCGGTCCACGGTGGTCACGATCGCGACGTCGACCTTCTCCTCGTGCAGCATCCGGCGGAACTCGGTGGCGGGGTAGGTGGGGACCGGCGCCGGCAGCCGCGCGTTGTGCACGGCCATGCGGTGCGGCTCTGGGTCGGCGAGCGCGACGAGCGCGCAGGTGTCGCGATGCGGCCCGGTGAGTGCGCGCGTGAACATCTCAGCGCGCGATCCGGTGCCGACGATCGCGTAGCGGGTGTGCATCGGTTGTCGCTCCCTTGGGACTGCAAAGGGTTGCAGCGACACTGTGCTCCACCGCCACACTTCGGGTCAATACCCCTGGATTTTCTGCATCCATAGGCGTTGACATGACAGCAACCGTTTGCATTAATGACTGGCGTGCCCGCCACTATTCGAGATGTAGCCCGCGCCTCCGGCGTCCATGTCTCCACCGTGTCGCGCACGTTCTCAGCACCGCATCTGGTCAACCCCGACACCCGCAGCCGGGTGCTGTCCACCGCGGAGAGCCTCGGCTACCGGCCCAACCGTGCGGCCCGCGCGCTCATCACCGGGCGGACGCACAACATCGGCCTGATCGTCGCCGACATCGCCAACCCGTTCTTCCCACCGATGATCAAGGCGGCGGAGTCGCAGGCCCGGCAGCGGGACTACCACCTCTTCGTCGCCGACACCAACGAGGACCCGGTGATGGAGGAGCAGCTCGTCCAGGCCCTGGCCAAGCAGGTCGACGGCGTGCTGCTGTGCAGCCCGCGGATGAGCAACGACCTGATCGAGAAGCTGCGCCGCGAGGTGCCGCTGGTCGTGGTCAACCGGGCCGTCGAGGGGCTCCCCGCGGTGGTCATGGACGTGGCGAACGGCGCCAAGGCCGCGATCGAGCACCTCGTCGGTCTCGGCCACCACGACCTCGCCCTGCTCGGCGGGCCGCGTGGCTCGTGGACCAACCGGGAGATCCGGCGGTCCGCGACGGCCGCGGCGAAGGCCGCCGGGGCCAACCTGACCGTGCTCGGACCGCACCAACCGACCGAGGCCGCCGGCGCCGCCGCGTGCGACGCCGTGCGTGCCACCGGGGCCACCGCCGTGCTGGCGTACAACGACCTCATGGCGATCGGCCTGCTCCAGGCACTGCACGACCGGGGCGTCAGCGTCCCGGCCGAGCTCAGCGTCGTCGGCATCGACGACATATCGCTCAGCCGCCTGATCCGCCCCAAGCTGACCACGGTCTCCACCCCGACCGCTGCCGCCGGGCGGGCGGCCGTCGACATGCTGCTGCAGCACGACGACGAACGCCGCACCAACGCGCTGGTGACGCTCCAGACGGAGCTGATCGTGCGCGAGTCCACCGGGCCCAACCCACATTGATCCCCTGCCAGGGAGTGACACGCCATGTCCGGAACACCCCGCCGTAGACTTCTGGCAACCGCCCTCGCCGCAGTGTTGCTCGCGCCGCTCGCCGCCTGTGGCGACGACGGCGGCGAGTCGCCAGCGGTCGACTCAACCAAGCCCGTCGAGCTGAGCATCTTCTGGTGGGGCGGCGACGCCCGTGCCAAGCTCACCGAGGAGGCGCTGGCCCTCTACACCAAGAAACACCCCAACGTCACGTTCAAGAAGACGTGGCAGGCCAACCAGGGCTACTTCGACAAGCTCGCCACGCTCACCGCGGGCAACGACGCACCCGACATCTTCCAGATCGACGACAACTTCCTCACGGAGTACGCGTCGCGCAACGTCACGCTCGACCTGACGTCGTACCAGAAGTCGGGCAAGCTCGACACGTCGAAGTTCCCCGAGAGCCTGTGGAAGTACGGCGTCGTGGACGACAAGCTCGCCGGCGTCGCCTTCGGCGAGAACACGCAGGGCCTGGTGTTCAACAAGACCAAGCTCGCCGCGGCCAACCAGCCGCTGCCGACCACCGGCATGACGTGGGAGGCGTTCATCGACTGGGCGGCCGCCGCGACGACCGCCACCAAGGTGCCCGGCACGCAGGACCCGAGCGCGGACTACAAGGCGTTCTGGATCTGGCTGCGCCAGCAGAACAAGGACCTGTACAAGGGCAAGGAGCTCGGCTTCACCGCGCAGGACGTGACCGCCTGGTTCGACCTGTGGAAGGGCGCCCGGGACCGCAAGGCCACCCCGACGGCCGACGTGATCCGCGAGGGCAACGCCACCGACATCACCAAGCAGCTCGTCGTCACCGGGAAAGCGCTTACCTCCTGGGTGTGGGTGAACCAGCTGCCCGAGCTGCAGAAGAACACCAAGGACGAGCTCGGCGTCGTGGCGTACCCCGGCGACCCCAAGGCGCAGTGGGCCCGCGCGGCGCTGTACTTCTCCGTCTACCGGGGCAGCGACAAGAAGGACGTGGCGGTCGACGTCATCAACTTCCTCGCCAACGACCCCGAGGTCGGCAAGGTCCTCGGCACCGACCGCGGCCTGCCGCCGAACCTGGACATCCGCGCCTCCGTGCTCGGCAGCGTCACCGACGCGGCGATGAAGACCTCCATCGAGGTGGAGAACACGCTGGGCAAGACGTTCGGCCCGTCGCCGCAGGTCCCGCTGAAGGGGCACAGCACGCTGCGCTCCGAGCTCATCAAGGCCGCCGAGTCCGTGCAGGCCGGCAAGGCCACCCCCGCACAGGCCGCCGAGGCCTTCGTCACGGCCGCGAAGTCCGCGATCTCGAAGTGAGGCTCCTCCAGTGGCGCTGACCACCGCGCCGGCACCTTTGCACCGAGCGGCGAAGGGGCCCCGCGTCGAACCGCGGGGCCCCCGCCGCGAAGGGCTCGCCGGCTACCTCTTCCTGACACCGTGGCTCATCGGGCTGGCCACGATCACGGCCATCCCGATGCTCATGTCGCTGGTGCTGAGCTTCACCGACTACGACATCCTGTCGGACTGGTCCGAGCTGAACTGGGTCGGGTTCGCCAACTACGAGCGGATGTTCACGCAGGACCCGACGTTCTGGCACGCGGTGCAGGTCACCGTGCTGTTCGCGGTCATCGCGACGCCGTTGAAGCTCGCCGCCGCGCTCGGCGTCGCGCTGCTGCTCAACAAGGCCATCCGCGGGGTCGGGCTGTACCGCAGCCTGTTCTACCTGCCGTCGCTGCTCGGCGGCAGCGTCGCCCTCGCGATCGTGTGGGTCTCGATGTTCAGCCGGGACGGCGCGTTCAACGAGTTCCTCAAGCTGTTCGGCATCGCCGGCCCCGGCTGGGTCAACGACCCCGACTACGCGCTGGGCACCCTGATCCTGCTGGCGGTCTGGCAGTTCGGCGCGCCGATGGTCATCTTCCTGGCCGGGCTCAAGCAGGTGCCGGTCGAGCTGTACGAGGCGGCGTCCGTCGACGGCGCCGGCGCCCTGCGCAAGTTCCGCTCCATCACGCTGCCGATCCTGTCGCCGGTCATCTTCTTCAACCTGGTGCTGGAGACGATCCACGGCTTCCAGGGCTTCACGTCGGCGTTCGTGATCAGCGGCGGCACCGGCGGCCCCGTCGACTCGACCCTCATGTACACGCTCTACCTGTACATCAAGGGCTTCACCGACTACGAGATGGGCTACGCCTCCGCGCTGGCCTGGGTGTTCCTGCTCGCCGTCGGCCTGCTCACCGTCGTGCTGTTCAGCACGGGACGTTTCTGGGTGCACTACGGGGATGAGCGATGAAGGCTTTCCTGCGCACGGTGGTGATCCTCGCGTTGCTCGGGATCATCCTCTATCCGCTGTTCTGGGTGCTGGGCAGCTCGTTCAAGAGCCAGCCGGAGATGCTCAGCAACGCCGGGGTCGTGCCGGAGGTCTTCACCCCCGGCAACTACCCCAACGGCTGGTCGCACCTCGACACGAGCTTCGGCCGGTTCTTCGTCAACAGCACGGTCGTGTCGCTGCTGGTGGTGCTCGGCAACGCCCTGTCGTGCCTGCTGGCCGCGTTCGCCTTCGCCCGGCTGCGCTTCCGCGGGCGGGCCACCTGGTTCGCCATCATGGTCGGCACGCTGCTGCTGCCCGGGCACGTGCTCATCGTCCCGCAGTTCATCGTGTTCCGGCAGCTCGACCTGGTCGGCGGCGAGTTCCCGTACCTGCCGCTGATCCTGCCGCACTTCCTGGCCACCGAGGCGTTCTTCGTCTTCCTCATGGTCCAGTTCATGCGCGGCATCCCCCGCGAGCTCGACGAGGCCGCGAAGATCGACGGCTGCTCGACGTTCGGCGTGTTCCGCAACGTCATCCTGCCGCTGAGCCGGCCGGCGCTGGTCACCACGGCGATCTTCTCGTTCATCTGGACCTGGAACGACTTCTTCCGCCAGCTCGTGTACGTGTCGGACCTGCCGAAGTACACGGTGCCGGTGGCGCTGCGGCTCTTCATCGACTCGCAGGGCCAGTCCGAGATCGGCCCGATGTTCGCCATGTCGGTGCTGTCGCTGCTGCCGGTGTTCCTGTTCTTCCTCGCCTTCCAGAAGATGCTCGTCGAGGGCATCAACACGTCCGGCCTGAAGGGGTGACCAGCGTGGCGCGTCGCGACTTCCGGGAGACCGTCACGGTCGCCGCCGACCTCGCGCTCGTCGGCATCGCCGTGACCGTGGCCAGCCTGCCGGTGCTCACCGCCGGCGCGGCCGCGCACGCCGGCTCCGTCGCCGTGCGCGACATCATCGACGGCTGCGCCGTGCGCCCGGCCGAGCTGTGGCGGGTGTTCCGGCGCTCGCTGCTGCCCGGCGCCGCCGCCACCGTCGCGACCGCCGCCACCGCCTGGCTCCTGCTGTTCAATCTCGGCGCCGTCGCCTCAGGCCGGGTCCCGGGCGGGTTGCCCGTGCTCGTCGGCACCGGCGCCGTCGCCGTCGCACTGCTCGCCGCCTGCGCGTTCGGCGTCGTGCACCTGGCCCACCACCATTCGTGGACCGGTGCGCTGCGCTGGGCGGCCGGCACGGTGTGGCGGCAACCGCTCACGGCGGCGATGGTGGCCGGGGTGTCATCCATCGCCGCCGTGATCGGCGCGCTCATCCCCGTCACGCTGCCGATGCTCGTCGGGTACCTGCTGTTCGCCGTCCATGTCGTGGTCGCCCGCCGGCTCGGCGCCGCCTCACCCGTCGCCGCCGACGCCTGATCCCGAGGTCGGCGCCGGCTCCGGGGTCGGGACCAGGCTCTCGACGGGGGACCCCGCCGGGGTCGGCGACGGTGGCGGCGCCGTCGGCAGCTGCGCCGACTCCGGCTCGAGGGTCGGTGACGGCACCGCGACCGGCGGCGCCGTCACCGCCGGCACGTCGAACGTCCAGCCGGCCGCCAGCAGCCGCGGGATCAGCGTCGCCAGCGCCTCCACCGTCTGCCGGCGGTCGCCGCCGCCGTCGTGGACCAGCACGATCGCGCCCGGGGTGAGCTGCCGCTCGACGCGTGACACGATCTCCGCGGCGCCCGGCAGCGTCCAGTCGTCGGGGTCGACGCTCCAGCCGATCGGGGTGTGCCCCAGGTCGTAGGCGACCTTCGCCGAGACCCCCCAGTCGCCGTACGGGGCGCGGAAGTACGTGACGGCCGCGCCCGGCGCGGCGGCCGCGATCGCGGCGTCGGTCGTGGTGATGTCGCCGAGGACCCGCTCCGCCGTGGCGTGCCCGAGCGCGTCGTGGTGGGTCGAGTGGTTGCACAGGGCGTGCCCGTCGGCCACGATGCGGCGCAGCCGCGCCGGGTCGGCCGCCACCGCCTCGCCGACGACGCAGAACGTCGCGCGGATCCGGTACTGCCGCAGCAGGTCCAGCACCGCCGTCGTGTACTGCGACGGCCCGTCGTCGAACGTCAGCGCGACGGTGCGGCCCGGCCCGGCGGCGCGCAGCACGGGCCGGGCACCGACGGCCGCGGCGGGTGCCCGGCCGCCGGCGAGGTCGTCGGGGCTGTCGCCCTGCCCGGCGTCGCCGGTGTCGGTGCGCCCGACGTGCGCGGCGGCGGGGAACGCGGCCACGGCGGTGTCCCGCAGCGCGGCGTGCAGGAAGTCCCGCCACAGCCGCGCCGGCAGCGTCTCACCCTCGACGGGGTGCCCGGCCGCGTCCCGGATCGGGCCGGGCACCAGCCGGCCCATCCAGACGGCGGCGGCGAGCTGCGGGGTGTACCCGGCCATCCACGCGTCCTGGTTGTCGTCGGTGTTGCCCCACTGCTGGCTGCCGGTGACCCCGGCGGCGGGCCGCCCCGGCGCCAGCCCCCGCCCGTCGACGACGGCGCGCAGCACGGCGGTCACGTCGGCGGCGACCCGCGGGTCGACGGCCGCCGCCCGCACCGGCGCCGCCGCCCACAGCACGTCGCCGGCCGCGGTCGCCGCCGACACCACGAAGTGCCGCTCGCTGCGGGTGCCGCCGGCGGCGAACGTCGCGTACACGGTGGCCACGTCGGCGGGGGAGACCGGGTACCGGCCGATCGCGATGTCGGCGCGGGTGCGCCCGGGCCGCGGGTCGCCGTCGGCGTCGACGAGCGACGGGCGGCCACCGTACTGCGGCGACACCCCGAGGTCCAGCGCCGCGGCCCGTACCTTGCCGGCCCCGATGCGCTGGGTCAGCGCGTAGATCGGGGTGTTCAGCGACCGGACCATCGCCTCCTGCAGGGTGCAGTCGGGGCACTGCACGCCGTCGCGGTTGACCAGCGGCGCGCCGCCCCGGTCGGCGAACAGCCGCGGCGAGCGGCCGTCCCACCGGGACAGGAACGCGATGCCCTCGCGCAGGCCGGCGGCGAGCGCGACCGGCTTGAACGTCGCCGCCGGTGGGTGCGGGGCGGCCGCGTCGTCGTAGTAGCCGCGGCCCTGCCCGCCGCCGTAGTACGCGCGGACCGCCCCACCGGCCGGGTCGACCGCGACGAGCGCGGCCCGCAGCCCGTCCGGCTGGTCGCGCAGCGCGGTGCCGACGAGGTCGAGGGCGGCGCCCTGCGCGGTCGCGTCGAGCGTGGTGACGACCGACAGGCCGCCGGTGTGCAGCTGCTGCGACGTGACGCCGTGCCGGGCGAGCTCCCGCTCGACCTGGTCGACGACGAGCCCGTTGCCGCCGGCGCCGCCGGTGCGGCTCGCCGGGGGCAGCACCGCCGGGTACGCCAGGCCGGTGTCGCCCATCGCCGCGACGATCCACCGCCAGCGGTCGAGGGCCTCCGCGGGGTTGACGGCTGGGTCGAAGTACGACGGGTCCTTGACGGCCGCGGCGAGCACGGCGCCCTGTGCGGCGTCGAGCCGCTCGACGGGGACACCGAAGTACGCGTCGGCGGCGGCGGCGATGCCGTACGCGCCCCGGCCGTAGTAGATGGTGTTCAGGTAGCGGGCGAGGATGTCGTCCTTCGACGTGCTGCGCTCCAGCTTCACCGCGAGCGCGAACTCGCGGGCCTTGCGCCCCGCCGACACCTGCTGGGTCAGGTACGCGTTGCGCACGTACTGCTGGGTGATCGTGGACGCGCCCTGCCGGTCCCCGCCGGCGTCGGCGACGACGGCCCGGACCACGCCGCGCACCGACACGCCCCAGTGGCGGTGGAAGTCGCGGTCCTCGGCGGCGACGACGGCCCGGCGGACCCCGTCGGGGATCGCGCCGAGCGGCACGTCGCGGTGGCTGGTGACACCGACGCGGGCCAGGACGGTGTGCCCGTCGCGGTAGTACAGCACCGACGCCTGCGGGCGCAGCGGCGCGTCCGGCAGGTCCACCGAGGCGATCCACCCCTCCAGGGCGGCGTCGGCGGCGATGGTGACCAGGACGAGCCCGACCAGCGCGCGGCACGTGCCCGGCAACAGCTTCTTGAGGTCCATGCTGCGGGCCACGCTAACGGCGGGCCGCGGCCCTGCCGATCCGCCGGGCGGCGGACCACGGCGCGGGTCAGCCGCCCGGGCGGCGGGCCCGGCGACCGTCGCCGCCGGGCGCCCCGCCGGGCGACCGCCGCCCGGGTAGCCCGGTCGGCCGACCCCGGCCCGGCCGTCCGTGCCGCCGTCGCGTCCACCGCGGTCCGTGCCGCTGTTACGGTGCCAGGGTGGTGAGCGTGCTGAGGACGGGCCTGCGGGACCTGCGCGGGTTCCTCGTCGGCCCCGACCCGCCGGTGCACCCCCGCACCCGCCTCGGCCGGGCCCTGCCGACGATCGGCGTCGTCGTGTCGATCCTGTGCGGGCTCGTCACCTACGAGTACTTCCTGGGCAAGTCGCCGGGGGTCGGCTCGCTGTTCCTCGCCGTCGACGCCGCGCTCATCGCCGCACCGGTCGGGCTGGTCGCGGCCCGGCCGCTGCTCGCGTGGCGGGTCGCGTTCCTCGTCGCCGGGTTCGCCGGCACGACCGTGCCCATCCGGCAGGAGCAGCCGTGGCCGTGGGTGCCGGTGCAGATGCTCATGTTCCCGGTGCTGCTCGCCGTCGTCGCGGTCCGGCACCGCCGCGGCGTCGTGGTGTGGACCGGGCTGTCGGCGGCGCTGCTGCTGGTCATGTTCGTCGACCCGGGCAACGTCGCGGCGCTGCTGCTCGCCGTCACCGCCGTCCTCGTCGTCGGCGACCAGGTCCGCCGCCGCCGCGAGGTGCAGGCCGCGCTCGCCGAGGAGGAGGAGCGCACCGAGCTCGCCCAGGCCCGCCGCGCCGTCGCCGAGGAACGCAACCGGATCGCCCGGGAGATGCACGACGTCGTCGCCCACCACATGTCGCTGATCGCGGTGCGCGCCGAGACCGCCGTGTACCGCATCGACGGCGTCCCGCCCGCCGTGGCGGAGGAGCTCGCCGCGATCGCCGGCACGTCCCGGGAGGCCCTGGTCGAGATGCGCCGCCTCCTCGGCGTGCTGCGCAGCACCGAGACGCCGCTCGTCGAGCCGCAGCCGGTCCTGGACGACCTCGCCGGGCTGGTCCGCGACGCCCGGGAGGCCGGCGTCGACGTCACCTTCGACCCGCTGCCGGGCGCGCGGGTGCCTCCGGCCGTCGGGCTGGCCGCGTTCCGCATCGTGCAGGAGGCGCTGAGCAACGCCCGGCGGCACGCCCCGGGCGCACCCGTGCGCATCACCCTCACCCTCGGCCCGTCCACCCTGGAGCTGTACGTGCACAACACGCTCGACGCCGCCGCCGGCGAGACCACCGGCGGTGAACGCCACGGCCTGCTCGGCATGCGGGAACGCGCCACCGCGATCGGCGGCACGTGCCACGCCGGGCCCGACCCCGACGGCGGGTACACGGTGCGGGCCACCCTGCCGCTGGAGGTCGCCGCGTGATCCGGGTCCTCGTCGTCGACGACCAGGCGATGGTCCGGCAGGGCTTCGCCGCGCTGCTCGCCGCCCAGCCGGACCTGCTCGTCGTCGGTGACGCCGCCGACGGCGCGCAGGCCGTCGCGATGGCCCGCGAGCACGCCCCCGACGTCGTGCTCATGGACGTGCGGATGCCGGTCCTCGACGGCATCCAGGCGACCCGGCGCATCCTCGACGCCGGCCCGGGCCTGCACCGGCCGAAGGTCGTCATCCTCACCACGTTCGACCTCGACGACTACGTGTTCGAGGCGCTGCGCGCCGGCGCGTCCGGGTTCCTGCTCAAGGACGCCCCGGCCGCCGAGCTCGTCACCGCCGTGCGGGTCGTCGCCGCCGGCGACGGGCTGCTCGCACCGTCGGTGACGCGGCGGCTCATCGAGCAGTTCGCGGCCCGGCCGAGGAGCGCCGGGCACCAGCCGGCCCGCCTCGCCGCCCTCACCCCCCGCGAGACGGAGGTGCTGCGGCTCATCGCCCGCGGCCGGTCCAACGCGGAGATCGCCGACGAGCTCGTCGTGGCGGAGCAGACGGTGAAGACCCACGTGAGCCGGGTCCTGACGAAGCTCGACCTGCGCGACCGCGCCCAGGCCGTCGTCTTCGCGTATGAGACGGGCGTCGTCAGCGCCGGGACGTAGTACCGGGGAGCTACCCGGCACATGGTTCCGCGGAGTGACGATCCGGGCACCGGCACCCACCTACGGTCGGTCCCATGCTTCGCAGACTCCTGCCGATCCCCGTCGTCGCGGTGCTCTGGTCGGTGCTCGGGCCCGCCCAGGTGTCGCCGGTGCCGGTGCTGGCCGTCCACGGTGCCCGGTACGCCGACGGGCTCGCGGTCGAGGTCGTCGGCGACCCGGCGACCGCCGCGACCGTCGTCGTGCTCGTCCCCGGCGTCGACACCACCGCCGCCAACTTCGACCGCGGCCTCGGCGGCGTGCAGCGCCGCGCCCCCGCCTGGCAGGCCCGGCAGCTCGCCGACCGGGCCGCCGCCCGCCGGCCCGCCGGCGCCGCACCGGTCGCGGTCGTCGCGTGGCTCGGCTACCACCCGCCGCGCGGGATCCGCCTGGCCGCGGTCCGGGAGGACGCCGCGGCGACCGGCGCCGCCGCGCTGCTGCGGTTCCTTCGCGACGTGCCGGCGCCCCGGCTCGTCCTCGTCGGGCACAGCTACGGCTCCACCGTCATCGGCCGGGCCGCCGCGCGGCTCGACGCCGGTCTCGGCGGCCGGGTCACCGACGTCGTCGCGCTCGGCAGCCCCGGCATGGGCGTCGACCGCGCCGCCGACCTGCACACCACCGCCCGCGTCTGGGCCGGGACCGCCGCCGGTGACTGGACCCGCCGCCTGCCGGGGCTGCGGGTCCTCGGCGCCGGCCACGGCACCCACCCCGGCGACCCGGCGTTCGGCGCGCTGCCGCTGCCCGTCGACGGCGTCACCGGCCACGACGGCTACTTCGTGCCCGGCACCGGCTCCCTCGACGCCCTCGCCGCCATCGCCAACGGAGACCTCGATGCTGCCGCTCGACACGGTCATTAGCTGGTACCGCGCGTACGCCGACGACCTGCGCGCCGCCCGCGACGAGCAGCGGGAGCTGCTGGCGCAGCAGGCGATGCGGCCCCGCCTCGACGACGTGGAGGCCGAGATCAGCTACCTGACGGTCCGGGCGCTGCGCCCGCGCACCGTGCTGGAGCTCGGCGCGGCCCGCGGCTGGTCCACCACGTGGCTGCTGCGGGCCCTGCGCGACAACGCCACCGCCGGCGGCGACGGCGGGGTGCTGCACAGCTACGACCTCACCGACGCCGCCGCCCGTCACGTCCCCGCCGCGCTCGCCGGCGACCGCTGGCGGTTCACCCCCGGCGACGCACGCCGCCGCCCGCTGCCCGCCGACCCCGGGTTCGTGCTGCTCGACGCGGCGCACACGGCGCGCTTCGCCCGCTGGTACACCACCGCGATCCTCGAACGGCTCCCGCCGGGCGCCGCCGTCGCCGTCCACGACGTCTACCACCACCGCCGCCCGGGCCCGGTGGGTGAGGGCGCCGTCGTGCTCGGCTGGCTGCGCCGCCGCGGCATCGGCCACCTGACCGCGTCCAGCGCCGCCGACCCCGACACCCACGACCGGCTGCTGGGCCTCAAACGCAAGCTGCGCCTCGCCGCCCCCGTGCACGCCGCCGCGTCGCGCAACCCGATGCTGTTCTTCCGCACCCCGGGCCGTGGATGTTCCGCCGCGCCGGTCAGCGGGTACGGGAACCTCAGGAGGTGCCCCGATGAAGATCGTCCTGGTGCGGATCCCGAACGGACGGTTCCGCTTCCGGCTGCTCACCGACAGTGGTGAGGTCGTCGCGGCCAGCGGCACGTACCGGCACAAGGCGTCCGCGCTCGCCGGCATCGACACGTTCCGGGCCCAGCTCGCCGACGCCGAGGTCGAGGACCGGACCGACCGTGACGCGGCGGGTGACCGGCTCGCCCAGCCCGTGCCCGGCGGCCTCCCGCCGATCTGAGCCCGGGCCGGCGGCGTACCGGCAGCACGACCCCATCACCAGTACATCCCGAGCAGGGGAGCGGACAACAGCATGTGTGGCATCGGCGGCGAGGTCCGCTTCGACGGTGTTCCGGCCGACCTCGGGATCGTCGCCGGCATGACCGCGGCCATGGAGCCCCGCGGACCCGACGGCAGGGGACTGTGGCACGACGGCTGGGCCGCCCTCGGCCACCGCCGGCTCAGCGTCATCGACCTGTCCGACGCCGGCGCCCAGCCGATGCTCGACGAGCGGCACGGCATCGCGATCGTGTTCAACGGATGCGTCTACAACTACCGTGAGCTGCGCGACGAGCTCGCCGCCGGCGGCTACGCGTTCCGCTCCACCAGCGACACCGAGGTGATCATCGCGGCGTACCACCGGTGGGGCGAGCGGTTCGTCGAGCACCTCGTCGGCATGTTCGCCGTCGCCCTGGTCGACCGGCACCGCCGCCGCCTCGTCCTGGCCCGCGACCGGCTCGGCATCAAACCGCTGTACCTCGCGCCGCGCCCCGGCGGCCTGCGGTTCGCCTCGACGCTGCCCGCCCTGCTGCGCGCCGGCGACGTCGACACCAGCCTCGACCCGGTCGGGCTGCACCACTACTTCACCTGGCACTCGATCGTGCCCGGCACCCACACCGTCCTGGCCGGGATCAGCAAGCTGCCACCAGCGACCGTCCGGGTCGTCGAGGCCGACGGGCGCACCCGCGATCGCGTCTACTGGCAGCCCGACTACGTGCGCGACCCGGTGATGGACGCCGCCGACTGGAAGGCCGAGCTGACCGCGGCGCTGCGCACCGCCGTGCGGCGGCGCCTCGTCGCCGACGTGCCCGTCGGGGTCCTGCTGTCCGGCGGCCTCGACTCGAGCCTCATCGTCGCCCTGCTCGCCGAGGCCGGCCAGCGCGACCTGCGCACGTTCAGCATCGGCTTCGAGTCCGCGGCCGGCGAGGGCGGCGACGAGTTCCGCTACTCCGACGTCGTCGCCGACGCGTTCGGCACCGACCACCACCGCATCCGGATCCCCGACGACGAGCTGATGCCGGCCGTCGAACGCAGCGTCGCCGCCATGACCGAGCCCCTCGGCACCCACGACGTCGTCGCGTTCTACCTGCTGTGCCAGCAGGTGTCGCAGCACGTGAAGGTCGCCCAGTCCGGGCAGGGCGCCGACGAGGTCTTCGCCGGGTACCGCTACCACGCGCCGCTGGCCACCGCGCCCCGCGACGCCGCCCTCGACGTGTTCGCCGGGGCGTTCTTCGACCGGGACCACGCCGAGCTCGCCGAGGTGCTCGACCCCGACTACCTGTGCGACCGGGACGTGAGCCGCGACCTCGTCGCCGCGCACCTCGCCGCGCCCGGCGCCGACACCGCCCTCGACGCGGCGCTGCGCCTCGACACGCACCTGCTCATGCCGGACGACCCGGTGAAACGCGTCGACACGATGAGCATGGCGTGGGGTCTGGAGCTGCGCACCCCGTTCCTCGACCAGGACCTCGTCGCGCTCGCCGCGAAGTGCCCGCCGGCGCTGAAGGCGGCCCACGGCGGCAAGGGCATCCTCAAGGAGCTGGCCCGGGACCTGGTGCCGGCCGACGTCATCGACCGGCCGAAGGGGTACTTCCCGGTGCCGGCGCTGCGCCACCTGGACGGGCCGCTGCTCGACCTCGTCGCCGACGTGCTCACCAGCCCGACGGCGAAGCAGCGCGGCCTGTTCCAGCCCGCGTTCGTCGAGGAGCTGCTGCGCCACCCCGACCAGCACACCGAACGCACCGGCGCCAACAAGCTGTGGCAGCTGGGCCTGCTGGAGCTGTGGCTGCAGGCGCACGACGTCGGCTGAGCGGCGCCGGGCGCTACGCGGTCAGGCCGTGCTCGTACGCGTACCGGACCGCCTGGGCCCGGTCGCGGACCCCGGTCTTGGCGAAGAGCCGGTTCACGTGCGACTTGACGGTCACCTCGGTCACGTAGAGCCGCTTGGCGATCTCCCGGTTGGACAGCCCGGCGGCGATGAGGCCGAGGACCTCCGCCTCCCGCGCCGTCAACCCGTCCGGCGGCGGCTTCCCGGCGGCGGTGCTTTCGCCGGCGGCGGTGCTTTCGCCGGCGGCGGTGGTGGACGTGGCGGCGGTGACGAGGGTGTGGTGGGCGGCCGGGTCGAGGTACGCCTGCCCGTTCGCCGCCGCCCGCACCGCCTGGGCGATCTGCGCCCGCCCGGCGTCCTTCGTCAGGTACCCGAGGGCCCCGGCCCGCATCGCGGCGAGGACGTCGGCGTCGTCGGCGTACGTCGTCAGCACCACGACCCGCGTCGACGGGTGCGCGGCCCGGATCCTGGCCGTCGCGGTGACCCCGTCGCAGCCCGGCATCCGCAGGTCCATGAGGACCACGTCGGGGGTGTGCGCGGCGACGAGCGCCACCGCCTCGTCGCCGTCGCGGGCCGCGCCGACGACCTCGACGTCGTCGAGGAGGCCGAGCAGCACCTCGAGGCCTTCCCGGACCACCGTCTGGTCGTCGGCCACCACCACCGTGATCATCCGGGGATCCTCGCATCGACCAGCCACCCGTCGCCGTCCGGTGCGGCGCTGAACGTGCCGCCGGCGAGGGCGACCCGTTCCCGCAGCCCCGCCAGGCCGTGCCCGCCGGGCGGCGGCGTCCCGCGGGTGCCGTGCCCGCCGGGCGGCGCGGCGTCCGGGGTAGCGGGGGCGCTGTTGCGCACCGTGAGGCGCACCGCGGCGCCGCCGTAACCGACGTGGACGCTCACCGCGCTGCCCGGCGCGTGCTTGCGCACGTTGGTGAGCGCCTCCTGCGCGGTGCGGAACAGCGCCAGCCCCGGCTCGGCGTCGAGGGGCCGCGGCGTCCCCGACACGGTCACGTCCGCGGGTGCGCCGAGGTCGGCGCGATACCCGTCGGCGAGCGCACCGACGAGCTCGCCGAGCGGCACCGGGTCGCCGCGCAGCGCGCCGACGGCCCGGCGGGTCTCGGTGAGCCCGTCGCGGGCGAGCCGCCCGGCCCGCTCCACGAGCACCGCGGCGTCCGCGGCCCGGTCCTTCTCCAGCAGCGCCGCCGCCGTCTCCAGCTGCACCGACAGCGCCGACAGCGAGTGGGCGAGCACGTCGTGGATCTCCCGGGCGAGCCTGGCCCGCTCGTCGAGGGCGGCGACGGTCCGCGCCTGCCGGGCCTGCTCGTCGCGCTGCCGGCGGACCACGCCGAGCAGCGTGACGAGGGCGAGTGACCCGGCCCAGACGAGCGGCTCGGTCCACCCGGCGCCGCGCGCCCACAGCACCGCGGTGAGCCCGGCCGCCGCGAGGGCCGTGCCGGCGGCGGCGACGGCGACCGGCAGCGCCGCCACCGCGACGGTGCCGGCGGCGATGAGGTAGCAGGGCGCGTACCCGCGGGTGTCGAGCGCGCACAGGGCCAGCCCGGCAGCGCCGCACACCGCGATCGCGGCGGCCCGCGGCTGCTGCCCGTCGCGCAGCGTCATCGCCAGCCACGCGACCCCGGCGACCGCGACGAGCGCGATGACGGCGAGCCCCCGCCCGGCCGGTGCGGGGCGCGGGTCGGCGCGCAGCATCGCGAACGTCAGCAGCGCCAGGAACACGAGGCTGCGCGCCTGCCGCCACCTGGCGACGGCGGTGTCGGTGACCGTGAACACGCCCCCAGTCTCCGCCACCCGGCCGGTCACCGCGGTCCCGCGGGCGGCCGCCGCGGCCGCATCGGTGGTGGCCGCGGCCGCATTCGTGGTCGTCACGGTCTCGTCGCCGGCCCGCCGCCGGCCCGCCGTCCCGCCGGGGGTCACCGGGCGGCGGGGCGGCGGTCGCGGTGCGGGGCGAACGGCACGCCGGTGGCGAGGGCGCGCCGGCCGACGACGGCGGCCTCACCGAGGAAGCTGAGCCCGATCACGAACGGCAGCGCGGCGGCGACCACGGCGGCGTCGGCGCCGAGCGCCCGGCCCGCGGCGTCCTCGGCGAAGCGCACCCCGAGGAGCGCGACCCAGACGACGAGCGTCATCGCCGTGTACCGGTACCACAGGTGCCCGTCGCGGACGAACACCCGGACGGTGAGGCCCCGCACGAGCCCACCGGCGGCGGCGAGCACCGCCGCGGCGCCGAGGACCGCCCCGTCGAGGACGGCGTGCGGCAGGGTGCCGCCGGTGAACGCGTGCGACACCTCGTAACCGCCCCAGCCGACGAGCAGCACCGGTGGCAGGACGAGCCGCCGCGCCTGCAGCGGCTCCCCGGTGAACCGGCGGACCAGGACGTACAGGACGGCGACGGCGACCAGCAGCGTGGTGGTGAGGTTCATGCCGCCGACGCTAGGCGCGGCCCCGGGCCGGGCACCGCCACCCACGGGTGGAGCCCGGGTGGAGATCCGCGCCCGCACACGAAGAGGCCCGGGCCGGCGCGCGACCCGGGCCTCTCCCGGTGATTCGGTACTCCTTGCGCTGTGCTGGTGGTGCTAGCTGAGCGTCACCGCGAGGTCGTCGAGGACGAACGACGTCTGCAGGGACGAGTCCTCCGTACCGCTGAACTTGATCACGACGGTCTGGCCGGCGAGCGCGTTCAGGCTGTAGGTGCGCAGGACGTACCCGGACGCCTTGTTCAGGTTCGACAGGGTGCCCAGGGTGGTGGAGCCGGCCGTGATGGTCAGCTTGTCGTACGCGACGGAGGTGGTCGTCTCAGCCGAGTCGATGTGGATGTAGGCCGTGAGCGTGGCACTGCACCCGGCCGGGATGGTCACCGACTGCTGGATCGCCTCGGTGTGCGTCGAGCCGTACCCGTCCAGCCACGAGCTGTACGTGCCGCCGTGCGCGGCCTGGCCCTGGCTGCCCCACTGGCCGATGGAGCCGGTGGTGCCGCTCCAGTTGGCGGTGCCCGACTCGAAGCCCGGGTTGAGCAGCTTCTGGCCGGAGCAGGAGCCGGTCGGCGGGTTCGAGGTGGTGGGCGGCGGGGTGGTGCCACCGGTGGTGCACGTCGGGTCCGCGGACTGCGCCGGGACGTTGACGGCGTTCCACGCGTTCTTGACCGCGTTGAACTCCGTGCAGCTGCCCGGGTACAGGTTCTTGGCCGCGGTGAGCGTCCAGGTGCGGTACTTCAGGTACGACGACGACGAGGTCTTCATCAGCATCGCGTTGTAGAAGATCTTCGTCGCCTTCTGGATGCCGATGCCGACGAGGCCGGTGCTGCCGTTGCAGGTGGTGCTGCTCGGCTGGCCGTTGGTCGGGTTGGTGCCCTCGGCGAGCAGGTAGAACCAGTGGTTGCCGGGGCCGGCGGCCGCGTGGACCTCCTGCGACGGGGTGCTGCTGGAGTAGCAGTTGTCGTCACCGGCGAGCGACGGGTTGTACATGTAGCGGATCGGGCCGCTGCCGACGAGGTTGACCTCCTCGCCGACCTGGTAGTCGGCCGGGTCGTTCGCGTTGGCGGCGAACGCCTCGGTGGCCGCGCCGAACACGTCACCCACGAACTCCTGGGTGCCGCCGTTGGAGATGCCGCCGGGGGTGGTGTCGTCGATGCCGTGACCGACCTCGTGACCCACCACGTCCAGCGAGCTGATCCACTTGCCGGCGGTGTTCTTGCCGATCTGGATCTGCGTGCCGTCGTAGTAGGCGTTCTGGTCGTTCAGGCCGACCCGGATCGGCCAGCCGCCGCCGCTGCCGTTGAAGCCGTTGCGGCCGAGCCACGACGACAGCATCTGCAGTTCCTTCTGGGCGGCGTACAGGGCGTCGACGCAACCGGTCTCCCGGTTGGTGCCGTCGCCGTTGCCCCACACGTCGTCGCTGCCCGTGAACGTGGCGTTGCCGGTCGCGTTCTGGCAGGCGATGTTCGTGTAGTTCGGGTCCTTCATGCTGTACGTGCTGCCGGACAGCGTGGTGTTGATCGAGACGTTGCCGACGATCCAGCCGGTGCCGGTGCCGTGCATGACCCGCTCTTTCTTGCTGAGCAGGGCGCCCGTGGTGGCGTCGACGTTGACGGTGAGGCGGCTCGCGCCCTCCGCGCCGGTGCCGTTGAGCGTCGTCTCGTACGCGAGCTTCGCCGCGCCGTCCAGCGTGTACACGACGAGCTTCGTGCTCTCGACCGCGTTCACGGCCGTGAGCTGCTTACGGGCGACGGCCTCCGCGTCCGCGGCGCTGATCTTCGCCGAGGTCGACAGGTCGCCGATCGCCTGCGTCTGCGCGACCGACGTGTACCTGGTCGTCCCCGCCGCGTCGGTGACCACCACGAAGTCACCGCCGACGACGGGCAGACCCTTGTAGGTCCGCTCGTACGCGACGTACTTCGCGCTGCCCGAGGCGACCAGCGACTTCTGCACGTACGCGTCGTCGGTGCTCGGGTGCAGCACGCTCGGACGCTGGGACACGAACGTCGCCGCGGACTTCGCCGCGACGGCGTTGGCTGCCTCGACGCCTGTGGGCGCCGGCAGTGGGGGTGAGGCTTGCACGGCTGCGGCGGTGCCGGCTGTTACCAGCCCGACCGCGAGCACTCCGGCCGCTGTAGCGAACCGTGGGGACAGCTTCAAGGGTGCCTTCTTTCCAGGGCGGCGCACGGTACCGGGGGTACAGCGTTCGGGTGTGCGCCGGAACCAACCGAGACACGCGAGAGTCGACTGACAGGTGCAACGGCCGGCGTTACGCGCGCCGATCAACCAACCGCATGCTCCATCGACTCATGGCGATTTCAGGACGATCACACAGCCGGATTCATCGGGACAAGACTTCATGCCCTCCGGCCACCCTTGCCGCCACCCTGTACTTCGATGGCTGCCGGGCCGCGAAACACCGCCGAAACGGTTTAACTGATTTCACACCCCCGTCGCTGAATAACTGCAGGTCGTTAACTTTTAACTCATCGATGACCTTTACCGGTCTCGTCCGCTCCGCCCCGCCCCGTAAGGTGGACGATGATGACGCCGCCACCGGACACCGACCCCGCGGCCGAACTGCCGCCGCCCGCAGGACAACCGGACAAGATGATCACGGACACCGGGCGCGCGGCATCATCCGTTCCGCCATCCGGACCCACCACGACGGCCGCTCCTGCCACCGCGGCCGCCTCGACGCCCCACCCCGCCGCAGCGGTCCCTGATCCTGCGGCGGCCTCGGCGGACGGTGGCGGTTCGGCGGACGGTGGCGGTTCGGCGGACGGCGGTGCCGCCGGCGCTGAGGTGGCGGCCGCGGCTGCGGCGGTGCCGATCGACGCGGTGGCGGCACTGGTGACCGAGGCCGGCATCGGTGCCCGCCGTCTGCGCGAGGCGCTGGTCCACCTGGCGACGACCCCGGCGACCCTCGACGACCTCATCCGCGACCACGCCCTGCCCCGCCGGACCGCCGAACAGCTGCTCCGCGCCGCCGGCCCCGACCTGCACACCGCCCGCAACGGCGCACTGCGCCTGCCGGGCGCGTACCGGACCCGCTTCCGCACCCAGCAACACCCCCGCCCGGGCAACGGGCCTTCCTCCCATGCCGGCGATGTCTCCTACGCCGCGACCAATGTGGACGAAGCCCTCACTCATCCCGTGCCGTCGGGCTCCTCTGCGTCGTCGGCCGCGCCTCCCCGCCCGCCGGCCGCCGACCCGGACGCTGATCTCGCCCTCTCCAGCGACAGCGGCGTCTCCGCCGGCAACCGAGCCCTCTCGGACGGCGACGCCGACAACCGAGCTCTCTCGGACGGCGACGCCGACAACCGAGCCCTCTCGGACGGCGATCTCATCGCCCACATGGCGCGGCTGATCGCGGAGGTGCCGACCGACCGGTCCCTCGACCACGTGTCGGCGACCGCCGAGACCGCGGCGCGGCGGGCGCGCTGGCTGGACGAGACGTTCGACCTGGCCGGGGCGCACCTGGTCTGCGTCGGCGACCACGACCTGACCTCGCTCGCGGTCCTCGAGGTCCGGCCCGACCTGCGGGTCACGGTCGTCGACGTCGACGAGCGGCTGCTCGAGTTCATCGCCGAACGGGCCGCGCGGCGGGGGCACGCCGTCGACTGCTGGTTCGCGGACCTGCGGTTCGGGGTGCCGCCGGTGGTCGCCGAGTCCGCGGACCTGGTGTTCACCGATCCGCCGTACACGCCCGAAGGGGTGCAGCTCTTCCTCGGGCGCGGCGCGCAGGCGCTGCGGGACCGGGGCAACGGGCGGCTCATCATGGCCTACGGCTTCAGCCCGTTGACGCCGGCGCTCGGGGTGAAGGTGCAGCGGGCGGTGCTCGACCTCGACCTGGCCGTCGAGGCGATCCTGCCGGCCTTCAACCGGTACCACGGCGCGCAGGCGGTCGGGTCGGCCAGTGACCTCTACGTGTGCCGGCCGACGGCGCGGACCTGGCAGGTGCTGGAGAAGCGGCTGAGCGGGGCGGCGGTCAACATGTACACCCACGGTGAGCACTCGCTGGAGGGCGAGGCCGTCGGGCGCGGGCCTGCGGCGTTGCTGGCGGCGCCGGTGCGGTCGGTGCCGGACCAGATCGATCTCGCCGGGGACCCCGGGCCATGGCTCCTGCGGGTGCTGCTCGCGCTCAATGCTCCTACCCTGAGCTTACAGGTCCCCAACAAATCCCCGGACCTCATCGATGCGAAGCGTCAGGAAGCACTACGCTCCGTCATCGCGGCGAAGTACACCTTACGATACCGCCGCAGTACGCCCTCGCCGAAGCTGGCGATCGTGGAGGCTACGGCGGTGCCCGGTGCGGAGCGGTCGGCGGTGGGGTGGCTGTTGTCGCACGCGCACGGCAAGCTCGGCAACGTGCTGCGTGAAGGGCTGGTCAGGGAGCACGGCCTGACGAAGAACCAGGCCAGGGGCCGGATCGCGGAGCTGGTCCCGGCGTCGTGGCTGGACGCGCGGCTGCTCGATCTGCCCCGCCACGCCATCACCCGGCTGGTCGAAGCGCTGAAGGATAAGGAACGCTGAAGGGCAAGGAACGCTGAAGGGCAAGGAGCGCTGAAAAGGTAAGGACTACCAGCGCAGCAGATCCCCGGCCGTGGCCGCCCACAACGCCGTCAGGTCGGTGCCGGGGGAGCGTAGCCACTGCAGCTGCACCCCGTCCATCAGGGCGATGATCCGCCGGGCGAGGGTCTCCGGCGCGTCGGTGACGTCCTTCGCCAGGTCGGTGAGCTCCCGCAGGATCCGCTGCTGCCGGGCGACGAAGTAGTCGTGCGCCGGGTGGTCCGGGGTCAGCGACTCCGCCTGCAGCACCGCGAACAGCCGCACGATCTCCGGCTGCCCGGCGTTGCGGCGCACCACCGCCGCGCACAGCTGCGGCAGGGTCGTCGGGGCGGGACCGTCCAGCAGGGCGGTCAGGGCCCGGGCGTCCTCGGCGTCGCGGTGTTCGAGGATCGCGATGAGCAGGCCGTCCTTCGAGCCGACGTGGTGCAGCAGGCCGGGCACGGTGAGGCCGCAGTCGGCGGCGACGTCCTGCATGGACAGGCCCCAGAAGCCGCGTTCGGCGACGAGCCGGGTCGCCGCGGTGATGATCTGCCGGCGTCGTTCGGCGGCCGGCAGGCGGGTCCGGTCGTGCCGTGCCATCCGGTGCGCTCCCTCTTGTCGGTGCGGTCGCCGCGGGACTACCGTACCAATACTTAATACTTTACAAGTACTCAGTAAGGGACACCCGCCATGGACCTTGAGGAGAAGGCCGCCGTCACGAGCGGCAGCAGCTTCTGGCGCAGCACCGCCGTCACCGGGGTACCGCAGATCACGCTCACCGACGGCCCGCACGGCGTGCGCAAGGCGCTGCCGGACACCACGGAGCTGCTCGCCAGCGAACCCGCCACGTGCTTCCCGCCCGCTGTCGCGCTCGGCTCGACGTGGGACCCGGCGATCGCCCGCCGGGTCGGCGAGGCGCTCGGCGACGAGGCCCTGGCGATGGACGTCCAGGTCCTGCTCGGCCCGGGCATCAACCTCAAACGCAGCCCGCTCGGCGGCCGCAACTTCGAGTACTTCGCCGAGGACCCGCTGCTCACCGGTGTCCTCGCGGTCGAATGGGTCAAGGGCCTGCAGAGCCGCGGCGTCGGCGCGTCGCTGAAGCACTACGCGGTCAACAGCCAGGAGACCGACCGGATGCGGGTCTCCGCCGACCTCGACGAGCGCACCCTGCGCGAGCTCTACCTGCGCGCCTTCCAGCGGGTGGTGACGCGGGCGAAGCCGTGGACCGTCATGTGCGCGTACAACCGCGTCAACGGTGTCCTGGCCTCCCAGCACCACTGGCTGCTCACCGAGGTGCTGCGCGGCGAGTGGGGCTACGAGGGCCTGGTCGTCTCCGACTGGGGCGCCGTCGCCGACCGGGTCGAGGCGGTCCGGGCCGGGCTCGACCTCACCATGCCGGGCCCCGACCCCGAGGGTGACCGGCGCCTCGTCGAGGCGGTCCGGGCCGGCACCCTGGACGAGTCGGTCCTGGACACCGCCGTGTCCCGGGTCTCCGCTCTGGTACGTGCGGCGCTCGCCGCCCGCACCAGCGCCACGTACGACGCCGACGCCCACCACGCGCTGGCCCGCGAGGTGGCCGGGCGCGGCATCGTGCTGCTCAAGAACGACGGCGGGGTCCTGCCGCTGCGCCCCGGGCAGGGCACCGTCGCGGTCCTCGGCGAGCACGCCCGCACCCCGCGCTTCCAGGGCGGCGGCAGCTCACAGGTCACCCCGACCCGGCTCGACAACGCCCTCGACGAGATCACCGCGCTCGCCGGCGGGCCCGTCACGTTCGCACCCGGGTACGACGACATCGACGCCGCGGTCGCGCTGGCCCGCGACGCCGCCGTCGCGCTCGTCTTCGCCGGCACCGAGCGGGAGACGGAGGGCGCCGACCGGGACGCCCTCGACCTGCCGGCCGCGCACGTCGAACTGATCGAGCGGGTCGCGGCCGTCAACCCGCGCACCGTCGTCGTGCTGTCCAACGGCGCGGTCGTGCGCACCACCCCGTGGGACGCGGCCGTGCCCGCGGTCGTCGAGGGCTGGCTGCTCGGCCAGGCCGGCGGCGGCGCGATCGCCGACGTGCTGTTCGGCCGGGTCAACCCGTCGGGCCGGCTCACCGAGACCATCCCGCTGCACCTCGCCGACCACCCGTCCTACCTGGACTTCCCCGGCGAGGCCGGGCACGTGCGCTACGGCGAGGGCGTCCACGTCGGCTACCGCGGCTTCGACGCCCGGCAGCAGCAGGTCGCGTACCCGTTCGGCCACGGCCTGTCGTACACCACGTTCGACTACGGCCCGGCGACGGTGACCGCCACCCCCGACGGGCTGCTGGTGCGGCTCCGCGTCACCAACACCGGCGGGCGCGACGGGCGGGAGGTCGTCCAGGCGTACGTCTCGCTGCCCGGCTCCGCGGTCCGCCGCCCGCCGCGCGAGCTGAAGGCGTTCGCGAACGTCGCCGTCGCGGCCGGCGCGACCGTCGAGGTGGAGCTGCCGATCGCCCGCGACGACCTCGCCTACTGGGACACCCGCCTGTCCCGCTGGATCGTCGAGGGCGGCACGTACCGGGTCGAGGTCGGCGCCTCCTCCCGCGACCTGCGGGTCACCGCCACCGCCGACGTCGACGGCGACCCGGCGCGGGCGCCGCTGACCGGCGAGTCGACGATCGCGGAGTGGCTCAGCGACCCGAAGGGCGCCGAGGCGCTCGGGGCGCTGTTCGCGTCGCTCGCCGCCGACGGCGAGGCCGGCACGATGGCCCGCACCGCCGGCAACCCCGAGATGCTGACCCTCATGGGCAGCCTGCCGCTGTCGCGGCTGGCGGTGTTCGCCGGCGAGGCGTTCAGCGCCGCCGCCATCGAGCAACTGTCCGCGTCGGTCAACTGACCGTCCGCCGCCGGGTTCGTCAGGTGTACCGCTTGACGAACCCGCGCTGCCACGGCGTCTCGACGGCGTGCCGGGAGTAGTGCTGCCGGACGTACGCGACGGCCTCACCGGCCGGCACCCCGTCGAGGACCGCCAGGCACGCCAGGGCCGTCCCGGTCCGGCCGCGACCGCCGCCGCAGCCGAACTCGACCCGCCCCGCCTCCGCCTCCACCAGCGCGGCCTCGAGGGCGGCCCGCAGCGCCGCCCGGTCCCGCGGCAGGCCGAAGTCCGGCCAGCGCACCCAGTGCGCCGGCCACGGCGTCGCCGCCGGCTCCCGGCCGAGCAGGTACACGCCGAGCGTCGGCACCGGCCCGTCCGGCACCGGCTTGGACAGCGGCCGGCCGCGGACCGTCCGCCCCGACGGCAGGCGCAGCAGCCCCGGCGTGCCCGCCGGCCACAGCTCGGACATGACGCTCCTTCCGGGTCAGACCCTCGGCCGGAAGCTGGCGAACACCAGGTCCAGCGAGGGCCGGGCGGCGGCCCAGTCGGCGTCGGAGGTCTGCCAGTAGAAGCCGTACGCCTGCTTCGGCGACGTGACCACGCCACGGTTGTTGACGTGCTGGCGGGTGCCCCGCCCGAACGTGAACTCCCAGTCCGCCGCCGTCACGAAGTACTGCACCGGCTGGATGTGGATCTCCGCGTAGTTGGGGAAGTCGCCGCCGGCCAGCCGCGCGTCCCGCTGCGTCTGCCAGTCCTTGACCGGGTCCGACTTCGGCTTGTCGGTCTGGTCGATGCCCAGGACCCGCCCGTCGCCGCGGAAGTACACGATCGTGCCCTCCTTGGAGCGCCGCCAGCCGGCCGGCACGTACACCGAGAACCCGGTCGGATCCTGGTAGTCGATCCAGCCTGGGGGCAGCGGCGGCAGCGTGCTGGTCCCGCCCGGCTGCGCCGTCGGCGACGGGTCCGCGGCCGCCGGCTCGCTGGACGGCGCCGCGCTCGGCGACACCGCCGGCGCGCTCGACGCCGGGGCGGTGGCCGCCGCCGTCGAGGGCTGCGCCGAGGCGGCCGGGGTGGCCGTCCTGTCGTCCCCGCCGCCGTCGGGCCACAGCGCCACGGCCGCGACGATGGCGACCACGACCAGCACCGCGGCCGCCGCCGCGAGGAGCTTGGCGGGAGGTAGCTGCCGGTCGCGGCGGGCGCCGGGCACGGGCTCCGGCACCGGCACCGGCGTCGACGTCACGACCGGCGGCACGGGGTCGGCCGCGGCGACCGGCACACCGTCGACCTTGGTCTCGGGCGCGGCGGTCGCGGGCGGTCCGGCGTGCGCGAAGGCCGCCGCGGCCGTCGCGGGCACCAACTCGGGCTCCGGCTCAGGCTCGGGTTCCGGCTCAGGCTCGGGTTCCGGCTCGGGCTCGGGTTCCGGCTCGGGCTCAGGTTCCGGCTCGGGCTCAGGTTCCGGCTCGGGCTCAGGTTCCGGCTCGGGTTCCGGCTCGGGCTCGGGCTCGGGCTCGGGCTCAGGTTCCGGCTCGGGCTCGGGCTCGGGCTCGGGCTCGGGTTCCGGCTCGGGCTCGGGTTCCGGCTCGGGTTCCGGCTCCGGCTCAGGTTCCGGTTCGGGCTCCGGCTCGGTGGCTGCCGGTGCGTCGACGGCCGTGGGCGACTCCTCCACGTCGGCGGCGGGCTCCTCCACCGCCGGCGACTCCACTGCCGGCGACTCCGCCACCGGCGACTCCACCGCAGCGGACTCCACCGCCGGCGTCTCGGCCGCCGGCGCCGGCTGGACCACCGTCGGCGGCTGGACCACCGTCGGCGGCTCCCGGCGGGTGCGCGGCTGGACCACCGTCGGCGGCTCCACCGACGCGGCACGTTCCGCCGCGAGCTCCGCCGGCACGGCACTGTCCGCCGGCACGGCGCGCTGGGCGGGCACGGCCGGCGGCCTGCCCTGCACCGGAGCGACCGAAGCGGCCGCACCGGCCGCGGCACCCGCAGCGGCCGCCGCACCAGCAACACCCGCAGCCTTGGGGGCCGCCGCACCCGCGGCCTTCGGGGCCGCCGGCGCGGGGGCGGGTGGTGGTGCCGCCGCCGGGGCGGTGCGGCCCCAGCCGCTCAGCCACGAACGGCGGCGGCGTTCCTGGGGCGCGGCGAGGGCGGCGCGGAGGCGCTCCTCGGTCTCGGCGAACCCGGCCCGGGCCCGCGGGTCCTTGCGCAGCAGCCCGCGCAGCGCCGGCGCGAGCGGTCCCGCGCGCTGCGGCGGGTCCAGCTCGTCGGAGGCGAGGGCCATCAGGGTCTCCATGGCGGAGCCGCGGCCGTACGGGGAGCGGCCCTCCACGGCGGCGTACAGGGTGGCGCCCAGCGACCACAGGTCACCGGCGGCGCCGGCGGTGCCGTCGCGGGCGCGTTCGGGGGCGATGTACTCCGGTGAGCCGAGGACGAGGCCGGTGCGGGTGACGTGGCCGTCGCCCTCGATGCGGGCGATGCCGAAGTCGGTGAGCACGACCCGGCCGTCGTCGCCGAGCAGGACGTTGCCGGGCTTGATGTCGCGGTGGTGGACGCCGGCGCGGTGCGCCGCCTGCAGGGCGCCGAGCACGGCGAGGCCGATCTCGGCGACCCGCCGCGGCGGCAGCGGACCGTCGGCGCGCAGCGTCTGGTCGAGGGACCGGGACGGCACGTACTCCATGACGAGCCACGGCTGGCCCTCGAACGCGAGCACGTCATACACCCGCACCACGTTCGGATGGGTGAGCCGCGCGGCGGCCCGGGCCTCCCGCAGCGTGCGCTCCATCGCGACGTCGCGCGCGTTGTCGAGCAGCTCCGGCGGCAGGATGATCTGCTTGACGGCGACGTCACGCCCGAGCGTCTCGTCGCGGGCGCGCCACACCCTGCCCATGCCGCCGGCGCCGAGTGGCTCGAGGAGACGGTATCGGTCGGCGACGAGGGCGGGCGCGGCGGTCATGCACAAAGGTGTACCCGATCGATCACCCAAGCACGCAATCGGCACACCGCCCCGCCGCCGGACCGTCGCGAGGATCACCACCGGCCCGCGCGGGCAACTGTCGCCCCCGTGGTGGTTTGCCCCGCCTGAACTGCTGACAACCGGCCCGCACCCGGTCACCTACCGTAAAAGCAGCGCAACCGGTACGGCTCGGAGGAATGGTGCACGTGAACATCCCGCACGGCGACGACGTGGTGACCCCGCTGATCGTCCTCGCCGTCCTGCTGGTGAGCGTGATCGGCACGCTGCGGATGCACCGGTCCCACCGGGCCGCGCGGCGCCCCGCCCCGCTGCGCCCGCACCCGGCGGCGAGGCCGTACACGGAGCCGGTCCCGCCCACCATGCCGTACGCCGGCACCGCCCGCACCGGCACGCACGCCGCACCCGCCGGGACGGCGCCGATGCCCGCGGCGCCGATGCCCGCGGCGCCGATGCCCGGCGCGCCGGCCGGGGGAAGGCGGCGGTTCCACGGCCACGCGATCGCGCCGCCGGCCGCGTTCCCGGAGCCGCCGCGGTTCGCGCCCCAGCCGCTGCACAACGTGCCGTCGACAGGCCTCGCGCCGCGCCCGCCGGCGCCCGCCCGGCACCGCGCGCCCGACCCGACCGTCTGACCCGACCGCCCGACCCGACCGCCCGACCCGACCGCCCGACCCGACCGCCCGACCCGACCGCCCGACCCGACCGCCCGACCCGACCGTCTGACCCGACCAGACCTGCCGTGGCGGCGGCTGTCGGGAAGCCGTCAGTTGCCGGAAGGCCGTGCCGGGCCGGGACAACCGCCGGGGCGGCGTCCCGGCCCGCGGAACCACCTACACGGCCGCCGCCAGGGCCAGGGCGAACCTGCCCTCCGCGTCCGTCCACCAGTGCCGCACCGCGAACCCGGCCGCGGTCAGCTCCGCGGTCAGCCCGTCCTGGCGGAACTTCGCCGACACCTCGGTGCGCAGCTCCTCGCCGTCGGCGAAGTCGACCGTGAGGCCGAGCGCGCCGACGTGGACCCGCTGCGCCCCGGTCGCCCGCAGCCGCATCTCGATCCACTCGTGCCCGGCGTCCCACACGGCGACGTGCCGGAACGCGGGCACGTTGAAGTCGGCGTCGAGGGTGCGGTTGAGCACGTGCAGGACGTTGCGGTTGAACTCGGCGGTGACGCCGGCGGCGTCGTCGTACGCGGGGACCAGCACCGCCGGCGACTTCACCAGGTCGGCGCCGAGCAGGAACCACTCGCCGTGCTGCAGGCGGGCGCGCAGCGCGGCGAGGAACGGTGCCCGCTCCGCGGGGGTGAAGTTGCCGATCGTGCCGCCGAGGAACGCGACGAGCCGGTCGCCGGTGTCCGGCAGCACCTCCAGGTGGTTGACGAAGTCGGCGACGATGCCGCGCACGTGCAGGTCCGGGTAGTCGGCGCGCAGCGTGCCGACCGCGTCGCGCAGCGCGGACGCCGACACGTCCAGCGGCACGAACGAGCCGAGCGTCCCGGCGTCGCGCAGCGCGTCCAGCAGCAGCCGGGTCTTCTCCGAGGAGCCGGAGCCGAGCTCCACCAGGGTCTTCGCGCCGGTGACCCGGGCGATCGACGCGGCCCGGTCGGTGAGGATCTGCCGTTCGGCGCGGGTCGGGTAGTACTCCGGCAGGCGGGTGATCTCCTCGAACAGCTCGCTGCCGCGGGCGTCGTAGAAGTACTTCGGCGGCAGCGTCTTCGGGGTGGCGGTGAGACCGGCCCGGGCGTCGGCCCGCAGCGCGGCCGTGAGGTCGCTGTCGAGCAGGTACACGTCGAGGTCGGGATCCTGGATGGTCACGAGAAGATTCCTTCCGATATGTGTACCGCGGACGGGTCCGCGACGAGCAGGGAGTGTTCGGGGACGGGCCGCCAGGCCGGGCCGTCGTCGAGCGGCTCGGACGCGACGAGGACGGTGCCGTCGCCGGCGCGCACGGACAGGGCATGGCCGTAGGTGACGGCGGCGACGGACCTGCCGTCGGTGAGCAGCAGGTTGAGCCGCGACCCGGGCGCGGCCGCGGCGACGAGCCCGACGACCTGCGACAGCGTGTCGCCGAGGGGTCCGCCGGCGCGCAGCCGCGCCCGCACGAGGGCCCACAGCAGCGCGCTGTCCGTCGGCGCGTCCAGGGTGATGAGGTCGCGGACCGGCAGCCCGGCCGCGACCCCGGTGACGCTGTCGGGCCAGCCGGTGACCCGGCCGTTGTGGCTGAACAGCCACGGCCCGTCGTGGAACGGCGCGGCCGCGGACTCGGTGACCGGCATGCCGGCGGTGGCGGAGCGGACCGCGGCGAGCACCGCGCCGGAGGTCGTCGCCGCCGCCAGCGCGGGCAGCGCCAGGTCGCTCCACAGTGGACGGGCGGAGCGGTACACCACCGGCTGCGGGAGGTCGGCCGACGGGAACCAGCCCAGCCCGAAGCCGTCGGCGTTGATGGTGCCGCCGCCGCGCATGTCCCGCGGCGCCCACGACTGGTGCTCCAGGCCGTGCGGCGGGTCGAACAGCAGCCGCGACAGCGGCGCCGGCGGCCCCAGGTACACCAGGTGCCGGCACACTAGGCGAGCTCCGCGGGGGAGGCGTCCCGGGCGGTGCGGAACCCGCTGAAGATCTGCCGGCGGACCGGGTGGTCCCAGTTGCGGAACGTGCCCCGGCACGCGGCCCGGTCGGTGCCGAACGACCCGCCGCGCAGCATCCTGTAGTCGCCGCCGAAGAACACCTCGGAGTACTCCCGGTACGGGAAGGCGCTGAACCCCGGGTACGGCAGGAAACCGCTGTCGACCCATTCCCACACGTCGCCGATGAGCTGGTGCACGCCCAGCGGCGACGCGCCGTCCGGGTAGGCGCCGACGGGCGCCGGCGTCAGGTGCCGCTGCCCGAGGTTGGCGTGGCGGTCCGTCGGGTCGTTGTCGCCCCACGGGTACCGCCGGGAGCGGCCGGTCGCCGGGTCGTGCCGGGCCGCCTTCTCCCACTCGGCCTCGGTCGGCAGCCGCCGGCCGGCCCAGGTGGCGTAGGCCTTCGCCTCGTGGAAGCAGACGTGCACGACCGGCGCGTCGGGCACGACCGGCGCGGTGCGGCCGAAGGTGGTGGCGTACCAGCCGCCGCCGTCGCGGGTCCAGTGCAGCGGCGCGACGAGGGACGCCTCGGTGCGGTGCCGCCAGCCCTCGGTGGTCCACCAGCGTGGGTCGTCGTAGCCGCCGTCGTCGATGAACGCGGCGTACTGGGCGTTGGTGACGGGGGCCGCGTCGATCCAGTACGCGGCGACGTCGACGCGGTGCGCGGGCCGCTCGTTGTCCAGCGCCCACGCCTCGGTGGAGGTGCCCATGTCGAACGCGCCGGCCGGGACGAGGACCTCACCGCCGACGGTGACCTTCGCCGCGGGCGGCGGGCCGGCGGACAGCACCGGCGGCCCGGAGCGCAGCTGGTGGGTGGCGAGCATGGTCTCGTCGTGCTGCTGCTCGTGCTGCACGATCATCCCGAACGCGAACCCGTCGCGGACCAGCCGCCGGCCCGCGTCCGGCACCTCGTGCGGCAGGGTGTGCGGCAGGGCGTCCGGTGGGGCGTCCGGCAGGGCCGCGTCGGCGGGCAGCCGGTCCAGCACGTCGAGGACCTTGTCGCGGACCGTCGCCACGTACGCGCGTGCCTCCGCCGGGCCGAGCAGCGGCAGCTGCGGCCGGTCCCGGCGGGCGTGCTTGAACGCGTCGTAGAGGTGGTCGATGTCCTGGCGGACCGGCTCGCGGCCGCCGACGTCGCGCACCAGCCACAGCTCCTCCTGGTTGCCGATGTGCGCGAGGTCCCACACCAGCGGCGACATCAGCGGCGAGTGCTGCCGGACCAGGTCGGCGTCGTCGACGGCGTCGGTGAGCAGCGCCGAACGGCGGCGGGTCCGCTCCAGCTCGGCGGCGACGCGCTCGCCGAGGCTCGTGCCGCTACGCTCCGGTTGGCTCATTGCGGGTGCTCCCTTCGATGACGTCCTGCAGGAGTGCGGCGGGCAGGTGCTGCCCGGTGAGCCGGTCCAGGGCGAGGTCACGCACCGCGGCCGCGGCCCTGGCGAGGGCCGGGTCGGCGGTGCCGAGGCGGGCCGCGAGGGCCCACTGCCCGGCGACGGGCGCGCACAGCTCACGCACCCGGTCGATGGTCGGCTCGTCGGCGAGCAGCGCCGTGAGGATCGCCGCCGGGGCGAACCAGTCGGCGCCGCGCAGCGTGTCGAGGTAGCGCACCTCGAGGTAGCCGCGCGGGCGCACCGGCGGGAACAGGGTGCTGAGGTGGTAGTCGAGGTCCGCGTACGTCGGCGGGTGCCCGAGGGCCCCGTCGACCCAGTCCGCGAACGTCACCCCGGCCGGCGCGGTCCACGGGCCGTCGTCGCGCCGCACGCACAGCAGCTGCGCGTCCATCGCGTACCGGGCCCATCGCAGCGCCGGGTCGTCGCCGTCCGGCACGGGCCGGGTCCGGGACGGGTCCATCGCCAGCCAGGTGCGCATCCGCGCCGACGCCCAGCCGGTGTCGTGCCCGGCGTGGTGGCGGGAGTTGGCGAACAGGGCGATGAGCGGCGGGCCCAGGTCGTGCAGCGCGGCCCACCGGGACGGCGGGCCCGCGTCGAGGCACACCTGCAGACCGGCGGTGCTGCACATCATGGTCCGGCCGGCGTCGTTGCGCCGGGCGAAGGTGGCCGCCATCGCGTCGTAGCGGGGGGTGCGGAGCATCCGCCGCGGCGGGCGGTGCGGGTCGATGCCGGTGCCGCCGAGCTCCAGCCCGGCGCGGCCGAGCCGCTCGCTGAGCTCCGCCAGGTCCGCGCCGACCGCCTCGTGGAGGGCGGTCAAGGACCGTTGGGGGAGGGTGGAAAGCTCCACCTGGCCACCCGGCTCGAGGGTGACGGCCGACCCGTGCCGCAGCGGCAGGCTCGCCGCGCCGGGGCGCAGGGTCGGGGGTGCGTGGTCGCCGAGCGCCTGACACATCCGATCGGGATCGATGTATGTCGTCGGATTCGCGCTGGCATGGACGGTGTACTCAAGCTCGACGCCGACCGTCTCCGGTGGACCGGTTTTGAAGCAGATCGATGCAATGTAGCCCTCGGCCTGCTCAATCGCACAGATCACCGCATCGGGATCGGCGGCCGTGCGGTCGATGCGCAAGGTCGCCATGCGAGCCGACGCTACCCGAGGATCCAGCGGCCGGCGAATGTTCACAGTGAACAAACGATTACCGATCAATGACGAACACCCGTTCGAACTGGGCGAACGCTACCCGGTCAGGAGCTGGCGAAATACCCGGCCGGGTGACGCTCACACCTGCCGGCTCAGCGCAGCATCCGGTACAGGGTGAGCATCTCGCGCACCACGGGCTTGAACACCCGGAACCGGGACATGCCGACCAGCCGGTCGATGAGCGGCGCGGACCGCTCGACCAGCAGCCGGGTCTTCTCCTGGCCGGGGGAGGTGTCGTGCACCCAGTACAGGGTGACACCCATCTGGGCGAGCCACAGCAGCTCCGGCAGCTCGGCCCGCAGCTCGGGGTCGATCTTCGTGGTGGCGCCCTCGACGACGTCGGCGAACATGCGCAGCGAGCGCTCCCGCGCCGGGGCGGAGTCGGCGCTGAACGGGCTCAGCGGCGACCCCGGCTCGGCGGCGGTCTTGAAGAACGACCCGGCGAAGCCGTGGTACGGCGCCATCGTCTCCACCCCGGTGAGCATCGCGGCGCGCAGCCGGTCCACGAACGGCCCCGGGGTGGCCAGGGCCTGCCGGCACGCGTCGGCGTGGGCGTCCTGCACGGTGGTGTAGAACGCCTGCACCAGGTGACCCTTGGACGGGAAGTAGTAGTACGCGTTGCCGACCGACACGCCGGCGGCGGCGGCGATCGCCCGCATCGTGGTCTTGTCGTAGCCCTGCTCGCCGAAGAGCCGCACCGCCGTGTCGACGATCAGCCGCCGGGTCTGCTCACCCTTCGCGGTCGACTCGGCGCCCGCGGTGGCGGGCGGGGCGTCAGAGATCGCAGGTTCCACCACAGTCCGAACCATATCCCTGGGTGAGGCCCGGGCCGGTCCGCTGGTCCTGCCCGTCGCGCCCGGCCCGGCGCAGCGCCGCGGCCGCCGCGACCACCCGCCGCGCCGTGGGCCGCAGGTCCGGCGCGGCCAGCCGCGCGGCCAGCCCGCGGTACCCGTCGAGGGCCCACAGGCAGATGATCCACGCGCTGTCGCCGGTGTAGACGCCGCCGTCGTCGGCGACCACGGTGATGTCGGCGAGGGTCTGCGCCGGGTCGAGCGACGGGTACCGCCGGCGCGCCTCGTCCGACCCCGCCGCCACGAACTCCAGCGGCACCAGCTGCGCCCGCGACGCGAGCCACGCCCGTGCCGTGCGGCACAGCCCGCAGCCCGCGTCGTAGAGCACGGTGAGCCGGGTGATCACAGCGGCGGCCGGGGCTCGTCGTCGTGGTCCCGCGGGGCGGCGGGCGGCTGCGCCGGCGGTTTCGGGTACCCGTGCGGCGCGGCGGCCGGCGGTGGCGCGGCGGGGCGGGGCGCCGGCGGCACCGGGTACGGCAGCGGCGACGGGTAGCCGGCGGGGATCATCCGGGCCGGCGGCACCGGCGGCGGCAGCTGGTCCAGCATCCGGCGGCGGCGGAACCGGCTCAGCACGTACAGGTTGAAGAAGTGCAGCCCGCCGAGCACCAGCAGCACCAGGCCGAGCTTCCACGCCAGGGCCTCCATCGCGGAGCTGCCGTCCGGCAGCGACTGGCCGATCTTCAGCGCCACCGCGACGTAGCCGAGGTTGAGCAGGTAGAAGCCGACGACCAGCAGGTGGTTGACCGACTTGGCCAGGCGCTCGTCGGCGAACGCGTCGTCGAGGAACACCTGGCCGTTCTTGAGCAGTGTCCGGGCCACCCAGACGGTCAGCAGGATGCTCACCGCCAGGTAGATCAGGTACGTGCCGAGCTTGAGGTCCATGACCGGCGCCCTTCTTGAACGTGTTCAACTATGGACCACGCTAGCCCCGTTCTTGAACATGTTCAATTGTGCGCCGGGTCTCAGCGGGTGCTACAGGCCGGCCACGAGCAGCGCCGCCACCAGCAGCGACGCCTGGTGCAGGGCCTGGTCGGCGACGTACATGCCGCAGACCGGGCTGGTCGTGTCGGCGAACTGCGGGGAGCCGGTCGCGCGCAGCACCGCCCGCACCGGCCAGCGGCGGTCGAGCAGGCCGTGGGTCACCGCGGAGAACGCGACCCCGGCGGCCACCCCGGCCGGGGACAGCGGCAGCCGCAGCGCCGCGCAGGTCAGCAGCAGCGCCGCGGTGATCGTCAGGTGGTAGGTCAGCAGGTGCCCGGCGAGCGCGCGCCAGCCGGCCCCGCCCGGGCCCGCCTTGTGGCTGGCCTGCCGGTCCGTCTGCGCCACGTGGTCGCCGAGGGAGTGCCCGACGAGCAGGACCGTGAGGGTCACCACGAAAACGACGGACCGGGTCAGCGTGTCATAGGACATGATGGAGGGGCTCCTCACGGGGAGCAGCGGGACGGTTCGGTCTTGGAGGATGGGGCCGTCCCGCCGCATCGACATTGATGGAGCCGCCATCATGCGCACGGTTCGGCGTGGAGTTCTACGTCGAACGTTGCAGAACACATGTGTCGTGGGTCGCGTGCCGGCGGGTCGTGCGCGGGTTCCCGGTTGGGTATGAACGGTGGCATGGTGGACGCGCGCGTGGGCAGCACCCTGGAGTTCCAGGTACGGGAGCCGGCCGAGCTGCAACTGATGATCGCCGTCAGCCCGGGCCCCGGGGTGACCGCGCAGGAGACCCTCGACGCGCGGCTCGACGGCGAGCCGGTCGCGGTGACGCCGGTCGCCGGCGGGCACTGGCTGCGCGTGGGCACCGGCCTGCTGCGGGTCGAGTACACCGCCGAGGTCACCGTGCGCCGCGGGCCGCCGCCGCGGCTGGAGCTGGCCGAGCGCATCACCGCGACCAGGCCCAGCCGGTACTGCCCGTCCGACCGGCTCGCCGGGTTCGCCGCGCGGGAGTTCGAGCGGTTCGCGCCGTCGCGCGCCGACACCGTCGCGGGGATCGTGGACTACGTGCACCGGCACATCCGGTACGAGGCCGGCGCCTCCACCGGCACCACCGACGCGGCCGAGACGCTGCTGTCCGGCGCCGGGGTCTGCCGCGACTTCGCCCACCTCGTCGTGGCCCTCGCCAGGGCCGTGAACATCCCGGCGCGCACCGTCGCGGTCTACGCGCCGGGCCTGTCACCGATGGACTTCCACGCCGTCGCCGAGGTGGCCGTGGACGGCGAGTGGCGGGTCGTCGACGCGACGGGCCTGGCGCCGCGGCAGAGCATGGTCCGCATCGCGACCGGCGCCGACGCCGCGGAGACCGCGTTCGCCGGCGTCCTGAGCGGGACCGCGGAGCTCACCTCGATGCAGGTGCGCGCCGTGACCGCCGGCGACCTCCCGGTCGACGACGGCCACGGCGTCGTGCACCTGCCCTGATCCGCGGCAGCCGGCCTGCCGGCTGCCGCGGGACCTCAGAAGCCGAGCTTGCCGGCGCCCGCCTGCGCGGTGACCAGGGTGGGCACCGCCGTGGCCGGGTCGGGCGCGGCGACCCGCAGGGCCGGCACCCAGGTGGCGGGTGGCAGGTCCGGGTCGTGCGTGGCGTTGTACTGCGCGACCAGGTTCACCTCGGACACCGGACCCGTGCCGACCCGGGTGGCCGTGCCGAGCTCGGTGATGCCGCCCGGCGCGGTGCCGCGCCAGTCGTACACCACGTCGTCCAGGGCGATGTCGGCGCTGCGGAGCAGGAAGTTGTTCTCCGCGTACACCTGGGCGTAGACGCCGACGCCCCAGGAGTAGCTGTAGGTGTCCTCGTCGGTGGCGTAGAAGTAGTTGTCGTACACGTCGACCTGGCCGAAGCGGACCCGCGGCACCCGCTGGCCGACGTTGGCGAAGCGGTTGTGGTGGATGGTGACCCGCAGCTTGCCGACGTCGGCGCCGACGGTGTTCGACGAGCCGATGAGCATCGTCTTGTCGTGGTCGAAGAAGGTGTTCCAGGAGACGGTGACGAGGTCCGCGGCGCGGATCACGTCGAGGGCGCCGTCGTGCACCTGGTACGGCCGGCCGAAGTACAGCGGCTGCGTGTCGTCGGTGTTGTTGCCGTCGCTGAAGTTGTTGTGGTCGACCCACACGTGCGTGGCGCCGGTGACGGTCACCGTGTCGTACAGGGAGTTCCAGTTGCCGGCCGCGCCGTCGGTCGGGTCCCACGACGGGAAGCAGTCGTGGGCGTCCTCCAGGCGCAGGTTGCGCAGGATGACGTTGTCGACCTTGTCGATGAGCAGGTTCGCGCCGCTGATCTTCGAGCCGCCGAGGCCGATGATCGTGGTGTTGCCGCCGACCTTGATGTTGACCCGGGCGCCCTGGTTCTTCGCCGAGCGGGCGCGCGCGTCCTCGAGGGGACCGGTCGGCTTCGTGGCGCGGCCCCAGACCGCCGGGTCGTACGCGGCGAGGAACGCCTCCAGGCTGTAGGCCGGGTCGGCGTAGTCGGCGCAGCTGTAGCCGGCGTTCGCGTCGATGCCGCCGGACACGAACACGATCTTCGGGGTGTCGCCGGCCACGGCGGCGGCCAGCTCGTCACGGGTACGGACGGTGAAGACGTGCTCGGCGTCGGCGGCGGACCCGCCGGTGGTGCCGGTCGTGTCCGACGCCCAGCCGTCGCCGGCGGGCAGGCCCTGGCGGGCTAACGCGAGGGCGGCCGCCGGCGTGCCGGCCGCGTCGGCGCTGACGGCGGCGCCGGCGAGCAGGGCCGCGCCGGCGAGGGCCGCGGCCGCGATGGTGGTCTTGCGCATGCAGACTCCAAGCGTGCAACAGGGGTGTCAGGAAAGCGCATTCCTCAGGTCAACGTGCCACCGGCGCTCAATGGAGTCAATGCCGCGGCGTTTGCAGGAATGTTGCAGTCAGGCGTGCGGCACGACCCAGTCCGGGTGCTGCTCGGCGAAGGCGTCCAGGCGGTCCTCTCGGGCCGCGCCGAACAGCTCCAGCGTCGTCGGGTCGAGCTGCTCGAACGCCGTGCCGCCGCGCGGCGCCGCGGTGAACTTCCCGCCGTTGGTGCGCAGCATCGTCACCGCGGCCGGGCGCAGCCCGCGCAGCAGCAGCACCCAGTCGGTGACCGACCGGCCGTTGCCGTCGAACGTCAGCGACTCACCGACCGCGGTCAGCGCCCGGTGCAGGGCCAGCGGGTTGCCCAGCACGCCGGCGGAGTGCAACCGCTGCCCGAGCGCGGTGATGAGCTGCTGCTGGTGCCGCTGCCGGCCGTAGTCGCCGTCCGGCAGCAGCTCCCGCTGCCGCACGTAGTCCAGGGCCTCCCAGCCGGCGAAGTGCCGGCAGCCGACCGGGTACACCTGCGGCCGGACCCCCGCGACCGGCTCCGGCCGGAACGTCGGCGGGATCAGCCGGAACGGCGGCGTCTGCCGGCCGGCGGCGTCCCACCCGATGTGCACCGAGACCGTCTCCACGTCCACGCACAGGTCGACCCCGCCGACCGCGTCCACCACGCGTCTGAGCCCGGTGAAGTCGATGATCGCGCCCGCGTCGAAGGCCAGGCCGGTGACCCGCCGCACGGTCGCGGCCAGCAGCGCGAACCCGCCGGCCCGCCCGCCCTCCTTGGAGCCGTCGGCGAACGCGGCGTTGAGCTTGTCGGTGCCGTACCCCGGGATGTCCACCTTCGTGTCCCGCGGCAGCGACACCAGCCAGGCCCGGTCGCCGCCGGCGGACACGTGCACCACGATCACCGAGTCGGCCCGGGCGCCGGCCTGGTCCTCGCCGGGCCGCGCGTCGATGCCCACGAGCAGGATGTTGCGCCCCGGCTGGGCCGCCGCCGGCGCGGTGTCCCGCGGCAACCCGATCGCCGGCCCACCCGTCGGCCGCGGCGCCGACTCGATGGTGATCTCCCGCGGCGGGCTGTCCCGCGCCGCCTCGCCGAGCAGGTCCATCCGCTCGACCGAGCCCTCGTAGTGCCGCCACGCCACGGTCCCGCCGCCGGCCAGGACGGCGGCCGCGGCGATCGCGGCGAGCAGCCCGCGCCACATCCCGCCACCTCCCCGCCTCCGGTCTCCACCCGCCTGATCGGCCGGGGGAGGGCGCAGCTTAGGAGTCGCGGTACCCGTACCGGTGCCGCAGCGGCGCGGTGACGGCCCCGGTCAGCCGCCGGTGCCGGGGCGCCATCGACAGCGTCCACTCGTCGTCCAGGCGCAGCGGGACCGCCCCGGAGCGGAACCGCACCGGGTTGCCCGACACCTGATGGGTCCGGCGCACGAACAGCTCACCCCGGTCGCCGACGCGCACCGGCGCGGCCGGCACGCCGCTGAGCCGGGTCACCGCCAGCAGCGTCGCGTCCGGTTCGGTGACCAGGTCCTCGTAGCGGAACCGCAGGTAGGGCAGGCCGGCACGGCGGGTGATCCGCTCCGTCGCGAGGTTCCACGCCGACCAGTACAGCGCCGTGCACGCCGGGTGCATGCGCGGCATCAGCTCGCCGTTCGGGGCGTCCGGGTCCTCCTTGTGCCGCTGCCACGAGTACGCCACGGCCCGCGGGTCCCGCACGATGTGCGCCACCCGAACGTCCAGCCCGGGCGCCTGCAGCAGCGCCGTCAGGTACGACGGGAACTTCGAGGAGTCCACCACGACGTCGGCGCCGCCGACCTTGGCCACCGCCCGGTACAGCCGCGCCAGGGCCGCGTAGTACCAGCCGAGCTCGCCGGCGTCCGGCGGGTGCGTGGGGCGCAGCAGCATCCCCGGCAGGTGCCGGGTGCGGAACCGGCGCGACGCCTCGTCCAGCTCGCGCAGCTCGTCGTCGTCGGGGACCCGCCCGAACGCCTCGTGCAGCACCTCGACCCAGAACCCGCACGAGCGCAGCGGCGTGCCGCAGCTGCACCGGCGGTTCTGCAGCAGCCCCCGCTCCCACAGGAACTTGATCTCACCGACGCCGACGAGCCCCGGCACCTGGTCGAGCATCCCCTCGGCGAGCGTGCTGCCGCTGCGCCCCCACCCGGCGAGGTACAGCACGCGGGTGGGCGGCGGCGAGTCGGTGTGCACCTTCGCTCAACGCCCCGCCGGCAGGGAGGGTTACGACCGGCTTCACCCGTTTTGCCACCGCGTTTGGGTGGCCCCGCACCGGGGGTACCACCGCCGCATGCGACGCAGCGTCCTCATCGCCGCGGGGCTCGTCCTCGCGGTCCTCGGCTACGGTGCGTACGCATCGACCCGGCCGCCGGACCGGCACGAGTTCCGCACCACCGCGGTGCAGGCCGCCCAGTCCGCGCACGACGCGCTGCGCACCGCCTACCTCGCCGGGGTCGCGCTGCGCGACGGCCGGGCCACCGAGCCCTACGTCACCGTCGTGCTCGACGACGGCACCCGGCGCACCACGAAGACCGCCGCGAAGCTCGCCGAGCTGCCGCCGCCCGACGACGACATGCGGGCGCTGCGCGACGAGCTGGCGCCGCTGCTCACCGAGGCACTGCAACGGCTCGGCGACACCGCCGCGCACCCCGTCGACGTGGACGCGCTGCCACCGCTGGCCGACCGGCTCTCGGACGTCCTGGACCGGTACGCGTGAAGAAGTTCCTCGCCATCACCCTGGGCATCCTCACCGCCATCGGCGGCTTCGTCGACATCGGCGACATGGTCGCCAACTCCGAGGCCGGCTCCCGCTTCGGCATGTCCCTGGCCTGGGTCGTGCTCGTCGGCGTGCTCGGCATCTGCGTGTACGCCGAGATGGCCGGGCGGGTCGCCGCGGTCAGCGGGCGGCCCGTGTTCGACCTGGTCCGGGAGCGGCTCGGCCCCCGCGTCGGGCTGCTGAACCTCGCCGGGTCGTACCTGGTCACCGTCCTCACCCTCGGCGCCGAGATCGGCGGCGTCGCCCTCGCCGTGCAGCTCGCCACCAGCGTGCACTACCTGCTCGTCGTGCCCGTCGCCGCGTTCGTGTGCTGGGTCGTGCTGTGGCGGGTGAGGTTCGAGACGATGGAACGGGTGTTCGGCCTGCTCGGGCTCACGCTCGTCGTCTTCGTCGTGGCGCTGCTGAAACTGCCGACCGACTGGGCGCAGCTGTGGGACCAGGCCCGCACCCCGGCCCCCGCGGGGCAGGAGAACTGGGGCACGTACGCGTTCGCCGGCGTCGCCCTGTTCGCCGCCGCGATGACCCCGTACGAGGTGTTCTTCTTCTCCTCCGGCGGCGTCGAGGAACGCTGGACGACCCGCGACCTCAACGTCTCGCGGGCCAACGTCTTCGTCGGGTTCCCCCTCGGGGGCCTGCTGTCCCTGGCGCTCATGGCCACCGCCGCCGTCGTCTACCACCCCCTCGACATGCGCCTCGAGGACCTCGGGCAGACCGCGCTGCCGGTCGCCATGGCGCTGGGCAAGCTCGGCCTGGCCGTGGCGATCCTCGGCTTCTTCGCCGCCACGTTCGGCGCCGCCCTGGAGACCGGGCTGTCCGCCGGGTACACCGTCGCGCAGTACTTCGGCTGGTCCTGGGGCAAGCGGCTGCGGCCCCGCGACGCCGCCCGCTTCCACGTCGTGGTCCTCGTCAGCGTCCTGCTCGGCACCGCGGCCCTGGCCACCACGATCGACCCGGTCCTGCTGACCGAGACGACCCTGGTGCTCAGCGCGGTCGTCCTGCCGCTGACGTACCTGCCGATCCTGGTCGTCGCCAACGACCGGCAGTACCTCGGCGAGCACGTCAACGGCCGGCTCGGCAACACCCTCGGGGTGCTCTACCTGGGCGTCATCCTCGTCGTCGCGGCCGCGGCGATCCCCTTGACGATCATGACCGGGATGGGAGGCTGAGCATGCTCCTCATCGGGTTCGAGCTGCTCGACCGCCAGATCGTCGACCTGGCCGGCGAACCCGTCGGCAAGGTCGACGACGTCGAGCTGACGGAGGTCGACGGGGTGCCGCACGTCGCGGCGCTGCTGTCCGGGCCGCAGGCGCTCGGCCGCCGCCTCGGCGGGCGGCTCGGCGACTGGATCAGCGGCGTCGCCGGCCGGGTCCACCCCCGCGAGCACCCCGACCCGCTGCGCATCCCGTGGGACCTCGTCGCCTCCCACGACAGCGCCGTCACCCTCACCGTGCGCCGCGAGCTGCTCGCCGAGCCGCTGCTCGAGCAGTGGCTGCGCGACCACGTGGTGGGACGCATTCCGGGATCCTCCGATGCGGGCGAGTGAGCTCATCGGCCGCCGGGTCCGCCTCGCCGACGGCTTCACCGGCAAGGTCGCCGACCTCGAGGTCGACGGCACCGAGGTCGTCGCGGTGATCGTGGTGCGCGGCGCGTGGGGGCGGCTGCTCGGGTACGAGCGCGCCAGCGTCCGCGGCCCCTGGATCCTGGAAACCTTCGCCCGTGCCGTGCTGAGGCGTGACAGTCGGCGGGTAGCCTGGTCCGACGTGCGCTTCGAACCGTGATCCCGGGGTAGTGATCGCCGGTCGGGGCGAGATCGTCTTTGACTGGAGAGGTTCAGATGTCCGACCTTGCTCAGATCGGCGTGACCGGTCTTGCGGTGATGGGACGTAACCTGGCCCGCAACCTGGCCCGTAACGGTTACGCCGTCGCCGTGCACAACCGTTCCTACGAGCGCACCCGCCGGCTCGTGGACGAGTTCGGGCACGAGGGCACGTTCGTGCCGAGCGAGTCGATGGCCGACTTCGTCGCGTCCCTGGCCCGCCCCCGCGCCGTCATCATCATGGTGAAGGCCGGCGGCCCCACCGACGCCGTCATCGACGAGCTGGTCCCGTTGCTGGAGCCCGGCGACATGATCGTCGACGCCGGCAACGCCCACTTCGCCGACACCCGCCGCCGCGAGCAGGCGCTGCGCGCGCACAACCTGCACTTCGTCGGCACCGGCGTGTCCGGCGGCGAGGAGGGCGCCCTGCTCGGCCCGTCCATCATGCCGGGCGGTTCGCCGGAGTCGTACCGCACGCTCGGCCCCATGTTCGAGAAGATCGCCGCGGTCGTGGACGGCACGCCCTGCTGCGTGCACATCGGCCCCGACGGCGCCGGGCACTTCGTGAAGATGGTCCACAACGGCATCGAGTACGCCGACATGCAGCTCATCGCCGAGGCGTACGACCTGCTGCGGGCCGGCATCGGCGCCACCCCGGCGCAGATCGCCGACATCTTCCGCACCTGGAACACCGGCGACCTCGAGTCGTTCCTCATCGAGATCACCGCCGACGTGCTCGGCCACGTCGACGCCGAGACCGGTCAGGCGTTCGTCGACATCGTGCTCGACCAGGCCGAGCAGAAGGGCACCGGCCGCTGGACCGTGCAGAGCGCCCTGGACCTCGGCGTGCCGATCACCGGCATCGCGGAGGCCACCTTCGCTCGGTCCCTGTCCGGCCACGCCGAGCAGCGCGCCGCCGCCCGCGAGGCCTTCCCGTCCACCTCGGGCGGCCTCACCGTGCAGGACCGCGACCAGTTCATCGAGGACGTGCGGCTCGCCCTGTACGCCTCGAAGATCGTCGCGTACGCCCAGGGCTTCGACCACATCGAGGCCGGCAGCGCCGAGTTCGGCTGGAACATCGACCGCGGCGCCGTCTCCACCATCTGGCGCGGCGGCTGCATCATCCGCGCCCGGTTCCTCAACCGCATCCGCGAGGCGTACGACGAGAACCCGTCGCTGAAGAGCCTCATGGTCGCGCCGTACTTCGCCGAGGCCGTCAACGCCGGCGTCCCCTCGTGGCGCCGCGTCGTGGTCGCCGCCGCCCAGGCCGGCATCCCCACCCCGGCGTTCTCGTCCTCCCTGGCCTACTTCGACGGCCTGCGCGCCGAGCGCCTCCCGGCCGCGCTCATCCAGGGCCTGCGGGACAACTTCGGCGCCCACACGTACCGCCGCACCGACCGCGACGGCACCTTCCACACCCAGTGGGCCGGCGACAAGAAGGAGTACAGCGCCTAAGCCGTCGGGCTGGCTGTTCGTCGGTGTGGCGTTGATCGAGATGTGGCGAGGTCTCCGGTAAGTGGGTTAGCGACCAAGCAAACCTTCATACACCGGAGACCTCGTGGCCAGCGTAGCGGTGGCGAGGCGGCATGACCTCAGCGACGCGCAGTGGGCGGTTCTGGCCGCGGTGCTGCCTGCTGCGTCGGTGCGTGGGCGGCCGCCGAAGTGGAGCAGACGGCAGTTGATCGATGGGATCCGGTGGCGGGTCCGGGTGGGTGCGCCGTGGCGTGATGTGCCGGCGGAGTATGCGCCGTGGCAGACGTTGTACTGGTTGTTCCGCCGGTGGCAGCGGGACGGGACGTGGCAGGCGGTGTTGACCGCGTTGCAGGCGCACGCTGATACCGCTGGTCGGGTCCGGTGGGACGTCAGCGTGGATTCCACCAGTGTCCGGGCGCATCAGCACGCTGCCGGCGCTCGCCGTGACGGCGGCTTGCAGCAGGAGGGGTTCCCACCCCGGAGCCCCCATGCTCGCTGGCGCTCGCACTGCCTGCGCTGCGCGCGGCAGCCTCACGCGCGGGCACGCGGCATCGGAAAGGGCCGGGGGTTGCGGTGACGAGCCTCGCGAGAGGTCTGTCGTCCGATCCTCCGGGCCGGCCGGTGGCCGCCGGTCGGTCGTGACTCCTTGGGGTCCTGTGTCGTTGTGGCGGCACAGGGCCCCACCCTTCTCGCGCGAGTCGCACGGGACGGCGTCCTTCGTTCCGCCGGAGACGGCTCCCTTCGTTGTGGTCGCGTGGGTCCCCGGATTCCGCGGGGTTCCGCGCGTCGCTGGTGCGACCGGTTTCGTGGCCGATCGACTGGGTGTCCTCAACCAGGTAGGTCGGCGGTCGGTCGGCGGTCGGTCGGTCGGCGGTTGGCGGTCAGGGTGCCGGGCGGTGGGTGCTCGTCGCGGCGGCCGGTCCCGTGGCGGCCGTCCCTGCGCGCACTGCTGCGTCGGCGTGGCGCGGTGGCCTCACGCCTGCGCATCCGCCCGGGCGGGGTGCGGTGGCGGGTCCTCTGAACTGTGCTGGAACCGTTCTACCAGCCGGGTACGACATTTCTGGTCGAGCAGGCCCCGGCCGGCGGTGACGGCGGCGCCGGTCAGGGCGGCGGCCGCCGTCGCCGCGAACAGGGCGCCGAAGCCGAAGCCGGCGGCGAGGACGAGGGTGAGCACGGCGACGGTGACGGCGCCGGACAGGTACTGCGACGTGGTGAGCAGCGCGCCGGCCGAGGACTGGTGGGGTGGAGGGACGTCGCGGCCGCCGAGGACGAACATCGCGGTGTAGACCATGCCGTGGGCGAAGCCGCTGACCAGCAGGCCCGGCAGCAGGCCGGTGGCGTAGGGGGCGCCGGCGGCCAGAGCCAGCCAGCCCAGACCGGCGGCGGCCAGGGCGAAACCGGCCGACAGGACCGCCGGGCTGCCGAAGCGGCGCACCGCCCGGCCGGTGACGGCGCTGCCCACGGTGACGAGGGCGGCCAGGGGCAGGAACGCCAGGCCCGCCCGCAGCGGCGAGTAGCCGCGCGCCGACTGCAGCAGCAGGGTCACCACGTAGAACTCGGCGCCGACGCTGGCCATGTACAGCGCCGTGGCCGCCACGCCGACCCGCAGGCTGCGGATGCCGCGCAGGGCCGGCTCGATCAAGGGGGTGGCGGCGCGCCGTTCGTGGGTCACGAAGCCGGTGGCGGACGCGGCGGTGGCCAGCAGCGTGGCGAGGGTCGCCGGGGCGGTCCAGCCGGCGGTGCCGCCGAGGGTGAGGCCGAGCACCGCACCGAGCGCGGCGCCGGTGCCGAGCAGCGACCCGGTCAGCGGCACCCGGGCGCCGTGGACCGCCCGGTCCCGCAGCCACAGCAGGCCGCCGGCGGCGCACAGCACGGTCACCGGCACGTTGACCAGGAACGTCCACCGCCATGAGACGCGGGTCAGGACGCCGCCGAGCACGACGCCCGCGGCGAGGCCGGACGCGCCGACGGCGCCCCACACCGACAGCGCCCGGGAGCGGGCCGGGAACATGGTGCCGAGCAGGCCCAGGATCGCCGGCTGCAGCAGCGCCGCGGCCACGCCCTGGGCGAAGCGGGCGCCGAGCAGCACCCCGCCGGAGGCGGCGAGACCGCCGGCGACGCTCGCCACGCCGAACCCGGCGGCCGCGGCCACGAACAGCCGGCCCGCGCCGGCCCGGTCCGCGAGCCGGCCGCCGACCAGCAGGAACCCGGCGAACGGCACCGCGTACGCGCTCACCACCCATTGGGCGGCGGCCAGGTCCAGGTCCAGGTCGGCGGCGATGCCGGGCAGCGCCACGTACACGATGGAGTAGTCCAGGGCGAGCAGGAACTGGGCCAGGGACAGCAGGAGCAGCGGCATGCCCGGATCATCGGAGGTTCACACTGGTGTGAACGTCAAGGGGGAGTGAGCATGCGCATAGGTGAGTTGTCGCGCCGTACGGGTATCCCGGCCCGCCTGCTGCGCTACTACGAGGAGCAGGGGCTGCTCACGCCGGTGCGCCTCGCCAACGGGTACCGCGACTACGCCGAGCACCTCGTCGACCGGGTGCAGCAGATCCGTGGCCTGCTCGACGCGGGCCTGCCGACCAGGGTCATCCGGGAGGTCCTGCCGTGCACCGACAACCCGTGCACGATCACCGTCTCCGACGCCAGCGAGGAGCTCGTCGCGCTGCTGGAGGCGGAGCGCGACCGGATGGACGCCCGGATCGCGTGCCTGGCCCGCAACCGTGACGCGATCGCCGCGTACCTGCGCCAGGTGGAGGCCGCCCGCCGGTGACAACCATTTCCCGGGCCGGCGTCGTTGACCGCCCGGGAAGGGGTGCCGGTGGAGGACTTCGAGGCGTACGTCAACGCCGCGTGGCCGCGGCTGCTGCGCGCGGCGTGGCTGCTGACCCAGGACTGGCACCGCGCCGAGGACCTGGTGCAGACGGTCCTGGCCCGCGCGTACGGCCGCTGGCCGCGCATCCGTGACGGCTCGCCCGACGCGTACCTGCGCGCGATGCTGGCCACCACGTACCTGAGCTGGTGGCGCCGGCGGTGGCGGGGGGAGCTGCCGACCGAGCGGCTGCCGGAGCGGGCGGCGGCCGACGGTGCGCTGGAGGGCGTCGAGCTGCGCCATCTGCTCGCCGGTGCCCTCGCCCGGCTGCCGCGCCAGCAGCGGGCGGTGCTGATGCTGCGCTTCCACGGCGACTGCACCGAGGCCGACACGGCGCGGGTCCTCGGCCTGCGGGTCGGGACCGTCAAGTCGCACACCGCGCGGGCCCTCGCCGCCCTGCGCCACGACCCGCAGCTGCGGGCCCTGCTGACCGAGGAGGCCCGGCGATGAGCGACGAGACGCGGGTCACCGAGCTCTTCGAGCGGGCGCTCGCCACCGTACCGCCGCCGCTGCTGACCCCGCCGCGGGCCGCGATCCGGCGCCGGGTGCGCCGCCGCCGCGCCACCGGATGGGCGGCCGCCGCGGTCGTGGCCGGGGTGGTCCTCGCCGGCGCGGCGGTCGCCCGCCCGGACCCGGCGCCGGTGCCGCCGCGACCGGCCGCGTCGACGCCCCGCCCGGCCGGCCCGGTCGTGACGGGGGTGCCGTGGCACACCGCCCGCGTCGACCGGACCGGCACCCGCGTCACCGTGTACGCCGCGCCGCTGCCCGGCAAGTGCGTCGCGCGGGAACCGGCCGGCGACCGGGTCGACTGGGGCGAGCACGGCATCGCGGTGTTCCTCGCCGGGGCGTACACCGGCTGCCGCGACGACGAGGTGGCCGCCGCGCACACGTTCGTGCTGCCCCAGGCGGTCGGCGACCGGACGGTGCTGGACGCCCGGGACCCCGGCGGCCGGCGGGTCGTCGTGCGCGACACGCAGCTGCCGGACCTGGCCGCCGGCGGCTGGACGGAGCTGCCCGCGGTGTGGGCCGGCGGCGCGATCCTGGTGCTGCGCTTCACCCGGCCCGGCGGCCCGGACCTCGGGGTGTCGGCCTTCCGCTGGGACCCGGACGGCGGTGCCCGGCTCACCGCGGCCGACCACACTGTCACCGTCGGAGGCCGCACGGTCGACGTCTACGGCGCCCCCGGCGGCCCGCGGGCCGGGTGGTGGTCCGCCGACGGTACGGTCCGCTTCACCATGGCGCCCGTCGATGCGGGCGTCGGAAACTCGGCGTTCGACGAGATCATCCGTGGTATGACCTGGTCGTGACCACACCTCTCATCGAGGTGGCGACCCCCGCGCACCGTGCCGCGGTGGTCGCCACCGTCGTCGCCGCGTTCGCCGCCGACCCCGCGTTCCGGTTCTTCTGCCCCGACGACAGCACGTTCCAGCGCGAGGCGGAGGCGATCGCCGGCGGGCTGTTCGACGCCAGGGTCGGGCACGGCACCGTCTGGGTCGCCGACGGCGGCGCCGCGGTCGCCATGTGGGATGGGCCCGACGCGCCGCCGTCCAGCCACGAGCCGACCGGCCGGTTCGCCGTGTACGAGCGCGCCGTCGCCGCCGTGATGCCGACCCATCCGCGCTGGTACCTGGGGGTGCTCGCGTGCCATCCGGCGCACCGCGGCCGGCGGCTGGCCCGGGCCGCCATGGTGCCGGCGCTGGAGCGGGCCGCCGCCGACGGGCTGCCCGCGCTGCTGGAGACCTCCAACCCGGGCAACGTCGAGGTGTACCGCCGGGTCGGCTTCGACGTGATCGAGCACCTCACCGTCGGTGACGAGCTGCCGGTCTGGATCATGCGCCGTCCGTAACACCGCGGCGCCCGGCGCGCTGACCTGGGGAGAGCGCTCCCGCGCCGGTCGCATCAGGCTTTGTCACTGCGCGACGGAGCGTCAACCGGCCGTGAGCTGCTGGTAGTCGATGTTTGGAGAGCGCTCTCCCATTCGGGTGGAAGCATTGACACGATTCGAGCAAGGGTTCACAGTGACCGGATGAGAGAGCGCTCTCTCATCCCTCCGCAACACACTGGTCACCCGAGCGACATGAATGGAGCTCCCTATGCCTTGGTCGGCACCCGCCCCCGGCCATCGACGTCTCTCACGATTTACGACCGGCCGGCGCACCCTGCGCGCCGGCGCCATCGCCACCGCGGTGGCCGCGATGCTGTGCGCCTACATCGTCGTGGTCGTGACCCGCGCCGACGCCGCGGAGACCCTGCTGTCGCAGGGTAAGCCCACCACCGCGTCCTCGACGGAGAACGCCGGCACCCCCGCCTCCAACGCCACCGACGGCAACACCGGGACCCGCTGGTCCAGCGCCTTCAGCGACCCGCAGTGGATCCAGGTCGACCTGGGCGCCACGCAGAGCATCACCCGGGTCGCGCTGAACTGGGAGGCGGCCTACGCGTCCGCGTACCAGATCCAGACCTCCGGCAACGGCTCCACCTGGACCACCATCTACAGCACCACGACCTCCACCGGCGGCATCCAGAGCCTGACCGTCACCGGCTCGGGCCGCTACGTGCGGGTCAACACGACCGCCCGGGCCACCCAGTACGGCGTCTCGCTGTGGGAGTTCCAGGTGTACGGCGGCAGCACGCCCACCGGCTGCGGCACCACCAACGCCGCGCTGGGCAAGGCGGCCACCGCCTCCTCGACGGAGAACGCCGGCACGCCCGCCGCGTCCGCGTTCGACGGCAACACCGGCACCCGCTGGTCCAGCGCCGCCGGTGACCCGCAGTGGATCCAGGTCGACCTCGGCACCACCCAGAGCATCTGCGGCGTGACGCTGAACTGGGAGACGGCGTACGCGACCGCGTTCCAGCTCCAGACCTCCACCAACGGCTCCACCTGGACGAACATCTACAGCACCACGACCGGCACCGGCGGCGTGCAGGAGCTCACGGTCACCGGCTCCGGCCGGTACGTGCGGCTCAACGGCACCGCCCGGGCCACCCAGTGGGGCTACTCGCTGTGGGAGTTCCAGGTCCGCGTGACGGGCGCGCCGCCCACCACGAACGACACGCCGAGCAGCAGCCCGAGCCAGCCGAGCCAGAGCCCGAGCCAGAGCCCGAGCCAGCCCGGCACCAGCGTCCTGCTGTCGTACAAGAAGCCGGCCGTCGCGTCGACCTCGCAGAACGACAGCAACTGCAACCCGTGCACCCCGGACAAGGCGTTCGACAACGACCCCGCCAGCCGGTGGGCGACCAGCCCGACGAACGGCTGGGTCGACCCGGGCTGGATCTACGTCGACCTCGGCGCGACCGCGCAGATCAAGCAGGTCGTGCTGCAGTGGGACCCGGCGTACGCCGTGTCGTACCAGATCCAGACGTCGGCGGACGCGGTCAACTGGACGCCGATCTACACCACCACGACCGGCAAGGGCTTCAGGGAGACCCTGACGGTCAACGGCACCGGCCGCTACGTGCGGATGTACGGCACCCAGCGCTCCAACGGCTACGGCTACTCGCTGTGGGAGTTCAAGGTGTACGGCACCGGCGGCAACCCGGTCCAGCCGCCGGCGTTCCCGGCCGACCCGGTGTTCCCCGCCACGAACCTGGTCTGGGCCGACGAGTTCAACACCGGCACCAACGTCGACACGTCCAAGTGGACGGTCGACCCGGGCACCGGCCAGAACGGTGAGATCCAGTACTACACGAACCTGGAGAACACCTCCATCCAGGGCGGCTCGCTGGTCATCGAGGCCCGCAAGCAGACCCTCGGCGGCCGCGACTACACCTCGGGCCGGATCAACACCAGCAACAAGTTCTCCACCCAGTACGGCCGCGTCGAGGCCCGCATCAAGGTCCCGAAGGGCAACGGCCTGTGGCCCGCCTTCTGGATGATGGGCACCGACTTCCTGACCGGCCGCCCCTGGCCGTACAACGGCGAGATCGACATCATGGAGATCCTCGGCAAGAACACCAACGAGGTCTACTCGACCCTGCACGCGCCGGCCTACAACGGCGGTGGCGGCTACGGCCAGAAGATCTCCACGGTCGACCTGTCGCTGGACTACCACGTCTACTCGACGGAGTGGGACAGCAAGCACATGACGTTCCGCGTCGACAACCAGATCATCCTGGTCGCCAACAAGGACACCGTCGAGACGACCCGCGGCCCGTGGGTGTACGACCACCAGTTCTACCTGATCCTCAACCTCGCGGTCGGCGGTGACTTCCCGGGCCCGATCGACGCGACCACGCCGTTCCCGTCCCGGATGTACGTCGACTACGTGCGGGTCTACAAGTGAGCGCCCGGGTCCTGGGGAGGGGCCTGGTCAGGAAGTCCCTGATCGGGTTGGCGCTCACCGCACTGGTCGGTACGTACGCCGCCACGCGGGCTTTCTCGGCGGACGCCGCCGAGATTCCGATCTCGCAGGGGAAGCCGGTCACGGCGTCCTCGGTGGAGAACGGGGGTGCCGCCGCCGCGAACGCGGTCGACGGCAACGGGGGCACCCGGTGGTCGAGCGCGTTCAGCGACCCGCAGTGGCTGCGGGTCGACCTGGGCGCGCCCGCCACCATCACCAAGGTGGTGCTGAACTGGGAGGCCGCGTACGCCCGCGACTTCACCATCCAGACGTCGGCCGACGGCGCCTCGTGGACGACGATCAACACCACGGTGAACAGCACCGGCGGGGTCCAGACGCTCGACGTGTCCGGCTCCGGCCGGTACGTGAAGCTGAACACCACCCGCCGGGCCACGCAGTACGGCGTGTCGCTGTGGGAGTTCCAGGTGTTCGGGACCGGCGGGTCGACCCCCACCAGCAACCCGACCACCATCCCGCCGGGCGCGGTCCGGGTCGCGGAGTTCCTCGCCGACTGCCCGTTCAGCCACCGGCTGCCGGACGACCCGATCGTCTTCCCGGGGCTGCCGGGGGCGTCGCACATGCACAGCTTCTTCGGCAGCACCGTCACCAACGGCAACACGACGGTCAACGACCTCGCCAACGGCCCGAGCAACTGCAACCCGGCCGTCGACAAGTCCTCGTACTGGGTGCCGACCCTGTACCAGGACGGGGTCGCGAAGGAGCCGGTGATCACCACGTTCTACTACCTCGGTGAAGGGGTCAGCGACGCCGTGCGCGAGCAGACCCAGTCGCTGCCGTACGGGCTGCGGATCGTCGCCGGCAACGCCAAGGCGACCGCGCCCGACGCGACCACCATCTCCCGCTGGTCCTGCCTGCACCACAACGAGGCCGGCGCGGGGAAGGACTTCATCAACTGCCCGGCCGACTCGATGCTGGAGTCCTACCTGGACTTCCCGCAGTGCTGGAACGGGCGTGACCTGGACTCGGCCGACCACAAGAGCCACATGGCCTACCCGGTCAACGGGGCCTGCCCGGCGACGCACCCGGTGCCGGTGCCGAAGCTGCGCCAGGTCCTGCGGTACCCGGTCAACGGTGACCCGTCCCGCATCCGGCTCAGCTCGGGTGCCGGGTTCACCATGCACGGCGACTTCTTCAACGCCTGGCCGCAGGCCGAGATGGACCGCCGGGTCGCGTACTGCATCCGGCTGAAGGTCAAGTGCGGCGCCGACGGGCGCGCGTAACCACCTGGGAACCGGCCGTGGATGGACGTGCCTCGACCGCCGTCCATCCACGGCTCCCTTTTCTCACCGCGCGGGGGCACGATCTACCGTGAGAACCATGACGGGCAGCGACACGCGACCACCGACCCTGGAACAGGTCGCCAACTACGCCGGGGTGTCCCGCGCCACGGTCTCCCGCGTGATCAACGGGGTGCAGACCGTCGACCCGGAGCTGCGGCGCACCGTCGAGCGGGCGATCGCCGCCACCGGCTACGTGCCGAACCTCGCCGCCCGGTCCCTCGTCACCCGCCGCACCGACTCGATCGCCCTGGTGGTGTCGGAGCCGGAGAACCGCGGGTACGAGACGCCGTTCCTCACCCGCACGTTCACGGACCCGTACCTGGGCCGGGTCACCGCCGGCGCGCAGGAGGTGCTCCGCCCGCTCGGCATCCACCTGGTCATCTTCCTGGCCGACCCGCCCGCCCGCGAGCACGTGCTGCGTTACCTGCGCCAGGGCCACGTCGACGGCGCCCTGCTCATCTCCAGCCACGTCGACGACCCGCTGCCCGGCCAGCTCGTCGACCTCGGCGTGCCGTGCGTGCTGTCGTGCCGCCCCGGCCGCCCCGTGCACACCAGCTTCGTCGACGTCGACCAGCGCGCCGGGGTGCGCCTGGCCGTCGACCGCCTGGCCGGCCTCGGCCGCCGCCGCATCGCCACCATCACCGGCCCTCTCGACATGCCCGCCGCCCAGGACCGCCTCGCCGGCTTCCGGGCCGCCGTCGCCGCGCACGGCCAGGCCGACGCCCCCTACGTCGAGGGCGACTTCACCCGCGGCGGCGGCGAGCGCGCCGCCCGCACCCTGCTCGCCGAGCACCCCGGGGTCGACGGCGTCTTCGTCGCCAACGACCTGATGGCCGACGGCGCGCTGCGCGTGTTCCAGGAGGCGGGTCGGCGGGTCCCCGACGACGTGGCGGTCATCGGTTTCGACGACAGCACCGCCGCCCTGGAGTGCCACCCGCCGCTGAGCACGGTCCGCCAGCCGGTCGAGGAGATGGCGGGGGAGATGGCGCAGCTGCTGCTCACCCGCATCCGCGAGCCCGGCCGCTCGCCGCGTTCGGTCATCTTCAACCCGGAGCTGATCCTGCGCGCCTCCGCCTGAGCCTCACCGCCGATCGAGGCCGTCGAGCGCCTCGGCGAGGATGGCGACGCCCTCCTCGATGGCGTCCTCGGACAGGTGGCCGTAGCCGAACAGCAGGCCCGGCGGGCCGGGCGCCAGGCGGAACCGGCCGACGCCGTGCACGGCGAGCCCCCCGGCCAGCGCGGCGGCCTCCACCGCCTCCTCGGCCAGGCCCGGCGGCAGCCACGCGACGAGGTGCTGGCCGGCCGCGATCCCGACGGGCCGCAGCTGCGGCAGGTGCCGGGCGAGGGCGGCCAGCAGGGTGTCGCGGCGGCGCCGGTACAGGGGACGCATCCGCCGCAGGTGCCGGTCGAACTCGCCGCTGCCGAGGAAGTCGGCGAAGGTCAGCTGGTCGAGGGCCGGCGAGCCGCGGTCGGCGAGGACCTTCGCCGCGACGACGGGCGCGACGAGGTGCGCCGGCAGGACCATCCAGCCGAGCCGCAGCCCGGGCGCGAGGGTCTTGCTGGCCGAGCCGACGTACGCGACCCGGTCCGGGGCGAGGCCCTGCATGGCGCCGACGGCGGCCCGGTCGTAGCGGTACTCGGCGTCGTAGTCGTCCTCGACGACGAGCGCGTCGCGGGCCGCGGCCCACCGGACGACGGCGGCGCGGGCCGCGGCGGGCAGGACACCCCCGGTCGGCCACTGGTGCGACGGGGTCAGCACGAGCGCGTCGGCGTCCACCGCGGCCAGGGCGGTCACGTCGATGCCGTCGGGGCCGACGGGGACGCCGGTGACGGTCATGCCGGCGGCGACGGCGAGGGGCCGGGCGTCGTCCTCGCCGGACGGGTCCTCCACGGCGAGGCGGGTCGCGCCGCCCGCGTGGAGCACCTGGATCAGCAGGTTCGCCGCCTGGGCGTAACCGGCGCAGACGACGATCGTGTCAGGGCGGGCGTCGGTGCCGCGGACCCGGTTCAGGTACTCGGCGAGCGCGGCGCGCAGCTCGGGGGTGCCCTGCCCGCTGGTGTAGCCGAGCCGGTCGGTGGGCGCGGTCGTCAGCACCCGCCGGACGCTGCGCAGCCACGCCGCGCGGGGGAACCGCGACACGTCGGTGCGCCCGTAGCCGAAGCTGATCCGGGCCGGCGCCACCGCCGCCGGCCCCGGCACGACCGCCGGCGCCGGTCCCGTGGCGATCGTGGTGTACCCCCCGGAGCGGCTGGTCAGGTAGCCCTCGGCGGTCAGCTGCTCGTACGCGGTGACGACCACGCCACGCGAGACGCCCAGCGCCGCCGCGAGGGCCCGGCTGGACGGCAGCGCGCTGCCCACGACGAGCCGGCCGCCGCGGATGCCGGCCCTGATCGCCGCCTCCAGCTGGCGGTGCAGCGGCCCGCCGGCCGGGTCGAGCGCGACGAGCAGCTCCGGATTGGTCCTCTCGCGTGCCACGAAAACGGACCTTACCGCGAGGACCAATGGGCGGGAAGCTCGACGCATGACGACGACAGCGACCGCGCAGGTGCTCCGGCCCGGCGACCGCGGCTATGACGAGGCCCGGCAGGTGTGGAACGCGATGTTCGACCGCCGCCCGGCGATGATCGTGCGGTGCCGGTCCGCCCGGGACGTGGCCGCCGCGGTGCGCACCGCCCGGGACCGCGGCCTCGAGGTGTCGGTGCGGTGCGGCGGGCACAGCGCGGCCGGGTTCGGTGTCACCGACGGCGGCCTGATGATCGACCTGACCCCGATGGGCCGGGTGCGCGTCGACCCGGTGCGGCGCCGCGCGGCCGTCCAGGGCGGCGCGCTGCTGGGCGCCCTCGACGCCGCCGCCCAGCGGCACGGCCTGGCCACCACCGCCGGCAACGTCTCCCACACCGGGGTCGGCGGCCTCACCCTCGGCGGCGGCATGGGCTGGCTCGCCCGCCGGTACGGCCTCGCCTGCGACAACGTGCTGTCCTACGACCTGGTGATCGCCGACGGCGAGCTGCTGCACGTCGACGCCGGGTCGCAACCGGACCTCTACTGGGGGCTGAAGGGCGGCGGCGGCAACTTCGGCGTCGTCACCCGGTTCGAGTTCGCGCTGCACGACACCGGCACGTCGGCGCTCGTCGTGGAGGCGACGTTCACCGGCGCCGCCCGGCACGCGGCGATGCGCCGCTGGCGCGACGAGCACCTGACCGCGCCCCGGCAGGCGACCTTCACCGCGTCCAGCGGCCCCGGCACCCTCACGCTCGGCTACGTCTGGGTGGGCCCCGGGTCCTACTCGCCGGCGTTCGTCCAGGGCGGCTCGGTGACCCGGCGGCCCATGTCGTACCTGCGGCTGCAGCGCCGCGAGGACAGCTCGGGCCGGCACGCGCTGCGCCGGTACGGCCGCTCGCACTACCTCAAGTCGCTGCCCGACGCGGCCGTCGACGCCTTCGTCGCCGCCGGTGAGCACTGCGGCGCGGGCCTGCAGGGGTACGGCGGCGCGATCGCCGACGTGCCGCACGACGCGACCGCGTTCGGCCACCGCGACACCATGTTCGAGTTCGGCGCCGGCACGTCGTGGACCGACCCGGCGTCGGACGACACCCGCCGTGCGGCGGCCCGGGCCGCGGCGGCCCTGCTGGAGCCCTACGCCGGCGGCGTCTACGTCAACTCCCTCGGCGCCTTCGAGGACGAGGGCCCGGCGGGGGTGCGCCGCGCGTACCCGCCCGCGCACCTGGCCCGGCTGACCGCGCTGAAGGACCGCTACGACCCCGGCAACGTCTTCCACCTCAACCAGAACGTCACGCCCTCGAAGGACCCGTCATGACCAGGATCGTCGCGCACATGCAGACCACCCTCGACCACCGCATCGCCACCGCCGACGGCACGTTCTGGCAGCCGTTCGACTGGGGCGAGCGGGAACAGGCACACATCAACGACTGCTACCGCGGCGTCGGCACCTGGGCCATGAGCCGCGTCCACTACGAGGCGATCGTCCCCTGGTGGGAGGAGGTCGCCGCCGGCCGGGTCCCGCCCGGCGCGGACACCCTGACCCCCGCCGACGTCGAGTTCAGCACCCTGCTGTCCGGCCTGCGGAAAGTGGTCTTCACCAACGACCCCACCTTCGCCGCCGCCCCGGTCCTGCGCGGCGACCTCGCCCCGCAACTGGCGGCCCTGGACGGCGACGTCGTCCTCTCCGCGGGCCCGGCGACCCTGGCGCCGCTGTGGCCGGTCGTCGACGAGCTGCTCCTCGCCGTCCACCCGCTCGTCCTCGCCTCGGGGCCGGCCCTGTTCACGGTGCCGCTGTCGCTGTCGCACCTGTCGACGACCACGTTCCCGAGCGGCATCCAGGTCACCCGGTACGCCGTGCACCACCCCTGACCCCGCGCCGCCGCCGCCGTCGAGCCGGCGGTGCCCGGCACCCTGACGTGGCCGTGGTGCCGCGCGGTAGCCGGCGCAGGCATCGGCGCACCGGTGGGCTCGACCGTCTCAAGGCCGGGTTCGCGGTATGGCGCATCCGGGACGCGGTGTCGACGGGGTCCGCGTCGACGGCGGCGGCCCGCGCCGGCAACGGTGACGGCGAGGAGGCGTGGTGGTCGCTCGCGCCTACACTCGCGCCATGAGGCGAGCGGACCTCGTGTGGTGGGTGCTCCTCGGCGCCGGGTCCGCCTTCGCCGCAGCGATGTTCATGTTGGACAAGACCCCACCGCATCTGCTCTTCGCCGTGCTGCCGGCGTTCGGCATCGCGGCGACACTGTCGCGCAGCTGGCTCCGGGCCCGGTCGAGCCACTCCCGCGGCCGCTAGCCGGCCGCTCAGGCGCCCGCCACCGGGCGGCTGGATCTACCGGCGGGCCGGGCCGTGCAGCGCGGTCAGCGGGTCCGGTGTATCCGGCTGCCGTGCCGAGCATGCTGTGGTCCACGGACCTCGGCACGGACCTCGGCACGGACCTCGGCACGGACCTCGTCACGGACCTCGTCACGGACCTCGTCACGGACCTCGGCACGGACGTCGTCGCGGATCTCGGCGCGGCCGGCGCGACCGAGACGGTCGGCGACCGTGTCACACCGGCGCGGTGCCGATGGGTCGCCGGGCGGCGTGGACCCGCGGCGACGCGCTTGCTCGGCCCAACTTCGTCCGCCCGGATGACCGCCGCGGCGCGCTGCTCCCGGGACCGCTCCGGGCTGGCTTCCGGACACCACGCGGCCGGCGGTGACCACGCGGCCGGCGGTGACCACGCGGCCGGCGCGCAGGCGGTCCGTCGTCACGGATTCCGGCCCGCGCGTCGGACGCCGAGACCGAAAGCGCCGGTCGGACCGGGACCCCACCCTCAAATGCCCACGGCAGTCATCATCCCAGTGGGGTACGACAGAAAACCCTCGCGGACCGTCAGCGGGCCGAGCGGCGGCTGGTGCGGCGGGTGACGCGCTTGCGCTTGGGTTTGGTCTTGCGGCGGGGCACGGTCGCCTGCCAGCGGCGCAGGCGGAGCACCTTCTCGTAGCGTTCGACGAGGCGCTCGCGCTGCTTCTTCGTGCAGCCGAGCTGCTCGGGCTCCAGGCGGGCGATCCGGTCGGCGATGACGGCCGCCGCGGCGTACCGGGCCCAGGTCGGCTTCTGGCGGGCCAGGTGGCGGGCGTGGGCGGCGAGCACGTAGCGGGCCGGCGGGTAGTCGGCGAGGGTCAGGCCCTGGCCGGTGCCGTCGGCCATGGCGCGCAGCAGCGCGGCGGTGTGGTCGACGAGCTCGTCGTCGGCGTCGTCGGCGATGATCGCGGCGTGCAGGTGGGCGGCGGTGGCGACGGCGCCGGCGGTGACCGCGTCGAGGTCGTCGCCGGCGCAGGCGTGCCGCAGCAGCCAGGCCCGGACCTCGGGCAGGACGGCGACCTCGCAGAGGGCCTCGATGACGGGGACGCGGCCCCAGCCGCGGGTGCGTTCGGCGAGCCACAGCAGGGCCTCGACGCCGGCGTCGCCGCGGTGGCGCAGCGACTCGGCGGCGAGCGCGCCGAACTCGGCGGACAGCAGGCCGATCGTGCGGATCAGCTCGATGTCCTTGTCCGACGCCGTCGCCTCGGTGCCGAGCAGCGCCAGGCCGACGGCCACCTCGCGCCGGTCGACGCCGTGACGCACCAGCCACCGGCCCGTGCGGCGGACCCGTTTGCGGCCCGCGCGCAGCGCCGCGGCGGCGACGTGCTCGTTGTCGTGGACCGGGACGTACACCTCGTCGAACGCGCCGACGAGGGCCCGCGGCGCGGCGGCCGGCGAGGCGAAGTGCGCGTCGAGGATGGCGGCGACGTCCGCGCCGACCCGCCGCGCGTCGCGGCCGATCGCGGTGCGGGGGCGCGGGTCGTCGGGGTACGGCTCGCCACCTGCGGGCAGCGGGTCGTCCTTGCCCTGGCGGTGCAGCAGCACCGCGTGGTCGTGGAGCCGTTCACGGATCATGGCCAGACATGGTGTCACACCGCAGGTCACATGACGAGACGCAGTTTTCGCGCGGCGACGCCGACGGTGACCCGCTGCCCCCAGGACAGTTCGAGGCGGTCGGGCTCCAGGCCGTCGGCGAACACGACGAGGCCCTCGCCCTCGCTCGCCAGCTCCAGGGTCTGCGCGCCGTCGAGCCGGCCGCTGGTCAGCGTGACCCCGGTCGCCGGTGACGGCCAGGCCTCCCGGACGAACCAGGTGAGGGCCGCCTCGCCCGGGGCCGGTGGTGACGGGGCGTCCGCGCGCTGCCGGGCGATGGAGGAGCACCAGCCGGTGGCGCCGGTGCCCGTACCGACGACGACGCCCGACGACGAGTGGCGCTCCCGCGAGCCGTCCGATGTGGACAGTGTGTAGCGCGCCGACTGGTGGGTGACGTGCCCGAAGTAGATCTCGTTGAGGCCGAGCAGCTCCTGGCCGTCGTCGAGGGCGGCGGACACCATCGTGCGCTCCTGCACGGGCAGGCCGGGCAGGTCGCGCAGCAGCCGGCGCAGCCGGTCCGGCGGATGGCGGACGAGCACCCCCGGGTTCCGGTCCGGGGCCGGGTTGACGCCGATGACGGGCTGGCCGTCGAGGTACTTGGCGACGTTGGCGACGAGCCCGTCCTGCCCGACGGCGACGACGACGTCCTCCGGGGCGAACAGGAACCGCGACAGGTCGGCCCGGTCGAGGTGGCCGCGGCGCCAGTCGGCGGGCACGGCCGCGCCGGCGGTGGTGAGGGCGGCCTGCTGGGCGGCGTGCCGGGCCGCGACCTCGTCCAGGTCGCGGCCCCGCTGGCGGAGGAAGTACGCGGCGGCGGCCATGGTGCCGTGCCGGGCGAGCAGCTCGTCGAGCTCGCTGCGCCGCGACACGAGCACCACCCGCGGTGCCAGGGTGCTCACGACGGCCCTGCCCATCTACGCATGACGGATCGCTCCTTGATGACGACGGCGACGGACGGCTCAGGCGGCGGACCGCAGGCGGCGCACGACCCGGCGGCGCCGGACCCGCAGCACCCGGTGCACCAGCGACCACCGCCGGGCCAGCACCGTGCGGCTCGCCACGCCGGTCACGACCGGCCGCCGAGGCGGTCGACGAGCCCGGTCAGCACGTCCGGGGTGACCGTCAGCTGGCCGATCTCGGGCAGGTTGCCCGCCAGCTCCCGCAGGGCCAGGGCCTGCAGGACGCCGGGCGGAAGGTCCCGGTACGCGGCCAGGCGCGCCGTCTCCGCCTCCGCCTCGGCCAGCCCGACGGCGCGCACGCCCTCGGCGCGGGCCTCGGCGCGCAGCCGGTCGGCGTCGGCCTCGGCGGCCGCGGCGAGGCGGGCCCGCTCGGCGTCGGCGAGCGCGGTGACCTTGGAGCGTTCGGCGGCGGCGGTCGCCGCGACCTGCTCGCGCTCGGCGACGGCCTGGGCCGCGACGAGGGCCGCGGCCGCGTCGACCTCGGCCTTGCGGCGGGCGTTGGCGCCGTGCTGCTCGACCAGCTGCTGCTCGCGGCGGGCCAGCTCGATCTTGTTCTGCAGTTCGTTCTCGGCGATGGCGCGCTCCTGCTCGACGGCGCGGGCGCGGCGCGCGTACGTGGCGCGGTCCGCGTCCTGCTGCACCGCCTCGCGGGTCGGGGTCTGCAGGGCCCGCTCCAGGTCCGGCTCGGGGCGGATCGCCACGACCCGGGCGCTGACCACGCTGACGCCGGTCTCGGTGAGCCGCGGGTCGCCGCTGAGCGCCTGGGACACCGCCTCGCGGACCGGGGCGATCCCGGTGGTCAGCGCGTCGGTCAGCGACAGCCGCGCCAGCAGGTCCAGGGCCGGCTGCTGGGCCAGCTCGGCGAGCAGGGTGGCGACCTGGTCGAGGGGCTGGCCGCGCCACGAGCCGGCCCGCGGGTCGACGGAGAAGTCCAGGCGCGACGCGGCGACGTCGGGGGCGCTGATCCGGTACGTGACCGTCGCCTGCACCGTGACGTCGGCGAAGTCGGCGGTCCGGGCGTGGAACAGCAGCGGCAGCTCGCGGTCGTCGACGGGCACCTCGGACAGCACGGCGGTCAGCGGCCGGTAGTAGAACGACTGGCCGACGCCCTCGTGGCGGACCTTGCCCTTGACGTGGTGGCGGACCCAGGAGGTCGGCGCGCCGCGTAGGTGGCGCAGGAACAAACGGGTGGTCACGTCGGCCATGGTGGCTCCTACCTGATGCGTTATCGTCAGTCTGACGATATCCGTCCCCGTCCTTTCTCGTCAATGTGGTGATAAGTACATGACATTCGCCGTGACCGTCGACCTGGTGATGCTGACGATCCGCGACGGTGCGCTGTGCGCGCTGCTCATCCGCCGGGCGATCCCGCCGTACCAGGGGAACAGCGCGCTACCGGGAGGGTTCGTGCTCGCGGACGAGGACCTCGACGCCGCCGCCGAGCGGGAGCTGGTGGAGGAGACCGGGCTGCGCGGCGCCGGGCACCTGGAGCAGCTGGGCAGCTACGGCGCGCCCGGCCGGGACCCGCGCGGGCGGGTCGTCACGATCGCCTACCTGGCCCTCGTGCCGGACGCCCCGGCACCGCGCGCCGGCAGCGACGCCGCCGCCGCGGACTGGGTGCCGGTCACCCGGCTGCCGGACCTCGCGTTCGACCACGGCCGCATCCTCGCCGACGGGATCGAGCGGGCCAGGGCGAAGCTGGAGTACACGCCCCTCGCCGCGGCGTTCTGCCCGCCGGAGTTCACGATCGCCGAGCTGCGCGGCGTGTACGAAGCGGTCTGGGACACCCGGCTCGACCCGCGCAACTTCCACCGCAAGGTGACCTCCACCGACGGCTTCGTCGAGGCGACCGGCCGGTCCACCGCCGGCGAGCGGGGCCGCCCCGCGCAGCTGTTCACCCGCGGGGCGGCCCCGGTGCTGTACCCGCCGCTGCTGCGCAGGGGTCAGTTGCCGGCACTCTCGTAACGGCGCAGTCCGCGCGAGAAGACGAACCAGGCGACCGTGAGGCAGTACGCGGCGACGAGCGGGGTCAGCAGGCCCACCCATGCGCTGCCGCCGCCGAGCAGGAACGTGACCGGGAAGAAGCTGACGAACGCGAACGGCAGCGCGAAGCCCAGCGCCGCCTTCAACGCCAGGGGGTAGATCGACAGCGGGAACCGGGCGAGGTCGCCGGCCTGGTGCACGGCGAAGGCGAACAGCGGGCTGGGGCTCTGCATCCAGAACGACACCGAGTTCGTGGCGAGGTTGATCGCCACCTTGATCGCGATCGCGGACAGCAGCACGACGACACCGGCCACGATCCTGCCGGCGGACCAGTCCACGGCGAGGTTCGCCAGCGCGAAGCCGAGCATGAGCCCGCCGGTGACGATGTTGGACAGCCCGTTGACGCCGATCTGCATGCTGCTGACCTGCAGGACCACCGGGTACGGGCGGACCATCATGTAGTCCAGGTCGCCCTGGTTGATCTGCCAGGCCAGGTTCCACATGCCCTCGAAGAACAGCGAGCCGACGCCCTCGGCGATCGCCACCATCGCGAACATCGCCACGACCGCCCAGAACGACCAGCCGTTGATGTGCGGGACCTTCGCGAAGATCGCCGCGAGGAACACGACGTTGACGACCTGCATGATGACCGTGCCGACCATCATGATCCAGAAGTCGCTCTCGTACTCCAGCAGCGAGCGCACGTGCGCCCCGAGCAGCCGCACGTAGAGCCGGACCGTGCGCATCGCTCAACCCCCGTTCACGGTCAGCCGGCGCAGCCCGCGCCGGAACAGCAGCCGGGCGCCGAACCACATGGCGAGCACCCAGCCGAGCTGGGTGGCGACCAGCAGCAGCGCGTGCGTACCGGACGCCCGCCCGATGAAGATCAGCGCCGGGGTCGAGGTGAGCCCGGCGAACGGCGACCACTGCGCCGCGGTCGCCAGCCAGCCCGGGAAGAACGCCAGCGGCACCAGCGCCCCGGACAGCAGGCTGGTCAGCGCCTGCCTGGCCCACATCACCCCGACGTAGTTCTCCGTCCAGAAGCAGGCCATGGTGCTCAGGTACGACACCGCGAACTTCAACGGCACCAGCAGGACCATGCTGGCGGCGAACAGCGCGAGCATCGGCCCGGGCGGGGTCCGCAGCGCGCCGCCGACCGCGACGGTGACCGCCACGACGGCCGCCACGGCGACGACCTCGATCCACACCCCGCCGGCCGTCTCGGCGAACCGGGCCCGCTGGTAGTCCACCGGCTTCACCAGGTCCAGCGAGACCAGCCCGGAGCGGATCCGGTGCGACATGCGGAAGTCCACGAACGTGCCGACCAGCGTCGCCGACGCGAACCCGACCACCAGGTAGGCGCGCATCTGCGGCCAGTCGAACCCGCCGACCCGGCCGTCGCCGAGCAGCACCTTCCACACCGCCAGCAGCGCGATGAGCTGGAACGCGACCCCGCCCACCGACAGCAGGAAGTTGGCCCGGTACGCCAGCGCGCTCAGCGCCGCGGCCCGGGCGTGCGCGAGGTACGGCTTCACGGCGTGAGCACCAGCTCACCGGAGTACACCCGCCGGATCACGTCCTCGATGGACGGCTCGTCGACGCCGAAGTCCACGAGGTTCGCCAGCGGCGCGAGCGCGGTCACGACGTGCCCGGCCGTCATCGTGAACCGGTCGAAGCGCACCGAGAACTGCAGCGGCGTCTCCCCGGCGGTGACCTGCGCCCCCGGCAGCGCCGCGCGGACGTCGTCGAGCACGGCGGCCGTCTCCGTCTGCACGTTGAGGATCCGCTCCCGGGCGAACGCGTCCTTCACCGCCTCCAGGTCGCCGTCGAAGATGATCCGGCCCTCGTCGATGATGACCAGCCGCCGGCAGAACCCCTCGATGTCGCCGAGGTCGTGGCTGGTCAGCATGACCGTGGTGCCCTCGTCGCGGACCGTGCGGAAGAACTCCCGCACCCGGTCCTTCACCGCGAGGTCCAGCCCGATCGTCGGCTCGTCCAGGTACACCACCGGCGGGGCGTGCAGCAGCGCCGCGGCCAGGTCGGCGCGCATGCGCTGCCCGAGCGACAGCTTCCGGCCGAGGACCGGCAGCACCTCGCCGAGCTCCAGGACGTCCTCGAACCTCGCCATCCGCCGCCGGTACGTGCCGTGGTCGACGCCGTACACGTCGCGCAGCACGGCGAGGGACTCCGACACCGGCAGGTCCCACCACAGCTGGGTCCGCTGCCCGAACAGCACCCCGATGCGGTGCGACACGGCCATGCGGTCCCGCTGCGGCGACAGCCCGTCGATGCGCACCTCGCCCGAGGTCGGCACCAGGATGCCGCTGAGCAGCTTCACCGTCGTGGACTTGCCCGCGCCGTTGGGTCCCACGTACGCGACCGCCTCGCCGGCCTCGATCGTCAGGTCGACGTGGTCGACGGCGGTCTTGTCCACGAACCGCCGCGTGAAGAGATGTTTGACGGCCCCCCGCAGCCCCGGATCCTTGTCCGGCCTGCGGAAGACCTTGGTCAGTTCTCGAGCCTCCACAAGTGCCATCGGCGCGAGCCTAGTATTTCTTCGCGATCCGTATTAACCGGTTTTCCGCGGGCCGGGCGGCCGGCAGCTCGGTTCCTGGCGGCCAGCAGCTCAAGCCCGGGCGGCCAGCAGCTCAAGCCCGGGCGGCCAGCAGCTCAGGCCCGGGCGGCCAGCGGCTCAGGCCCGGGCGGCCAGATCCGCGAGGGGTGCGCCGGTGAGCCGGTAGACGGCGATGTCCTCGCCGAGCACGGAGGGGATCCCGGCGCCGACCGAGCGGTAGTACGCGTCGGTCGGCGCGTTGGTCGGCCGGCCCCACCACTGCATGTGCCGGTAGCCGCGACCGCTTCATCGCCCGCACCACCCAGGCCAGCGTCGCCGCCCGCGGCGCGGAGGGAGTGACACCATGATCGTCCGGGACCCGAGCCGGGCCGAGACGGTCGACTGGGGCAACGGCCTGAGCCGCCGGTACCTGCTGGAGGCCGACAGGATGGGCTTCACCGTCCGCCACACCACGGTGCGCCCCGGCACGAGGTCCCGGCCGCGGTACCGCCGGCACCTGGAGGCGTGCCCGTGCATCGGCGGCACCGCCCAGCCACGGCCGCTGTCCAGTCACGACCGCCGCCGCGCGGCCCTGGGCCGGGGGCGGCGTGGGGCTGCGCGGCGGCGGGTGGTGCGGTCAGAGGCGCAGGTCGTTCGTCACCGCGCGGCCCTGGCCGGACAGCAGGGCGTCGAACGTGGTGGTCAGGGCGAAGGGGTCGGCGACGACCGGCGCCGCCCGGCGGCCGACGAGGTCGGCCAGTTCGCGGCCGGCGCGGTCGATGCGCCGGTGCAGGGTGGCGTCGCCGCCGGTGGCCCAGTCCTCGGTGGCGGCGAACACGGCGGTCGGGGCGACCACGGCGTGCAGGTACGTGAACATCGGCCGCAGGGCGTGCTCGAGGGCGAGGGAGTGCCGGGCGGTGCCGCCGGTCGCGCCGAGCAGGACCGGCTTGTCGGTGAGCACGTCGTCGCCGAGGACGTCGAAGAACGACTTGAACAGGCCGCTGTACGAGGCGTTGAAGATCGGCGACACGGCGATCAGCCCGTCGGCGGCCGCGACCGCGTCGAGGACGTCCTTGAGCGGCGGGGCGGGGAAGCCGGTGAGCAGGTGGTCGGTGATCTCGTGCGCGTGGTCGCGCAGCTCCACCACCCGCACCGCGGTGTCGGGGCCGATCTCGCGGGCCGCGGCCGCGGCGAGGCGGTCGGCGAGCAGGCGGGTCGACGAGGGCTGGCTGAGCCCGGCGGCGATCACGACGAGGCGTTTCATGCGTCCACCTTCGGTGACTCGGCGGCGGCGGAAGCGGCGGCGGCCTTCAGGGAAGCGTGCGTCGGGGCGTCCGGCACGTGCGCGGGGCGGCCGACCGCGAACTCCTTGCGCAGCACCGGCACGACCTCCTCGCCGAGGATGTCCAGCTGCTCCAGGACGGTCTTCAGCGGCAGGCCCGCGTGGTCCAGCAGGAACAGCTGGCGCTGGTAGTCACCGACGTACTCGCGGAAGGACAGCGTCCGGTCGATGACCTCCTGCGGGCTGCCCACGGTCAGCGGGGTCTGCGCGGTGAAGTCCTCCAGCGACGGGCCGTGCCCGTAGACGGGGGCGTTGTCGAAGTACGGCCGGAACTCCCGCTTGGCGTCCTGCGAGTTCCTGCGCATGAACACCTGCCCGCCGAGGCCGACGATCGCCTGGTCGGCGGTGCCGTGGCCGTAGTGCTCGAAGCGCTGCCGGTACAGCCCGACCATGCGGGCAGTGTGCTCCTTGGGCCAGAAGATGTGGTTGGCGAAGAAGCCGTCGCCGTAGTACGCGGCCTGCTCGGCGATCTCGGGGCTGCGGATCGAGCCGTGCCACACGAACGGCGGCACGCCGTCCAGCGGGCGCGGGGTGGCGGTGAAGCCCTGCAGCGGGGTGCGGAAGTTGCCCTCCCAGTCCACCACGTCCTCGCGCCACAGGCGGCGCAGCAGCGCGTAGTTCTCCACCGCGAGCGCGATGCCGTTGCGGATGTCCTGGCCGAACCACGGGTACACCGGACCGGTGTTGCCGCGGCCCATCATGAGGTCCACCCGGCCGTCGGCCAGGTGCTGCAGCATCGCGTAGTCCTCGGCGATCTTCACCGGGTCGTTGGTGGTGATGAGGGTGGTCGCGGTCGACAGCTGCAGCCGGCTGGTCCGCGCCGCGATCCAGCCGAGCATGGTGGTCGGCGACGACGGCACGAACGGCGGGTTGTGGTGCTCGCCCAGCGCGAACACGTCCAGGCCGACCTCCTCGGCCTTGAGCGCGATCGTCACCATCGCCTTGACCCGCTCCGCGTCCGTCGGCACCCGTCCGGTCGTCGGGTCCTGGGTGACGTCACCGACGGTGAACACTCCGAACTGCATGGCACACGCTCCAAGCTCCTGGGTCTGACGCACAGGAGAACATAGCTGCTGAGTCAAACATTCCGCGAGTGAACTATCGCACGGCCAGCAGCCGGGCCGTGTCCCGGTGCGAGCGGATCCGGATGAAGTCCAGGTCCTGGCGGTCGGCGGCGGCTTTCGTGTACCGGTCGCGGTAGACCTCGTGCCGGGTCCACGCCCAGCGCAGCAGCGACCGCTCCGGGTCAAGCCGCAGCAGGCTGGTCAGCCGCTCGCGGTTGCCGTTCCACAGCACCTGGCGGGTCACGCCGCGGCGGATCGTGCGCCACAGGACCTGGCGCACGACGGTGCGCCGCGGCAGGTCGAACCAGACGACGGTGTCCGCCCGCGCCCACACCAGATCCAGCACGGCGCTGTAACCGCCGTCGATCACCCAGCCGTCGCCGGCGGCCAGCTCCTCGACGATCTTGCGGAACTCGTCGACGTCGATCGGCGTCCAGCCGGCCAGGTGGTGGATGGCGTCGAGCTCCACGAACGGCACCCCGAGGCGGGCGGCCAGGGCCCGGCCCAGGGTCGTCTTGCCCGACCCCGAGTTGCCCACCACCGACACCCGGCGCACGCTGCCGTCCTCGCTCGCTTCAGGTCGGGCCGCTCCCGGTCAGCAGGTGCTGTGGAACAACCCGCCGACCGCCACCGAACCCACGAGACTGTTATACACGTCGATGGCTTCGCGGGTCTCGGCGACGTGCACCTCGACCCCCCGGGCCTCGAGGGCCTCGACGGTCGCGTCCGGCACGCCGAGCCGCTCCTCCATGCCGCGCGACAGCACGACCACCGTCGCGCCGTGCTCGAGCAGCTCCTCGGCGTCGGCGAGCTGGATGCCGGGGGTGTGCCCGGTGCCGGTCTCGCCCCAGTCCCACGCCCGCCCGCCGCCCGGCCACACCTTCAGGTCCTTCACCACGCCGAGGTCCTCGACCTCGATGCGGCCCCAGCTGACCGCGACGATCCGCGGCGATCGTGCCCCCATGACCTGAACCTCCCGATCCGCTGCCAGCCGGTCCCGCTCGCACGGTACCGCCGGTGCCGCCGGTCCGCACGGACGGTGCGGGTTCCGGGTGAACGGCTGAGGAGCCGCGCCCCGCCGGCGCGGTACCTTGATCGCTCGGATCGTCGCGCAGGGAGGGCCGGTGCAGGTCACGCCGCCGTCCGGCAGGCTGTGGGTCAGCGTGCTCGGGGACATGACCGCCACGGTCGACGGCGCGCTCGTCGACCTCGGCGGGCGGCGCCAGCGCGCCGTGCTCGCGGTGCTCGTGCTGCACCGGGGCGACATCGTGCCCACCGACCGGCTCATCGACTGCGTGTGGGGCGGCCACCCGCCGGCGAACGCGGCCGGCGCGCTGCAGGCGTACGTGTCGCACCTGCGCCGCCGGCTGGAGCCCGGCGCGACGGCCCGGGCCCGCGGCAACGTGATCGTGTCGCGGCCGCCGGGGTACGCGCTGACGCTGGACCCGGAGGCGGTCGACGCGTGGCGCTTCGACCGGGCCGTCACCGCGGCGCTCGGCACCGGCGACCACGGCGCGCAGCGCGACCTGCTCGGCGCGGCGCTGCGGCTCTGGCAGGGCCCCGCCTACGCGGAGTACGCCGACGAGCCGTGGGCGCAGGCCGAGGTGGCGCGCCTGGCGGAGCTGCGCGAGGTGGCCCGGGAGCAGCTGCTCGCGGCGCGGCTCGCGCTCGGCGACAGCGCGCTGCTGGTGCCGGAGCTGGAGCAGCTCGTCGCGGCCGAGCCGCTGCGCGAGCGGCGCTGGCGGCTGCTGGTGCTCGCGCTGTACCGGGCGCACCGGCAGGGCGACGCCCTCGCGGCGCTGCGCCGGGCCCGGCAGACGCTGTCGGAGCAGCTCGGTGTCGACCCCGGGCCGGCGCTGCGGGCCCTGGAGGCGGAGGTCCTGGCCCAGTCGGCGACCCTCGACGCGCCGCAGCGGCCGGCGGAGACGGGGCCGCCGGTGGAGCGGCCCATGACGGTCGCCGTGACGCGGGAGGCGGCGCGGGACCCCGCCGGCGGTGTCCCCGGCGGTGTCCCCGGCGGTGTCCCTGCCGGTGTCCCTGCCGGTGGACAGGAGGCAGCGGACCGCACGTCCGGCGGGAACCCCTCGCCGGTGGCGGCCGCCGGTCCGGCCGGCACCGCGCCGCAGGCGCCGGTCGCGCCGGTGCCGGTACCGACGACGCGGAAAACGCCCGAAGAGCACCTCGTCGACCGGGACCGGGAGGTCGCGGAGCTGCGCCTCGCGGCGGCGGACGCGTTCGGCGGGGTGCCGCGGCTGGTGATGATCGAAGGGCCGGCCGGGATCGGCAAGAGCCGGCTGCTGACCGAGGCGCGCCGCATCGCCGACGGGCACGGCGCGCTCACGCTCACCGCGCGGGGCAGCCAGCTGGAGAAGGAGTTCGGCTTCGGGGTGGTGCGGCAGCTGTTCGAGGCGCTGCTGACCGACCCGGCGGAGCGGGAGCGGCTGCTCGCCGGCGCCGCCGCGTCGGCCGCGTCCGTGTTCGACCTCGGCACCGACACCGGCGAGCGCGGCGACCACACGTTCGCGGCCCTGCACGGGCTCTACTGGCTCACCGCCAACGTCGCCGCCACCCGGCCCGTCGCGATCGTCGTGGACGACCTGCAGTGGTGCGACACCGGGTCGCTGCGGTTCCTGGCGTACCTGGTGCGCCGCCTCGACGGGCTGCCGGTGCTGCTGGCGGCGACGCTGCGCACCGGGGAGCAGTACGAGGACGACGCGCTGCTCGCGGAGCTGCAGCTGGACCCGGCGGCGGCGCCGGTGCGGCCCGGCCCGCTGAGCGCGGAGGGCGTCGTCGACCTGGTGCGGCAGCGGCTCGGTGCCGGGGCCGAGCCGCGGTTCGTCGCCGCCTGCCACCAGACCACGTCGGGCAACCCGCTGCTGGTGCGGCAGCTGCTGCGCGCCCTGGAAGCCAACGGCGTGCGCCCCACCGACGCGCACGCCGGCACCGTCACCGCGATCGGGTCCCGGGCCGTGTCCAGCATGGTGCTCATCCGGCTGCGGCGGATGCCGGCGGCGAGCACCGCCGTCGCGCGGGCGATCGCGGTCCTCGGCGACGGCGCGGGCCTGCCCACGATCGCCGCGCTCGCCGGGGTCGACGAGCCGGCCGCCGCGGCCGCCGTCGCCGCGCTTGCCCGGGCCGAGGTGGTCCGGCACGAGTACCCGATCGGCTTCGTGCACCCGCTCGTGCGCGACGCCGTGTACCAGGACCTGCCGCCGGGGGAGCGGCAGCTGCTGCACGAGCGGGCGGCGAAGGTCCTCGGCGGGCTGTCGGCGGCGCCGGAGCAGATCGCCGCGCACCTGCTGCAGATCCCCGAACGCGCCGACCAGTGGGTCGTCGACGTGCTGCTGGCCGCGGCCGACCGGGCGCTGCACCGCGGCGCGCCCGAGGGGGCCGCGGTCTACCTGCGGCGGGCCGTGGCCGAGCCGCCGGCGGCGGCGCGGCGCCCCGGGGTGCTGCTGCAGCTGGGGCAGGTGGAGACGCTCAACGACGGCCCGGCGGCGATCGCGCACCTGCGGGCCGCGTACGACGACCCGATCACCGACCCGGCCACCTTCGCCGCGGTGTCCCGGATGCTCACCCACACGCTGATCTTCACCGGGCCGGAGGGCAACGCGCCGGAGTTCGCGCGGCGGGCCTCGGCGCGGCTCGCCGCCGAGTTCGTCGACGAGCGGCAGGGGCTGCAGGCCCTCGAGCGCATCGCCGGGTACATGTACAGCGGCGACCCGTGGTCGTTCCCGGCCGAGGAGCCGCGGATCACCGGTGCCGGGCTCGGCGCCCGGATGCTCGCCGTGTGCCGCGGCTGGGAGCTGCTCGCCAAGGGCATCCAGCTGGACGAGGCGGCACGGCTGGCCCGGTTCGCCCTCGAGGACGACGTCCTGCTGCGCGGCGACCCCGGGCTGTTCTGGGCCATCGCCGGGGTGATCCTGGAGGACGCCGAGCAGGACGCCGGCACCCTCTGGGACGACGCGCTGAAGCTCGGCCACACCCGAGGCTCGCTGTTCACCGTCCTGGCCGCCCAGCTGTGGCGCGGCTGGCGGGAGTGGCAGCGCGGCGACCTGCCCGAGGCGTGCACGTCGCTGGTCGCGGCCAACGAGCAGAACCTGCGCTGGGGCGGCATCCCGACGCTCGGCATCGCCTACGGCGAGGCGTTCCTCATCCGGGCCCTCGTCGACCGCGGCGAGCTGGCCGAGGCGCGGGCGTTCGTCGACGAGCGGCACGACCGGCCCCGCGTCGGCGACGGCACCCGCCTGTTCAACCAGGCCGAAGCCGTGCTGCTGATGGCGGAGGGCCACCCCGGGCAGGCCCTCGCCGTGATCGGCCGGCAGCACGACGGCAACCCGATGTGGTTCGAGGAGCGCTCGCTGCGCGCCGCGGCCCTCGCCGCGCTCGGCCGCACCGACGAGGCGGTGGCGCTGGCCCGCTCGGACCTGGCCGACATGCGGCGGTGGGGCGCGCCGCGCGGCGTCGGGCGGGCCCTGCGGCAGGTGGGGGAGCTGCGCCGGGACCGCGCCGAGCTGCTCGCCGCGGTGGAGCTGCTCGCCGGTACGCACGCCCGGCTCGAACACGCGCGGGCGCTGTGCGCGCTCGGCGAGCTCGACCGTGACCCCGCGCCGCTGCGGGGGGCGCTGCGGCTGGCCGAGGCGTGCGGGGCGGTGCCGCTGCGCTCCCGGGTCGCCGCCGCGCTCGGCGCCCTCGGCGAGCGGGTGCCGGCGCAGCCGTCGGCGTCGCTGACCACCGGCGAGCGGCGCATCGTGGCCCTGGCCGTCGGCGGCGCCGACGACCGCGACATCGCCCAGGCGCTGTTCCTCACCCCGCACACCGTGCAGGACACCCTCGCCGCGATCCGCCGCAAACTGGGCGTCACCACCCTCGCCGAGCTGCGCGCGCACGTCTGACCCGGCCGGCCTCTCAGGTCGCCCGCAAGTCCGTCCCAAGGCCGCGGCGGCACCGTACCGGTATGACCACTGTTGCGACCTCACTGCGCGGCCTGTGCGGCGGCGCGGTCCACCTGCCCGGCGACCCGGGGTACGACACCGCGCGGACCCCGTGGAACCTCACGGCCGACCAGCGTCCCGCGGCCGTGGCGTACCCGGCGGACGCCGACGAGGTCGCCTCCGTGGTCCGTGCCGCCGCCCGGGCCGGGCTGCGGGTCGCCGCCCAGGGCACCGGCCACAACCCGGGGCCGCTCGGCCCGCTCGACGACGTGGTCCTGCTCCGCACGCCGGCGATGACCGGCGTCACCGTGGCCGGGCGCACCGCCCGCGCCGAGGCCGGCGCGCTGTGGGTGGACGTGGTCGAGCTGGCCGCGCCGCACGGGCTCGCCGCGCTGCACGGCTCGTCACCGGACCTGGGCGTCGTCGGGTACTCCCTCGGCGGCGGCGTCGGCTGGTACGCCCGCACCCACGGCCTGCAGGCCAACGCCCTCACCGCGGTCGAGCTCGTCACCGCCGGCGGGACCCTGCTGCGGGCCGACGCGACCCGCGAACCGGACCTGTTCTGGGCGTTGCGCGGCGGCGGCGGCAACTTCGGCGTCGTGACCGCCGTCGAGTTCGACCTGTTCCCGATCGTCTCCGTGTACGCCGGCCTGCTCGCCTGGGACTGGCGCGCCGCGCCCCGGGTGCTGCCCGCGTGGCTGGCGTGGGCGGCGACCGCGCCGGACGCGGCGACGACCGCGCTGCGGCTGCTGCGGGTGCCGCCGCTGCGGCACGTGCCGCCGGCGCTGCGGGGTCGCCGGCTGCTCGTCGTCGACGGCGCCGTGCTCGGCCCGGCCGGCCCTGACCTGGTGGCGCCGCTGCGGGCGCTGCGGCCCGAGGTCGACACGTTCGCCGAGCTGCCGCCGGCGGCGCTGCCCCGGCTGCACCTGGACCCGGAGGGCCCGACCCCGGTCGTGTCACGCTCGGCGCTGCTCGGCGATCTGCCGGCGGCCGCGGCCGACGCGCTGCTCGCCGCCGCGGGCCCGGACTCCGGCACGTCCCTGGCGGTCCCGGTGGAGCTGCGCCAGCTCGGCGGCGCGCTGGCCCGGCCCGCCGCCGGCGGGGGCGCCCTGCCGGTGCTGGACGGGGCGTTCGCGCTGTCGTCGGCCGGGATCGCGGCGACCCCGGAGCTGGCGGCCGGGGCGGCGGCGGACGCCGGGCGGGTGGTCGCGGCGCTCGCGCCGTGGGCGACCGGGTCGCGGTACCTCAACCTCACGGCGGAACGCGTCGCGGCCGAGGCGGCGTTCCCGCCGGCGACCGTGCGGCGGCTGCGGGCGATCCGGGCGGCCGTCGACCCGGGCGGGCTGTTCGTGGCGAACCACCCGCTGTGACGCCGTTGGAAGCGTTTTACAGGTAGACGTCGACGCGGCCGCTGAACATGCCGTTGGTCTGCTCGAGGCGGGCGGTGACGGCCTCGCGTGAGCGGTCGAACTGCAGCCGGTTCTCCTCCGCGCGCTGCCGCAGCGTCTCCTCCAGGCGCAGCTGCTCGGCGATGCGCTGCTGGTCCTCGAGGCGCCGCTGGTCCAGCAGCCGCTGCTGCTCGGCGCGCAGCTGCTCGTCGCGGAGCCGCTGGGCGTCGTCGGCCCGCAGCCGGTCCTGGCGGATCGCGTCCTGGCGGATGGCGTCCTGCTCGTCGAGCCGGCGCCGGTCCAGGGCCCGCTGGTCGTCGAGCCGGTCCAGCGACCGCTGGTCCTGCAGCCGCTGGTCCTGCAGCCGGTCCTGGGCCCGCTGGTCGGCGAGGCGGTCCTGGGCCCGCTGGTCGTCGAGGCGCTGCTGGTCCACCAGGTCCGTCTGGCGCTGCGGCGCCACCTGGGTGGCGGTGAGACCGGTGGTGGTGGCTGCTACCGGTGTGATCGTCATCGCGTATCCCCGTCCTGCGACCCGACTACTCTCCGAATGCTCTTGACCACTCCAGGTTACCCACTGTGCCGCGTCATCACCACCGCGGCCGCCCGCCCGGTGCCGCTCGTGGCCCGTGTGACCGATGAGCTTCCTGTGTCCCGTCCAGTGGGACGCGGCGTCCGGTGCGAGGTCCGTGAAACCGCTTGCCTGGCCGTAGATTGGGATCTGCGAGACGCCGGTCACGTTCTGGAATCGTTGCTGTGCGCGGCGGTTGACTCGTAGTGTCACGGCGGCAGTCCGAGGAGAGGCGCGCATCCATGCCCAGCGACAACGGCACGATCGGCGAGCACGTCACCATCCCGCAGGAGTCCGACGACCGGCACGCCCCACCGGCGACCGTCGTCATCTTCGGCGCCTCGGGCGACCTGACCCGGCGCAAGCTGATCCCCGCGATCGAGAGCCTGGCCCGGCACAACCGGCTGACCGACCACTTCGCCGTCGTCGGCGTCGCCCGCACGCAGATGGACGACGACCAGTTCATCCACGCGGTGCTCGGCGACCGCGGGCTGTCCGGCATGCCGCAGCTGGCCGGCGCCGTGCGGTACATCTCCGGCGGCTACGACGACCCGGAGACGTACAAGCGCCTGGCGACGGTGCTCGACGAGCTGGACCACCAGCGCGGCACCTCCGGCAACCGGATCTTCTACCTGTCCACGCCCGCCGAGGCGTTCCCCCTGGTCATCAACGGCCTGGCCGGTGCCGGGCTGCACCAGGCGCGCGAGGGCTCCTTCGCCCGGCTGGTCATCGAGAAGCCGTACGGGCACGACGAGCGCAGCGCCAAGCAGCTCGACGCCACCGTGCACGCCGCGTTCGACGAGTCGCAGGTCTTCCGCATCGACCACTACCTGGGCAAGGACACCGTCCAGAACGTGCTGGCGCTGCGCTTCGCCAACGCCATCTTCCAGCCGATCTGGGACCGCACCTGGGTCGACCACGTCCAGATCACCGTCGCGGAGACCCTGGGCGTCGGCACCCGCGGCAGCTTCTACGAGCACGCCGGCGCGATGCGCGACATCGTGCAGAACCATGTGCTGCAGGTCCTCGCCCTGGCCCTGATGGAGCCGCCCGCGTCGTTCAGCGCCGAGGCGGTCCGCAACGAGAAGGTCAAGCTCCTGCAGGCGATCCGCCTGCCGAGCGGCCGCGCCATCGACGACATCGCCGTGCGTGGGCAGTACACCCGCGGCGGCTCCCGCGAGGAGCTCATGCCCGGTTACCGCGAGGAGCCCGGCGTCGACCCCCTGTCCCGCACGGAGACCTACGCGGCGCTGCGCCTGGACGTCGACAACTGGCGCTGGGCGGGCGTGCCCTTCTACGTGCGCACCGGCAAGCGCCTGCCGAGCCGGGTCACCGAGGTCGCCCTGCAGTTCCAGCGCCCGCCGCACCTGCCGATCCCCAACCGGCAGCTGACCGAGCTGCAGCCCGACGCCCTCATCCTGCGCATCCAGCCCGACGAGGGCATCGCCCTGCGCTTCGGCGCCAAGGTCCCGGGCCACTCGTTCCGGGTCCGCTCGGCGAGCATGGACTTCTCCTACGACAAGACCTTCCGCGAGGAGTCCCCCGAGGCCTACGAGCGCCTCCTGCTCGACGCCCTCATCGGCGACACGACCCTGTTCATCCGCTCCGACGAGGTCGAGCAGTGCTGGCGCATCGTCGACCCGATCCTGGAGCGCTGGTCGGAGGACACCGGCCCCATCCCGACGTACGAGGCCGCCTCCTGGGGCCCGACGGAGGCGAACCGCCTCATCGAACGCAGCGGCCGCGCCTGGCGCAACACCGTAGCCTGATCCAACCGAGCCCCACGCCGCCCCGCAAGGCCTTCGGGCGGCGTGGCGGTGTGAAGGCGTTCCTCCGTGCCGGCCGGTGTGGCGTTCCTCCGTGCCGGGTCGGTCCGCGCGGTTGTCTGACGTCGGTGTGGCGCCACGGCGGTGGTTTGGGTGTTCGCCTGGACGGTGCGGCCGGGGGTGGTGTGCCGGGGGTGGTGTGCCGGGGGGTCGCTTGATGTCGGCGCGGCACGACGGTGGTGACTTGGCGCGGTCGCGCGGTCGTGGTTTGAGGTGTTCGCCTGGTTGGTTGGCCGGGGTTGCGCGCCGGGATCGGTCCGTGCGGTTGTTTGATGCTGGTGTGGCGGCACGGCGGTGGTTTGGCGGGTTTCGCGGTGGCGGTGGTCTGGGTGTTCGCCTGGACGGTGCGCCTGGGGGCGCGTGCCGGGGTTGGGCCGGTGCGGTTCGCGCGGTTGGTTGATGGTGGCGTGGCGCTGCCGCACTGGCTTGGTGGCCTCGGGTGGCGATCGTGGTGGAGGGATTCGCCTGACTGTCGGTGCGGCTGGGTGCCGCGCGGCTTTGGCGAGGTGGTGTGAGCGGTTGAGGTTGCCGGCTCCAGGCGGGTCGTCGCGGCGGTGGGTGGTCGGATCGATTCGCCTGACCGCAGGTGTGACCGGCCCGCGTCACGATCTGACGAGGGCCTCTGCGAGGTCCGCGTGCCCGGGTCCTGTGCAGGATTCGCGTGTCCGTGTGCCTGACTGGTCCACATGCCGGCGTGCCTGACTGTCCGCGTGCCGGGGCGCCACATGGGTCCGCGTGCCGGGCCGCCTCATTAGGGCGCGTTTTGTAAGTCTGGTCAGAGCCATTCGCCGATGACGGCGATGGTGAGGACGGCTTGGAAGCGTACGGCGAGTTTGTCGTACCGGGTGGCGACGCCGCGGTGGCGTTTGAGTCGGTTGATGCCGCACTCGACGGC